>CAIRNJ010000077.1 GCA_903879915.1 uncultured Elusimicrobia bacterium
CTCAAGGACGACAATATCTGTTCCGTCACCGACAACGGCCGCGGCATCCCCGTGGACCCGATGAAGGAAGTGAAGGACCCCAAGCTTAAGGGTAAATCCGCCCTGGAAGTAGTGCTGACCGTGCTGCACGCCGGCGGCAAGTTCGACGGCGGCGGCTACAAGGTTTCCGGCGGCCTGCACGGCGTGGGCGTGTCCGTAGTGAACGCGCTGTCCGAGTGGATGGAAGTGCTGGTGCACCGCGACGGCAAGATCTGGCGGCAGGAGTACCGGCGCGGCAAGCCGCAGGCCGACGTTAAAGCCGTCGGGACAACAGACCACCACGGCACCGTGGTAACTTTCAAGGCCGACACCGAGATCTTCGGGGAAGGCATGCTTTCCTTCGACACCGTTTCCAACCGCCTGCGCGAGCTGGCTTTCCTCAACCCCGGCTGCCGCATCAATATCATCGACGAGCGCGAAGAGGGCAAGAAGCACGCCTTCTTCTTCGAAGGCGGCATAAAACAGTTCGTGAAGTTCCTCAATACCAACAAGCAGGTCATCAACGAAGAGCCCATTTTCGTGTCAAAGAACGAAGGCGATACCATGCTGGACCTGGCCATCCAGTATAACACCGACTATTCCGAGACCATGTTCTCCTTCGTCAACAACATCAAGACCATAGAGGGAGGAACGCACGTGTCCGGCTTCCGCTCTTCTTTGACCCGCGTAATAAACGATTACATAAAGAAATACGATCTGCTCAAGGACAAGGAATTCAACGTTACCGGCGACGACGTGCGCGAAGGCCTCACCGTCGTGGTGTCCGTGAAGATCCCGCATCCGCAGTTCGAAGGCCAGACCAAGACCAAGCTGGGCAACGGCGAGGTGGAAGGCATCGTCAAGACCCTCGCCGGCGAAGCGCTCAGCGTGTTCTTCGAGGAACACCCGTCGATAGCCAAGGCCATCTGCCAGAAAGGCCTGGGCGCCGCCGAGGCCCGCGAGGCCGCCCGCCGCGCCAAGGACCTGGCGCGCCGCAAAGGCTCGCTCACCGATTCCGGCCTGCCGGGCAAGCTTGCCGACTGCCAGGAAAAAGATCCCAAAAAATCGGAAATATTCATAGTAGAAGGCGACTCGGCCGGCGGCTCGGCCAAGCAGGGCCGGGACCGCGTGTTCCAGGCCATCCTGCCGCTGCGCGGCAAGATCCTGAACGTGGAAAAAGCGCAGCTGGTAAAGATCATCTCCAGCGAGATGATCCGGAATATGATCTCCGCGATAGGCACCGGCATTGGCGAGGGCGAGGACGGCTTCAACATCGACAAGCTGCGCTACCACAAGATAGTCATCATGGCCGATGCCGACGTGGATGGCCAGCATATCCGCACGCTGATGCTCACCTTCTTCTACCGGCAGATGCGCCCGCTGCTGGAGCAGGGGCATGTGTATATCGCCCAGCCGCCGCTGTACAAGGTTAAGAAGGGCAAGTTCGAATCGTATTTCGACAATGAGGAAAAACTGCAGAAGTGGCAGCTTAAAGAGGCCCTTTCCGGCATTTCCGTGAAGGCCAAGGGCAGAAAGCTCGAGGCCAAGGAGATCAGCGATCTGACAGAGCTGATCATAGCGGCGGACAATACCAGCCGCAAGCTCGAGACCAAGAACCTGACGCTGAAGGATTATCTCAAATTCCAGTCCGACGGCCAGGTGCCGCTGTACCGCATAGAGACCGGCCCCGAGACCTACCGCTATTTCTTCACCGAGGACGAGTGGGACGCTTTCCAGACGGAGTACGTGCAGAAGAAGAAGGACGCGATGCCCAAGGATCCCGCGGCGGCGGAGGGCGCGCCCGCGCCGGAAATAGACGAGGACGACCTCGGCCCCGACTTCCAGACGCTGGGCGAGTTCACGCGCCTGAACAATATCTCGGCCAAGCTCAAGGCCCTGGGCCACAGCCTCAACGAGTTCCAGATAGAGGACGAAAAAGCGCCCGCCCAGTTCGACCTGATAACCGAGAAGAACATCGTTTCCGCCAAGGACCTTAAGACCCTGATGGAGAACGTTATGAAGGCCGGCGCCGCCGGCGCGCACATCCAGCGCTATAAAGGTCTGGGCGAAATGAACCCCTCGCAGCTGTGGGAGACCACCATGGACCCCCTCAAGCGCAAGCTGCTCAAGGTCACCCTGGAGGACCCCGCCGAGGCGGAGAAGATGTTTACCACCCTGATGGGTGACAAGGTGGAGCCGCGCCGCGTGTTCATCGAGCAGAACGCCCTGGCCGCCCGCAACCTGGATATTTAAGCAACGGAGCAACCTAAAATGGCAGACCATAAAGATATCGCGAAGCTTACGGACAACATGTTCATCAACATCGTTGACCGCGACATCAGCGAGGAGATGCGCTCCTCCTACATAGACTATTCGATGAGCGTGATAGTGGGCCGGGCCCTGCCCGACGTGCGCGACGGCCTGAAACCCGTGCACCGCCGCGTGCTTTACACCATGGACGACATGGGCCTGCAGCACAACAAGCCCTTCAAGAAATCCGCCCGCATCGTCGGCGACGTGATGGGCAAGTACCACCCGCACGGCGACGCCTCCATCTACGATACCCTCGTCCGCATGGCCCAGCCGTTTTCCCTGCGCTACATGCTGGTGGACGGGCAGGGCAACTTCGGCTCGGTGGACGGCGACCCCGCGGCCGCCATGCGTTACACCGAGGCCCGCCTGTCCGGCATTGCCGGCGAGCTGCTGGCGGACATCGAGAAAGAGACCGTAAAGTTCGTGCCCAACTACGACGGCTCCATGACCGAGCCGTCGGTGCTGCCGGCAAAGCTTCCCAACCTGCTGATCAACGGCTCCTCCGGCATCGCCGTGGGCATGGCCACCAATATCCCCACGCATAACCTCTCCGAGGTGTGCGACGCGACCATTGCGGTGATGGAGAACCCGAACATCGAGACCAAAGAGCTGATGAAGATCATCAAGGGTCCCGACTTCCCGACGGGCGGCATCATCCGCGGCCGCAAGGGCATCAAGGATTACTTCGAGACCGGCCGCGGCTCCATCAGCACGCAGGCCCGCGCCGAGATAGAGGAGATGAAGGGCAACCGCGAGTGCATCGTGGTGACCGAGATCCCCTACCAGGTGAACAAGGCCACCCTGATCGAGACCATAGCTAACCTCGTCAAGGAAAAGAAGATCTCCGACATCTCCGACCTCCGCGACGAGTCGGACCGCCGCGGCATGCGCATAGTTATCGAAATTAAGCGCGATGGCAACGCCCAGGTGGTGCTGAACCAGCTCTACAAGCATACGCAGATGGAAGCCTCCTTCGGCGTCATAATGCTCGCCATCGTGGACGGCCGGCCCCGCGTGCTGCCCATCAAGGAAGTGATGCTGCAGTACGTGCGCCACCGCCGCCTGATGGTGGTGAACCGCACCAAGTACGACCTTAAGAAAGCCCTGGCCCGCGCCCACATCCTGGAAGGCTACCTGATAGCCCTGCAGAACATCGACGCGGTCGTGGAGATCATAAAGAAATCCAAGGACTCGCTGGAAGCCAAGATCAAGCTGATGACCAAGTTCGCGCTGAGCGACATCCAGGCCCAGGCCATCCTCGACATGCGCCTGCACCAGCTTACCCGCCTGGAAGTGGGCGCCATAGAGGAAGAGCACAAAGCCCTGATGAAGCTTATCGGCGAGCTGCGCGCCATCCTGGCCGACCCCAAGCGCGTGCTGCAGATCATCATCGACGAGCTCAAAGAGATGAAGGCCAAGTACGGCGACAAGCGCCAGACCGAGATAACCGGCGAAGCGGCCGAGCTCGACATCGAGGACCTTATCCCCGAGGAAGACGTCATCATCACGATGTCCCACGGGGGCTACATCAAGCGCATCCCGGCCGACACCTACAAGGTGCAGGGCCGCGGCGGCAAGGGCATCATCGGCTCCGACGTGAAAGAAGAGGACTTCATCGAGAAGCTCTTCATCACCTCGAGCCACGCCACCATACTTATGTTCACCACGCGCGGCAAGGTGTACGCGCTGAAGGGCTACGAGATCCCCGAAGGCAACCGCACCTCGCGCGGCAAGGCTATCGTGAACCTGCTGCAGATCAAGGACGAGACGGTGACCTCCGTGCTGGCCATCGAGTCTTTCGCCGAAGCCAAGGGCAAGGAGGCCTTCATAGTGATGTGCACCCGCAAGGGCAACATCAAAAAGACCCCCATCTCGGACTTCGCCAATATCCGGCGCTCCGGCATCAACGCCATCGGCCTGGAGGACGGCGACATCCTGACCAGCGTGGGCCATACCGACGGGAGCTATGAGATAATCATCGGCACCAAAGAAGGCATGTCCATCCGCTTCAGCGAGTCCGACGTGCGCTCCATGGGCCGCAACGCCATGGGCGTGCGCGGCATCCGCCTGGACAAGACCGACACGGTCATTGGCATGGAAGTGGCCGAGGCCAAGACCAAGAAAACGCTGCTGACGGTCTGCGAGCTCGGCTTCGGCAAGCGCACCGACCTGGACGAATACCGCCACCAGAACCGCGGCGGTTCGGGCGTGATCACCATCAAGGCCACCGAGCGCAACGGCGCCGTGGTGGGCATCTACCTGGTGGAGAACAAGGACCACCTGATGGTGATGACCGAGAAGGGCAAGATCATACGCATGCCGTGCAAGACGCTGCGCGTGATCAGCCGCAACACCCAGGGCGTGCGCCTGGTGCGCATGGAGGAAGGCGACAAGATAGCCTCCGTGGAGCCCGTGGTGGACGACGAGATGGAAGGCGCGCCGCCCCTCCTGCCGGAAGAGAAGAAGTAAGCGGCACCATGTAAAAGAAGGCGGCCGGCGGAGAGCGTTCTCCCTGGCCGCCGTCTTTTGCGGCGGGAACGTCAGGCCCGGGCGGGCGTTGAACGCCGGCGCGGGCCGCAGGCGTTCAGAAGACGGGATAGATAAGCGGAAAGAAAGGCGAGCCGCCCGCAAAAACTATTATCAGGCCGGTTATTAGCAGAACAAAAAGAACGGGCAGCAGCCACCACTTCCTGCGCGCTTTTATAAAACCTATCAGGTCTTTTAAAAATTCCATGCTTATGGGCCGTTCCTTATCTGCGGCTGAACTGAATTTTATCAAATCCTTAAGGGTAAACTTCGGCCGGCCGCCGCGGCGCAACCGCAAATTCAACTCAGGGGGAGCAATGCTATAATATAATTTATATTTATGGACCTGACACTGTTCGTTTCATCCGTTTTTACGCTGACGCTGGTCATGGACCCGCTGGGAAACATGCCGCCTTTCGTGACGGCCTTGAAAGGCGTGCCGGAGGCCCGCAGGCGCGCCGTGGTGACCAGGGAGCTTTTTATAGCGCTGGGTATAATGGTGTTCTTCCTGTTCTTCGGCAAATCCCTGATGACGTTCCTGGCGCTGGATATCGTCTCGCTGAGCGTAGGCGGCGGCATAGTGCTGTTCCTGATAGCCATACAGATGATCTTCCCCAACCCGCATTCCTCTTTCGCCGAGGGCCCCGGCGGCGAGCCGTTCATCGTGCCGCTGGCCATCCCGCTGGTGGCGGGGCCCTCCACGCTGACCACCATCCTTATTTTTTCCATGAAGGACGGCGGCGGCTGGGCCGGAACGCTGGCGGTGGTGATAGTTTCCTGGCTGATCAACGTGGCCGTCCTGGCCGGGCTGTCCGACCGGATCTCCCGCTTCATGGGGGCGCGCGGCCTGCTGGCCATGGAAAAACTGATGGGGATGATCCTGGTCACCATTTCGGTGCAGATGATAATGACCGGCCTGAAGAAGTTCCTGGCAGGCTGAGGAAAATATGAAAAAGAACGGTACGAACCGGCGGAGCGCCGGAAAAATAGCCATTATAGGCGCCGGGAATATCGGCGCGGCCATCGCGCGCGGCCTGGCCGCTTCGGGGCGCTGCGCGCCGCAGGACATCATTCTCACCCGCCGCCGCGCCGAACTGCTGGAGGCGCTGCGCGCCGAGAAATTCAGCGTCAGCCACGATAACCGCGCGGCCGTAAAAGCGGCCGATATAGTGATCCTGGCGGTGGGCCCGCTGGAGGCCGAAGCCGCGGTGCGCGGGCTCCGCCCCGCGCTGGACGCGCGGCGGCATATAGTTATCTCCATAGTCTCCGGCGTGACCACGGCGCAGATAGCCGGCTGGATGAAGAAGAAAGTCAGCCTGGTCAGGGCCATGTCCAACACCGCCATAGCCATCCGCGAAGCCATGACCTGCCTGTGCGCCGCGCCGGGCAACCGCGACGCGCTGGCCCGGGCGAAGGAGATCTTCGACGCGCTGGGCAAGACCGTCGTCATCAGCGAGGAGCTGATGCTTTCGGCCACCGCGCTGGCCGGCTGCGGCATAGCTTTTTTCCTGCGCGCCATACGCGCCGCCTCGCAGGGGGGCACGCAGATAGGCTTTCATTCGGAAGAGGCGCTGCTGATGGCGGCGCAGACCGCGCGCGGCGCGGCCTCGCTGCTGCTGGGCCGCCAGGGCCACCCCGAAAGCGAGATCGACAAGGTCACCACCCCGCGCGGCTGCACCATAGAGGGGCTTAACGAGATGGAGCATCACGGCTTCAGCTCGGCCATGATAACCGGCATAGTGACCTCCAACGAAAAAGCCGCGAAACTTTTCGCTAAAAAGTAATTTAAGACGCACCGGGAGGAAAAAATGAAAAAAATATCGCTGCTGCTGCTGCTCGCGCTGGCGCCGGGCCTGTTCGCCGGCGGAGGCAACCGGTCGCTCAAAGGCGTGGATATGCCCGAGAACCTGGCCTTCGAAGGCGCCTCGCTCTCCCTTAACGGCATGGGCCTGCGCACGAAAGTGGTCTTTAAAGTATACGTGGCCGGCCTGTACCTGGAGAAAAGATCGGCCGACGGCATGGAAATAGCCGCGTCCGAACAGGTCAAGCGCATGGAGCTGGTGTTCCTGCGCAGCGTGGACGGCGCCACGGTGGCCGAAGCCATCACCGGCGGGTTCGACAAGAACGCCGGCCCCGCCCTGCCCGCCCTCAAGGCCCGCATAGAAAAGTTCTCCAAAATGATCCCCGACGTAAAAAAAGGGGACAGGCTGGTTTTTATCTACCGGCCCGGCTCCGGTCTGGAGGTACTGGCTGGCGGGAAAACCACCGGTAAGATAGAGGGAAAGGATTTTTCGGACACGCTGTTCAAGGTATGGCTGGGCGCGAGCCCCGCGGACAAGGCCCTCAAGGCCGGCCTGCTGGGCGCCTGAGCCGCGCGGACCTTTAAGCTACAGGAGTTAATATGAACAAACCCGGTGAAACCCAGAAGACGGAAGCTGCGGCCGTTACTACCCGCGCGCAGGACTACGCGCAGTGGTACCTGGACGTCATAAAGAAGGCCTGCCTGGCCGAGCATTCCTCGGTGCGCGGCTGCATGGTGATCCGCCCGCACGGCTACGCCATCTGGGAAAAGATGCAGCGCGAACTCGACGACAGGTTCAAGGCCACCGGGCACGAGAACGCCTACTTCCCTCTTTTTATCCCGCTTTCTTTCTTCTCGCGCGAGGAGAAACACGCGTCCGGCTTCGCCAAGGAATGCGCCGTGGTGACGCATCACCGGCTGAAATCCGTGGACGGCGAGATAGTGGTGGACCCGGAGTCGAAGCTTGAAGAGCCGCTCGTAGTGCGGCCCACCAGCGAGACCATCATCTGGGCGCAGTACAAGAACTGGATACAGAGCTACCGCGACCTCCCCCTGCTGATAAACCAGTGGGCCAACGTCGTGCGCTGGGAGATGCGCACCCGGCTGTTCCTGCGCACCGCCGAGTTCCTGTGGCAGGAAGGCCACACGGCGCACGCTACGGAGAAAGAGGCGCTTGAAGAGACCTGGCGCATGCTGGACGTTTACTCCGACTTCACCGAGAACGTGATGGCGGTCCCCGTTATCAAGGGCCGCAAGACGGAAGGCGAACGGTTCGCCGGCGCGCTGGAAACGCTGTCCATCGAGGGCATGATGCAGGACGGCAAGGCCCTGCAGATGGGGACCAGCCATTACCTGGGGCAGAACTTCGCCAAAGGCGCGGACGTGCAGTTCCAGAACAAAGAAGGCCAGCTGGAATACGTCTACGCCACCAGCTGGGGCGTGAGCACCCGGCTGATCGGCGCCCTCATCATGACGCATTCCGACGACGCCGGGCTGGTGCTGCCGCCGAAGCTCGCCCCGATACAGGTGGTGATAGTGCCCATCTTCAAGAACGACGACGAGCAGGCCAGGACCGTGGCCGAAGCCGGCAAAGTGGCCGCCGAGCTCAAAACCCTGGGCGTGGCCGTGCGCGTGGATGCGCGCGACGGCATCATGCCCGGCGCCAAGTATTACGAATGGGAGGGCAAAGGCGTGCCGCTGCGCGTTGAGGTGGGCCCCAAGGACCTGGAAAAAGGCTCGCTGTGCATCGCCCGCAGGTTCGTGCCGGAGATAGCGGGGGAAACCCCCGACGCCCAGCGCCGCCGCCGCAAAGCCTTCCTGCCGCGGGCCGAGGCCATAGCCTCCATCCGCCCCACGCTGGAGGCCATGCAGAAAGAGCTGCTGGAGCGCGCCCGCGCCAACCGGGCGGCGCGCACGCGCGTGATAGACAAGCTGGAGGAGTTCGAGAAGTTCTTCAAGGGCGAGGGCGGCGGCTTCGCCTGGGTGCACTGGGCCGGCACCTCGGAGCAGGAAGAGGAAATGACCAAGCGCTTCGAGACCAGCATCCGCTGCGTCCCGTTCGAGGACCAGATCCCTCCTGAAGCGAAGGGCGAAGGCGTTTGCATCCTTACCGGCCAACCCTCGAAGCAGAGGGTGCTGATGGCCAAGTCGTATTAAGCCCGGAAAAGCCGCGCCGCCAAAGGCGGACTAATGTCCGGTTTCCGGCAGGAACCCCGCTATAACGGAGAGCAGCTCGTTGCTGTCCACCGGTTTCTTCAATACGCGGACATTGGGCATCCCTGAAACCCAGGGGGTTATTTTTTCGGGCAGGCCCGTTACGAACACTACCGGGATCTTTTCCTTAATAAGGCCGCTGACAATATCCAACACCTGTCTCCCGCCGCCTGACGGCAACGCTACGTCCAGGAGAAGAAGGTCAGCCGGGGCTTCCTTGAACAGGATGATGGCCGCCGTAGCTTCTGCCGCGGTCTCCACTTTATAGCCTGCTTTAGTGAGCAGCGCAGAGTAATACTCAAGAATATTGGTCTCGTCGTCCACCGCAAGTATTTTGAAAGGTTTCATTCTCCCCCCGGCCTTTTCGTCTGACCCGCAACATCGATTTTATTATACAACAAGATTCCCGCCCATGTTCAGCCGCAGCGGCGCGCGCTGTTGATAAATAGTCAAAAAGTCAAATACGTCCCCTGTAAAACAGAACCGCCGGGTTTCCCCGGCGGTTCTGTTCTGTGCGGCCGCTTTATCTCAGCGCGCGGGAGAGTATCCGGTCCAGGGGATATTGCCATCCAGCGCGGAGAAAGCCGGGGTCAGCAGTTCGTCCTCGCCGAAGCTCCGGGCGGCCGGCGGCAGCAGTTCGGCGGGGTTGGCCGGTTTGTACCAGCACAGCGGGCGGAAGCCGCTCAGGAAGCCGGCTGAGCGGGTGCAGGTGCCCGCGGCCACGTTGGTGTTGCTCAGCGGGGCCGAGACGGGCTGGGTGCACAGCGAGCCCGCCAGGTAAGTGTCCATGCGGCACTGGGTGGCGGGATGAGAGGTGAACATGGTGGTCACCACTTTGGGGTCGGGCGTGGCGAAGCTGGGGGCCACGGTGTCGTTGTGCAGGACCTGGAACAGGTAGGACACGGATTTGCCGGCCATGGCGGCCCTGACGCAGATGGCCCGGTCCTCGGGCGCGGGGAAGTATTTTTCGCAGGACTTCTGCGCAACATCGTCGCTTTCCGACTTGTGGGTGAAGGCGACAGTTGCGGGATCGGCGAAGACCTGTCTGAGGCATTTGAGATTGGCGTAATAATCGGACTGGCCCTCGATGGAGGCCCAGCCGCCCCTGGGCGCGCCGCCGATGTGATGGCCCAACTCGTGGCAGAGCACCAGCGCGAAGCCGTCCATGGTGATGGTCTCGTGGCGGGCCAGGCCGCCGTACATGTTGACGATATATTTATTGCCGCTCTGTGAGGCGTTGGCGTTAACGGTGGCGTCGGTCCAGAGGCGGTTGATCTGCAATACCTTGCCCTGCGCTGCTACTACCGGTTTGTAGATCCGCTCCACGGTAGTGATAACTTCGTTGAACTGCGCCTCCAGGATGCCCTTGGCGTAGATGGAGTCTACCGGGATCTTAAGGTTGTTGGGGGGCAGGAAGCCCGGGCAGTCCGAGGCGGCGGCGGGGAGAACGGCAGCGCCCAGCAGCAGGGCGGAGAAGGCGGACAGCAGCAGGTTTCGTTTCATCGGTTCCTTCCTTAATGGTTGATATCGGTGAATGACAAAAGTCAATCTTTTAAGCTATTATAGCCTTAGAACGGCCGTTTTGGAAAGCAAAAAATTAACGCGCCGCAGTTACGGAGAATTTATGCGTATTATTAACGGCTTGCTGGTTTCCCTGGTCGTGTCCGGAGTTGCCATGCCGGCTTTCGCCGGTTATAACCCCGGCTTCGACGGAGGCGTGAATGTAAAGCTGGCCATACAGGCGGCCATAGAAGCGGCCTCCTCCGCCGGCGGGCTTGTGCCGGCCGTGCCGGGGCGTTCGGACCTGGAACAGCCGGTGTGGGTAAGCGTGGAAAAGGGCGACGTGGCGGCCCTGGACGAGGCCCTTTTTAAAAGCGCGCCGCTGGCGCAGAACCAGCGCGTAGCCATATACAAGTTCGCTCCTTCCGAACTGGGCCGGCTGGCCGACGGGATGCACCGTGCCATGCGCCGCGCGCCGGGTTTCTTCGCCTACGACACGCTGGAGGCCGCGCTGGAGGACCTGAAGGCGCCGCCGGAGCCGCAGGCGCGGGCCTATTCCCTGGACCAGGGCGCCCGCGTCCAGGAACTGCTGCCTCTGGTGAAAGAAGGATCCATAGTTTCCGTCATTACTTCGCTTTCTTCCTATAAGAACCGGTACTACCGCGGCGCCACCGGCGTGGACGCCTCCAAGTGGCTGCAGCAGCTCTGGGGCAGATACGCCGAGGGCCGGCCCGACATTTCAGTGGCGGCCTTCAAGCACGCCGCTTTCCAGCAGGAATCGGTGATACTTACCATGCGCGGCGCCGCCGAGCCGGAGAAAGTGATAGTGATAGGCGGCCACCTGGACTCCATAGCGGGCTCCGGGGATAACCCGGCCCCGGGCGCCGACGACAACGCCTCGGGCGTGGCCGTCACTAACGAGATAATAAAGGTCCTGATAGCGGGCGGCTACAGGCCCGCCAAAACCATCAAGTTCATGGCTTTCGCCGCAGAAGAGGCCGGGCTGCGCGGCTCAGGCGACGTGTCAGTGGCCTTCCAGAAGGAAGGCGTGAAGGTGGAGGGGATGCTCAACCTCGACATGACAAATTACAAGGGCTCGGAGAAGGACATCTACTTCGTCTCCGACAATACCAGCGCGGACCAGAACGCTTTCCTGGGGAAACTCATCGATACTTACCTCGGCTACACCTGGGGCAGCTTCAAGTGCGGCTACGGCTGCTCGGACCACGCCTCCTGGAGCAAGAAAGGCTACCCGGCCTCCACGCCTTTCGAGTCCACCTACGAGCAGTGCAACCCTTACATCCACAAGGCCGTCGACACCCTGGCGCAGACCGGCGGCAGGGCCGAGCACTCGCTGAAGTTCGCCCGGCTGGGCCTGGCCTACGCCGTGGAGCTGGCGAAATAGACCGGCGCGCCGGGCAACTGGAACCGCCGGGAAAGCCCGGCGGTTTTGTTTTGGCGGAGGGCGGGTTTTTGTATAATAAACTTCCGGTCGACAGAACAATATGCGGCCGGTGCTGTAGGGCGCTATTTTAAACTGAAAGACAAAAGTATATGGAAATCGGAAAACTTTTGCGCTCTGCACAATGGCTCGTATCTTTAATAATAATAATCTATGTGATCATGGCGGGGCGGTCCGTGTTTACGGCGGTCGAGCTGCAGTTGACCGGCGGCCAGTCCGTCACGGAGCGCGTAAAACTTGCCAGGCTGCTTGAATTAGACAACAGCGTGCGCCGGGCTGAAGAGTCCAGCCGGAGATGCTCGCTGGAGCCTTCTGCCGCTAACAGGGCTGTCTGCTGCGAAGACCTGCAGGCCGCGGATAAGGCGGCGTCCGCCGCCGATGCTGCCGGCGTTTTCCCCGCCGGAGCTGCCGGTCCCGACATTGACCCGCTGCGCGCCTTCCTCGCTAACAATATCCGCCTCTGCGCGGCCTCTTCCCCGTCGTTCCCGGCTAAAGAAGAGGCGCAGGCGGAGTTCGCCCGCTTCTATGATATGGCATCCGGGTTGAGGAAAAAACTCTTCGCTCTTGCCAGCGCCGAGCCGGAGGCAAATAACCTGCGCCCAAAGACCGAGAAAGAAAAAGTTATAAGACTAGTCCTCTCCGGCTCCGCCATACCTGCTTTCATACTTCTTCTGCTGTTCTGGGTGGCGTATTACCTGCGGCGCCTTAATAAGGCCGTCGTCAGGTCGCGCGATGAGATGCTGGTGCTGAAAAACGGGCTGGCACAGTCCCCGCTGGGCGTAATGCTCACGGACACCCTCGGCACGATCGAGTATATTAATCCGGCTTTTTCCGCCCTGTACGGCTATTCTCCGGCCGAGGCGATAGGTAAGACTCCCAGGATCCTTAAATCCGGAGAGATGTCGCGGCCTTTTTATCACAGTTTATGGAAAGAGCTGCTCGGCGGCCGCCCCTGGACCGGGGAGCTCCTCAACAGGACAAAGTCCAAAGAGCTGCTTTGGGTAAGGGCCTATATCTCGCCGGTAAGCAACAGCGAAGGCGACGTTACCCATTTCATAGCCCTGAACAAAGACGTAACCCTTGAAAAGCAGCTTATGGCCGAGGTTGTGGAAGCTAAACAGGAAGCGGAGCAGGCCAACCAGGCCAAGAGCGATTTCCTGGCCGCGATGAGCCACGAGATACGCACCCCCCTTAACGCGATAATCGGCATGTCGGAACTTGTTGGCGAGGCGGCGCTGAACAATGAGCAGGCCCAGTACCTTTCGATCATGCGTAATGCCAGCGACACGCTCCTTTCCCTGATAAACGACATTCTGGATATCTCAAAGATCGAGGCCGGCAAGGTCGAGATCGAAACAGCCCCCTTCAATCTGGAGGAACTTCTGTCCAGGGTCGTGGAGATGATGTCGACGTCCGCGTTCAAGAAGGACGTGGAGATAAACTGCAAGATCGAGGCCGATGTGCCGGTATTCGTGGAAGGCGACGCCAACCGGCTCCGGCAGGTGCTGATGAACCTTATAGGCAACGCCGTGAAGTTCGTGGAAAAAGGCTGGATCTCCCTGAACGTAAAAATACAGCAAACGGACGGCGACTCGCTGCTGCTGCTGTTCTCTTTGCGGGATACCGGCATCGGTATCCCGGCCGACAAGCTTGACGCTGTTCTTGAGAAATTCACGCAGGCTGATTCTTCCACTGCGCGCAAATACGGCGGAACTGGGCTGGGCTTGCCGATCTCGAAGATGCTGATAGAGCTTATGGGCGGCGGGATCGGGCTGGGAAGCAAGGTGGGAGTCGGCACGGTTTTCTGCTTTACGGTCAGCCTTGGCATCCAGAAAGACAGGCTGGACGTTTACCTCCCGAAAGCGGACATAAAAGAACTGAAGGGGCGGCGGTTCCTGGTGGTTGACGACAACCTGGTGAGCCGGAACATAATACGGGAGATGCTGCAAAACTGGGGTGCCTCCTGCGAAGGCGCTGCCGACGGCGAGACGGGACTGGCTCAAATTTACGGTGAGCAGCGCAAAGGCGCGCCTTTCCACGGTGTCTTTGTGGATTCCAGTATGCCGGGCATGGACGGCCGCGAGTTCTGCCGCCGCCTGACGGCGGATACGACCGTGAACCCCAAGCCGGCCCTGGCGCTGGTTTGCTCCGACATCGTGCAGTTCAAAAAGGAAGATCTCTGGGCGATGGGGGTGAATACGCAGCTGATGAAACCGGTTAAAAAGCAGACCGTGCTTGACGGCGCGCTCGGGATGCTGGCCGCGGGGAAAACCGCTCTGTCCGCCGCGCCGCGGGCCGCGGCGGGTTATAAGAGGGAAGACCTGCCCGCGCTGGCCGCGCTTGTCGTGGACGACTCGGAGGACAACAGGATCCTGATCAGTTCTTTCCTTAAAGGGTCGAAGGTCAGGCTGGAACTGGCCGTAGACGGTTTTGACGCGCTGAAAAAATTCGAAGCCGGCGCCTACGATATAATCTTCATGGACATTCAGATGCCGGAAATGGACGGGTTCGAAACCACGGTTAAACTGCGCGGGATGGAAGCCGCGGAAAAACGCGCCCGTACCCGTGTGGTGGCCCTTACGGCCATGGCCATGCGCGAGGACGTGGGCAGGGCTTTCGAAGCCGGTTGCGATGATTACCTGACCAAGCCCATAAGGAAAGACGCTTTCTACGCATACCTTGTGGATTTCGCCGCCAACCGGGCGGAAGGTTGACGGCTGCAATACCCGGTGAGGGTTTTCCTTCGGGCGTTAAATTCGTACGCCGGTTTTGAACGTGAAAATTACCGTAGTCAGCCCGGGAGAGGTATTATGGCGAAATACAGGGTTTCTGTAGACAAAGATCTGCAGGATATCGTGCCAGGGTATCTTGAGACCAGGAGCAGCGAGCTCCCGAAGCTTTTCGCTTTCTGCTCGGCCGGCGATCTGGACTCCTTGGGGAAAGCCGGGCATACGCTTGCCGGCTCCGGCGGCGGTTATGGCTTTGATCGGCTCTCCGAATTGGGAAAACAGGTTGAACTGCTGTCCCGGGCAGGCGACGCCGCGGGGGTTGCCGGGCGCCTGGCGGAACTTAAGGACTATCTTGAGAATCTCGAGGTCGTGTATGAGTAGCAAAATACTTTGCGTGGATGACGACAAGGACATACTGGACCTCCTGAGTTTTACGCTTTCCAGGGCCGGGTTCCAGGTGGCTACGATCTCAAAGCCGAAAGAGGCCGTCGCTTACGCCGCCAGGATAAAGCCCGATTTGATACTGCTGGATGTTATGATGCCGGAACTGAGCGGCTACCACGTCTGCGTGGCGCTGCGCGAGCATCCTGAAACCCTGGAAGTACCGGTGATCTTCCTTACCGCCGTAAACCACGAGCACGCCGACAAGATGAAAGCGCTTTCGCTTGGCGCCGTGGATTTCGTTTCAAAACCTTTTGTGAAAGACCAGCTTATCGCCGTGATCACACACCACCTTGCCCAAAAACTTAAATGGGCCGCGCCCCCGGCGGCTAAGCCCGGGGCCGGAGATACGGTGTCCGCTGCGGCGCCCCCGGCGGTTAAACCGCGGGCCGGAAGCACGGGGTCAGTTGTGGCGTTCCGGCAGGAGCTGCTTGTCCCGGGAGGGCCCGGAGAACTGGATCCGGAAGCGGTAAAACAGATGTCCCACACCGATGTTTACAAAGTGCTCGCGCAGCTTAAATTTTCCCCGTCCGAGTCGGCTAAAATCATAGCCGGGTTCCTGAACCTGCCGTTCATCCCCATAATCAATCCGGACAATATAAAACTGGGCGTGCTGCCGGCCAAGTTCGCGCAGGGGAACAATCTTGTCGCCATAGAGGAAGACGAGAAAGGTTTGCTTGTGGTGATGCCCAATCCCTTTGATTTTGAGCTCGTAGATTCTCTCAAGCGCATGATACAGGAGCCTTTTTCGCTCGCTATTTCCGACCCGGCTTCCATAGCCAACCTCTACAGCTTCGCGCAGGATTTCGGCGGGGCGGCGGGGGCAAAGACGGGCGACCTCTCCATGGAAGCCGAAGATGTCAGCGATTCGGCCGAAAGAAGGGCGCTGGGCACGCCGGTCGAAGAAAGTTCTGTCAAGTATATAACCGGCAAAGTGATAGAATCGGCCATCCGGGAGCGGGCCAGCGACATACATATTGAACCCAAGGAACTTTCTACCATCCTGCGCTTCAGAATAGACGGGGACCTCAGGGAATTCACCAAACTCAATAAGGTTACCGCGGTTAAGGTGCTGACGCGCCTAAAAGTCCTCGGCGGCCTGGACATAACGGAAAGGCGCCGCCCGCAGGACGGGGCTTTCGTGGCCGCGCTGGGCGAAAGGAAATTCACGCTGCGCCTGGCCACGACAGCCACGAATTACGGCGAGAGCATGGTTGTGCGCCTCATTGAACCCTATGCCAAACCAAAAACCCTGGCCGAGCTCGGCATGGATAAAGCCCAGGTCAGGATGATGAAGCAGCTTTCGGCGAAAAACCAGAGCATGATAATTATAGCCGGCCCCACCGGTTCCGGCAAGACCACGACCGTTTACAGCGTCCTGTCCGGCATGGATTCCCAGCGGCGCAGCCTTATCTCCGTCGAAGACCCGATAGAGTTCCGTATCCCCAACGCGAACCAGCAGCAGGTGAACGAAAAAGCCGGGGCGACATTTGAAGCGCTGCTCAAGTCCTCCGTGCGCCAGGACCCGGATATCCTTTTTGTGGGAGAGATCCGCGACAAAGTTTCAGCCCAGACAGCGCTGGATTTCGCAAGCACAGGGCACCTGACCATAAGCACCATACATACTTCCAACGCCACCACGGCGGTTTTCCGCCTGGAACGCCTGGGCGTGACGCGGGGCCAGATCGCCTATACGATGCTGGCTGTTGTCTCACAGCGCCTTGTCAAACGTCTTTGCCTTAAATGCCGGGTGATGAAACCCGCGGATGAAACGATCCTTCAGGTCTTTTCCAGGCTGAACTTCCCCGCTCCGCGCCAGACGGGGCACCCCGTGGGCTGCATCGCCTGCAACAATACGGGGTATAAAGGCCGGGAAGCTGTTTATGAAATACTGGTCCTGACCCCTGAAGTGTCGGAGATGATACGGGTGGGGGACTCAATTCAGGACATCCGTGAATCCCTGCGGCGCAAAAAAGTGACCCTTATAACCGACTCCGCGCTCAACAAGGTAACCGAGGGGATCACCTCCTTCCATGAGGCCTACGACAAGGTCCTGGCCGAGGACCTGACCGTGCCCGAGGATGAGAACAACCTGCCGGCCGCGCCTGCGGCCGGGCCTGTGCCTCCCCCTTCCGAGCCCCTCCCGGAGCCCGAACCTGGCGGGGAACGAAAGCCTGCCCCGGAGCCTCTTAAGGCGGTAAACCCCCAAAAAATACTGGTCGTTGACGACGATCCGGACCTGCTGATCCTGGTGGGACAGATCATCGAGTCAGCCGGCTATAAGGTAACGGCGGTAAAAGACGGTATAGAGGCTATTGTGCGCCTTAGCGCCGAGAAATTCGACCTTGTGCTTTCCGACATAAAGATGCCGAACCTGGACGGGCTGCGCCTGCTTGAGATCCTCAAGCAGAAAAACATAAAAGTCGACGTGGTCTTTCTTACCGCCTGCGATACCGACGACCTGGAAGCGCGGGCACTGGCGCTTGGCGCTCTTGATTATATTCGAAAGCCGATCAGGAAAGAGATCTTGCTGCTGCGTCTTAAGAACATATTCGCTCAAAAGAAATGAACTGCCCCGCAGGCAGGCCCGGCGTTTCGACGTTCGCCGCCGGTCCGCCGCGTCAGGCGGCGGCGAGCAGGGTTTCGGCGTGGCCGGTGAGGGCGCGCAGGCTTTTCTGCATGCAGACCACCGTGGGCTCGTGGCCCTCGCATTCCTCCGGCGCGTACTGCGCGTACGAAACTATGATCAGCAGGTCGCCCCGCTGCACCAGCCGGGCGGCCGCGCCGTTCACGCCTATCACGCCTTTGTCGCCGTACAGCACGTAGGTTGAGAACCGCGCGCCGGTGTTCACGTTATAGATGTCCACCTTCTCGTTCTCCAGTAAATCCGCTTTTGCGCACAAAGTGCGGTCGATGGTTATGGAGCCGTTATAATTTATGTTCGTGCGGGTAACACCCACCCGGTGGATCTTGGATTTCATCAGCGTGCGTATCATTTTTTGCTCCTATCCGCGCCCTTGTTCAACTGCACGGCCGCGGCCATGCCCAGCAGCACCAGGTCCGGGATGATGCGGTCGAACAGCCCGGCGTCCTCGAACAGCTTGGAGAAGCCGCCGGTGCCTATTACCAGCGCGTCCTCCGTAAAATAATCGCTCTTTATCTTAGCCGCTATGCCTTTAATGGCCAGCAGGTTGGAATAATACAGGCCCGACTGTATGGAGTCCACCGTGGTCTTGCCCACCAGCTCCGGCGGTTTGGTTATTTCCACGCGCGGCAGCTTGGCCGTGCGGGTGGCCAGCGCTTCCATGGAGATGCGCAACCCGGGCATTATCAGGCCGCCCAGGTATTCCTTCTTTTTTGAAACCGCGCAGAAAGTGGTGGCCGTGCCCAGGTCCACTATGATCAGGTCGCGCTCCGGGAACATTGAGGAAGCGGCTATGGAGGTGGCTATGCGGTCCGCGCCCACCTCCAGCGGGTTCTTGTATTTTATGTTCAGCCCGGTCTTGATGCCGCCCTGCAGCAGGAACGGCTCCAGGCCGAAATATTTCACCGAGGTCTGGTGCAGCGTGTAGCTGAGGTCCGGCACCACCGAGCAGACCGCCACCTCTTTTATGTCTTTCGGGTCTATGCCGTTCTCGCGCAGCGCGTTCTTGAAGAACGTGCCGAACTCGTCGGAAGTGGCGTTGCAGGAAGTGCCCCTGAACTTGGCCACCAGCTTGTCCCCTTTAAAAACGCCTGCGAAGATCTGCGTATTGCCTACGTCCAATGCTAATAACATATTGCCTCCGTTTCTTTTATGGCCGAATAAAGCCGCGCGGCCAGCGCTTCCGGGCCGACGCAGTCGAAAAGTTTAATGCCGTCCCTGTACACATGAAAAACATGCGCCTTTTTCATCTCGGCCAGGTCGTTGTGCACCACTAGGTCGGCCGCGGCCAGCGCGCCTACTTTTTCCAGTACTTGCTCCGGGCCCGCGCCCGACGTGAGCTTGAAGCCTATCAGCAAAGGCTCGGGCATGCCGCCGGCGGCCGCGTAGCTTTTTATCCGGTCCAGGATCTTGAAATTCTTTTTCAGCACCAGCTTCAGCACCGGCGCGCCGGAGTCCAGCTTGGCGTCCACGCCCGGCAGGAACGTTCTGCCGCCGGCCTCTATCAGGGCGGGGGAATAATCGCTGACGGCGGCCAGGTGGACGACCACGTCGAAAGCCCGCGCGCCTAAAAGTTTTTTCAGCTCCCTGTTCAGGTCCTTGAACGTAGTGAATTCTTTCACGCTCAGGTCTTTCCCGTAGGGCCGCTCCGCTCCGCGCGCGCAAAGGCAGACCGTAGTGCAGCCCAGCGCGGCCAGCCGCTCCGCCAGGATGCGCCCGGTGCGGCCGGTGCTCGTGTTGGTTATAAAGCGGGCGGCGTCTATGGGCTCCCGCGTGCCGCCGAAAGTTAGCAGTACGTTCATAGGTTCTTTTTTATTTCCTTATAGATGGCCTCGGGCTCCAGCAGGCGCCCCGCGCCAATGTCCCCGCAGGCCTGGTAGCCGGTGCCGGTGCCCAGCACTTTCACGCCCCAGCCTTTCAATACGCCCACGGAGCGTTTGGTGGCCGGGTGGGCCCACATGTTCTGGTTCATCGCCGGGGCTATCAGGTAGGGCTTCGCGAAGTCGAAAGCCAGGAATACGGTGGAGATATAATCGTCGCCTATGCCGGCCGCCAGCTTGTTCATGATATTGGCGGTGGCCGGGCAGATAATGGCGAGGTCCAGCCACTTGGTAAGCGCTATATGTTCCAGCGCCGAGCGGTCCTCGAAAGTATCCGTGTACACGGCGTTGTGCGTAAGCCCTTCCAGCGTGGACTTGCCGATGAATTTAAGCGCGTTGGCCGAGCACACGGTTTTAACGTCGCAGCCTTCCTGCACCAATTTGGAGATAACATTGCAGGCTTTATAGCAGGCTATCGAGCCGGTAAGCTGGAACAAGATGTTTTTTTTAGAGCGGGACATTGTCGATTAACCTCACTTTGCCGAGTTTAGCCGCCGCGAACCTGCGGCCCCAGCGGTCTTCAACGTAATCCGGCTCGAAGCCCAGCGCCTCCAGCCGGTTTTTTATTTCAGCCGGGCGGGCTTTGGAGCGCAGCGCCTTGTTCAGGGCCGGCGCCAGCGCCCGGTGCGCGGGTTCCAGCAGAAGGTTGCGCGAGCTCATGGCCAGCCCGTTGGCCTCGCGCAGCGTGGGGCAGGGGATTATTTTAGTGCCGATGAAGAACGCCTCCGCCATTCCCTTGATAAGGCGGAACTGCTGAAAATCCTTTTCGCCGAAATAGGCCCGGTCGGCGCGGACGAGGTTGAGCAGTTTTGTAACCACCGTCAGTACGCCCTCGAAATGACCGGGCCTGTGCGCACCGCACAGCTCCCGGCTGTCGCTGGTTTCGCTGACCCTGTAAGTGTAGCCGTCGGGGTACATGTCCGGCGCGGAAGGCAGCAGTAGAAAGTCCGTCCCCACCGACTCCAGCATTTTTATGTCCGCCGAGAGCGTGCGCGGGTAGCGCTGCAGGTCCCGCGGGTCGTTGAACTGCGCGGGGTTCACGAAAACGCTGGCCACGGCCAGGCCGTTCTCGCGCCGGGCGCGCCGCAGCAGGGAAAGATGCCCCGCGTGCAGCGCCCCCATAGTGGGGACGAAGCCGAGGCTTTTACCCGCGCAGCGCGAGGTACGGAGCTTCATCCACTTCTTTGTGCCTTTCACTATTTCCATTGTTCTTTCCTTTCATTTCCGGAAAAACGGCGCGTTTAACTTCCACGTCGAAATTATTCAGCGCTTCCACCACCAGCCGGCGGCCGTCCAGGTATTTCTTCACGAACGAGGGGGGCTCGCCGTACAGGCCCAGCATGTCCTGCATAACCAGCACCTGCCCGTCGGTGAACGGCCCCGCGCCTATACCTATCACCGGTATTTTCAGCAGGTTCGTTATCCGCTCGGCCAGCCGCTCCGGCACGCATTCCAGCACCAGCGAAAAACAACCCAGCTGTTCCAGTTCCTGCGCCTGACTTACCAGCCGCTCGGCCGAGGCCGGGTCTTTGCCCTGCGTCCGGTAGCCGCCGAACTTATTCACCGACTGCGGCGTGAGTCCGATATGGCCCATCACGGGGATGTCGGACGTTATAATATGCGAAATAATTTCCTCATGCCCTTCCAGGCCCTCGACTTTCACCGCCTGCGCGCCGGCGCGGGCCAGTTTCTCGACTGTTTCCATGGCGGGCCCCAGCCCTTTGCGCATGGTAAGGAAAGGCATGTCGCCCACCACCAGCTTATCCTTAACGGCCCGCGCCACGGCCGCCGTGTGCAGCGCCATCAGGTCCGCGGTGGCGGCCAGCGTGGAGCCGTGGCCGTGCATCACCATGGCCAGGCTGTCGCCCACCAGCACGCAGTCCACGGCCGACTCCGCGGCCAGCGCGGCCAGGGTGTAGTCATAGGCCGTTATCATGGAGATCTTCCGGCCCGGCTTTTTATAATTATAGAAGTCAGTTATTTTCATAAATTTTGGCGAACGCTGAATAAACCCCGGCGTAGGCGCCGTCCAGCGCCTTTATGTCCGCAGTCACGGTGCGCTTATCCCCGCGGCAGATGGGCCCGGTCAGCGCGCGCGCGGGATCGCGCCGGAAATTCTCAAGCGCTGCCCGGAAATAGCGCTGCACCTGCGCGCGCGGAATGCCGAACTTGCCATGCAGGTCAAGCAGCGCCTTCTGCCACAGCATTACCGGCAGGTTGGCGCCCAGCGCGCACAGCGCGTGGTAAAGTTTTTTATCGTTTTTGTTCACCGTAAAAACGGGGTTGGAGAATTCCGGCACCAGGCCCCTTAGTTTAATGCCGGGCTCCAGCGCGAAAGGGAGGCGGCGGTAGTTCGCCAGCGTCAGCGTTCCCGCGGCCAGCGGCATGAACGGGTGCATGGCGAAAGCGCCCCGGATATGCAGGCTGCCTGAAAAATGGATTAATTTTTTACCTTTAAGGAACGGGTTGGCGGCTATGAACCGCGCTATAGCGCCGTCGCTGATAAGAATAAAAACCGTCGAGCAGCCAACGAGCGCGGCTTCGGGCGCGCCGCCGCAGTGCCGGTGCCAGAGTTTATAAGGTATTTTAAGCAGCCTGAAATAGGCCTGCAGATGGGTGGAAGCCCGGCCGTTGCCGGCTATGCCGTAAGAGCTTTTCATAACATGGGTACCTGTCCTTTGGGGATCAAGTCCTCTACAGTTATTATACCAAAACGCGGTATTTCCCGGGAAAAGGAATGAGTAAAGTGCCTTTTGGGGGCATTCCAGCTAAATCGACGGAGGGGGGGCAGGCAGAGAAAAGAGCGGAACAAGGAAAGAGCTTCCGATAACAGCTCTTATGTTTACTACAGATCAGGGCCGGGTGTGGTAAAGGTATGGTAAATGAGTCTGCTAAACCTCTGGGCTATCTTACGCGGAGGGGGGAGGCCTGCGGCCTCAGGCTGACCGGCGCAGTAGCTGGTAAACTTATATCAGGAAGCGTTGTTCTATCGGAAGGCTTTAAAGTTGGATGTAAATTAAGGAGATAAAAATATGAAGAATATAGCGATAGCGGTAATAGTGTTGGTCGGGCTCACCGGTGGGGTATCTGCTAAGGACGCCCTGGAACAGCTTAAAAAAGACGCGCCGGCCGTGGCGCAGGAAGCCCCGAAAGTGCCGCCCGAACGCATTTCTGCGGCACGAAGCCAAGCGGCGGGCGCTCCCTTCGGATCAGAATCCGAGCGCGCCGTCTGGAACCGCCTCTATGAGTGGGCCGTGG
Organism: uncultured Elusimicrobia bacterium; assembly: GCA_903879915.1. Lineage (GTDB taxonomy): Bacteria > Elusimicrobiota > Elusimicrobia > Elusimicrobiales > UBA9959 > UBA9959. The sequence continues at coordinate 22,787 of CAIRNJ010000077.1, forward strand.
CTTCCAATGGCGTACTAGTCCTGGAAGCAGGAAGTGGTGTCTCTCCAAGGATCTTCAAAGTGGATGCCGAAGGGAATGTGTCGCTGATCAAACCAAATATTTGGACCTCGTCAGACGGCTCCTCAACGATGTCTGTGGAAACGTACAAGACTGATCGCAGCGGTGAGAAGCCCATTGGCTACGAACGAGTATCCATGTCGACAGAAAAGCACGAGAATTTGACCGGGGGATACTGGACGAAAGAACTTAACAGGTTTGAGAATGCGTCAAGTGTGAAGCCGGAGTATTTAATCGATGCACGCAAGGAGTTCCTCAGCAATGCGCAGAATTTTAAGCCGCAGCCCTGAGCCGCCGGAATAATCAGTCGCCGCGTAGAGAAACCAGCCTCCCCGCAAGGAGGCTGGTTTTTCTAACGATTCTGTGACGCCCGACAACTGCCGGGCGCGGGGGTGTTTTTTATAATCACGAAGAAACACCCTGACTTTTGGTATTATAATAAAATTAAGGACGGGGAGCGGTTTTTGGAAAATTTTCAGGCAGAGAAAAGAGCGGAACACCGAAAGAGCTTACGATAACGGCCCTTATGTTTACTACAGATCTACCGAGCCGACGCTGGTAACGGAATCCACGTCGGCGCTGGGGCATCTGCCGTTCGCGGACCCCCCGCCGTTCTTTGTGCCGCCCGCGCTCAATAAAAAACCGGTTAAAAGGTAACGCGCCGGGTCAGAACACAGATTCCCAGTCCCTGGTAGTCAGCCTGGCTTCCACCCGCCTGTTCAGGGCCCGGCCACGCTCCGAAGTGTCTTTTATTAGGGGGCGGTGCTTGCCGTAGCCGCGTACTCTTACGTAGTCCGGCCAGACCCCTTTGGTAACCAGGTACATTTTAACGGCTCCGGCCCGCTCGAGGGAGAGCTGGTCATTGACCGCGTCCCCTCCCACGTCGTCCGTGTGCCCCTCCACTACAAGCTTGAACTTTAGATGGTTCTTTAATACTTCCGCAACGCGGTCGAGAAGTTCATAAGAGCCCGGAAGCAGGACGGCCGAGCCGGTTTCAAATTCCACGGGGCGGATATCGCGGGAAACGAGCAGGTCATAGATGGACTGCATCTCGAGCCCGGCCCGACGCCGTTGCTCCAATTCGAGCGGAGGTATTGTTGCGGAACAGGCGCAAAGAAATAAAGCGGCCGCGCCCGATAATAATAGTTTCGTATGTTTTCCCTCTCTAAAAATATAGCAAAAGGGAAACCTGCACTTTTATGACCGGCGTCAGGTCAATCGGGGAAAGCGTAGGAAATCCTGCCTTCGCAGCGGCCGGATGACGCAGGAGCCGCCGCAGCAGAAGTAATGGCCCTCGCGCTGCGCATGCTCGGGTCTCCGTGACGGTTTGCTCCGCCAAGCCCCCGTCCGCCCCCCGGCTTCCCAAATTAATAGGTTGTTGATCCCGCCCAACTAGATGTGATTCCAACACCCGCGCCGTTCCTTAATTTAACAAGTGGTCCTGAAAATGGTGTATGCATAGTGATGCGGCACATCCCCTTTTTGCATGGTTTAGTGCTGATGGGCGCCGTAAGTCAAAGAGGCAGAACGGGTGAGCCGAATAACATGCGGCGCATGGTGCCCCGGCCTCACGCGCAACCGGATACGGAGAGGTATCCTATATATGCGGCAGGAAACAAGGCGGCAGAGAACAAGGAGAAAATATGAAGAACCTTATCTTTTTAGCCCTCGTGCTATTGTCTGTGCAGGCCCCTGGCCTGGCCTCCGGCGCGGCTTCCCTGGCAATGTCCAAGTCCAGATTCGACGCCTATGAGGTGCGCAGGACGCTCTGCGAGGGGGGGGCGGTGACGGTGGGCAGCGATTTCAGCACTTACGAAATTTCGTCTTTCATAGATCTAGGCCGCGAGCGGGTCACGGTCAGGTGCGCCGGTTTCGATCTTTACGCCGTCTCTAATTTTGCGACATCGGGGGCTAAACTTATAGTCGGCAAGCCTTTCAGCACCTACGATATCAAGAGGCTGATAGACATCGCCGGGGCGAAGGTCAGCGTTATCGGTGACGGCTTTGACTCCTATGACCTGCGCCAATTCGCCGACATGGGGGCCGCGGTGATAGGCGGTTCCTCCGGGCAGGACGCCTACGAAGTTCGCCGAACGCTTTTGGCGGGCGGGGCCGTGACGGTCGGTAATGAATTTGACAGCTACAACATCACCGACTTTATCGGGCTGGGCGGCGGGCGGGTCACTGTCCGTTGCGCCGGTTTCAATATCTACGATTGCCGCCGGTTTGCCGGCCTGGGGGCAAAACTTATCGTCGGCAAGCCTTTCGACAGCTACGATATAAAGACGCTCATCGGCCAGGCTGGCGCCGGGGTCAGCGTGATAGCCGACGGTTTCGACGACTACGAACTGCGGCAGTTCTCGGACCTGGGAGCGGTGATCATCTCTAAGAGGAACAAGGCGAAGCGCTGACCTGTCGGCCGTGGAGGACCAGGGTACGCTGGCGCTCGGCGGCCCGCAGCACCGGGGATCATTTCCCGGCGAGCGCCCGCCTGGCTTCAGGAAGCCCGGCCCAATCGGAGGGAGCGTTGCCGACGGCCCAGAAAAGAACTTCCGCGGCCTCCTCCTCCCTGCCCATTGCTTTTAGCAGTTTATAGCTTTCGAACGAGGCGTCGCAAGCCGTCCGGGCGGAATCGGACTCCGGCCCGCTTCCGGCCGGCGAGGCGCGATACACCGCTTCCTGGCAGGCGGTCAGCGCCTGCTCTTTTTTGTTTTCAGCGGCCAAAGAACGGCACTGGTCCAGTAATGTATTTTGCGAACCCCGGCCCGGCAGGGGCCGGGCGGTCAGTGCGCTGCCCGCTTCGGAGCGGACTGAAAGCGGGGCCGTCGGCCATAAGGAGAGCTGCGCCCGCAAGGTCAGGTCCCCGGTGTCTCCCCGCGCGCGCCCCTGCGCAAGCTCTTTTAAAAGCGTCTTCAGGCGCCCGGTAAGCGGCGCGCTTTTACCAAGCTCCGAAAGTATAACGGCCATTCTTTGCGGCGGCCAGAAGAGCAGCATTTCATAAACATAGGTATCCCAGAACCTGTCCGAATCCGCCTTTATCATCGCGCCCAATTGCTTGTCGCGCTCATAGGTAAGATCTGATTTAATATTCCCGCTAAACCCTTTGCCCTGCAGCTTGTTATGGTTGCGCTCGAAAACGCCGTAAGCTTCACGCAGGGACGCCATGGCCAAAGTCCGCTGTCCCAGCTCGAATTCGCGCAGCATCCTGACTATCAGGCACTCCATGAACGACTTGTAATGTTCATTGGCGACCGGGAACAAGATCTTCGACGGGAAAAGCGAAGCGGAAACCGCCGCGAAATAGCTCCCCGAAATATCTTCCAGGCCGCTTGTCCGCCTGCTCAGGCATTCACGGAAGCCGGCGTCGTCGCCTTTGCTCCAGAGTTCGCGGCACTTCAGCACGTGCAGGGCGGCGTCGCGCGGAAACCGGGCCGACGCGCGCGCGTAAACATCCTCCCCGGTTTCGGACCCGGCTATGCGGAACGGATAGGCCGTTATCAGCGCTTCCGTTCCCAGAATAACGCAGAAAGTCAGCCAGAACGCCGCGGCCGCGCCCTTCGCGGCGGACCGGCAGGGAGCGGCTCCGGGGGCAAGCCGCGACATGAGGGCGCCGGCTATCAGCGGAACCAGAAGGTAGCGCAGGGGAGAGAAATAACACATTTCAATGGAAAGCAGCGAGTGAATAAGAATAAAATAAAGCGGGAAAACTATCAAAAGCGGTTTGTCGCGCCAGCGGCCGAACGCCAGCGCGGCCAGGAAAAAAAGAAAAAGTTCCGGATAGAACAGGAATATCGCCCAAAGTCTTCTTAGAACGGTAATAAAATGGAACACGGGGGCCTTGCTCCATTCCCGCAGATAAAAACCGATAGCGCTGTCCTCCGGTCCAAGCCCGGCGAGCTTGCGGCAGTCCCCTTCCATTGTGAAAATGCTTCCCTTGGCGGCGGTTATGGTGGGACAGGCGGAGCGGCTGGTGTCGAAAACATTAAAGGTCCCGTTAAGGGAATGGTTTAAAAATCCCCAGGGAAGCAGCAGCACATAGGATGCCGACAGGAACACGAGGGAACGCAGGATAAACGTTCTTGACCGCTCCCGGGAATAAAGCCAGTCCGCGAAAACGACCAGGGGAGGGAAAAATAAAAGCGGCGTGCGGATAAGCAGTGAAGCTCCCACCGCCAGGCCGCAGAAAAGGCTGTTCTTCAGCGTGTTTTCCCGGCTTTTCAATAATAGAAATATCAGGACCAGCAGCAAAAAAAAACTGTAAAAAGTCTGTTCGTAAACGATCCCTTTCTCCACGCCGATGAAGCCGGCCAGCGCCAGGGAAATTATTCCCGTCCAGTAACCGCTGAACAGGCAGCCGGCCAGAAAAACCAGCGAATAAACCCCAAGATGCAGTAGTATGAAGAAATGCCAGAATGTCGCGCCCAGGTGTGTCATGACCGCTACGACTATCTCAAAAAGCGGCATATTGGCGGTTACCACTACGCCGGAAATCCCGGCCAGGAAAAAACCGCCGTGGCTGAACCGCTGCAGGTCCCAGTAAAACATTCCGGGGTCGGAACATTTAAGGTTCCAGGCAGAAAAGGAAACGGCCAGAAGCGCGGGCAGGCCGGCCCTGAACCATTTTGTCCTGGCGAATAAGCGGATGGCTCCGGCGGAGTCAGCCGCCAGGGAGCACAGAGCCGCAAGGCGCGGGGATTTCATCACGTAGTCGCCGCAGGTCCGTGCTGCCCGCTTATCCTTGAAAATATTTTAGTCATAACGTCATCAGCCGCGGGAGACGCATCCCGCGGGCGTGGTCCGGGCCCATGCTGAAAAAGCGCGGGCATACCCGTCAATCTTCGTCCGGGCGGCGCCTTGCTATTTTACAACTAAATCCCGCGGCGGGCGAATGCGCCGGAATAAACGGAGCGCGGCCGCACAGTTTACGGGAAGACTTGCCGGTCCATTTTGTTTATAATACAAAACATGGGATGTACCGGAATTTCATCGGGAAAACATGCGGAAACGCCTGTTTTGATCCTGGGAGCCGGGCCCTCGGGCCTGGCCGCGGCTTGTGAATTCAATAAAACAGCTGCTGCTTTCCTGATCATAGAAAAAGACCCGGAGGTCGGAGGTCTTTCCCGGACCCTCTCTTACGGCGATTTTAAGACCGATATCGGCCCGCACCGGTTCTTCAGCAAAAATAAATATTTATACGAGCTTATAGCGGCCCTGCTGGGAAAGCATTGGATAAAAGTGGCCCGGCGGACAAGGTTCCATGTTAAAGGCAGGTATCTGCTTTATCCCGTGGAGTTGAAGAACGCCCTGCTGGGTATCGGGCTGGTGTCCGGGCTCAGGATGCTTGCGGGCTATTCCTATCAGCGGCTGAAAAGCCTGTTCATAAGAACGGAGCCGCGGTCTTTCGAGGAAAAGGTCGTTTCGGATTTCGGCAGGGCGCTGGCGGAGCTGAACATACTTAATTACACGGAAAAGATCTGGGGCATGCCGTGCTCAGAGATATCCCCGGACTGGGCAACGCAGAGAATAAAAGATCTTTCTTTGATGGGGATCTTGAAAAAAATGTTTTTTGAAGACAAACAGCACCCCAAAACCCTTGCGGACCAGTTCTACTATCCCGATTCCGGTTCCGGTTTAATATATGAAAGCATGCAGGCGCGCCTTGGAATGAATACGGCCGGAGAACTGAAGCTGAACACCTGTCCCCTGGAGATAACGCATGACGGGAAGGATATCCTGGGAGTTGTTTTAAAAGATCCGGACGGGGAGCGCTTGGAAGTAAGCCCGCGGGACGTTATTTCCTCCATACCAATAACAGAATTAATTTCATTGTTAAATCCCGCACCCGACGGCAAAGTGCTGGAAGCGTGCCGCAGGCTGCGCTTCAGGTCTCACGTCTCCCTGTTCGTAACTATTAACAAAAGATCGGTTTTTCAGGATCAGTGGATATATTTTCCGGACAAAGAAACGCCTTTTTGCAGGGTAATGGAGCCCAGGAACTTCCACCCGGGATTAGCTCCGGCCGGAAAGACCTCCCTGCTGATAGAATTTTTCTGCTGGCATGGCGACGAGATCTGGAGCGCAAGCAAGGAGCACCTGCTGAGGCTCAGCCTTGCTCACCTGAAGACAGCGGGTCTTTTGGCCGAAGAGGAGATCTCCGGTTCGTTCGTACACAGGGAAAAATACGCCTACCCCGTTTACGACCTCGGGTATAAAGAGAATTTACGCGTCGTAAAAGATTATTTCAGGAAGTTCAAACACCTGCAGCTGATCGGCCGGGCCGGCAGCTTTAAATATAACAATCAGGACCACGCTATTGAAATGGGTATTTTAGCCGCGCGGAACGTGATAGAAAATAAATATGTCAGCCTTGACGATGTCGGTTCTGAACAGGAATACTTTGAACCTTAAAGTTTTATGCCATCTTCCCGTGCGGCGGCTACATGTTCTGCACGAACTGCACCTTGTAGCCATCGGGGTCTTTAATATAAAAGAACTTGATGTGCGGGTTGGGCATAAAAGGCCCGCTATCTAACGCAACCCCCTTTTCCTTCAGGAACCTGATAGTCTCGTCAGCGGACTTTATCTCAAACCCGAAAGAAACGCTTTCCGCGCCGTCCGTAACCTTATGTCCGGCCCCGCAGATAAGCTCCACCTTGGTCTCCCCCTCACCCAGAAAGCAGATCTCCAGCCCCGGCCCTGCCGCGAACCGCCGGTTTACGGGCAGCCCCACTATATCCCGGTAGAACGCCACGGACCTTTCCATCTCCGCTACCGACAAAGTGCACCAGCAGAATTTCATGTTTGATCTCCTTTCAACCCTTACCTGCTCATTTCAGCTCCGCCGCTTTCTATCGGCTTGATAACTGCCTCGGCCGCCTCCCCGGCGGTGTCTATGCCGGGCGCGGCGGAGCTTTTTAAAATTGCGGGAAACTGCCCCGGCTTTTGGTATTATAATAAATTGACGGAAGGGGAACTTTTTCCGAAAAATTTTCAGGTTAGAAAATAGCGGAACAAGGAAAGAACTTGCGATAACAGGCCTTATGTTCGCCGCGGATCAGATATGAGATTCATCCTGTTCCTTTTAGCCGCTTTGCTCTGCAACAAGTCCTACTCCGGGGAAACCTCCGGCAGTCTTAAGCTTTTTACGCTGAAAACAGGCGGCTATACCCGCGTCTACAGGGTTTACTCCCCGCAAAATACGGATAAAGCCGGGAAATACCCGCTGCTCGTTATCCTTCACGGCGGAGGCGGCACGGGCAAAGGGATGCCAAGGCTTACCCGGGGCGGCTTTGAGAAACTTGCCGACAAGAACGGGGCCTTGCTGGCCTACCCCGACGGGATAGACAAGAACTGGAACGATTACCGCGCCGATAAAAGCCGCAAGGCTCAGCGGGAGAATATCGACGACGTCGCTTTCATCTCCGCGATGCTGGACGAGATCGCCAAAGGCTATCCGGTCGACGCCTCAAGGGTTTACGCCGCCGGCATTTCAAACGGCGCGATGATGAGCTATACGCTGGCCTGCCGCGCGGCGGACCGCTTCGCGGCCGCAGCGCCGGTGGCCGGGGCCATGCCGGAGAACCTGGCCGCGGCCTGCGCTCCTTCCAGGCCGGTGCCCGTCCTGATACTGAATGGGACGAAGGACAGCCTGGTGCACTGGGAGGGCGGCTTTGTTACCGGGCCCTTCGGAAAGAAAAAGCTGGGAAGGACCATCTCCGTTGAGAAAAGCCGCGACTTCTGGCTTGAAAAGAATTCCTGCAAGGCCGCCAAGGAAGTGACGAAACTCGACTCTGACCCGGAGGACGGGACTTCCGTAACCCGCGAGGCCTACTCTTCCTGCTCCGGCGGCAGCGCCGTGGAATTCATCCGGATAGACGGCGGCGGCCATACCTGGCCCGGCGGGACGCAGTATCTTCCCGAATTTGTGATAGGTAAAACTTCCCGGGAGCTGGACGCAAATACGGAGATCTGGAACTTCTTCATGAAGCATCCTATGCCGCCTAAACCCTGAAGGGCCGGTCGCGGTTATCCTCAGCGACAAAGAACTTGTACGGCTCTTAACCCGCCTGGGAGCCGGTCAAAAATCGCGGATCTTCGTGATCTTTCCCTCTACAAGATACAGCGCCGACCTGTCGGTCTTCTCTTCGATGGCGTAGGTAGCCGCGGTGTCGTTGTTGACCTGCATCACGGGATAAAAATTATTGAATTCCGCCCCGTCCGCCCTCACCATCGTCCGGCACTGCAGTACCCGTTTACCCGTAGCGGCCAGTTCGTCGCCGTACTCCTGCATTCTCGCGCAGAATTCCTGCGGCAGCAGTTCCCGTCGCGGATATTGCAGCAGCGCGCCGGCCATGGGGGACTTATAAACGCCCTTTTTGACCTCTTTGACTATCTTCACGCGGGCCAGCGCCTTTAACGCTTTTTCCGCGGCCGCTTCTGTCAGCTGCAGCCTGGCCGCGAACTCCTTTTTCGGCCAGGCGCCCGTGTCATTCGTTATCGCGTGAAAGCATAAATGGTTGTCCTGGTTGGCGAAGATGGCTTCCATCTGCGCCATAGAGAGATGGATCTTTGTGTTGGTCATAGCCTTTTTCATGGCGTTCTGCATAGGCGACAATCCCTGGGCGCCCTGCTTCGCCGCCAGAAGCGGCTTGAACAGCTCCTTGAAGTGTTCCGGGCCCGCCATGGTTTCCAGCCAGGCGGAAACGAAGGTGTTCGCTTCCGCGCTTTTCAGGAACAGGTGCAGCGCCCACAGGAAAGTGCCCAGCCTTTCCAGCCCCGGCAGGCTTCTGCCCTGCTCGATCATGAGGTAATTCCTGTAAGAGATCTTAAGCACGCCGTTCCCGCCGTTGTCATGATAGAACCTGTAGGCGGTGGGAAAACCGGCTTCTTTCCTTAATTGGACCAGCAGTTTTGAAAATGGGGTCGTCATAGTGATGCGGCGCATCTCCTTTTTGCATAGTTTAATGATAATGCCGGTCGTAAGTCAACGAGGCAAAACGCGTGAGCAGTAAAACAAGCGGTCCGTGGGGCCTCCGCCTCAGGCGATGGCCGCGGGGTTGCGCTAGACTATACCTATCGGGAACGACGACGGTAGAAAGGAGAAAACATATGATAAAAATAGTCGCAATAGCGTTGCTCGCGGCGGTCACGCCGGTAAAAGCGGCGGAACCGGCCAGTTTCGAATCCTTATACAAGGCGCCGGCCTTTAAAGCGAGCATGGAAGTGCCCGCCCCGCCGGCGCCGAAAGCAGTGATCTACCGGTTCGAGTCCATCGCGGGCTGTCAGGTAGTAAATAATCTCTTCATAATGCAGCCCGCCATGAAGGACGCGCTGGGCATGCTCAGGCACTGTTCCGACGGCCTCAAAGACGCTTTCGGGGTGCCGGTAACCTTCACCGCGGCGGATATCAACGGTGCCGCCGGGATAGAGATAGGCGTGGGGAATTCTGCCGCGGCCCTGGCGACGGTAAAGGAAGGGGTCACCCGAAAGGCCGGGCGCTTCTTTGGCTACCCGGTAAAGATCAGAAAGCTCGGGGGCGCGGCCGCGCCCAAAGGCGTCTTCGCCGGCAAATCCCGGCTGGACTGCGATATCCGGGTGGCTGGCCGCAGCAATACCGTCAGTTTCGCGGTGGCCGGGCTGGGCCGGCCTGGCGCGGGATTGGTTTCGCTGAACCCCGGTGACGATTACGCTCCCATAATCGAGGGCAAGGATAACCACGACATCAGGTCAATGAACGACCAGGGCGGGGAACTGCGCGCCGATGAAAACACGCTGGTCCTTGTCGGGGACGGGGACGGCTGCACCTACGTCGAACTGGTGCTTTATAAAAACTCCGGCTACACCCGCGGCTGGGCGTCGGAATCCGGCAGCGAGACGCCTAACTGGTACACCTCGGAAGTGGTTTGCAGCGTCAAAGCTTTGTGAAGCGGCTGGCGTGCCGGCGCTTAGCGCCGGCGCGCCGGGTCTGGAAGAACGGCGGTTTCAGGGACGGAAGTAATGAAACGAAACGGTCGGCGAAAGACAAGGAGATAAAAAATGAAGGATCTTTTAACGATAGTTGTTCTTGCGGTGATGGCGCTGGCGTGTTATTGCCGGCCGGCTTTATCACAGACCGTGGCTTTTGACGCGCTCGGCGGAGATATCAGGACGCTGGTGAACGATTTGAAAGACACGGAGCGCCCTGTTCATGGACAGGGCATTCCCCGGCCTGGTCATCCCCAGCCTGGTTTCCCGCAGCAGCCCGGCCATCCTCAGCCCGGCAACCCCGGCCACAATCAACCGGGGTTTCCTCAGGGCCCCGGTCATAACCAGCCTGGACATTCCGGCTATCCTCAGACCGGCAACCCCGGCCATCCCGGCCACCCGCCCATTTACTACCCCTCCACCCCGGACGCGGATGATAATTGCGTGACTTGGAAGTTCACCGCCCAGACCCCCGACACCCGCACGGAGAAAGTGACGGGGAGCAGGAAGGATTGTTATCTGGGTGCGGACCTGCAGTACTACTGCAGCGACTCGAGCGCTCCTTTCAGCCGCAAGATAACGGTGAATATCGGCGAGCGCAAATTGGAAGCGTGGGAAGAAGAATCTCTCAAGGTCTGCCTCGATTCTCCGTCATCCCCGACCCTGCGCCTGGGAGGCATGCTCTACGAATACGCCGTGGCGTCCAGGAACAGCAACGGTTTCCTGGGTGCGAATGCGGCCACTACGTTCACTTTGACCCCCGGGGCCAAAAAGCCGTCCGCCCCGGACTCTCGGGAGATTTCCGTGGGGTTCGTGGTCGCCGCCGACGGCGGGGTCTATCTGACGCTCAACGATGCCCGCGCGGATCATTTCAAGGGCGAGAAGATCTCCATAAAGGCCGAAGGGATGAAACTGGACATCGACCACACTCTGCCGGTGGACCAGATGATCAACTCGTTCGTAAACTTCAAAGTGTCCGGTTCTTTCGAAGTGGGGTCTTCCTACATCCTTAAATTGATGGATACCCCGAAGCCGGGCAAGTACGTGGTGACCGTCACCTTCAGCCGCAACGGCCCCCTGTCCAACGGGGCAAGCGCCGAAGTGATGGAGACGTTCGACCTTAAGTAACGGTTCCGGGGGGCGGAAGTCTCATGGTGATGCGGCGCGTCTTTAATTAGGGTGCTTTAGCGCCCGCGGTAATCGTAAGCCAAGCAGGTAGAATGCGTGAGCACTAAAACAGGCGGCCCGTGGGTCAGGCGCCTCAGGTTAAACCTAAAGCGGAGAGCTATCCTATACATGCAGGGAAACGAACCAGGCGGCGAAGGACAAGGAGATAAAACAATGAAAGATCTTATAAAGATAGTTGTTCTGGCGGTGATGGCCGGCGCGGCGCCCGCGGCGGCGGAAAACCCGGGCACCGGCGCTTTTGCGGCCCTGCAGCTGTCCGCCGGCGGGATGGACATTGTTATGCCGGAAGCCAAGGCCTCCCGCGTGCCTGACCCCCAAGGAACACTTAAAAAATCGTTCGACGAGGGTTCCAAGCCGGAGCTAGCCGGCATCATCGGCGGCATGGCCGGCAGGGCCGTATACGACTTCGATCCCGCCGTTGCCGCGGGAGTCCTTTTGGCCTGTGCAACGGAAAACAACGGGCCGCTGCTGGGCACTTCCGCAAGATGTGCTTTTCGCGGCGGCGGAAGGACCCGGCCCGACGCGTTCGACGTTCTCACCTATGAAGACGTCCAGTACACCATTGAGATGCTGAACTCTAATACGGTTTACAGGGTGACGGAAGGCCCGAACGAGATGCTCCTGCGCAAAGTAAGCGGGAACAGCGTATTCACCATCTACCTGCGGAAGAACGGCGGTTTTTTTGTAGCGAGGCACACCTTTATGGATGCTGACGGAAAAGAGATCGCCGCGCCCGCCTACTCATATTACTTCAAGAAGGTCCTGGACCTTAAATAGACCGGCGGCGCTGTATAGAACGGGGGCCGGGCGAAAGCCCGGTCCCTTTTTTGCGCCGACAGGCCCGGGAAAGCGGCCGGGTTTCGTGGCGGCTTCTATCTTGTCCGGCGCTCCGCGGAAATTTTTCCCAAGCAAGGCAAAAAAGACTACAATTGCTTATGCTTTTCAACCGCAGGAATGCGCTGCTCGGCGTGATAGTGATGGCCTTAGATTATTTCAGGGGGCAAAATGACCGGCTATAAACATCCGTGCAAATATTGCGGCGAACTGGTTCCGCCGGACGCGGGCGCGTGCCCCGCCTGCGGCAAAGTGAACCCCGACGGGGATTTCCGCTGCCCCAAGTGCCGCGCCCCGGTAAAGGAAGGCTGGAAAGCCTGCGCGGGCTGCGGCTTCAAGCTTGAGATAAATTGCCCTAAATGCGCGGGACCGGTTTTTTTCGGGGACTATTGTTCCAAGTGCGGGGCGCGCTTGACCGTGGTCTGTCACAATAAGGGCTGCGGGGAAGAACAGCCGCCGGTTTCGGAGACCTGCCGCAAATGCGGAAAAAAACTCGGAGGAAAATAGCATGTCCAATCTTATAGGCTTCACCAGCAACTACGCGGACAACAGCACCGAGGCCGGGTTCCAGTTCACCTTTTACTGCGACACCTGCCGCGAAGGCTACAAGACCCGCTTCACCGAGTCCAGGACCTACGGCAAAAAGAAATTCTTCAAGGGCCTGGGCGATATGATAGGCGTGGTCGCGCAGATCGCCGGCCAGTCCGGGCTTGGCTCCAGCCTCGAGCGCGGCGCCGACGCCATAAGCGCCAAGTTCACCGGCATGTCCCCGGAGTGGCACAAGGAACACGAGGCGTCTTTCGAGCTGGCGCAGAACGAGGCCAAGGGACATTTCAAGCGCTGCCCGAAATGCAATAAATGGCATTGCGAAGCCTGCTGGAACGAACAGACCGGCCTCTGCGTGGCGGACGCGCCCAGGGAGAACGTGGAGGTAGCCGCGGCCAGGGCGCAGAAGATGATGAAGGATATCGGCGCCGCCGCCGACGGCACCGCGGTCTTTGCCGGCAAGGTGGACGTAAGGCAGACCATCTGCGCGAAGTGCGGCAAGCCCGCCGGGGAAGGCAAGTTCTGCGGCAACTGCGGCGCCTCGCTCGTTGTGCCCAAATGCCCCAAGTGCGGCGCGCTGAACCAGCAGGGCGCTAATTTCTGCGCCGAGTGCGGCGGAAAGCTATAGCTCTTATGTTCGCCGCGGATCGCCAAAAAGGATTCTGGAGGAAAAAACCATGGGAAACAAAATAAAACTGCTCTCTGCGGCGCTGTTGCTGGCCGGGGCCGTGAACGGCTATTGCGGCGGGAAAAAAATAATCTGCGTATTGGACCTCGATGACAAGTCCAGCCACAGCCATTCCTGGCAGAACGTGGGCACCGGCATAGCCGAAATGCTGGTGACAGCCCTGTCCGACACGAAGAAATACACTTTAATAGAGCGCAGCAAGCTGGACGCCGTGCTTGAAGAGCAGAAGCTCGGCGCCTCGGGCGCAGTGACGGCCCAGACCGCCGCGAAGATAGGCCGCCTGCTGGGGGCGCGGTATATCGTGACCGGCGCGGTGACCGAGTTCGGGATAAAGGACTCGAAAATAGGCGTAGGCGGCCTTGAAAAAGTGCTGCCGTTCGGCGGCGGGGCCAAGCTGTCGAAAACGAAAGCCCGCGTAGTGATAGACGTGCGCGCCATAGACACCACTTCGGCCCAGATCGCCGCGGCGGTCAAAGGCGAGGGCGACAAATCCAGCGCCGAGTTTTCGGGCAATCTCAGTATAGCCCCCAGCTTCGACTTCGGCAAGGACGGCTTCGACGAGACCATCCTCGGCAAGGCGGCCCGCAACGCCGTGGACACCGTGGCCAGGGAACTCTCCGCCAAGTTCGATGAAAGCGGCGGCGGGGCCATAAAGATAATCAAGATAACCGGCAACCAGGTCTACATAAATTCCGGCGGCGCCGACGGCGAAAAAGTGGGCAAGACCTACGGCATCTACCGCGTGGGCGAGGAGATGCTCGACCCCGACACCGGGGAATCGCTCGGCTCCGAAGAGGAAAGGATAGGCACCGCCAGGGTGGTAAAGGTCAACCCCAAATACTCCATAGCCGAGACCAAAGCGGCCGTCCAGAAGACCGATATCCTCAAAGAAGGAAAATAAGGCCGGCCCGGCCTAAAAACGCGGCGGCTGACCCCGCCGCGGTTTTACAGTGCTCTCACCAGAAAACATGCTCCGGGCGGCCCTATTTCCTGCGGATCAGAGGCCGGGGCAGGCGGGCATGCCGCTGCCTATGGCGGTGCAGTTGCCGCTCTGGTCGAAATTATAGCCCCAGCTGTCGTAAGGAGCGATCCCGCCGTTCCTGCGGGAACAGGCTGACATGCCGACCCCGCAGGAGGCGCCTACGAAGTAATTATACGGGGAATTATCCCAGTCCTGCGTAGCCACGTACCCGCAGGCGAGCATGCGGCAGGCGCTGCCGCGGGGAACGGTAGTGCAGGTGTAGGCGTTGCAGGCGTTGCTCAACTGGCCGCTAAGCAGCCAATTCGGGTTATCTATCTGGAACACACGGTAGGCGTTGCCCACCCCCTGCGTGAGCCCCACCGATTCCGTAGCCTTCGAGGTCTCGACAGTTTTGCTGTAGTAGGACAGACTTACCACGGCGAGGGTGCCGATTATCAGCACCACCACCATTAATTCTATAAGAGTAAAGCCGCGATAGATTCTCATTATTCCGTTGTTCACTCTATTTTACCAATAATACACGAAAGCGGTGCCCTTGACCCCCAGCCGCCTGGCACGGAAATAACGGTCGTTCCGGCGGGCGCCTTTGGCCCCGGCCGACGACTGAAATAATCACAATCGAAGGAAACTGCCCCGGCTTTTGGTATTATAATAAAGCTAAGAAAAAAACTTGCGATAACAAGCCTTGTGTTTGCTACAGATCGAAACTGGCGGATAATTATTGATGAAGGCTTTGATAAAAGACTACCTGTTGGTGCTCCTGGTGATGGGCGCGCTGGCCCTGCTTTTTCTCCTTTGCATCCGTACCCGTTCCAACACCTTCCTGTTCCTCCTCAGCGTTCTGATCCTTCTTCCTAACGTCTACGCTTTTGTCTTTTGCGTGCCGTTCATCCCGACCCCCATGGCGGCCGTGGAGATGATACTGGAGGCGGCGGGCCTTAAGCCGGGGGATATCGTCTATGACATCGGCTGCGGCGACGGGCGTATCGTTTACCTGGCCGTAAAAAAATACGGCGTAAAGGGCACTGGCTTTGAGCTGTCGCCTGTCGTTTACCTGCTTGCGAAGGCCAGGCAGCTTTTATGGCGCTCCCAAGCCTGTATAAAATTCGGGAATATTAAACAGCAGGACCTTTCGGGCGCGGACGTGATCTTCTGTTATCTTTATCCCCAGGTCATGCGGGAGCTGGAACCGAAGCTGATGGCCGAGATGAAAAAAGGCGCCAGGCTTATCTCGCACGATTACCCGCTTCCTTCGTGGAAAGAAAAAACGGTTATCGATTCCACGGCGGGCATCCTGCCGTGCAAATTCTGGGTCTACGAAAAAGAATAACGCTTTTCCATGGAATATTCAGTAATAGCCGCCGAAGAACGGCTGCCGGAGCTTCTTGAAATTGCAGGGAACTGCCCCGGCTTAACAGGCCGTATGTTTGCTGCAACTCACAGCGCGCTGCTGCGCTGGAAACGGCGGGCTATTTCGGTGCCGGAAAGGTAGAACAGCGTAGGCCGGCCGTGCGGACAATGGTAGCTGTCCTTGGTTTTCTTCAGGTCGGCCATCAGGCGGGCCGCTTCCTGCGGCTTTACGAAATCGCGGGCTTTTATCGACTTCTTGCAGGCCATGGTGGCTATGATATTGCGCTTGATGTCTTCGGCGGCCTTGCCAGGCTCGCCCAGCACTTCCGACAGGTAGCCTATGAACTCGGCGAAAGCGGGCTGCGTGAAATAAAAAAGCGACGGCGCCGCGCGCAGCAGCGCCACGGCCGGCCCGCGCTGGTCTATTTCGAAACCGGCGGTCTTCAGCCAGCCGCTCCACTTCAGCACGGTCTCCATCTGCGAGCGGGACAGCTCTGCCTCGAGCGGCACCAGCAGCGGCTGCACTTTTATGGCCCCCTGCGAGAATTCTTCCAGGTATTTTTCGAACAGCACCCGCTCCTGCGCCGCGTGCTGGTCCACCACCAGCAGGCCGGCCGCGCTTTCGAACAGCAGGTAGCTCTTGGCCAGCTGGCCGAGGTACGCCAGCTCATGGGCGCGCCAATCCTCGGCGGGGAAAGCCTCCTGCGCCTGCGGCAGCTGCGCGGGAGCGCTGAACAGCCCGCCCGTTTCGGCGGCCGGCGCCGGCGCGGCGGCGGCTTCGCGGTAGGCCGGCACGTCCGGCGCGGAGAACTTGTTCCCGCCCTCGGCGGCCGGGGGAGCGAACTGCACCGCCGGGGTCTGCTTGGAGAGCAGCTCTTCGTAAACGGTGTTCGAGATGGTCTTGAAGATCTCGTTCTCGCCGGAAAATTTCACGTCGCGCTTCTGCGGGTGGATGTTGGCGTCGAATGCGCCGGGGTCCAGCTCCAGGAACAGCGCGCAGGCCGGGTGGCGGCCGGTGAGCATGTGCCCGTAGCCGCGGTACAGCGCCTGCCTGAGAATGGCCGAGCCCACGGGGCGGCGGTTCACGAAAAAATACTGGTTCAGGCGGGTGGCGCCCAGCGCGTCGGGCCGGGACACGAAGCCGTAGACGGCCATCCCTTCGGCCTTGCCTTCCAGGCGGGCCAGGCCGGCGTAAACGCTTTTGCCGAATACCGCGGCGGCCCGGTTCTTGAGGTTCTCCCACATGCCGCCGGGCAGGGCCGGCACGGAAAGTATCTCGGAGCCGTCTATGACCAGCCTGAAAGCGGTGCCGCAGTTGGCCAGGGCGGCTTCCTCCACCGTGCGGATGATCTGGGCGCGCTCGGAGGCGTCGCTTTTCATGAACTTGGCGCGCGCGGGCGTGTTGAAGAACAGGTCGGCGGCCTCGATGGTGGTGCCGGTCACCGGCGGGGCGGGCAATTCGGCCACTACGCGGCCGCCTTCGCCCTCGATGGCGAAGCCGGAGGCCGCGCCGGCGCGGAAAGAGGACATTTTAAGGCGCGACACCGCGAAAATGGAATAAAGGGCTTCGCCCCGGAAGCCGAAGGTGGCCAGGGAATAAAGGTCGTCGAAAACGTTCAGCTTGCTGGTGGCGTGGCGGCCCAGCGCCAGGCGCAGGTCCTCGCGGTCCATGCCGCGCCCGTCGTCGTGCACGCGGATCAGGCCGCGGCCGGCTTTTTTTATCTCTATCTCTATCTTCGCCGCCCCGGCGTCCAGGGAATTCTCTATAAGCTCTTTCAGCACGGAGGCTGGCCGCTCTATCACTTCGCCGGCGGCTATCTTCGAGACCACGTCTTCGGGCAGAACTTTGATTTCAGGCATAGTTATACGTCCGGGGCCGGGTTTGCGCGCCGGCCAGCGTCACAAAAAGATTTTACTTTATTTGGCCTCAGGTGAGATGCACTATGGTAGCGAAGATGTTCACCAGGGCGTGCAGCATGATGTTCACCGGCAGCCGCCTGTGCCGCTCATAGACGTAGCCCAGCAGCAGGCCTACGGGGAATACCATCAGCGTGGCGCCCAGGTGCGCGGCGGCGAAAACGGCGCTGGAGAAAAAAAGGACGGGCAGGAAGCCGGATTTTTTCCTTAACGAGGCGTATAACAGCCTGCGGAAGAACAGCTCCTCTCCCACTGGGGCGAGCACGCAGAAGCCGACGAGCAGGAAGAAGAACCGCAGGCCCGACCGCCCCATCACGGTCCGCACCGCCGCGTACATGGTGTCGGGCGAGGCCACCTTTCCTACTATTTCAGCCGCGGGTTTGGAGAAAAAATAAGCCGCCAGGAAAACAACGATCACTATAACCCCGGTTATCAGCAGGTAAACGCCGAAATATTTAAAAGCCAGCCTTAAGTCGCGGCCCAGGCCGGCGCGCCACTCGCGCCCGGCGGCGGCCAGATCCACGCCGAGCTGCCTGAGCGCCAGCAGGCACAGGAGGATATAGACCAGGCCCTGCATGAAACTGGTGACCTCTAAAAAATCCAGGTTCAGCTTCAGCAGTTTATTGAATACCGCCAGCCCCAGCAGCGAAGCCGCCACGGCGCAGACGGTAATGAACAGGAAAAGCAGCGCCAGCTGCTTGAGCGAATCACAGGCCTTGATCCCGGCGAAATTATCGTTTTCCATAGCGCGGGCGCGGGGCCCGCCGGCGGGCCGGGGCTGAACGGTCTATGGCCGCCCGCCGTACGGGGCCGGGCCGTTCTGGCCGGCTTTGGCTACGTAATCGATGACGTAAGTGAAGCTGCCCAGGCTGCCGGTGACGGCCGAGCCTATCACGCCCAGGCCGGCCGCGTTGAAAGCGGCCGCCTTTTCGGCCATGGCCTTCTTCGCCTCGGTGTCGAAGGTGTAGGTTTCGGGCGCCTGGTAGGTTTCCACGGCCACGGAGGGAATAACGCCGCCCGGCTGGTAGAGGTTGCCCACCAGGAAATCCACGCTGTAGGAAAAGTTATTGCCTTCGGGCCGCACCACGGCGGACAGCGGCGGCGCGCCGGCTTTGGCGAAGCCCGGCAGGGCTTCTTTGGAGGCCTTCAGCGCCTCGCTGTCGAAGCTGAAGACCTGGCGGGAATCGTAGCGCGCTACCGAGTACTGCGGCCGCGCGCCGGACTTGCCGGTCTTTACCACATATTCCACCATCACCGCGTAGTCGTTGCCCTGCGGCACGGCTTTGCCGCGTATGGCCGGCACGCCGGCAGCCTTGAACAGGGCGAGATAGGCCGGGATATTCTTCACGGCTTCGCTTTCGAAAGTGAACTTGCCGCCGGTGTAATTCTGGAACTTTACGTCGTATTCCGGCGCGGGGCGCAGCGCGTTGTTCACCAGGTAATCCACGGCGAAAGCGTTGTCGCTGCCGGCGTCGTAAAGGTAGGAGCCCAGCACGGGCAGTTTAACCGCGCGGAAATTTGCCGCGCAGGCTTTCATGGCCTCCGTGGCGTCGGCTTCGCGCCAATAGGAGGCGCCGTTCTTGTAAGTCTCCACCAGCACGGCGGGGGGCAGGGCCGCGCCGGCCTTTACGGTGGGGAGATAATCTATCACGTAGCTGTAATCGTTGCCCAGCGGCACCACGCGGCCGCCCAGGGTGGTTATGCCGGCGGCCTTAAGAACGGCTATGCGCGCGTCCATGGCCGGCTTGGCCTGGCTTTCGAACGTAACGGTTTCATCGGTGGCGTAGCTGGCAATGGTCACGCCCGGGGGATTGACCGGCCCGGGCCCGTGCGGCGCGGCCGGCTTTATGGCCGGAATATCCTTAAGGGCGAAAGCGTCAAGATCGAAGGATTGAGAAAACGAAGCTGCGCTGAGCGCGAGAACGGAGAAAACGGCAAGTATGAGTTTCTTAAGCATTAGAGCCTCCCTCTACTATTAAATTATATTAAGAAATCCGGCAAGCAGTATGGGCCGAAAGTCCTTATATTTAGTAGGTACGGGGTCAGGTTCAATACAGGCCGCTGTTCTTAAGTTCTTCGGCCGTTAAAGGCGCGCGGAAAAGCCTGTACACCCAGGCCTGGTAAATAATTACCACCGGCAGGAAAACCAGCACCACCGCCGTCATAAGTTTCAGGGTGTAAGGGCTCGAGGCGGAATTATACAGGGTTAGCGCGAATTCCGGAGCTACGCGGGAAGGGAGCAGCGCCGGGTAAATGCCCGCGAACCCGGTCAGCGAAAAAAAGACTATCCCGGAGAAGGAAGCCATAAAAGCCGGCCCGGGTTTCCCGCGCGCCAGCAACAGCTTCGCCGCCAACAAGGCCGCCGCGAAAGCCGCGGGCAGCAGCAGCAGCGGTTTGCGTGCCAGGAAGTTGGCGCTGAGCCCCGTGCCTGCATAGCTTGCCCAGGCGAAAGCGATGAAAAGGGGCGGCAGCAGGTACCAGGCCTTTGCGGCCAGGCCGGCGGCGCGCGCGGCCGCGGCGCCCTGCGTTTTAAAAGCCAGCCACAGCTGGCCGTGGAAAAAGAACAGCGCGCAGAACAGCAGGCCGGTAAGCAGGGCGTAAGGGTTGAGCAGCCCGAAGAAAGTCCCGGCGTAGCCGGCCGGGCCTATCTCGAGCCCTCTGAAAATATTGCCGAAAGCCACGCCGAACAGCAGCGCGGCGGCGAAGCTGGCCACGGCGGCCGTCCTTTCCCAGAAAATTTTCCACGCGGCGGACTGCACTTTGCCGCGGAACTCCAGCGCCACGCCGCGCGCTATCAGCGAGAACAGTATCAGCAGCAGCGCCGGGTACAGCCAGCTGAACAGCCCGGCGTAAACGGGGGGGAAGGCGGCGAAAGTGGCGCCGCCGGCCGTTACCAGCCACACCTCGTTGCCGTCCCAGAACGGGCCTATCGAGGAGAACACGCTGCGCCGCTCGTCGTCCCCGTCGGCCGCCAGCCAGCCGGAAAAGCCCACGCCCAGGTCGAACCCGTCCAGCGCGAAATAGCCCGTCCACAGCACCGCCCAGAAAAAGAACCAGAGCTTGGCGTAATCCATATCAGGCCTCCATCCCTTTGCGGGCATACTTGGCCAGCAGCCAGAAGTCCACGATGCCGAGCGCCGTGTAGAAAAGCGTAAAGCCGCCCAGCGACAGCAGGACCTGCGCCGGAGTAATGGTCCTGGATACCCCTTCCGCCGTGCGCATCAGGCCGTACACCACCCAGGGCTGCCGGCCCAGCTCGGTAACTATCCAGCCCAGCTGTATGGCGATATACGGCAGCGGGATGGCGTACAGCATAAGCTTCAGGAACCGCGGATAGTTGAGCAGCGTGTCTTTGTACCACAGCCAGACGGACAGCGCGGAAAGCAGTATGAACAGCCCACCCAGCGCCACCATGGTGCGGAAGCTCAGGAAAACCGGCAGTACCGGCGGGCGGTCCTGCGGCGGAATATCGTTAAGCCCCTTCACTTCTGCCGAGGGGGAATGGAAGGCCATCAGCGACAGCGCGTAAGGCACTTTCAACGCTTCCACGGCGTTGCCGTCGCCTTTCAGCGAAGGGAACACCAGCAGCGTATACGGCGCCGATGTGCGCGTAACCCAGACAGATTCCATCGCCGCGAACTTCGCCGGCTGGTTCTTCGCCGCGTTCACGGCGCTCATGTCGCCCACGCCGGCCAGCAGCAGGGCGCTGCCCAGCGCGAAAACGGCGCCGGCCCCGAACGATCTTTTGAACAGCTCCTCCTGGTTCCTGCGCAGCAGATGCCAGGCCGAAACGCCCATCACGAAAAAGCCCGCTATCACCCAGCCGGCGGCCACGGTGTGGAAGAACTCTATCCAGCCGTAAGGGTTCAAGAGCAGCGCTTTAAAATCCACCATCTCGGCCCGGCCGTTGCGCAGCACATAGCCCACGGGCCGCTGCATCCAGCCGTTAGCCAGCAGTATCCACAGCGCCGACATGTTCGTGGCGAAAGCCACTAGCCACATGGCGCCGGCGTGCGCTTTGCGCGACAGCCGGCCCCAGCCGAACACCCAGACGCCGATGAAAGTTGATTCCAGGAAAAAGGCCACGGTGGCCTCTATGGCCAGCGGCGCGCCGAAAATATCTCCCACATATTTGGCGTATTCCGCCCAGTTCATGCCGAACTGGAATTCCATGGTGAGTCCGGTCACCACGCCGAGGGCGAAGTTTATCAGGAACAGCTTGCCCCAGAACCGGGTGATGGAAAGGTACTTCGCGTCGCCGGACCGCGCGTATCGCGTTTCGAACCAGGCCGTCAGCCAGCCCAGGCCCAGCGTGAGCGGCACGAAAAGAAAATGGAACATCGCCGTGACGGCGAACTGCAGCCTGCTTAGAAATATCGTATCCATGGCTCCTTAAAATACCGCAGGTTCCTTTACGGGACTTCGGCCGCCAACGGGGTCGCCGGCCCGGCGGCGGGCGCTTCATTTTTTATTCTCATATAGGCCGCGGCATATGCTCCTATCACAACGACCGCCGCCGACGCCTCAAAGAATTCTCCCACGTAATACGCAAGGCCGGCGGGACTGGCGGCAAGCTTATTGATAAGCATAGCCAGTGCTTTGGCGACGACCATGGGGAAGGCCGAGATGATGATAAGCTGCCATACCCGGCCGCGCATCAGCGCGTAACTGCGCTTTGCGGCCTCCAATATTCCCAAGCCCTCTATTATGCCGATATTAAGCCAGAGCGCTACCCGCAGCGACAGCCAGATAGCGGCTATCAGCCAAGCGGAGGAAACAAAAATATAACCAAAGAACTTCACGGACATGAACCACATGGCCACCCACGTCAGGCTGATATACAGGAAGTCCCACCCGGCTTTCCGCAAATACCAGGCGTTGGCGTAGCGCGCCAGTCCTGCCGCCTCGCCGCCGGCGGCGTGCACGGTGACCCGCCCGGTCAGCCCGGCGGAGAACCACGCCATCAGCAGCAGTCCGGGCAGGTAAGCGAGGCACGCTTTTGCCGGGCTGGATTTCATAGCTTCGTCCATTACGTAAGCTCCGTCAACGCCCAATAATCCGCACGTAAAAACATAAAGCCAGGCTGAGGCCAGGGCTGCGGCAATATAAATAGCAGTTTCCTTTTTGGATCTGATAATAAGCCCGCACGCTTTATACAGTGAATGTTCTATCACAATAAACCTCCCTCCGCACGGTCCGCTGCATAAATATACCAAATTGCGTGAATGCGGCGGCGCGCCGCCGGTCAGTATCCCGCCGCCGGCGTGTTGCGAAAAGCCGGCCTTTACCGTTATAATAGGAACCGTCACAACCATCATCCGCGGGAGCATACTTTTTATGACCAGAACTAAATTAAGCTTGCTGCTGTTCTTCGCGCTGCACCTGAGCGCGCACGGTCTGACGGTGATGACCTATAACATCAGGCTGGATGTGGAGTCCGACGGGTCGAACGACTGGGCCCACCGGAAGGATTTCCTGGCTTCGCAGATACGGTTCTACGCGCCTGACATCTTCGGGGTGCAGGAGGCTGCGCCGGGGCAGGTGAAGGATATAGGGGCGGCCCTCGGACAATACGCCGGCGTCGGCGTCGGGCGGGACGGCCCGGGCCAAGGCGAGGCCTCGAATATCTATTATCAAAAGGACCGGTTCGAAGCGGCCAGGAGCGGCACCTTCTGGCTTTCGGAAACCCCGGAGAAGGTTTCAAAAGGCTGGGACGCGGCTTACAACAGGGTCTGCACCTACGCTATGCTCAGGGACCGCCGGACAAAAAGATCGTTCTGGGTATTCAATACCCACCTGGACCATGTCGGCGAAGCGGCCAGAACCAACGGGCTGCGGCTTATACTTTCGAAAATGGCCGAATTGAACGCTAAAAAATATCCGGCCATCCTCATGGGGGACTTCAACTCCGAACCCGGCACGGAGAGGATCAGCAGCTTAAGAAAAGAAATGAACGACGCCAGGGAAATATCCGAAGAGAAGCCTTTCGGGCCCGCGGGAACGTTCAATGGCTTTAACTACGGCCAGCCGGCCACGGAACTGATAGATTATGTCTTTCTTTCGAAACCCGCTGGGTTCAAAGTGAAGAAATACGCGGTGCTGACCGATTCAAAGGACCTGCGCTACCCCTCGGACCATTTCCCGGTCTACGTCGAGCTCGACTGGGGACGCTGATGACTTTATGATTATTTATCCACAGCCAGTTGGGAATCGCTGGCAGTAAGCCATTATTGTTATCAGCGTCACCTGGCGGTGAAAGCCTGCAGTTTCAGGAGCAGCTCCGGGAAGAACGGGTTGTTCTCGGGCCGGGGCAGGACGTTGTGCGCTATGCCGGCCGCCGCGGGATATAAAGTGTACACGCCGGCCGCGGCCGGCAGCGACGCCATGAACTTGGTGACGGCGGCCGGGCTGACCACCCTGTCGGCCGCCGACTGCGCCGCGAAAACCCTGGTGCCGGAGCCGATGCTCCGCAGTATCTGGGCGCGCCCGCGCTGCACGTCGCGGGTAAGATAATAAAGCTGGCAGACGCCGTTGACGGCCATTTTATTGTAGTAATAAGGGTTGTCTTCAATGATGGTTTCCGGGTTGGATTCGCGGTATTCCCCCAGAATATGGGCGGTGATCCAGGGAACCTGGCAGCCGACCGCCACCTTCAGCTGATCGGCCTCGTTCATTGCCAGGGCCGGGGAGAAAAGGAAAACGTTCTCGGCCCTGAGCTCGGGGTGCCTGCGCAGGGCGTCCAGCGACAGCGCGCCGCCGGTGGAGAAACCGGCCAGCGAGATGCGCTCGCCCAGCCCGGCCGCGATGTTCAGCCCGCGGTCCACTTCCTGCTGCCACTGGAGCTCTTTTACATGCAGCAGGTCCTCGGGCCTGGTGCCGTGCCCGGGCAGCAGTATGGAAACCACGTTATAGCCCTGCTGGTAGAGCTTCTCGCCCAGCGCGCGCATATACCAGGGGGAGTCGGTAAGGCCGTGTATCATCAGCACAGTTCTGCGGGCCCTGGAGCCGTGGCTGAGCAGGAAAGGGAGATTGTCTTCGTTCTTGATGCCGGCGCGCTTGGATTCCCTGTAGGCTTTGAACTCCGCTGCCGCGGCCTCGTAAGTCTTTCCCGCCGCGATAGGCTGTGTGGGCGGCAGCGACTTGTAATAAGCTTCCTCAGCGGGATCAGTGAACTCCGAAGCCGCGGCGGCGGGGGGAATGCCGCTGCGCACCGCCGGGAGCGAACCGCCGGCGCCGGTTTCAAGCTGGTCGAGCGCGCCGGGCGCCGCAAAACAGGGCGCTGCCGCGAAGATAAGAGCCAGGGAAAGTATTTTTTTGAACATTCAGGGAGCTTCGGGAATACGTGTCGTTCACCGCTCTGATATTATGGCAATAAAAAACGGCGCGGCTAAGCGGCGGAAGGCCCAAATACTAAAATTATTATTGCCTATAAGATAATAGGCCTTTAGGACAGCGGGGGCCGGCGGCAACAGGTGTTGCGCCGCCGTATTCCCCGAACGCTTTATTTATCGCATAATATCACATGTTCCCGGAGCAGGCGCGGTGATATTGGCGCCAATATAAAGGCCGGGCCGTTTTTAGCGCGGTTTTGAACATGATCGAAGGAGCCCTCTATTTAGCTTTACTGGCCTCGGGCGCGCGCAGCGCGCCGGAGCCGGCCAGCCCGCCCGCGCACGTGAGGGCGCAGGGCGCCGCGCGCGAACCCGCCTGCCTTGGCGCGGCGCTCCCCATGCTGGTGTCCAAAGAAATGCCGTACGCCGAAGTGCGGGTAGGCGCCGCGCGCGGGATGTTCATGCTCGATTACGGCGCCAACGTTTCGTCCATAGACCTGAAAGCGATGCCCGGCGTTACCCCGGTGCCGGGCAGCTGCGATCCCGCGGAACCCGGCGGGCAGTGCGCGTTCGACGATTTCTCGTTCATTGAAGACCTGGGCCGCGTGCAGCTGCTCACCGCCGATTTTTCCGGGCTTATACTGGACACCCGGCAGGCCGGCATTGTCGGCACCGATTTCCTCAGCGAGAACGCCTACACGCTGCGCTACAAAGAAGGCACGCTGTCGCGCGCCGGCCGCGGGGAGTTCTGTTCTCCCGGCGCGCTGCTGGCCGCCGGTTTCGCCCCGCTGTCGACGGTGGGCTATTTTTCCAGCGACGTCGGCACGCTGCTGCCGCTCAGCGCGCTGAACAAGAAATATTCCGGGCCGCTCACGGTGCCGAACGTTCCCGCCGTGCCGGTGCGCGTGGCCGGCGTTACCGCGCGGGCGCAGATAGATACCGGCTACAGCGACTATCTCGTGCGGCATTCCGTTAACATCAACGCCGCGTTCTACGACCGCATAGCCGCGGCCGATCCCGCCGCGCTGGCGCGCTGGCCGAAGAACGACAAGAAGCTGTCCACCTGCGTGCCGGGCGTGCAGGAGCGCGTGGAGGCCTACCGCCTAAACAGAGGCGCCCTGGAGTTCGTGTCCGAGGACGGCGGCGCCGCGCGCAGTTTCCGCGACGCCGTGGTGTACGTCAAGCGCACTCCGCCGGCGGCCCTCGCCTGCGGCGGCATAGGCACCCACACCCAGCCGGCGGCCCAGCTGGGCGGCTCGTTCATGGCGGACATCGGAACGGTGGTCTTCGACCCCTTCGCCTCGCGCGTGTGGATACTTAAATAGCGCAAAAAGGGGACAGGCTGCTTTTTCCATGAAAAAGCAGCCTGTCCCTTTTCTTTTGAGTTACTTCAGCCTTTTTTTCCAGTCGCCGATGGCGGCCAGGGCCTGCAGGGGGGTCATGTTGTCGGTGTCGCACATCTTCACCTCGTCCAGCACGGGATGGCTGGAGAAGATGGGCAGCATGGGGGTCTGGTTCTCGTCGCCCGACTCCACCTGTATGTTGCCTTTGGTCTCGAGCGTGCGCAGGATCTCCCGGGCGCGCTGGATGGCGGAATCGGGCAGGCCGGCCAGCTGCGCCACGTGGATGCCGTAGGATTTGTCCGCCGGGCCCGCGGCTATCTTGTGCAGGAACACCACCTCGGTCCTGCCGGTGGAATTGGTCCATTCCTTCACCGAGATATTGCAGTTCTTGATGCCGGCGAATTTTTCCGGCAGCTCGGCCAGCTCGAAATAATGGGTGGCGAACAGCACCTTGGGCCCGCCCTCGGGCCTGTAAAGATGCTCCACCACGGCCCAGGCTATGGAAATGCCGTCGAAAGTGGACGTGCCGCGGCCCACCTCGTCGAGCAGGATCAGGCTTTTGGGCGTGGCCAGGCGCATGATGGCCGAGGTCTCGCGCATCTCCACCATGAAGGTGGATTCGCCGCGGGCCATGCGGTCCTGCGCGCCGATGCGCGTCATGATGCGGTCCACTATGCCTATCTCGGCCGCGCGGGCGGGCACGAAGCCGCCCATCTGCGCCATTATCACGGCCACGGCGGCCTGCCGCAGGTACACGCTCTTGCCGCTCATGTTGGGCCCGGTCAGTATTATCACCCGGGCCTCGGGGCCGCCGATGTCGAGATCGTTGGGCACGAAAGTGCCGGCGGGCAGGAAGCGCTCCACCGCCGGGTGGCGCCCCTCTTCGATCCTGAGCGCTTCGCCGGAGGTGATCTTAGGCCGGGCGAACTCGTAGCGCACGGCGCCCTCGGCCAGCGCGTAGAACACGTCCAGCTCGGCCGCCCCGGAGGCGAAGATCTTTATCTCGCCCAGCGCGGCGCGCACTTTGCCGCGCAGCTCCGTGAACAGGTGCGTCTCGAGCTTGGCGGTGCGCTCTTCGGCGCTGAGGATCTTGTTCTCCAGCACCTTCAGCTCCTCGGTTATATAGCGCTCGGCGTTGACCAGCGTCTGCTTGCGCACGAAATAGTGCGGCACTTTGGGCGACTGCGCCTTCGAGACCTCGATGAAATAGCCGAAAACGCTGTTGTAGCCCACTTTAAGCGTGTTGATCTGCGTCTTTTCCCGCTCGCGCTGTTCGATATCGGCCAGCAGCTGCTGGCTGTCGCGGCGCACGGCGCGCAGCTCGTCCAGCTCCTTATTGTAGCCTTCGCGTATCACGCCGCCGTCGGAGAGCCGCGCGGGCGGGGTTTCGGCCAGCGCTTTATCGAGCTCGGCGCGCAGCAGGTTCAGCGCGCCGGAGGCGCCGTCCAGCCGCGAGGCCAGCTCGGGGGCGCATTCGAAGAAACCGGTGGAGGTCAGCAGCAGCTTCAGGTGCGGCAGCTGCCCGAGGGCCTTGCGCACCGCGGCCAGGTCGCGGGGGGAGGCGCTTAGGTTTATGACGCGGCCGAGCAGCCGCTCGATGTCCGGCACCTGCGCCATTATCTCGCCGAGCTTCTCGCGCGCCTCGCGGTTCTCGGCCAGGAAAGCGGTGAAGGCCTGGCGGTTGTGGATCTCGCGGATGTCGGACAGCGGCTCGAGTATCCAGCGGCGCAGCAGGCGCGAGCCCATGGAAGTCCTGCAAAGGTCCAGCACGCCCCAGAGCGTCTTGGAATCGTCCCCGTCCGGCGAAGACACCAGCTCCAGGGTCTTTATGGCCGACTCGTCGAGCTGCAGGCGGTTGGACGGCTCGTAATAAAAGGGCGAGAAAACCTCTTTCAGGCCGGGCTGCGTCTGGCGCACGTAGGAGGTAACCTTGAGCGCCGTTTTCATGGCCAGTTTATGGTTCTGCCACACCGCCTGCGCGGCCCAGGCCGGGTCGGGCGCGTCGGCGCGGGAATATTCCGTAAGCACGGCGCTTCCGAAGTCGAGGTTGCGGCGCCGTATCTCCTTGACGGTCCGGGGGTCCGCTATTATCTCGGCGGGCGCCGTTTTGGAAACGAAGGACAGCAGCTGGTACAGGTCGGGGTCGTTGAGGTTCTGCGTGGCCAGGAAATCCCCGGTGGAGGCGTCGAAAGACGACAGCCCCCAGCCGACGATGTCGATATCCAGCGCCACCAGGTAATGCGAGGCGCGCGGCTGCAGCAGCTCGTCCTCCACCACGGTGCCGGGCGTTATCAGGCGCACTACTTCGCGCCTGAATAACTTGGTCTTTTTAGCGTCCCCGTCCGGCGTGATCTGTTCGCAGATGGCCACCTTATGGCCGCCGGCCAGCAGCCGGGAAATATAGTTGGACGCGCTATGGTGCGGCACGCCGCACATGGGCACGCCCTGCCGCGCGGTGAGCGTGAGGCCCAGCAGGGAGCTGGCCGTCTTCGCGTCCTCGAAGAACATCTCGTAGAAATCGCCCAGGCGGAAAAAAAGCAGCGCCTGCGGATAGGATCTTTTCAGCGACTGGTACTGCTGCATTACCGGCGTTTCCGGGGTTTCAACTTTGATCATAAATAGGGCGGCCTCTACATATATTGTATCAAAAGGGTTCTGGCTTCTTTAAGGGTTTTGAGGGTCATGAAGGAAGCCCTGGCGCCGGAGGCGTTGGGCAGGCCCTTCAGCCAGTAGCCCACCAGCTTGCGGGCGCGGGCCAGGCCGCGCTCCTCGCCGTAGATGCCGGCGCTGAGCTCGAGGAAACGGACGAACAGCTTTATGCGCTCCTGCGACGCCAGCGCGGAGGCGGGCGCGCCGGCCAGCCCGGCCGCTATCTCGCGGAAGATCATGG
Organism: uncultured Elusimicrobia bacterium; assembly: GCA_903879915.1. Lineage (GTDB taxonomy): Bacteria > Elusimicrobiota > Elusimicrobia > Elusimicrobiales > UBA9959 > UBA9959. The sequence continues at coordinate 51,876 of CAIRNJ010000077.1, forward strand.
GGTTGAAAACGGCCGCGCGCCCCACGGCCACGCCCGCGCAGCCGGCCTCCAGCATGGCGCGGGCGCCGGCGGCGTCGGCTACGCCGCCGTTGCCGAAAACCGGGATCTTTACCGCGGCGGCCGTGGCCGCCATGGCCGGCAAGTCGATCGGGCCGGTGTGGAACTGCGAGGCCGGCCGGCCGTGCAGCGTTATGGCGGCGGCGCCGGCCTCCTCGGAGATGCGCGCGAGCAGCGGCCCGAGGTTCTCGCCTGCCTCTATGCCCACGCGGAACTTCACGGTGACCGGGACCTTAACGCTTTTTACTACGCTGGAAATTATGTCCGCCAGCAGCAGCGGCGTCTTCATCAGGCCGGAGCCAGCGCCGGAGCGCAGCACTTTCCTGACGGGGCAGCCGGCGTTGATGTCCACGATGTCGGCGCCGTGCCGCTCCACCTCCCGCGCCGCCAGCGCCATAGTGGCGGGGTCCGCGCCGAAGATCTGTATGGCCACGGGGTGCTCGCCGGGGTTGAGCTCCAGCATCCTGAAAGATTTTTTATTGCCGTACTTGATGCTGTCGGCCGAAACCATTTCGGTGACCACCAGCCCCGCCCCGCCCTCGGCCGCCAGGATGCGGAAAGCGGCGCCGGTGATGCCGGCCATGGGGGCCAGCGCCAGATTGTTTTTCAGGCTTACGGAGCCTACCGTTACGGGGCGCAGGCTGGAAGACATTATTTCAGGGGTTCAGGGAATAATTGCCGTCGTGCCCGGTCAGGAAATCGCGCGGGGCGCGGCGGAACACCAGGTTCCTTTCGGCCGCGGGCGCGCCCACCTTTTTCAGCACGTCCAGCTGGAAAGCCGAGGCGCGGTCCTCCATGTCGAGTATTGAATCCAGGCCTTTATAATCGAAGCGCATCGGGTTTATGTCCAGCCGCCGCTCGTCCTTCTGGCCCGGCAGCGGCGGCGCCTTGAGCGCTTTTTTTCGCCCTTTCATGGTGTACCACGCGTGCCAGGCCTGGTGGGCTATGATGCCGGCGCACCAGGTATGCGACCTGAACGCGTGGTCGGTGGAGAGCGCGGCCACGGGCCGCCCTTCGTCCATGTAAAAATCGGTCTTGTTCTCGTTCCTTATCACGTAAAGCGAATTCTTAAGGAAAAGGAAAGTGTCGCGGTCGGCCAGCCAGACCAGCTTAAGCGCCTGGGTCACCTGGCTGACGAACTCCGGGGGGCCTTTTATCTCAAGCGTCAGGGAAGGCATTTCGGCGCCGGGCGGCGGCGCAGGCTTTGCGGCCGCGGCCGCCGCCGGGCCGCTGCCCGGAATATACGGCACGGGCCGCTCGCCCGCTTCCGGAAGCTGCTGCCTGGCAAGGAAATACCAGACCCCCGCCCCCACCAGCAGCAGGGGCAGGAAAGCCAGCACTTTTATGGCGCCGGAAACTCTTTTATGCGCTGTTTCTTCCATGACGGCTGGACCGGCCGGAGCCGGTGCTGGGGCCGGCGGTTACTTCAGGGCTTTCAGGTACGACTTGTAGAAAGCCTGCAGTTCGCTGTCGGGGTTCTGGAATTCGAGGACGTGCTTCTTGCAGCCGCGGCGCGAGCAGATCTGCACCTGGCCGCCGGCCTTAAGTTCAAAAGCTATCATCTGCGAATTGCAGGCGTCGCACCTGCGGGTGCTCTTCAGGTCGGCGTTGCAGTGCGGGCAGCGGAAGCCGGCCACTTTGCCGACGGGGATGGGCAGTTCGGTCTCGATCTTGTAGCTGCCGTAAAGGGAGCTCATGTAGAGAGGGGCGTGTTTGCCGGCGTAGGTCAGGTTGACCTCTATGGAAGACGCATTATCCAGCTTCTTGGCGGGATTGATCAGGGATTTGCCGCAATGCGGGCATTTTACGAGAACGTTTACCATAGGAACCTCCAGAAAAAAACAGCTAGACTGCCGGCGGGAATTCAGCCCGGCTGCCAGGCAAGAGCGCCGCCCGGCAAGTATACAATGATATCAAATTATTGTTTATTCGTAGCGCAGGGCCTCTATCGGGGACAGCATGGAAGCCTTTTTCGCCGGCCAGAAGCCGAAGACTATGCCCACGCCCGCGGAGAAGCCGAAGGCCAGCGCCACGGAGAACGGCGAGATATACACGGCCCAGCCGGAGATCTTGGAAAGCAGCAGCGAACTGCCCGCGCCGGCTATGATGCCCAGGATGCCTCCCAGCACGGAAACTATCACCGCCTCTATCAGGAACTGCAGCAGCACCGCGCGGCTGGTGGCGCCTATGGCCTTGCGCAGGCCTATCTCTTTGGTGCGCTCGCTGACGCTCACCAGCATGATGTTCATGATGCCTATGCCGCCCACTATCAGCGAAATGCCGGCTATCATGCCCAGCAGCGTGCTGAAAGTCTTTATGGTGCCGGTCAGCATGGTCTGCATCTCCGCCATGTTCATCAGCATCACGTCGTCGTCCTTGTGCTCCGGGATATTGTGCCGCTTGCGCATCAGCGCTTTTATTTTCGCCTGCACGTCGGGCATAAGGCTGAAGTCGGATACCTCCACCCAGACCGAATCGAGGTAGGTCTTGCCCAGCACCACTTTCATGGCGGTCTGCAGCGGCACTATCACCACGTCGTCCTGGTCGCGCGGGCCCTGGGCGCCCTTCAGCGGCAGCACGCCTATCACGGTGAAATATTTGCTGTTGATCTTTATGGTCCTGCCCACCGGGTTCTCGCCGGCGAACAGTTCCTTCACCACGGTATTGCCCACCAGCGCCACCTTGGCGAGCCTCGCGCCTTCGGCGTCGGAGAAAAAGCGGCCGTAATAAGGCTGGGCGTTGCGCATCCCGGCGTATACGGCGGTGACGCCGGTGATGCTGGTGCGCTGGTTCTTGGCGCCGTAAGCTACCTGCGCGTTGCCGGAAACGTTGGAATCCGCCCGGGTGATGTTGGGCACCTCGGCCGCTATGGCCCTGGCGTCCTCGATAGTGAGGCGGCTGACCGCGCCGGCGCCCAGGCCCGCGCCGCCCTGGCGGAACATGCCGGGCATGACGCTCAGCAGGTTGGTGCCGAGGGAGGCCATCTGCTTCTGTATGGACCGCTGCGCGCCGGTGCCCACGGCCAGCATGGCTATAAGGGCGCCCACGCCTATGATTATGCCCAGCATGGTCAGGAGCGACCGCGTTTTATTGCTGATTATGGAGCTTACCGAAGAGGCCAGGTTCTCCGCCACCTCGCGCCAGCTGAGGAAGAAGGATTTTGGGATGTGCATGCGCCTGGGCGCTTCCGCGGCCTGCGGCGGGGCTTTTTTTGTGACGTCCTCGACTATCATCCCGTCGCGGAGCTTTATCACGCGGTCGGCCCAGGCGGCTATATCGGGCTCATGGGTGACTATCACCACGGTGATGCCGCGCTGGTTGAGCTTGCGGAAGATCTGCATGATCTCGTCGGACTGGGCGGAAGCCAGGTTGCCGGTGGGTTCGTCGGCGAAGATTATTTTCGGGTCGTTGACCAGGGAGCGGGCGATGGCCACGCGCTGCTGCTGGCCGCCGGAGAGCTGGTTGGGCCTGTGCCCGGTGCGGTCGGCCAGGCCCACCTGCTCAAGATATTTCACGGCCTCGTGCGGGCGGGCCTTCTCGCCCAGGTAGATCTGCGGCAGGGCCACGTTGGCCGCGGCGCTGATGCGCGGCAGCAGGTTGAACTGCTGGAACACGAAACCCAGTATGCGCGCCCGCAGGTAGGAAAGCTCCACGTCGTTGAGCTCGGAGATCTCCCGGCCGAACAGCTTATAGGAGCCGGCGGTGGGGCGGTCGAGGAGGCCGAGGATATGCATCAGCGTGGACTTGCCGGAGCCGGACGGGCCCATGATGGCCACGAACTCCCCCTCTTTCACGGAAAGGTCCACGCCTTTCAGTATTTCAAGAGGCTCGTCGCCCATCTGGTAAACTTTTTTAATGCCTTTGAGTTCGATCATAAAAATCTTTCCCCGCGGCCCTTCTTCCCTTTGCGTCAGCTTTAAGCCTTTCTTCTAGTGTCCGCCCATCGCCCTCTGGGCGCCGCGCGGGACGTTCGGCCGGCTGGGCATCAGCGGGTTCTTGCCGGAAGAATCCACCTGCGCCGTATATCTTTTCCTCTCGTAGTACACCGTCTGGCCTTCCTGCAGCCCCGAAACTATCTCCACCTGGTCGCCCTCGTTCTGGCCGGTCACTACCATCGTATAGACCGGAACGCCGTCCTTCAGTTCCGTTATCACCGCCGTCTCGCCCTGCGGGTTGGTGGTGACCGCCATGGCCGGCAGCAGCAGGATATCCTTGCGCTCCGCGATGGTTATTTTTATGTTGGCGGTCATCTGCGAACGGAAGAAAGCCGGCACGCTCTCCGGGCGTATTTTCACGGTATAGGTGACCACGTTGCTCTTGGTGGTGCCCTCGTCGAGGATCTTGAAGACCGTGCCGCGCACCGTTTTGTCCGGGTAGGCATCCAGCACTATGGCGGCCTTCTGGCCCGGCTTCACCCTGCCCACGTCCGACTCGTCGAGGCTGGCGGCTATCAGCAGCTTGTCGGAGATGGCGAACAGCACGGTGCCGGCGCCCACGGTCTGGCCCTCCACCACGTTCCTGAGGATCAGCGTGCCGCTGATCGGGGAGATGATCTTGATGGGCTTGTAGGTCTCTTTCCACTGGCTGTACTGCGCGTCGCCCGCGGAGCGCGCGGCGTCGAGAATGGCCACCCGGTCGGAGGAGCTCATCAGCGCCAGCACCTCTCCGGCTTTTATCTTGTCTCCTTCCTCCACCAGGATCTCCTCGATGCGGCCCGAGGCGGAGGGCTGTATCTCCACGCGGTTCTCGGGCGCTATCACGCCGGTGGTGTCCACCACCTCGGAAAGGTCCTTGAACTCCGCCAGCACGCTGGTATATTTAGGCTTGGAGTTCCCGTTCTGTTTTGTATAGAAGTACCAGCCGCCGCCGGCCAGCGCCGCGATGACAAGGATGACGATGAATTTTTTCATATTGTTTATTCCTCTATGCCCACGCCCAGCAGCTGCTCCAGCGCCAGCTTGCGGCTGTGGGCCGTGCGGGCGTAATTAAGCTGGTTCAGGTCCGAATCCACGAAGTTCTGTTCCACGTTCTCCAGGTCTATGAAGCTTATCTTGCCGGCCATGTATTTTATCTGGGCTTCCTTGAAGCGCTCTTCGTTGGCGCGCAGCAGGGAAACGCTGGCCAGCGCCGTTTCGGCGGCGCTCAGGTAATCGTCGTAGCCGGAGCGCAGCGAGGCGGCCAGCGCTATCCGCGCGGCCTTGAATTTCTCTTCGGCGGCGGTCAGCGACCGCTTCGCGGCGGCCAGCGCGTTGAAGTAGCGCGTGGGCCCGCCGGAAAAAATGGGGAGGTTCAGGCTGAGCCCCAGCGACCAGTTGGGCTTGCCCGGGAATTCGCTGGCGCCGCTCCAGCTGTAGCCCTGGCTGGCGCTGAGCGTGGGATAGGCGTCGTAGCGGGCGGAGCTGGTCTTCTCTTTCGCCGACTCCAGCGTTTTTTTGGCCGAGACTATCCCGGGGGACTTTTCCAGCGCCTGGCTGACGAGCGCCTCGTCCAGCGCGAAGACCGGCACGGTTATGTCTCCCAGCGCCGTTACCTGCGCCGCGCCTTCCAGGCCGATGGCTTCGAGCAGGGCGCGCTGCGCCGTGGCCACCTGGCGTTCGGCTTTTTTTACCGCCACGGCGGAGTTCTCCGCCAGCGCCTCGGTGTACAGCGCGTTGCCGTTGGACTCCATGCCGCTTTCATACTTCAGCCTGATGAGCTTGGCGTTCTCCTGGCGGATGCTGAGGATCTTCTTCTGCACCTCTATCCCTTTCTGGGCGAACAGCAAATCCGCGAAAGCCCCGGCCAGCGTCTGCCTGGCCGAAGCGGAGGCGGAGAGATAGTCGGCCTCCGCCTTATCCCTGGCGATGCGGCTGGTCTTGACGCCGGAGAACGTGCCCAGGTTCAGCAGGTCTTCGGAAGCCCTGACGGAGGCGCTCCAGCTGCCGGCATCGTCCCCGCGGCCTTTCGAGACGCCGTTGGACAGGCTGATCTTGGGCATATAGGCGTTGAGCTCGGCCTGGTAACTGAACCCGGCCTGTTCCATGGAGGCGCGCGCGGCTTTCACCGCGGGGTTGTGCTCTACGGCCAGGCGCCTGGCCTCGTCCCAACTGAGCGCGAGCGGCTGCTGCTGCGCGGCCGCCGGGCCGGCCAGCAGCAGGACCAAAGGCAGTAAGAGGAGTTTTTTATTAATGGTCATATGTGTATGAAATAAGTGCGTTCCACAGTACAACGCGCGGGTGCCCGGTTTTATTGCATTGGATTTTACCGACCGGTAGATAAATTATACAGGCGGCCGCTGCGGGTTGTCAACAAAAAGGCCCGCCAGCCGGGGCCGGCGGGCCTAGCCGGGGCGGCCCGGGCTACTTCAGTTTTTCCTGGCCGGTGAAGCTGCGGTCCAGCCTGAAGCCGGCCAGCATTTCCTTCTCGTCGGCGGAGGGGGAGCCGGCTATGTGCGCGGCTATAGCTTCGCCCAGCCCCGGCCCCAGCATGAAGCCCTGGCCGCACATGCCCACCGCCAGCACGTACCCTTTCAGGGCGGCGGGGAAATCCACCACCGGGAAGCCGTCTGGCGTCATGGGGTAAAGCCCGCGCCAGGTGCGCCGCACCTTCAGCGTGGCCAGCCCGGGCATCAGCGAGATCATCCGGCGCGAGATCTCCGGCAGGAACTCCGAGGTGGAGCGCCGGTCATGGCCCCAGACGGGCGGCTGCGGGGTGAGGCAGAACACTATCTGGCCTTCCCAGTTCTGGTAGAAATAATAGTTCTTGGACTTGTCGCCGGGGCGGATGTCCACCACCATCGGCTCGAAGAAGCGCTCGGCCGGTTCGGTAATGCCGGCCTCGTGGCAGTCCGGGTTCACCGGCACTTTTACGCCGGCCAGGTCCGAGACCCCGGCGGCCTCGGCGCCGGCCGCGTTCACCACCCAGGGCGCGTAATACCGGCCCTGCGGGGTCAGCACGCCTTTTACCTGCCCGCCTTCCCTGAAGATCTCCTTCACCGGCTCATTGAAGCGGAACCCGGCGCCCAGCCTGGCCGCGCGCCGGAAGAAAGCGTTCAGGCTCAACAGCGGCGAGGCCGACCCGTCGTCGGGCGACCAGGTGCCGCCGCGCAGGTCCTTGGCGGCGATGCCCGGCACCAGCGCGCGCACCTTGTCCGCGCCTATCCAGTCTATGTTCAGGCCGAAGCCGCGCTGTATCTTGAGCAGTTCCCGCAGCACCGCCTCGTCGCTTTCGGTGTACACCGGGAACAGGTAGCCGCCTTTTATCCAGCCTATGTCGTCGCCGTGCTTCTTGTGCCAGGTGGCGAAGATCTCGAGGCTGCGCAGGCAGGTCTTTATTTTGGAGCCGTCGGAATGCGTGGCGCGCACGCCGCCTATGGCGCATTTGTTCTGCCCCTGCCCGGGGGAGGGGGCCGCCTCCAGCACCAGGACCTTCTTTTTCCGCTCCGCCAGCGCCATGGCCAGCGGCGTGCCGATGCTGCCCGCGCCTATGATGATAACGTCGTAGTTGTTTTCCATAAATATCCTTAGAACCCGCTCCAGCTGGCTTTTTCGTCGGCTTCCGTGCGGCATTTTACGTTGGTGAAAGCGCCCAGCGGCGCCTCCACGAACAGCGGCCGCCGGGTGAAGCCCGTGACCTCTTTAAGGTCCACGCCCTCGCTCCTGAAGACGTTGAGCAGCAGCGTCGAGCAGGTCTTGGACCCGCAGGCGCCCATGCCGGCGCGCGTGACCGCTTTCAGCTGGTTGAGGTCGCGCATGCCGCCGCGGATGGCCGCGCGGATCTCGCCAAGGCTCACGCGCTCGCAGCGGCAGATGATGGTCTCGTCGTCGGCACGGGCCAGGTCCGCGGCGGCCTTCACGCCCTCTTCGGCGGGATAAAGCTTCAGCGAAGCGGCCAGGTCGGCCACCCCGGGCGCAGTCTTTACGATGACGATCAGCGTGTTCTCCGCCTTGAAATCCTTCACGTCCAGCACCTCGGCCTCGCCGAGGTCGGCGCCTTCCCAGCCGGCCAGGCGCACTTTGTCGCCTTTCTTCACCAGGCCGCGGCCGATCTCGAAAGGCAGCGCCACCGTCGGGTTGGCGGCGTCCTTGCGGTAATCCACCAGGGTCACGGCCAGCCCCGGGCAGATCAGCAGGCATTTGAAGCAGCCGATGCAGTCCCCGGCGAACTGCGGCACGTTCATGATGCTGTCGCCGGAAAGCTTTATGGACTTCTTGGGACAGACGGTGACGCAGGGGTTGCAGGGGATCTCCTGCCGGCAGTGCAGCACGGGGTAGACCGGCTTGGCATGGTTCTTCGCCTCGGGGGCTTTAGTGGCGCCCGGCCTGGACTTGAGCACTTCCAGCCTGTCGAACCAGAACTCGGGCACCGGGGCGGCCATCACGCCCAGGCTTTTGAGCACCTTGTGCGCGGTTATCTTGCCGCTGAACATGGCGGCCGAGGCTTCGGCTATCTCTTCGGCGTCGCCGCAGACGAAGGACTCCATGCCGGCCTCGCGGGCCTGCGCGTGGAACTCGTCCACCGAGCTCAGGCCTACGGCTATCAGCAGCGTGTCGGCCTGGAAATTCTTTTCGGTGCCCGGCACCGCCTTGAACTTCTCGTCCACGGCGGCGATAGTTACCGTCTCAAGTTCGTTCTTGCCGGCGGCGCGGACTATAGTGTGGCGGGTGTACACCGGCACGCCCAGGCGCTTAATTTTGTCGGCGTGCACTTTATAGCCGCCGCATTCGGGCAGGGCCTCTATCAGCCCCACCACCTGAATGCCGGCCTGCAGCGCGTGATAGGCCGCTATCAGCCCCACGTTGCCGCCGCCCACGATGAACAGCCTTTTGGCGGGCCGTACCAGGTCGCGGTTTACCAGCGTCTGGAAAGCGCCGGCGCCGTAAACCCCGGGCAGCGTGTTGCCGGGGAAAGCCAGGCTTTTTTCACGCGCGCCGGTGGCGCTGATCACCGCTTTGGGGCGGATGAGGTAATACCGGCCGCCGCGCAATACGCCGGCTTTCTTATCCGAGAAAATGGCCAGGCAGGTGGCGTCGGACCACACCTTCACCGAAGGGTATTCCCTGAGCTGCACTTCCAGTTTTTCGGCTATGTCGATGCCGCGGGTACCGGCGTAGCAGTCTTCCACCGAGCCGAAGAACTTATGCGTCTGCAGCACCAGCTTGCCGCCGAAACTGGCCTTGTCGTCTATGATCAAAGTATTCACGCCGAGCTTGCCGAGCTCCGCCGCCGCGGCCAGGCCCGAGGGGCCGCCGCCTATTATCAGCACGTCCGCGTCCAGCTCTTCGGGCCGGCCGAACTCGGACACGCAGGCCGTGCGCGGCAGCACGGCCGCGCCGCGCAGCGTGGCCACTTTCATGCCTTCGCGCACCGGCGTTATGCAGGATTTCACGGTGAGCCCGTCGGCTATCACCGAGCACTGCGCGCACTGGCCGTTGGCGCAGAAGATGCCCTGCGGACTGGAATCTTTTTTGTTATGGCTGAAGATCTTTATGCCGTTGGCGTACAGCGCGCTGGAAATGACCTCGCCCTCCAGCGCCTGGCAGGGAGCGCCGTCGAAAGTGAAGCCTATGGTCTTGCGTTCCTCCGGCTGGAGTACGGGGTGGTCCTTGATTCTTTCCATGAAAAAGCTCCTTAAGCGGTCTATCCTGCTGCGGCCGGCTTTAACAATGTTACAATAAAAAAAACGCGCGATAAAACAGGGGCCTGCGGTTTATTTTGATATAATATAGGGGTCGCAGTTATTTCAGGAGGGGAAATTAATGACTAAAAAACTCATAGCAGCCGTAATATTCGCTCTTTTTGCCGCCAACGCTTACGCGGCCCAGAAAACGGACCTCAGCTCCATGGATTTCGCGCAGCAGGTGAACGTGCTGTCCGCCGCGGCCAAAGCCGCCCCGGCCGCCGTCCCGGCCCCCGCGCCGGCCAGGAAGATCACCAGGACCGGCCGCTACGTGCAGGTTTCGGGCTACGTGAACCTTAACGGCAACGGCTTCATCTCCGGCCCCACCGGCGGCTACACCTCGGTACCGCTCAGCGGCTGGGGCACGTTCAGGGATTCCAGCGGCCAGGTGACCAGCAACAACACCTACATCAACGAATACGCTTCCATGTGGATCTACCCCAACCAGTACGTCTTCCAGACCGTCTATGTGAACGTCTACGCGCAGTTCTCCTACAAAGGGAAGCCCGCGGGTTCCGCCAATATGACCGGCAGCGTGTCGGTTTCCGGCTTCCCGAGCGCCAACTACGTTTCGCTCAACGGCTCAGGCAACCTCAGCGGCTCCGTCTACGTTGAAGACGCGGAATAAGACCTTGCGGAATTAAAAAGGGCGGCTTTCAAAGGCCGCTCTTTTTATTTTAAGATATGACCATGAAAATACTTGAAGGCAAAACGCTGTCCGCGGAAATACTGGGGGCCCTGCCGGCCCGCATAGACGCCGTAAAGGCCCGGCTGGGGCGGCCGCCCTCGCTGGCGATAGTGAATTATTTCCCGGATTCGCCTTCGGCCGTATACGTGCGGCGCAAAATAGCCGCCTGCGAAAAACTGGGCATCGCCACCAAGCTTTTCAGCACCGCTCCGGCCGACGGCTACCCCGCGTTCAAGACCATGCTGGCGGTGCTGGGCGCCGACCCCGTCTACGACGCGGTTATGGTGGAGCGCCCGCTGCCGGACGGCTACGAGACGCTGGAGACCTGGGATTCGCTGCCGGCCGCCAAGGACGTGGACGGGCTCTCCTCCCTGAACATGGGCCGCCTGTTCATAACGAAGAAGTTCTCCGAAATAGAGACCGCCGGCTTTTTCGTGCCCTGCACGGCGCTGGCGGTAATACGCCTGCTGGCCTTCCACGGCATCAAGCCCGCCGGCATGAACATAGCGGTGGCCGGCCGCTCCTCGGTGGTGGGCAAGCCGCTGGCGCACATGCTTACTTCCCTGGACGCCACGGTGACGCTCTGCCACACCCGCAGCAGGAACATAGCCGGCATTCTGAAAGCGGCCGACCTGGTGATCAGCGCCGTGGGGCGCGCAGGCTGGCTGACCGGGGACATGCTGGCGCCGGGCGCCACGCTGATAGACGTGGGCACTAATTTCGACGCCGCCGGCAAGATGTGCGGCGACGCCGACTTCGAAGGGATCAAGGACACCGCGGCGGCCGCTACGCCAGTGCCCGGCGGAGTGGGGCCGGTAACGCTCGCCTGCCTGCTGGAGGCGTCCGTAAAAGCGGCCGAGCTCGCGCCCAAAACCGAAAAAGGGGAGATAGCACTAACATGAAAGAACCGCTGAAACTTGTCTTCACTGCCCTCGCCTTCCTGGCCCTCTGCCTGCCGGCGTTCGCGCAGGAAGCGGCCTCCACCGACACCGCGTCCGCCGCGAAAACGCAGAAAACCGCGCCCGCCGCGAAAAAACCCGCGGCTAAAAAGAAACCCGCAGCTAAAAAGAAACCGGTATCGGAATATAAGTTCAAGTCCGCTGACGGCACCCCGGCCTACAAGTTCGACAAAAGAGGGGACCCGATAGTGAAAGCGGCGAAAAAGAAAAAGACGGCCAAAGCCGCGCCCGCCTCCGGCGCCGCCGGCACGGGCGGCAAGCCGGTGCCCAAGCTGAAAAAGGTCAAATCCATAGGCGCGGAGGACAAGGCCGACGCTTCGGCGGACGCTTCGGCCGAAGCCGCGGCCGCCGCGCAGGGCGCGGCGGGGCAATAATGGCCGACCTCCTGGTAAAACTTTACGGCCTGCCGCCCTCGGCGCCGGTAATTGAAAAGCTGGCCGCGGCGGGCATAGAGATAAAGCGCGCCATCGGCCCCGAGCGCCGCGCGGTGGCCGACTGGGTGCTGGCGAAATTCTCAAAATGCTGGGCCAGCGAGACCGACTGCGCTTTCTCCCAGGCGCCGGTAACCTGCTTCGTGGCGGTGAAAGGCGGCAAACCCGTCGGGTTCGCCTGCTACGACACCACCGCCAGGGGCTTTTTCGGCCCGATCGGCGTGGACGAAGCCCAACGCGCGGGCGGGCTGGGCAAGGCGCTGCTGCTGCGCACGCTGGAAGCCATGCGCGACGCCGGCTACGGCTACGCCGTAGTAGGCTGGGCCGGCCCGGTGGATTTCTTCAAAAAGAACGCGGGCGCCACGGTGATAGAGGGCTCAGAGCCCGGCGTGTACAAAGATCTGCTGAAGTAAGGCCGCCGCAAACATGAAAGTCCCCGACGAATGGCATAAGGGTTTCTTCAGGAATTCCTTCTATAATCCGGCCTCGGCCGCCGCGGTGGCCAAGGCCCCGGCGGAGGCCGCCTTCGTGCTCAGGCAGCTCAAGCTTAAGAAGGGCGCCGCCCTGCTGGACCTGTGCTGCGGCCCGGGGCGGCACGCGGTGGAGTTCGCCCGAAGCGGGCTGAACGTCACGGGCTTCGACTTTTCCCGCGAATACCTGGGAGAGGCCGGGCGGCGGGCCCTGAAAAAAAAAGTTAAGCTGCGCCTTGTACGCGGCGACATGCGCCTGCTTAAGTTCAAAGGCGAATTCGACGCGGCCGTGAACCTGTTCACCAGTTTCGGCTACTTCCGGAAATTGTCCGACGACCTTAAAACCCTGAAAGGGGTGGCCCGGGCGCTCAAGCCCGGCGGGCTGTTCCTGATGGACGTGGTCTCAGGCGAGCATGTGAGGAATAACTTCCGCCCGCGCTCCTGGGGGGACATGGGCGGCCATTACCTTCTTGAGGAAGCGGAACTGAACGGCGACGGCGTTTTCAATATCTGGATCAAAATAAATAAAAAGACGGGGAAGACGCTGAAAAAAGCTTTTTTCAGCCGCCTTTACACGCAGGAAAGGCTGGGCGGCCTGCTGCGCAAAGCCGGGCTGCGGCCGCTGAAGTTCTGGGGCGATTTCCAGGGCCGGCCGCTGGCGGCGGACAGGAACCGGCTGCTGGTCCTGGCGGAAAAAATTAAATGACGCCGCTTAAAAAACCGGCCGGGGCGCCTCCGCGGACCTTCGAGCTCAAACAGATAGGCGTGCTGGAATCCTGCTTCCAGGAAAAATTCGGCACGCCGCGCCAGCCCAGGCTGGTGCCCGGCGCGCCGGCTAAATTGCGCGTGGCGCCCGAATTCTGCCCGGCGCATTCCCTTTCCGGCCTGGCCCAGTTCAGCCACGTGTGGGTGCTGTCCTGGCTGCACCTGGCCACCAACAAGACCTTCCACCCGAAGATACACCCGCCGCGCCTGAAAGGCGGCAAGATAGGCGTGTTCGCCTCGCGCTCGCCGCACCGCCCCAATCCCATCGGGCTTTCGCTGGCCAAACTCGAGAAGGTGGAAGGGGACACGCTCTATCTTTCGGGGCTCGACCTGATCAACGGCACGCCGGTCTTCGACATCAAGCCCTACCTGCCCTTCTGCGACGCCGCCGCGGACGCGCTGTCGGGCTGGCTGCCGGCCAACGCCTTCCCGGAGCTCGAGGTGGTCTTCTCACAGCGGGCGCTGGCCGACATCGCGCGCATAGAGACGGCCGAAAAACCCGGCATCCGCGCCCTGATAGCCGACACGCTGCGCCACGACCCGCGCAACATACGCGACAAGACGCAGATGGCGGAAGGCCTCGACATGGGCTTTTTCCTGGCCAACCACGACGTGCACTTCTCCGTGGCCGGGACCACGGCCACCGTGCTGCGCGTGGAGACCGGCCTGAAGTTCGAGAAAAAATTCCGCAGGGCAAAACCTGCCGCAAAAGACCCGTCCGGCCTGCCGGGCGAGGAACACCGCATTGCCTGAGAGCTGAAGATATGGGCAAAAGATCGCGTTCACGCCAACAGACCCCGGCGGCCGGCGGCGCCGCGGACGGGCTTGAAAGCCCGCAGGAGAACTTCTTCGGCAGCCGTCTCGCGCTCGCGCTGGTGCTGCTCTGCGCGCTGGCGGCGGTCTGGCCGGCGCTCACGGCCGGTTTCATAAATTGGGACGACCCGCAGTATATCACGAAGAACCCGCTGATGGCGGGCCACGGCTGGAAAGAGGTGTTCACCACCTCGCCGCTGGGCTACTACCATCCGCTTACCGTGGCAGGCTACAAGCTGGTATACACGCTGGCCGGCCCGGACCCCGTCGCTTTTCACGGGCTCAATATAGCGCTGCACCTGGCGAACTGCGCCTTGGTCTATTATTTCGCGCTGGCCGTGAGCGGCGGGCCGCCGGCCGCGCTGGCGGCCGCGCTGATGTTCGCCGTGCACCCCACCCGCGCGGAGCCGGTGGCCTGGATCTCCGGCATGAAAGACCTGCTGAGCTGCCTGTTCTTCCTGGGTACGCTGCTGACCTACCTGCGTTATCTGCGGTCCCTGAAAGAAAGGGCGGCGGGCCCGGGCTGGCTCGCGGCTTCCGCGGCGCTGTTCGCGGCCGCCTTGCTCGCAAAGCCTACCATCCTGACCGGAGCGCTGGTGCTGTTCGTGCTGGACTGGCACCAAGAGCGGCCTTTAAGCAAACGGATCTTCGTTGAAAAACTCCCGTATTTTCTGGCGGCCGCGGTACCGGTACTGCTTTCGTTCAAATTCGGGAAGTTCTTCCTTGCGCAGTATTCTGGGTTCCACCCGCTGAGAACGGCAGCGTATGCCGGGAACACCGCGCTGTTCTATCTCTCAAAAACAGTATACCCGGCGAAACTGTCCTCGCTTTACCCGCATCCACACATACCGGGGAACATCGCGCTGGCCTGTCTGCCGGCCGTTGTTCTTATCGCCGCCGGCGCGTGGCTGCTGAAGGCCCGGCTGCGCCCGTACGCGCTGGGCGCCTGGTTCTTCGCGCTCACGCTGCTGCCTTCGCTGCGCTTCGCGGAATTGTTCCCGGCGGACAGGTATCTGTACCTCCCGGCCATAGGGCTGTTCTGCGCCGCGGGCGCGGCGTTCGCGGCGCTCTATAAAAGGGCGAAAATACCGGCCGGGGCGGCCGCCGCGGCGCTGGTGCTGGCGCTGGCCTGGAACTGCCACGCGCGGGCGGCGCTCTGGGGCAGCGCGGTCAGCCTGTGGGACGATACGCTGTCCAAGTACCAGCCCGGCCCGGCCGAACGGAACTCCTTCTTTTCCTATGTCCGTTCCTACCGGGGGATCTCGCTGTTCGAGGTTAAACGCTTCGAGGAAGCTTTCGAGGATTATTCCGCCGCGCTGAAGCTGGCGCCCGCCCGCGACGATGTTTATGAACTCTATTACTGGCTGGGGAACTGCAGTTTCCGGCTGCAGCGCTATGAGCAGGCGGCCGGCTATTTCGGCAGTTCGCTTGAGCATAAACCAGATTACGAGCTGGCCCGCAACAATCACGGCTCGGCCCTGCTGGCCCTGGGCCGTTACGCCGAGGCGGAGGCCGATTTCGGCGCGGCGCTGGAACTTTCGCCGCAGTACACGGACGCCTATATCAACAGGGGCCGGGTCCGCCTGATCTCCGCGCGCTTCGGGCCGGCCGCTGAGGACTTCAGCCGCGCGCTCGCCCTCCGGCCGGGCAGCGATACCGCGTTCGACCTGCGCGGCCGGGCCGAACTCGGCCTGAAGCGCTATGACGCCGCCATCGCCGATCTCGACCGGGCGCTGCTGCTGAACCCGGACAACGGCACCGCGCGCGCGCTGAAAGCCGCGGCGGAGAAACTGCGCCGGCTTTAACTGACGGCGGAAAGGAACATTTTATGGATAAAAAAACAGGCTATGCCCTGCTCTGGGGCGGGGTGGGAATAATACTTTACAGCGTGGTTATGGCGTGGAAAGTTTTCGGCGGCAGCGCGCCGCCCCCCAACCTGATCGACATGAAGTCCGTAGTGCTGCCCCTGCCCAACATGCAGTTCGCCATGCCGCTGGACCCGAACATCTCCAAAACGGCGAACATTTCGCTCTACTTCATGTTCCTTTTCTTTCTCTCCAGCGCGGGCGGCAGGATAGCGAACCTGGGGGTGAAGCTGGTCAGGGAACCGAAGCCTGAGCCCCAAAAGCCCGGGCCGCAGCCTTAAGCCGCCAGCTCGAACATTTTTTCTATGGCTGTTTTCGCCCGGGCGGCTATGCCGGGCGGCACCGTGACCTCTTCGGGAGAAGGGTCCTTGAGCAGCGCCAGCACGCTGCCCAGCGTGATGGATTTCATGTACGGGCACAGCCGGCACATGGCTATGAAATTCTTTTCCGGGAACTTCAGCGCGGCCAGCTCGCCGAAGCCGCACTCCGTCACCAGCAGGTAGGCCGCCGCGTTGGTGCCGGCCACGTAGCGCATCATGTCGCCGGTGCCGCCCATGAAATCCACCGCGGAGATCAGCTCGGCCGGGCACTCCGCGTGCGCCAGCGCCACCAGGCCGGGATATCTCCTGCGGTAAACCGCTATCAGCGCGGGGTCGAACTTCTCGTGCACCACGCAGGTCCCGTGCCACAGGATAATGTCTTTGCCCGGCGTCTTGCCCAGTGTTGCGGCCAGGTTCGCCCCCATGAACCGGTCGGGAATAAAGATGAGCCTGTCGTGCTTCTCATACAGCCGCCGCAGGATCTTTTCGGCGTTCGCGCTGGTCACTATACAGTCGGATTCGGCTTTAACTTCGGCCGAAGTATTTATATAGGTCACCACCGGCAGGCCGGGATGCGCGGCCTTGAGCCCGCGCACGTCGGCGGCCGTTACGGCCTCGGAGAGCGAGCAGCCGGCGTTCTTCGACGGCACGTAAACTTTTTTGGAGGGGTTGAGGATCTTGGCCGTCTCGGCCATGAAATGCACGCCGCAGAAAATTATGCTGTCCGCCGCCGTCGTGCGGCAGTCGGCGGCGAGCTTATAGGAATCCCCGGTAAGGTCGCCTATGCCCAGGATGATCTCGGGTGTCTGGTAGACGTGGGCGCAGATGACCGCGTTCTTTTCGGCCTTCAGCCGGTTGATCTCCAGCGTCAGCGCGGCCGTGCGGGCCAGGCCGCCTTCCACGCAGCGCCGGTGCAGTCCCAGCGCCGTCAGCCTTTT
The DNA here is from genome assembly GCA_903879915.1 of uncultured Elusimicrobia bacterium. Taxonomy (GTDB): domain Bacteria; phylum Elusimicrobiota; class Elusimicrobia; order Elusimicrobiales; family UBA9959; genus UBA9959. Next base: position 68,840 of record CAIRNJ010000077.1, read on the forward strand.
TATCTCCCCGTCCAGAGCGGCGTCCATATCAGCCTTTTAAGACCCACTTGCCCAGGATATCCGGAAAATTGCTGAAGATGCCGTCCACGCCTATTCTCTTCATGCGCAGCGCGTCCTTCTTCGTGTTCACGGTGTAGACGCAGACCTTGAACCCGGCCTTCCTGATGCGCGCCACGTTCAGCCCGAAGGCCAGGCGCAGGGACAGGTGGAAATTCACGGCCCTTACGGCCCTGGCCTTGCGCAGCGCGGGCAGCAGCAGCACCGTGCTCAGGTTATGCCCCAGGTAGGCCAGCTTCAGCTCCGGCGAAAGCTCCCGGAACCGCTTCAGCGTGCCGTGGTCGAAACTGGAGACCAGGGCTTTTTCGAACAGGCCGGGGCGGCTGCGCAGGAAAGCCAGCAGCTTCGCCTCTATGCCGGGATAGACGTTGTCGTCGTTCTTCACCTCGAAATTCAGCATCTCGGCCGCCGGCCCGATAACGTCTATCACCTCTTCGAGGCGCGGCGCGTGCTGCGGCGTCTTGTCGTGCCTGAAATAGGCGCCCACATTAAATTTCTTAAGCTCGGCGTAATCCAGGTCCGCTATCTTGACGTCCCTGCCGGCGGTGGCCTTAAGGCTGAAGTCGTGGTGCACCGTCAGTATGCCGTCCCTGGTCTGGTGCACGTCGAACTCGAAATCCTTCGAGCCCATTTCAACGGCCAGCCTGAAGGCTTTTAAAGTGTTCTCCGGCGCGTAGCCGGAGGCGCCGCGATGCGAGATGATTTTCATAGGAAGACCCGCCCGATGCCCGCGAAGTGTTCTTCGCAATAGTCGAAGCCGTACATCTTGTCCCTGTCCGAGCCGGGCCCGTGGAAGTCGTTGCCGGCCGTGACGAAAAGGTCGTAGCGGGCCGCCAGCGCTATGAATTCGCGCGTCAGGGCCTGCGAATGCGCCGGGTAGAACGCCTCGATCCCGTCCAGGCCCGCCTCTTTCCAGCGCGGCAGGTCCAGTACGTTCTTCACCACGCCCGGGTGGGCCAGCACCGCCAGGCCGCCGGCGTTCTTGATGGAGCGGATGGCCGTCTCCACGTCGGGGCCGCAGGGCGGCGAATAGGCGGGCATGCCGTAGGCCACATAGCGCTGGAACCCCTGCTTGCGGGTCTTCACCACGCCCTTTTCTTTCAGCAGGTCGGCTATGTGGGGCCGGCCCAGCGTGCGCACGTCCACCGGCAGCTCCTCGAATTTTATGTCCACGCCCTGCGCCACCAGCAGGGCTATTATCTTTTTAAGGCGCTCCAGCCTTTTGGCCCGGTAGCCGGTCAGCTCGGAGAGGAACCGCGCGTCGCGGACGTTCACGCCGTAGCCGAGCATATGCAGGTTGTCGTGGAAGTTGGTGGTGAGCTCCACGCCGTAGCAATAGGTTATGCCGGCCTCTTTAAGCGCCGGCTCCAGCTCGGCCCAGCCGTTCACGTTATCGTGGTCGGTGAGCGAGAAATATTTTATGCCGGCGCGCACGGCCTCGCGCGCCAGCCCCGCGGGGGTAAGGGTCCCGTCCGAATGGTTTGAATGGGTGTGAAGGTTTATCAGGCCGGGCATGGGGGAAATAGGACCGAAGAACGCGGCTGCCGGGGCCGGCCGCGGCAGCGCGCGGGGCTCAATGCCCGCTTCGCGCCTTTCGCGGCTAAACCCGGAAAAACAGCGCGCTTCTTACCCTACCGTTACTTCTTTTACTTCGGGGATCTCTTCCTTTATCATGCGCTCCACTACGTTCTTGAGCGTCATGGTGGCGTGCGGGCAGCAGCCGCACGCGCCGGTAAGGCGTACTTTCACCTTGCCTGTCTTTTCGTCCACGCCCAGCAGTTCCACGGAACCGCCGTCGGCGGCCAGCATGGGCTTGATCTTCTCTATGATCTTCTCTACTTTAGCTTTCATAAGGACTCCTTATACCGATGCTTCAATTATAGCAAGTCTGGCCGGCCCTCACGAAAGCGTCACATATAACGCGTACGGAATTACCCCACCTGTTATTGTTGTCATTTCTTGTGCGGCCCGAGCCAATAACCGTGGCCTTGCGAATGAAATTATTATATGGGAGTAAAACCATGTAGGACTAAAGGCACTTCCATATGGTAATCCGGGTGATTAGCCCTGAGGCATCAACGACCGGACCATAATCCGGTGTATCCAGGGAAAGCGAAATCAAGTTCCTTTCCCTTTTTTTGTATATTAATCGTTACGAAGTGAAAGCTGGTGTGATGGCGATTGTTGATGACACCCAAAGCGGGGAACCGACCGGCTGCAACTAATCTGACTGAATATTAAAGAGAAGGAATGGTGCAAGGATGAATGTAAGTTCCGCGAAGAAAGCAATATGCGCGCTATCAATTATTGCGACATTAGCTGGTTACTCCCAGGCGGAAATAGTGCCCGGAAGTCCCACCCCAACTAGTTCCTCACCGGTTGGTGTTGGCATAAGCAGGGTTAGAGAAGACGCCTGGCCCGAGCCGCCGGTGTATGAACTTAAACCGGAACATATTGAATCTTTGCGCCTGTCAAAAGAACAAGAAGACGCACTGCATAACTACAAGCCAAACTTCAAGCCGTGGTCCATTGAAGATTATCCGGCTGTTAAGCACTATCCCTATTCAAAAACACAACTGCCGTATGTGGTAAAAGGTGATTTTGATGGTAATGGAAAAAGCGATCTTATAATTGCCGGGCACGAAGATAAAAATTCTATGGTTCTGGCAATTATGGGCGGGCAAAACAGTTATTTCATTCTTCCGGTCAATTTTAATTCTGGTAGCGGTCTCGCAACCTCTCCGGAACTTGCCACGCTTCATCTTATAAAAAAGGGCATAAAATTGCCGGTGGATTTTAATAAATTCACTACAAATGATACGCTCCCGCACGACAGCGTTTATATCGTGCCGTTTGATTCTAATTATTCCGGTGAATTCTGCATGGCACTTGATAATAATACCGGGAGTCTCTATTGGTATGAAGAAAAGTTTACAATGCTTCCCGCTGAAATTTATTTAAGTTCTTCAGTCCCGTCTGTATTTAAACCAGAATACACCAAGAAAATTGCCTTAAGCCCTGCTATGGAAAAGGTAGCGCATGCTTTCACCAAGGATTTTAAAATGTGGACGTCACAAGATTATCCAGCACAGATTATTGAGGAATATCCGTATTCGCCAAAATCGCTTCCGTATGCGGTGAAAGGCGATTTTAATGGTGATAATATTGATGATATGGTAATTGCCGGGCATGATGATAGCCGCAATCTGGTCCTTGCCTTGCTGTCCAGCACCTCCGGGTATTCTGTTGCGTGGACGGATAACAGTGGCCCATGTTATTCCGAAAGCCGCGATAAAGGAAAACAGCTCCCTTATCTTCCGTCTGAGGTGCTTAGGTATAATCCAAAAGGCCTGGAGTTTTCTAATCTTGAAAACATAGGAATACCGCAAGCGGTGCACCTCAATCAAGAAAGTTTTAGTATTCAAACGATTCGTTCTTGTGAATATTCCAACGGTTATGATGAACATGAGGCTCCCAATCCTCCTATATGTGGCGATTGGCACAATGGGAATTCCTACACACGTGCTGTCGGGTACATTAAAGGGTTTTTTAAAGATCAGGCTTTGTTTAATTGATTATGTTGTTGAAAATCCTGATCGGCCCCATTGCAGCCATATTACTGCCGCAATTCGCAGGTGCGACAGCATTGGATCTTTTGGGATTAGATGCCACAAGTAGCACAAAGACTTTCCACTCCGCAACCCGGGGGGGAATGGTTGATGAAAATATTCACACCTATCGTTCCACTAGGCCCGGAATCCGCTGGGATTTTGATTTTGCCTTTAAGAAATCAACCGACAAGTTTAAATGGAAAATTGATGTGCTCGTTGTAAACAAAGTACCGCAGGAAGCTGGGCACAACCATGGCAATTCTCAACCGGAACTGTTTTATTATCCAAACTGGCCAGACAAAACCATTGCCAGACTGGACAATATAACCGTGCATTCCCCGCTGCTGGATCAAGACCAGACTTTCACTATATATTTAGCCACAGTTAATTATGCTGAACAATTAATAGCCTATGGTTCCTATACAACGGCTTATAATGGCACAACACTGTATTCAACCCTTACTCAGACTTTGGATATAAAAACTCCAGGCCTTGAGCAATTACCTAAAAATGACACGCTCTATAAATCCGACGGATGGACGCTCTCTCATCCATACAGTCATTACGGGACTACTACAACCCTTACTGCATTGAAGAATTTAGCCTCCGGGTGGAAAAATATTTCTGCAGGAGCGCAGGTTCCGGAATTCGGAAATATCAGTTTGCCCTGGGGCGGGGTCTTGGATGTTAATAACGATTGGAAATCTCAAAATCTGAGCCATGCTTTCGGCATAGCAGCCGATGTCGGCAAAAGAAATTTTAGCAATAAGGAAAGAGCCGCCTTAGTAAAGTTGCTGTGCAACAGTGGTTTCTATGTGTACAACACAAATGAGGGGATGAAAGACCATTATCATATAGTGCATAAAAAAGAGCTTGCGCGTTTTAAGGCGCTTAAATGGCCCGCAGAATTTAGTAGCGAAGCTAATGAAACCGTTATTGCTTGCTGTACAGCCAAGCCGGGAACGCTGGATTATCAAAGGTGTGTGGGTTTTTAAAAAAGTGAATAGCTGAAAATCATCAATTAATCACCGGTTCCAGCACAAGAAAGGTATACACAGTCGCACCAAACCGCCCCCATCGGCTTTTGGATACACTTTCACGCCAAAAACAACGCTTCCCCCTTAACCATCCTCGACCACAGTATATTTATACATAAATCCCAAACGTCAAGGGCCGCAATTTGCCGGGCGCAGCGGTTTCTGTTACAATTACCGCCGGAACGGAACACCAGTCAATGCTGAGCACGCTGATTAAAAAAATAGACCGCCTGGCCGCGCTGCGCTTTTTTCCCGCGCTGGCCGCCGTCTGCGCCGCGGTGCTGACCTCCCCGGAGGTGCTGAACCTTTTCTCCGGCCCTCCGGAAGGTTATTTTTACATAGGGCCGGCCGCCCAGTTCATAGACAGCGGGAAATGCCTGTTCTACGGCCTGCGCGACGCCGCCGTGGGGGGCAAGATGCCGCTGTTCAGCTTTATCGCCGCGGCTTTCCTCGATCCCTTCTCCAGGCAGGGCACCAACGTCCTGCTGCTGCTGTTCAACTCCGGTATATACTTTCTGTGCTTCACGGCCGGGCGGGCGGGGCGCAGCGCTTTCGCCGGCCTGGCCGCGCTGCTGGCGGCCCTGGCGCTGAACCTGGCCGGCGCCGCCAATTACGAAATGGAGCAGGCGGTCTATACTTTTTTCCTCCTGCTGCTGCTGAACCTGCTGGTCCGCGGCAGGCCCGGCGGCTTTTTCAGGGCTTCGGCCCTCGGGCTGGCCGTGGGGTTCACCCTGCTGGTGCGCTCCCCGCTGTTCCTGTTCCCGGTGTTCCTGCCGGCGTGGGACTTCGCGCTGCGCAAGCTCACGGGCGGGGCCGGGCCGGCGGCGCGCCGCGGCTGGCTGGTATTTATTGCGGCGTCCTATCTGCTGCTCGGCCCCTGGCTGGGAGTAAATTATTACCTGCACGGGAAGTTCATCCCGTTCGAGGCCAACCGGGCGGACAACAACGTGATAGCGGCCGCGCTGGGCAGCGTCTATACCCTGGAGTTCGACGGCAGGGCGCTGGCCGGGCTGGGCCAGAACGACAGCGCGCTGGCCTGGGCGGCCAAAGAAACGGCCAGGCACCCGGTCAGGTCCGCCGCCGCCTTCTTTAAGCGGCTGGCCGCCATTTTAATGCTGCAGCCGCTGCTGCTGCCGCTCATCCTGGCCGCGCTGCTGTTCTACAGGACTAAAGCGACGCTGGCGGCCTTCCCGCTAATCGTATATTTCGTGATCATACACGCCCTGCTGGCCGTGGAGGCCCGCTACCTTTACCCGCTCAGGTTCTTCGCCGCGTTCCTGATAGGCGGCGCCGTTTTCAGGTTCGCGGAGGGCCGCCGGGAAACGCGGGCCGCGGCTGGGCCGCGCGCGCCGTTCTGCGCCGCGCTGGTCTTCACGGCCGCCGCCGAGCTGCTGCTGCTGGCCTATCCCTTCCGGGCGGCCGCGGGCCGCGGCGCGGCAATGGACAGGGCCGTACGCAGGTTCCCCGGCGACGCCTGGCTGCGCCTGAAGCAGGGGGAATTCTTTTTCTCGCAGGGCAGGCCCGGCGAAGGCCTGGCCGCTTTGCGGGAGGCCTGCGCGAAGGCGGGCGGCAGGGACGCGGGCACGGCCTATATAGCGCGGACGCTGGCCGCGAAGAAAAAGGACGAGCTGGCGCCGCCGCCGGCTTCCGTGCCCGGGCTGGACCTGACGGCGCTGTATATCGTTAAAGCGCTGAAGGAGCTTGAATTCAAGGACGCGAAAGGCGCGGAAGCTTCGCTGGCCGCGGCATACAGGTGCTGGGGAAACACGGGGAATATTTCGCACGGTCCCGCCGCGCTGCCGGAGACCGACGCAGCGCTGCTTGAAAAAGCGCGGGGCGCCAATAATATGTTCTGGGATTACTACGTCTATAAAGGGCTGGTCTACTGGGCGCCGGCCGAACGGGAACTCCTGCTGGCCCGGCTGGAAAAAATAACGCCGCTGACTCCCGAACTGGCCGCCCTGAAACGCGCGCCGGCCGCCCTCACTTTCCAATAACGCGTAGGAGCTCAGGCTGCACGTAAAGACCTCTTTCGCGCATCCGCTCCACGTAATACCTGGCCTTGCCGGGGTTTTTTCTCTGATAGTTCAGCAGGGCCAGGTCGGTGTACGCCTTGGCCAGGTCCGGATTGAGCTTAATGGCCGTTTCCCAGGCGGATGCCGCCCTGTCCGGCAGCCCCGCCCCGTAATATAAGATGCCCAGGTTCAGGTAGACGTTGTCGTAACGCGGATTAAGTTCTATCTCCTTAAAATAATTCGCTTCCGCCTCCCTGAAGTTCCCCCTGTTCATGTAAAGCAGCCCGAGGTTGCCGTGCGCCAGCCTTTCCCGCGGGTTCAGCTCCAGCGCTTTTTTCCACATTTCCTCGGCGCCGGGCATGTTCCCGTCGAGGTAATACATCGAGCCGAGATTGTTGTAGTTGAAGGCGTAGCTGGGCGACGACGCCACCGCTTTTTTCCAGAAAGTTATTTTATCCCTGAAATTGCCGCTGTAAGAGAAAGTGAGACAGAAGAACAGGAGCAGCACCGCGGCGCCCGCCGCCGCCGCCCGCCGCCCGGACAAGCGCAGCAGCCCGGGAATATCGAGTTCGGCCAGCAGGAAAACGAAACCGATCAGGGCCAGGTAGATCCTGTCCTCGCGGAAGTTCGCTGTCGACGCGGAGGATTGTATGAACGTGGGGGCCAGGAACAGCAGGAACCATGAAATGCCGAAAGCCACGAAACGCGGCCGCTTTGTTCTGGAAAAATAGATCATTATCCCCGTCAGCGCCGCGGCGGCCAGGCCGTACGAAAGCGGCATATCCTTCAGCACGGGCAGGATGCCGAGATGGACGGGGAAAAATATTTTGCCGAGGTAGCCGGCCAGCGCGGGAAAATTCCCGGCCAGCGAACCCGCCGCGTCGAACGCAGCGTCGCCGGTAACGGTCTTCAGGACCGACAGCCTGACCAGGAACCAGCCCGGGACCACTAGCAGCCAGCCGGCCCATAAATACAGGGAAGTCCGCCTCTCCGGCCTGGGCGCGCTTAGGAACAGCAGGAAGAAAGCGCACAGCGCGCAAAGAAAGACCGCGTTCTCCTTGGTCAGCAGCGCCAGCAGCAGGAAACCCAGGTGCGCCGCCAGCCTCCGCCAGGTCCGGACTTCGAGAAAAGCCAGGAACGAAAGAAAGCTCAGCAGCGAGAACACGGCGAGCAGGATGTCGTTCCTGCCGGGCAGCCACGCCACGGCCTGCGTAAGGACCGGGTGCACCGTGAAGAACAGGGCGTAAAAGAACGCCGCCCCGCGGCCGTAGTTCAGCTTAAGCAGCGTCAACAGCAGCAGGCAGCAGGCGGATAGATGCAGGGCCACGTTGGTGACATGGTACAACCCCGGATCTTTGCCCGCCCACAGCACGTCCAGCATGGAAACCACGGAGATCATGGGCCGGTAATAAGCGCCGCCGGCCTGCGTATTGAACACGTCCCGCCTGAAAAAATCCGGGAGATTGGCGATATTGGAGATAAAATCGAACCTGTCCAGCAGGACATTATCGTCCAGGTAGGTGAAACCGAAGGAGAACGTCCTGAAATACAGCAGCAGGCCGACGCCGACCAGCACCAGCCACGGCTTATAGGAATTTAAAAAGGCCGGCCCCGGCGAAGCGCCGCCGGCATCGGCGAGGAGTTTTTTTTGTCTGCGGCTCAATGGCGCGGGGGACATGAACTAAATTATCGCAAGCTTTTCTTCCCGCCGCAAGCCGTTATTTGCGGGACCCTTCCGGCTTGCCCGGGTTCAGCATGGCCAGCAGGGCCGCTTCGGCCTCGCTCCTGCGGGCGAACCATTTCTGGCCTTTGCTGCCGCAAACCAGCACATAGCCGGTGGTTCTTTCGTTATGCTTGCGGTTATAGAAAAAATACTCCGCGCGGCACGGCACTTCCTGGCGGATCTTGTAGCGGTATTCTTCCATCGCCTTGTTATAGCGCAGCGCGGCCTCGCTGTTGAACCGGGAGACGCTTATCACCCGCACTACGCGGTTCCTGCGCTTTTCTTTCAGGTCAAAATTCCCGCCCACCCTGCGCCTGCAGCCGCTCAGCTCTTTTTTCAGCTCCGTTTTCGAGATCATACCGCCTCCTGTCGTACAGCTTCCTTGGCCGGGGCGCGCGGTAAAAAGCGCGTCGCCGCAAGGTCCCCTTCACCCGGAACCCGCGGCAGCCGAATAATTTTTCCGAAATAGTCCCCTTGTCATAGTACTATAACGGCGCGCCATTATCAATCCCGCGCCCGGCTGGTTCTTGACTACTCGGCCTGCGCGCGCAAGCTACTCATGCCAGCGAGTACAAGTGCGCATGGCCGCTGATGGCGCGCGGGGGTATCCTATTAGTATGAAGACGGGGCGGAAGTTGCGCCAACCAGGAGCAGGTGCGTATTATGACCCTTATAAATGCGGCGGAGAACAAAGAATTCAAAATGTGGATGTCGGTTTCCCTCGGCCTTATCAAGGACGGCAAAATGGGCGCCACCAAAGCCCGGGCCGAACGCATCAAAACCGCGCTTACCTACACCACTAAACTGATCAATTAAAAGAAATACCGCAAGCGGCCCGTCCCGGGCCGCTTGCGGCAGGTAAAGGTCTTTCTTCCCTTACAATACCCCAATACCCGGAGCGAACACGGTATTAATGTTTCCCGGCTGCCGGGCGGTGTAATACTTTTCCGCCCGGGCCGTAATATATAGTGAAGGCCAGCGGCAAAGGAGGGCGTATGGAACCGGCTAATTCGGCGCCAATGAGGTTCTTGATGAGCGGCGACAGTCTGTGCGGGGACGATCTGCCGGCTTTTACCGATACGCCCGCGCCAGGCGCCGCGGGCGGTATGGATGCGGCGGACAATATCGCCGGCCCGGCCGTTCAGGCGGTACTGCCGGGGTAGCGGCCGCGGGAAAATAAAGATCCGGCGTTTCGAATATTATTAAAGGAGAAAAGATCATGAAAAAAATAAAACTGTTGTTGCTGACCGCGGTGCTGGCGGGCTGCGCGGCGGGAGCCGCGGCCGCCGAGCTGCAGATAGCTCCGGGGTACAGGGCCGTGGTAGTACCCGTCCCTAAAGCGGAATTGCTGTTCATAAAGCCGGGCGACCGGGTGGATATGCTGGTGACCGTTCCGCGGCCGGGCGGGGAAGTGACGGCCACGCTGCTGCAGAACATCGTGGTGCTGGAGACGGTGAACAGCGGCGGCATCCAGGCCCTGGCGCTGCTGGTGAACATCAACGAAGCGCAGTACGCCATGCTGGCCCTGGCCGGCGGCTACCAGATACATTTCGGCATCCGCGGCAAGGGCGACACCGAACTGCATCCCATGGAAGTGGCTTCTTTCCTGCACCTGTTCGGTTCCGGCGCCGGGAAAGACGCTGAAAAAGAAACGGCGCCCGAGCCCGCCAAAGCGCCCTGACGGCGGCGATTCGCCGCGCCCCGGGAATATTTGTAGAATACCTCCATGCTGCGCGAAGAGAAGAACATCCGCCAGACGCCGGGGGAACCGGCGCGCCGCTGGTGGGCCGACGAGTACTTCGACCTGATCGTCTGGCTCGAGCCCGGCGGCGCCGTTTGGGGCTTCCAGCTTTGCTACGACCGCGGCTACGCCCCGCGCGCCCTGACCTGGATAAAGGGGAAGGGCTACACGCACGACGGCATAGACGACGGCGAGGGCAACGGGGGCGAGTCCAAAGGCTCGCCTATCCTGGTAAAGGACGGTTTTTTCGACGTGAAAAGCGTAGGCGCCAGGCTGGCCGCGGCCGCCGGGGAGCTGCCGCGGGAAATAAGCGCCGTGATACTGGAAAAAGTGAGCGGCTTCAAGTACTGACTATGCCGAAAAATTTCAAGCCGGACATGGGGAAAGGCGACCTGGGCTTCACCGACCTGTTCGGCGGCCGGCGCGTGCCCAAGACCGACCGCCGCATAAAACTTAACGCGCTGCTCGACGACCTGAGCGCGCTGCTGGGCCTGCTGAAGACCGGCGCCGCCGGGGCCGCGGCGAAAAAAGAACTTACGGCCGCGCAGAAGAGCATAATAGCGGCGGCCGCCATGATAGCGGGGCTGAAAACAGGACCGAAGCCGGATACCGCGGCCCTGGAGGGCCTGATAGCCGCGGCGGCCGCCAGGATCAAGCCTCCCAAAAAATTCGCGCTGCCGGGCGCCAACGAGACCGAGGCGCTGGCGCATTACGCCCGCGCCAAAGCGCGCGTCTGCGAGATACTCGCCTGGGAAATAAAAGCCAAGGCCCCCGCAGTATATCTCAACCGCCTCTCCGATTACCTCTTCCTCGTGGCCATAAAGCATTCCCGGGGCGGGCGCAGGGCCCGGAAATGAGGAGCTTATGAAGGAATACTTTAAATTCAGCGAACGCCATACCGATTTCAGAACAGAGGTCCTGTCGGGCGCGGCCACCTTCCTGACGATGGCCTATATTATTTTCGTTAACCCGGGCATACTTTCGGCGGCCGGGGTCCCTTTCGCGGGCGCGGTCACGGCCACGGCCGCAGGCGCGGCCGTTATGAGCATCGTCATGGGCGTCGTGGCCAACAGGCCGCTGGCGCTGGCCTCCGGCATGGGCATCAACGCGGTGCTGACCTTCTCGGTCATCGGCTTCCAGCAGGCTAACGTGCCGTGGCAGGTGGGCATGTCGGTTATTTTCATCGAGGGGCTGATCATCCTGCTGCTGGTAGTTTCGGGTTTCCGCGAAGCCGTGATGGATTCCATCCCGCTCAACCTTAAAAGGGCCATAGGCGTGGGCATAGGACTGTTCATTACGGTGATAGGCCTCAACGAGGGCGGCATAATAAGGCCGGCCCCCATCACCATGGTGGCGCTGGGAGATTTCTCGCAGCACTACGTCTGGGTCACGCTGATCGGTTTTTTCGCCACGGCTTTTTTCATGGCCTCCAGGGTCAAAGGCGACATCCTCTGGGGGATAGTGGCCGCCGCGGGCGCCGCGCTGCTGCTGGGCGTCACCGCCGTGCCGCACGCCGCCTTCGCCGCGCCGGACCTCGTCACTTTCTTCGCGCCGTTCCAGACGGTGAACGGTAAGCTGGCGCTGACGCAGGCGCTGGCCCCGGGCCTGCTGTTCGCCATCTTCGCCATCATGCTCACCGACTTTTTCGACACGATGGGCACGGTGGTGGCCGTGGGCGAGCAGGCCGGCTTCGTCAACGCCGACGGCAGCGTGTGCGACATTAAAAAAATACTGATAGTGGACTCCGCCGCGGCCGCCGTGGGCGGGCTGTTCGGCGCCAGCTCCATAACCACCTACATCGAATCGGCGGCCGGCGTGGCCGAGGGCGGCAGGACCGGCTTCTCGGCGGCGGTGACCGGGCTGCTGTTCGGGCTGTGCGCTTTCTTCGCCCCGCTGATCCAGATGATAGGCGGTGGCTACCGGCTGCCCAACGCCGCCCATTACGGCCTGCTGGTGAACAGCGGCTTCACCCCGCCCGCCGACGTGCTGCCGGGCGGCTCGGGGGATTATTTCGTCTACCCGATCACGGCCGGGGCGCTGGTGATAGTGGGCTCGCTGATGATGAAGACCGTGCGGGAGATAGACTGGGACGAATTCGACGAGGCCCTGCCGGCCTTCCTGACCATGATAGGCATACCGCTGACCTACAACATCAGCAACGGCATCGGCTTCGGCTTCATCAGCTACGTGGGGATAAAAATGGCCAGGCGCAAATTCGGCCAGATACACCCGCTGATGTACGTGGTAAGCCTGGCCTTCCTTATTTCCTTTATCCTGGCGTCTAAATAAGCGCGGGACCCGCCGCGGCAGCCCGCCCGTTAAGAGCCCCGGCCGAACTGCCCGGGGCCGGCCTGAGCCTTCCGGCCCTTGCTAATTGCTCCCGGCCTACTAAAATATCTATAGGCAACTATATGAAACGCTTGAGTTTTATTCTTTCCGCCGCGCTGCTCCTGGGTTTTCTGCCCCGCGCGGGCGCCGACGACTGGACCGGGCTCGGCAACGGCCTGCCGGCCGCCGCAGCCGAATTCGTGGCAAACCCGCCGGCGCCGCTGTTCCGGGCGGAGGGCCCCCGCCAGCTTATCTGCGTGGACGCGGGCCACCCCAACAGCTTTAACAGCGGCCTGCAGCCGGTGAGCGGCACCAACGAGACGCATATAAACTGGCAGGTGGCGCTGAAGCTGGAACGCATATTGAAAGAGCGGGGCTTCGACGTGCTGATGACGAAAACGGCGGAACTGCAGTACGTCGAGAACAAGGAGCGGGCGCTGATGGCCAACCGCGGCGGCGCTGCGCTGTGCGTGCACCTGCACTGCGAAAGCACCCCGGGCACGGGCTTCGCCATCTATTACCCCGACCGCCAGGGCGTGTACGAGTACAAGAACGATCCCGACAACGGGTTCAAAGGGCCTTCCGGCCAGGTAATGACCGACAGCCTGGCGCTGGCCGGAGCGATGCGCAAAGGCATGGCGCAGGGGCTGGCCGGGAGCCTCTCCGACGGCGGAGTGCGCGGCGACTCGCGGACGCAGGTAGGGGCCAACCAGGGCGCGCTTACGTTCTCCATTTTCTCGAAGATCCCCACCATCACCATAGAGATGGCCGTGCTGACCAACCCGCGCGACGCGCGCTTTATAAAATCGGAGGAGGGGCAGGAAAAGACGGCGCAGGCCATAGCCGCCGGCATACTGCTTTACAGGACCCCGTAAAGACAGCGCCGTTATCCCGGCCCATGAAAAAAACCGCGCCCGGATGAGCGCGGTTTGTTTTTGCGCAGGCGGGCGGTCAGCGCAGCTTTTTAGCTTTCAGGTACTCTATCAGGGCCGCCGGGTAATCGGTTATGATGGCGTCGGCGCCCTCAGCTATGGCCAGGTCCCAGTCCTTGGGCGTATTTAACGTCCAGGGCGCCACCTGTATGCCTGCCTCGTGGGCTTCCTTTATCGAATCCGCGGTCATCCAGGTGTAGTCGGGGCTCCAGATGTCGGCCTTGGCGCTTTTCAGGGCCGGCACTATGTCCACCAGCTCTTCGTAGGTAAGCTGGGAGGTGCGTATTTCCGGCACCAGCTTCTTCATTTCCTTGAGCGTGCGCACGTCGAAAGACTGCAGTATCACCCGCCTCTGCATGCCGTGCTTTTTTACTACGCCCGCCATCAGTTTTACGAACTCGGCCGGCGCGGGGGTGAGTTCCGGCTGGCTCGGGAAGATCTTCGTCTCTGTGTTGAACTGCACTTTGGCGGCGGCCGGCTGCGTGGAGGCCTCCACCAGCGCGAACACCTCGTCCAGCGTGGGGATGCGCGCGCCGGGGGCCGGCACCTGCTCCGGGAATTTCGGGTGGGGGAGCGAGCCGCAGTCGTATTTTTTCACTTCTTCCAGCGTCAGCGAGCGGATGGGCAGCGGCTTCTCCGGCGGTTTACCGTCGGGGCCCAGGCAGCGCTCGGGGGTAATGGCAGGCTCGTGGGAGATCACGATAACGTCGTCCCTGGTGACGCCCATGTCCATTTCCAGCACGTCCACGCCGGCGCGCAGGGCTTCCGCGAAGGCGGGCAGCGTGTTCTCCGGGCGCGTGCCGCGGGTGCCGCGGTGCCCGTGCACTTCAACGGCCCGCGCCGCGGCGCAGGAGAAAAGCAGGACGGCGAAAGCGGGGAACAGTATTTTTTTCATTTAACCCTCCGGTGGCTGTTCCTGAATAATAGGATAATTGGAGTTGCGTTGGCAATTTGGAACGGGGAATTTGCGCAAATGTTATAATTGCCGCAATGCCCGGTAAAACTGTCAGCATAGATACGCGCGGCCGCGGCTTTTTCGCCGCGCTGGCGCTGACGGCGCTTTTGTTCGCCTGGACGGCGGTGGGGCCGTGCCTGGACAACGGCTTCATCAACTGGGACGAAACGCTGTATATCCTGAACAACCCGAAGATAAAAACGCTTACGCCGGCCGGCGTCAGGACCATCTTCACGTCGCGCGACCTGGAGCTGTATTCCCCGCTGTCCACGCTGAGCTACGCGGTCAATTACCGGTTTTCCGGACTCTCGCCGAAAGGGTACCACGCTGCCGCCATCGCGCTGCATCTCGCCAACACGCTGCTGGTGATGTTCCTGGTCCGCCTGCTGCTGCCCGGGGTCTGGCCGGCTTTCCTGTGCGGTCTTTTTTTCGGGGTGCACCCGGCCCACGTGGAATCGGTGGCCTGGGCGGCGGAAAGGAAAGACCTGCTGTACGCGTTCTTCTACCTGCTGGCGCTGTGCGCCTACGCGCGGGGCCTGGGGCGCGGGGACCGGTGGAAGTATTATGCCGCCGCGCTGGGGCTGTTCGCCTGCTCGCTGCTGTCCAAGCCCATGGCCGTTACGCTGCCGCTGGCGCTGCTCCTGATAGACTGCCTTAAGCTGGAAAAGCTGCGCCTGCGGGACTGGCTTAACAAGGCGCCTTTCTTTATCGCGGCGGCGGTCTTTTCCGCGGCCGCTATGCCCGCGGCCGACGCCGCGGCGCAATGGGCGCCTTTCTCCAGGCGCCTGGCGGTGGCCGTTTATAACCTCGGGTTCTACGTATACACGCTGGTCTGGCCTTTCAACCTGTCGGCCATGTACGTGCGGCCGCTGGGCGGAGAGCGGCTCATCTACGCTGCCGCAGCCTGCGTGGCGGCGGCCGCCGGCGCCTTATTGTTCTATTGCCGCCGCAACAGGACGGTGCTGTTCGGAGCGGGTTTCTACGCGGCCATGCTGCTGCCGGTGCTGCAGTTCTTCCCGTTCGGCCCGGTGATCTCCGCGGACAGATATACGTACCTGTCCTCGCTGGGCATTTTTATCGCCGCGGCCGCGGCCGGGGCGGGCGTCTGGGCGCGGGCCGGAGAGCAGCGGCGCAAGATCCTTGCCGTTCTGATAGCGCTGGCCGCGCTGGGCTTTACAGTGGCGGCGCGCGTGCGCTGCGCTGTGTGGAAGGACAGCGTTACCCTGTGGACCGACACGCTGCACAAACAGCCCGCAGCCGGCCCGGCGCTGGTAAGTCTCTGTTCCGCGTACCTGCAGGGCGGCCTGGAGGAGCAGGCCGCCGCCTGTCTGGGCGAGGCCATACGGCGCTACCCGGGTAAGGACGATAACTATTACAACCTCGGGCTGCTGCTGTTCAAAAAAGGCGACTACACGGCGGCGCGGAAATATTTCGAGAGGACGCTGGAGCTGAACGGCGGGCACGCTAAAGCCCTGCTGATGATGGGGCATCTTGCGCTGCTGAACCGCGACTCCGCCGCCGCCGAGCGCTTCTGCCTGCGGTCGCTAGAGAGCGACGGGGCCGACGCGCCCGCGCTGCGCATCCTGGCCGGCATCGCCGCCGCGCGCGGGGATAAAGCCGGCGCGCTGGAGTATTACGGGCGCGCCCTGGCGGTGGACCCCGCCGACCTTAAGACCAGAGAGGCCGCCGCGGCGCTGCGCGGCCGGCGGTAGCATGCTGTATTTCGACGCGCACAACCACCTGCAGGACTATCCCTCCGCGGCCGCGCTGGCCGCGGCGCTGGCCGCCGCTCCGCCCGGCGGCATGCTGTGCTGCGCCACGCGCCCGGGCGACTGGCGGCGGGTGCTGGAGATAGCCGCCGGCGATAAAAGAATAACGCCGTGCCTGGGCGTGCACCCGTGGTTCGCCGCCGAAGCCGCCGCCGGCTGGCTGGAGGACCTGGAGGCGGCGCTGCCGGGCGCGCCGGCCTGTATAGGGGAGATCGGCCTGGACGGCGCGCGGCCCGCGCCCGGGCAGGAAGAAATATTCCGGGCGCAGCTGGGGCTGGCGAAAAAGCTCGGCCGCCCGGCGGTGATCCATTGCGTTAAAAGCTGGGGCCGGCTGACGGCCATCCTCAAAGAGCTGCGCCCCGCGGCGTTCATGCTGCATTCCTACGGCGGGTCCGCGGAACTGGCGGCCGAGCTGGCGGAGCTGGGCGGGTATTTTTCTTTCAGCGGGACGATAATGGAGCCGGGCCGGGCGAAGCTGCGCGCGGCGCTGGCCGCCGTCCCGCGCGGCCGGCTGCTGTTCGAAACCGACTCGCCGGCGCCCGGGGCGGGCAGCTGGCGGCGGGGCCCGGCCGGGATAATAGAAGTGGCGGCCGCGGCGGCCGCGCTGCTGGGCGTGCCGGCCGAGGAACTGGCGGAACTTTCCTATAACAACGGGCGCGCATTTACGGGCCGGTGCGGCCGGTCCCGGTAAATTGCGCGCCCGCTGTCAGGTCCGTGTCCGCGTTGCCGGACAAGTCCCCTTTATGAAACTCCCTTAATGCGCCGCCGGTGCGGCCGCTTTCGTTTTGGCGCCGGCGAAGTCGCCGGCCTGCACGAAGGTCAATTTGGCCGGCAGGATATGGCGCGCGAAAGCCTCCTGCAGCTGCTGCGGCGTCAAAGCCGCCACCTTTTTCTCGAGGTCGCCGTACCAGGCCATGGTGCGGCCTACGTACTCGTTGCGCGCCAGGCGCTGCACCAGCCGCGAGTCCTGCGAGCGCTCCACGCGGCGGGCCTGCAGCCAGCCGGCCTTGGCCTCGCGCACTTCGTCGGCGGTGAAGCCGCTCTTTATGATCCGGTCCAGTTCCTCGCGGAACGCCTTCTCCAGCTTCGCGGCGTTCTCGGGGTTGTAGATGGCGTTCGCCTGGAAGCCGCCCAGCTTGTCCAGCGCGTCCGCCCAGAAGTAGGAGCCCACGCCGTAGCTGAGGCCTTCTTTCTGGCGGATGCGGGCGGCCAGGCGGGAGTTCAGGAAGCCGCCGCCGGTCATGAAGTTGGCCAGCACCAGCGCCGGGTAGTCGGGGTCGTCGTCGCGCAGCGCTAAGTTCATGCCCAGCAGCATGTTGGCGTTGGCCTTGTCGGGAGTTTGAATGATGAGCTGCACCGGCGCCACTTCCTGGTAAGCCGTAACTATGCGCTCGAACGGTTTGGCGCTGGTCCAGCCGCCGAACAGTTCCTCCGCCAGCGCCGTAACTTCCGCCGGGTCGAAGTCGCCCACCAGCGCCAGCTGGCCGGACGAGGCGCCGAAGTAGTCCCTGTGGAACGCTTTCACCGCGTCCAGGCCGGCGGCCGCGATCCGCTCTATCCGTTCCTCGGGGGTGGCGTTGTAGCGTATATCTTCGGGCGGGAAAGGGTTGAGGTGGCGCTCGTACGCCGTCCCCGCTACGGCCTCGGGCTGGTGCCGCTCTTCCTCTATGGCGGCCAGCTCCTCCTGCCTGAGGGTTTCGAATTCCTCCGCCGGGAAGGCCGGCTCGCGCAGGATCTCGGCCGTCAGCAGCAGCGCCGCGGCCAGGTGGGTGCGGTCCGTCTCCAGGGTGGTGTAGCCGCCCGTTACGGAGGCGCGGGTGTTGAGCTTGTCGAACTCGTCCTGGATCTGCTGGCGGGTGTGATGCAGCGTGCCGCGCATCAGCATGGAATCCGTCAGGTCCTTGGCCGTGGCGAGCCCTTTAAGGCTCTGCTCCGTGCCCATGTTCAGGCTCAGGCTTACCCGCACGGCCGCGCCGCGCGTTCTCTTCGGCAGCAGCGCCAGCTTAAGCCCGCCTTTCAGCGCGGCATGGCTGGTGCGCCGGTCGATATTGTCCGTGGACGGATCGAAGGCCTCGCCGGCGGCCAGCGCCTCTCCGCCCTTGTAGTCCTTGACCAGCGCGGCGATATCGGCGGTGGCGGGGACCTCGGCCCGGTCCGGCTTCTCCGTGGGGTAGAACAGCCCCAGCGTGCGGTTGCTGGGCTTTAGGTAGGCGGCGGCCGCGCGCTGCACGTCGGCGGCGGTGACCATCTTGAGCCAGTCGCGCTTCATGAAGAACAGGCGCCAGTCGCCCTCAGCCATCGACTCCGACATCTGCAGGCCTACGCGCTCGGACGACTTCAGCGTCAGGTCCACTTCCTTGAGCAGCGCTACGCGCGCCCTTTCCACGTCCTCAGCGCCGAACGCGCCGGCCGCGGCTTCTTCCACGATCTTGAGCATGATGTCGCGCGCCTCTTCCAGGGAATTTTCCTTGCGGACGATGGCGCCGAAGATAATAAGGCCCGGCTCGTGCAGCGCGTAATTGAAGCCGTAGGCGGCCGACGCTTTCTTCGTCTCCACCAGGGCCTTGTACAGGCGGCCGGAGGGAGTGTCGCCGAGGATATAGGCGAGCACGTCCAGCGCCACGCTGTCCCGCATGGAGGCGGCGGGGATATGGTAGGCCGCCATCGCGGCCTGCGTGTCGCCCACCCGCCGCAGGGTCACCAGGCGCTCGCCGTCCTGCACGGGTTCCTGGGTGTAGGTGTTGGGCAGCGCGCGCGCGGGCCTGGGGATGGCGCCGAACTTCGCCTGGATAAGGGGCAGCGTTTTGGCGGGGTCGAAGTCGCCGGCCACCACCAGCACCGCGTTGTCGGGCTGGTACCAGTTCCTGTAGAACGCCTGCAGCCGCTCTATGGGCACGTTCTCGATGTCGGCGCGGGAGCCGATGATGGCCTTCCCGTAATTATGCCAGAGGTAGGCGGTGGACATCACCCTCTCCATCAGGACGGACTGCGGGTCGTTCTCGCCGCTCTCGAATTCGTTGCGCACCACCGTCATCTCGGAATCCAGGTCCTTCTTCGCTATGAAGCTGTTGACCATCCGTTCGGCTTCCAGGTCCAGCGCCCAGTCGAGGTTCTCGGCGGTGGCGCCGAAGGTCTCGAAATAATTGGTGCGGTCGTAGCTGGTGCTGCCGTTGGGGGAGGCGCCGTGCGCGGTGAGCTCCTGCGGCACGTTCGGGTGGCGCGGCGAGCCCTTGAACATCAGGTGCTCCAGCAGGTGGGCCATGCCCGTTTCGCCGTAGTTCTCGTTGCGCGAGCCCACCAGGTAAGTGACGTTGACCGTGATGGTCGGCTTGGTGGGGTCGGGGAAGAGCAGCACCTTCAGGCCGTTGTCGAGAGTATACTCGTCGATGCCCTCCACCGAAACTCCGCGCGCCGCGCCCTGCGGCGGCGCGGCCGCGGCTGACGCGGCGGCCGGGAAGAACAGAACGGCAAGGATGAGAGCGCAGAACCTGGTTTTCATTAAGTGTCCTCCTGAAACGGCGGCTGGCCCGGCGGGCGGGATCAGAACCTGGCCGCTATGGCCGCGTGCTTTTCCAGCGCCTGCCAGACGAAATTAGCGTACAGCAGCAGCGTGAGCGCCGCGGGCGCGGCGAGTTCTTTGCGCAGCGCGGGCGCCTGCGGCCCTTTCAGGCCCGCTATTATGCCCGGCAGCAGGGACAGGCCGTAAGCGCCGAGGATGATGATGAACGGCACCAGCTGGTACCTCATCCTGCCTGTCGCGAAGAAAAGCGTTATGAAGACCAGCGTGTTCACGGCGATTATCAGGTGCGAGACCAGCGCTTTTTTATCCTTCCGGGAGAAGAACGCGCCCAGTATCAGCGCCGGGAACAGCGCCATGTGGGTCAGGATGCTGAGGAAAAAGAAAGTTCTTTTCAGCGGGTAAGGGCCGTTGTTCATGTCGAAATGCGTGCGGAGCGACCAGTACTTGGAAAGCTTTAAAAAGAACAGCTGCGCTTCCCTGCCGGGATTGTTGCGTATGAACTCCCTGGCCAGGCGCTGCGCTATGTCCGTTCTTTGCTTCAGGCTCAGCGAAGGATCGCGCTCGAAATCCCCGTAAGGGGTGTCGAGATAGTCGAAATCCGCGCCGCCTTTGGCGTACGGGTTGTGGCCCAGGAACAGCGAGCCGCCTTCGTGCGCCGTGATCAGCACGAAGCCCTTGTGCACCCGGTAGTTACGGGCGGTCCAGGGGGCTATGGCGAGGAAAGTGCAGGCGGTGAAGGTCAGGAGCGTCCTGGCCGCGGTCTTTTTTTCCGCCCTGAGATACAGCCACAGGAGGATGGCCGGCAGGGAGATCAGGTACACCCCTTTGGTCAGGCAGGTCAGCCCGAAAAGCAGCCCGGCCAATGCCGCCGGTTTTTTGACCAGAAGCAGGTAGATCACCAGCGACAGCAGGAAAATGCCGAGGGTTTCGGCCATAAGAACGCCGGCGTACGAGGCCATGTCCGCGTAAAAACAGGAGACAGCCAGGGCTATCACGGCCGGCGCGCGGCCGAAAATTTCTTTCGTAATGAGGTATATTAAAAAACAGGTCAGGACGGAGACCGCGGCCTGGGTGAAATAAACGGCCAGCAAGCCGCCGCCGGTGAGATAAGAGACGGCCGCCATGAACATGGGGTAGACCGGGGGCCAGTCCATGGAATAAGTGCCGTTGTTCAGGATCTCCAGGCGCCCCTGGTCGTAGAACGCCATATCGTTCCAGGGGGCAACGCCGGCCGCCGCCCAGACGTATAGGAGCCGGAACAGCAGCCCGGCCAATAACAGCAGCGACAGGTAATTTCTTTCCTGCCTTATCCACGCTGTCAGCCGGTCTGTGCGCATGCCTTCCTCTCCCCGCCCGTCCGGGGCGTAAAATGGTAATTAATTATACTTTTTTAGCCGCGTCTTACCGCGGCCAATCCGGGAAGACGGCGCCGGCGGTTCCGGCAAGCAGGCAAACGTGGGTGCAGGGCGGGCTGTTCTTGGCCAGGTGCAGCGCGGCGGCCAGTTCCTTTAAGGCGGCCGGGGCCGGGCCGCCTGAAAGGCCGGCGGGATCGAGCGCGAGGATCACCCCGCCGTATTTATGACCGGTCTTCTTTCGTGAACTGTTCACCTGGCGGATCTTCTTGTCGTATTTCAGGCGGAGGTACTCTACGGCCGCCGCCGGCGGCCTTCCCGGCGCGGCCGGGCCGCCGGCCAGGTACGCCAGCGGGCCGGCCGCGCGGCCGGCCCGGAGGCAGCGCACTTCGAAAACATAAACGCCGTCCCCGCGCTGCCCTGAAATATCCGCGCCGGTACCGCCGCTTTGCCGGAGCAGGGTAAGCCCGGAAAAACCCTCGCGGGCCAGGAACAGGACCGCCCGCAGTTCGGCCAGCGCGGACCAGAACCGCTCCGGCGCCAGATCGTTCGGGTTGAACCCGGTAACGAACAGCGCTTCGCCGTCCGCGCAGCCCAGCGCCGCGGCGCCGTCCGCCAGCAGGCGCCCGATATTCCCGATAAAAGCCGGCGGGTCCTTTTTTAGCGCGGTCCGCAGGCCGGAAGGAGTTCTTAACGCGACGGACCGGGAAAAATATCCTTTGACCGCCCCCGGCAGCCCGGAGGAGGCGATAAACTCCAGCAGCTCTTTTTTAGTCATAAAAAAACCGCCGTTCCGGCGGCTGTCTGAACGCGGCCGCGGCGGCTATTTGTAGCCCGCCAGGGCGGCTTTGTACACGGTCCACAGGTTGGCCAGCGGATGCGTGGGCTGGCCGTAGGGGCTGCCGGGCAGAGACGCCCAGATGGTGTTGAGCTTGGCTACCGCTTTGGAGAAATTAGCGTAAACGGCAGAATTCGCCACGTTGTTATAGGCCCCGGCGCGGCGGATGAGTTCCAGCGCGGCTTTTTCCTGGTTCGGCGGCGTGAAATCGGGCAGGCCGAGGTCCTGGGCCAGCGGGTCCCAGGTCTTTGACAGGAACTGGTAGCGCCCTGCGGCGGTGGAGCACAGGCCGCCGGAACAGATGAGCTTGCGCGGGTGGTCGGCGTAGCTTTTGAAGGTGACGAAAGTAAAAAGAAAGTTGTAATGCTCGTTGGTGCCCTCGGCGTAAGCCAGCGTGTCCAGGAAAGCCCTGACATTGACAGGCAGCTCCCACAGGCCGCCGGCGGAAGTGGAGGAAATATGCGGCAGATAGACGTAGCCGCGGGTGAAAGCGCAGCCCGGCAGCGGCGTTTCCAGGTCGGCGATGACGTGCTGCCCCTCAAAAACGGGGGCGGTGCGCAGTTTGTAAAGGGTGTCCGCTTCCAGCCGGCATCGGCCGAAGCCGTCGGTCAGCGTTTCGGAGCCGGCCTCGCTGGCTTTCAGGTAGGTGGGCGTTTTGCGGGTATGAAGGAAATCCCCGTCCGGGCCGGCTTTGTTCTCCGGCGGCCAGTTAAAGCCGGGTTCGTTGTTGTCAGGGGGAAGATATTGCTCGGCCTCGGCCACGCGCAGCGGCGCGGGAGCGGAGGCGGCGGGAGCGGGCTGAAAATTTTCAGGCGCGGCAGTTCCGGAAAGGTCCCCGAAAGCGGACCCGCCCGCCAGCAGCCCGCAGGGCAGGGCTAACAGGGAGAGGAGTGTGAGGCCGCCGGCACAAGAACCTTTCATGCCTATATTGTAGCCGGCCGCACCAGGGAAAATAAGGGTTCTTGGGCCCAGGCGTCAATAGGCCTTTAGCCCTGCGCCGGCCGGCCCGGGACAGGGTTCGGCGGGCGCGGGGTCGGCCACACCGTGGCCGCCCCTCATCACTCGGGCTCGGCGCTTACGCA
>CAIRNJ010000078.1 GCA_903879915.1 uncultured Elusimicrobia bacterium
AGCACGCTATTGTTTGCATGCAGGTCAATTGCCGCGTATAATTTCATATAAGTCCCCTCCTTAGCTGTTTGCAACTGCTTCTTAGACAAAGCAATGTTACAAACTGCGGGAGGGGACCCTCTATATGATTATCGGGTTGCAAAAAAGAAAAAAAGCAGAAAAAAGCGCTCCGCTGTTGCCCGAACGGCCTATGCGGGGGTAGGCCCTAATAATTCCACGACCTGGGCCTTTGGTTATTGTGAGGCCGGAACGATTGGTCTATCATATATATACATGCTTTCTTTAATGAGGACAACAATGAAAAAGTTCCGCATAACCATCTTCCTCGCCGTGCTCTTCCCGCTGGCGGTTTCGGCCCAGGAAGCGGATAAACAGGGAGCGGTGGTGTTCCCCAGGGCGGTGTTCACAAAAGAAGAAGTGGATTATTCCAGGCGGGACCCGAATTATTTCACCATCAACCCCGCTTCCGTCAATCTTATCCTTCTGGGCACCACCGATGTGCCCGATACGAGCTACGTTCATATGAAAGAACAGCCCCGCGACCTCGCCGGGGTACTGGTCTCGATAGATTCGATAATCAACATTGCGGAAAAGATCTGGAAGGTAGTTGAGGCCAATAAGCCCGTGGTCGGCATAGACAGCAAGTACGCCGTGGCCTACCCGCAGGGCATCACTTCGGCTTCGCAGCTGAATTCCTGGAGCAGGCCTAAGGTTTCTTCGTACGCTTTCTACGCGGAAAACCTTTACGGCGGGGTGATGATAAACTGCAAGTATAAAGTGGCGTTCTCCTATAACGGCAGATATAAAAGCGCCGGCAGATACCTGACCGCCGTGGCCATTATCCCCGAAGTGGCGGAAGTGGCCTGGGGGTATAAGTTCTTTATGACCGCCGCGGTGCCGGATTCCACCATTACGAACGTGGGCACTTCCTCGGCCCCGGTGGCGGCCATGCAGCTGAAGCTGAGCTGGAAAATGTCGTCGGTGCTCAAAGAAATGGACGGCACCAGCGTGTACTACATCCAGGGCGACGGCAATATTGCCGAGATCGCCAGCCCGTGGAGAGAGCGTCCCACGGAATATGTGGAAGTCAAGGCCGTGAATCTGGAAGACCTTAAAGCGGTCGCGCCGCTGCTGGAGCCGGAAAAAGTTTTTTAGTACCTGTCCGCCCGCGCGGACAGTAATAAGGAAGGAGGACCAACAATGAAGAGACTGCTTGCGCTGACCGCGGCCCTTACCGGGCTGTTCGCCGCCCGGGTTTCGGCCGCCGAGAACCTGGACCTGAAGTATTTAACGGTGGACCCCCGCGCCACCACTGTCGAAGAGCTTACGGATAAAGGGGGGACGATACCTCCTCCGGGCGGCGCGCCCACTATCCCGGCCCCGGGCGAACTGCCCAAGCCGCCGACCGGCCCGCAGATAAACCCTCCTATCAATCCTCCGGTAAAACCTCCTGAAGGCCCCGGCGGCCCCGGCGGCCCCGGCGCACCGGCCGTCAACCCTGTCGAGAACGTGAACAACACGGTAGCGATGCTGGATAACATAGTGAACCTGGTGGACAAAGTGATGACGATCATCGCCAAGAACCAGCCGGTGGTCAATATCACCGTGAACTACGCCAACGCCGTGCCCTTCGGCACTACCCACTGGACGCAGCTGCAGGGCTGGTCCAAGCCTTCCACCAAAAAGTACGCCTTCGCGATGAAGAACGGGTACGGCAGCGAAGTCGTGAAGGTGATCTACCAGGTGCACTGGACGCACAGCGGCAATTTCCAGGGCGTAGGCAAGTTCCTCACCGGCGTTACCGTGGAGCCTTTGAGCGTGACCACGGCCTGGGGCTATAACGTGGACATGGTGGCCGAAGTTCCGGATTCCACCGTGGCCAACGTGGGTACCAGCACTAATCCCGTGGCTTCCATGCAGGTGCAGCTGAAATGGAAAGTGCACACCGTGCTTAAAGACATCCAGCAGAAAGTTATTTATTACGTGCAGGGCGACGGCTATATGCAGCAGATAGCCTCCCCGTTCAGCGACGGGATAAGCGTCAGCGACCAGAAGAAGCTGGATGCCGTGACCGAGCAGCTGACGAACGTAAAGTTCAACTAGGGCGTCCGCAGGGTCCTTCTTCGGCCCCGCTGCCCTTACCACGGGCGGCGGGGCTTTTATCTTCGGCCGGGCTATTGACTTCGGATATCGTGTACACTAGACTATACTAACGGTAAGATTATGAAAACTTTCAGGCTCTTCCTTTTTCTTGCCTTTGCGCTGCTGGCGGTGGTCGCCGTTGCCGCGCGTGGTGCGGCCGCTCCCGAGGAGGAAACGGCGGAAGGCTCGGCCATGTTCGACGGGGCGACCCGCTATGAGGCGGCGGTTTCCCCGGGCGCCACGGCCGAGGACAAGGCGCAGCTGCTGGCCGAGTTCAAGAAACACGTGGAGGTGATCGATCACGGCGTGCCCGCCGAAAGGACCGCGCTGAACTCCATGCTGGCCCGGATGATGGAAAGCCCCTCCGCCAGGGAAATAGCGGCCCGGTTCATAAAAGCCGACGCCAAGGTGCAGCTTGCTTTCGAGGATATGCCCGGCAGTACCGTGGTTACGGAGGACGGGCAGAAGTCCGTATGGGGAGTGCGCGGCAGAACGGAGGTGGACAAGGTGCCTCCCCGCGTGGTGATGAACAAGCTGTACATGCAGGAAGGCGTGGTGCCCGCGTACGGCACCCTGGCGCACGAAATGCTGGGGCACGCCCTGGAAAAACAGCTGGCCGGAGACCTCACCCAGGTCTACATCTATAACACGGACGAGGAAGAGAACGCCCGCCTTATCGGCTGGCTGGTGACCGCGGAACTGGGGCAGCGGCCGGACTCTGAAACCTGGGCGTACATGCAGAACCCCGACGAGAACAGGGACTACATCAAGCTGATGTCGCCGTATTATTCCCTCACCCTTACCAGCGACGAGATGAAGGACCCGGCGCCTTTATACCGGAAGCGGGTAGCGGACGCGGACAAGGCGCTGAAAAGCATCGCGCAGAGATCGCAGAACCGCAGGGACTGGGCGAAGATCGTAGACCATTTCGTGACCAAGCATCATATGGACCCCGCCGCTTTTCAGACCATCCGGGAGGATATCACTAACGGGCTGAAGTACGACCCGGTGGCCCAGGCGAACCTTGTTAATATTAAAGCGGCCCTGCAGGAGCGGCTGACCTTCTTCGGGACCGAGCAGGGGAAAGAATTGTTAAAGAAACTGGCCGAAGCGGCGGACAGCGACTATTTCAGGCAGAAGGACGCCGTGATCCTGGAGCGGCGCGAGCGGCTGGCCGGCCGGCTGGCCGGCAAAACGCCTGACTCCTTCAGGCCGCCCCCTACGGTGGGGCAGATCACCATGGAGCAGCTTAAAAAAATGTGGGAAGACGACAGAAAAAACTGCGCTGCAGAGGTGTTCCAAGCCGAACCCGCCGGCGCGCCGGCCAAAGAGGTGTCCCCATGAACTTTTCAGCCTGCCTGTTCTTCCTTTTATTCGTGGCCGCACCCGCCTGCGCGCCGGCCAAGGAGCAGCTCATGAAAGTAAAAGCCAGCCTGTCCGAAGCCGCTAAATACGAGGTGCCGAAAGGCTGGGCGGAGGAATTCGCTCTGAACCAGGGGGACCCGCAGGCGGTGGTCACGCGCGACCTGCACAAGATAAAGGTGCGGCTGTCCGGAGGCGCGGGGTCGCGCTATAAGAACTCCGGCGCTTTCCTGGCCGGCTTCGAAGCGATGTCGAAAGGCGGGAAGAAGGCCGACAAGAAAGTGACGGTGGTGGTTGCAGGGCAGCGCGTGCTGCTGTACCGCAGGGAGGTGCCGGTCAGCATGCCGGCGCCGGACATGGGCGGGCCTTCCACTTACGCCGCCGAGGAATTCTGCGTTGTGCCGGCCGGCAAGCTGTTCTTCGTGCTCAGCTATTCCTACGGCGACTCCATCCCGGACGCCTCCTACGACGGGCTTGCCGCCTGGCGGCAGTTCCTTAAAACTTTCCGGGTCCTGAAGCCTAAATAGTTTTTTCTTACTTCATTATTTCTATCTGGCCTATGGAGGGCTGCGGGACCAGCGCCTTGGAGACGGCGCTTACGCCTTCGCCCACGTAAAGGGCCGCCACCAGCACCACGCTGGCCAGCACTATTCCCACCGCTATATTGCCCTTTTGAAGTTCTTCTCCGGGGCGCATGTGCCTGCGCACCAGCTTGCCGAACAGGCGCAGCGTGACCGAAATGGTTATTACCGCCAGCAGCAGCGAAAGCCCCAGATGGGCGGCCGTCAGCAGCGCCAGTTTGCCGAGGCTCAGGGAGTTCTCGCCGGGGGCGGAAATGTACAGCCGGAACATGCTTACCACCGAGCCCAGCCCTTTCTGAAGTATCAGCGAGGCCGCGAACAGTATCGCTGCCACCAGGATGCCTACCGCCGCGTTGCCTTTCTTTATTTCCGCCTCCATGTCGAAGTCGGTGTTGGCCTTTATGAACACCCTGTAAGTGATGTAGATGATGAACCCGGACATCAGCACGGATAAAAAGAACTCGAAAAAACTCGTCAGCAGCCTTGGTGTGAACATTATTCCTCCCTCTTAATTAAAAAAACGGTTCTATCTGGTAGCCCTCTCCGCCGCCGAGCAGGGCGGTGGTGGTCCTGCTTACCTGCCCCGGCTCCAGCCAGGCCGGGCCGGCCGGCTCCAGCAGCACGTACTCCAGCCCTTCATGGCGCACGAACATATCTCCCTTTCCCGGCAGCCGCCTTATGGCCATAAGGTAATGGCCCGGCACGGCCACGCCCACCATCTTGGCCGTGTTCCAGTTGCCGAGTATCGCCGCCAGCAGCGCCGTTTTTGTGTCGCAGTCTCCCCAGCCGCTCAGCAGCGCCCTGGCCGGCGGCAGGAGGCCGCCCGTATGCGTGCCGTTCTCTATGGCCGGCGGTATCTTGTAGCGTATGGCGGTCTGTACCAGCGACAGTACGGTGCCGATCAGCTCCTCCGAGTCATAGCCTTTTTCCACCGCTATCTTCTGCAGGGCCAGCGCCAGCGTCTGCATGATCTTTACGTTGCGCCTCACTATTGCCGGCATGTCGCATTCCACGGTATTGCCGGCGCGCAGGGCGAACCCGCGCGAAAGGAACAGCGCCCTGAGGCGGGTGTCGTAATCGGTCTCGACCTCCGCCACGGCGCGTTCGCCGGCGGCTTTTCTGTCCTCCGTTTTCCCGGGCGCGGCCGTGGCGGTTTTCCAGGCGGCCGCGCGGGCCTTTTCGCGCCAGTCGCGCAGCGCGGTTATTTCGGCGTCGGAGTAGCCGTAGTCCGCCAGGTACTTGTTATACTCCCCGGCGGTCATGCCGAAGGTTATGCTGATGCGGTCCTTGTCGAAGTTTATGAAGTTATACCGGGCGGTAAAAATTTCCCCGGAGCGCG
Source organism: uncultured Elusimicrobia bacterium (assembly GCA_903879915.1). Taxonomy (GTDB): domain Bacteria; phylum Elusimicrobiota; class Elusimicrobia; order Elusimicrobiales; family UBA9959; genus UBA9959. The sequence goes on from CAIRNJ010000078.1 coordinate 5,425, forward strand.
ATATCTTCTGCGAAACGCCGCTTTCCAGGCGGGTCTCGGTGGGGGCGAAGGCCTGTTCTTCTTCCTCGTTCTCTTCCGAAGACTGGGCGCGGAGGATGTCGCGGCCGGCCGGCCTGACCTCGAGTTTCTTTTCCCATTCCAGGCAAAGGGCCGCCGAAACTCCGAGGCACGCCGCCAGAAGCAGGAAGTGTGAGAGCTTTAGTTCAGTTCCGCGCATAGGGTGTGAAGTTCTCTGCTGTTCCTGAAATTATAGTAAAAAAACGCCGCCGGGGCGCGGCTAAGCCTGCTTTTTTAAATATTCGCTTATCCGGGCCTTAACTTCGGCTTTGAGGGTATCGGGGGCCGTCACCGTTATCTCCGGCAGCCAATGCAGTACGAGGGGCACGACCTCCATCCTGTGGTGGATGGTGGCCGCCACCGTTACCGCGCCGTCCGGGCCCGGTTTCGAGACCTTCTGGCGCGGCAGTATTTCCTTATTAATCATGAAATCCGCGGCCGCGCCTTCCGCGCGCAGCGTGATCTTTTCGGTTTTGCCTTCGTTCACGCCCCAGATGGTGGTGGCCGAGCCGAGCACTTTTTTTACTGTCTCCCGGGAGGGGGGGGTGAATTCGTCAGGCAGTATCTTAAGGGACCTGACGCGGTCCACGCGGTATTTTATGAACTTAGCGCCGTCGGCGGGGCCGGGCTCGGGTATCGCCATAAGGTAGAAGAAACTTTCGCTGGTGAGTATCTTAACGGGGCAGACCACGCGCTCACGCGCGCCGCTGGCCGAGGCGTACAGCATCTTTATCTTCTTGCGGTTCTCTATCGCGAAGACGATGTCCTCGTAGAATTTGCGCGTGAGCGGGTTGAGCGCTTTCGCGCCTATGGCGTAGAACAGCGAGTCGGCGCCCGGCGACTTGGTGGCGCGGGCGAATACTTTGTCGAAGGCGTCGGTTATGGCCCCGCCCAGGCCGGCGGCCAGCTCGCGCATCAGCACCAGCACTGAAAGCTGCTCGCTGTTTAAGTTATAATTCTTCAGGGACACTCCCGGGGCGAACGCGTAAACCCCCTTCGAGGGGTTGTCGAGCTGGAAGCCGGTGAGATTTATCCGCTCGATGTCGCGCTGGATGGAACGCTCCGAAATGTTGAATTCCGCGCAGAGGGCGGCTATGCGGACGGGGCCTTCGTTCAGGCGGTTGAGGATATTAAGGACGCGGTAGTATTTTTTGTCGCCCGATTCGGTTTTTGACATGTTTCCCCCTGAGTATAACTGATTATATATTTTTTATGCCGGAGCGGAAATTGACTGTGGCCCCGGAAATAAATATAATTATCTCACTGCGGTCCGGTGCGGGATACAATCCCGGCCGCGGGGCGCAGGCGGGCGATCTTTATAAACGCGGGCGTAGTTCAATGGTAGAACACTAGCCTTCCAAGCTTGTTATGTGGGTTCGATTCCCATCGCCCGCTTAGAATATAGTGTTTTCGCGCTGGGGTAGCTCAGTCAGTAGAGCACTCCCTTGGTAAGGGAGAGGTCGTGGG
>CAIRNJ010000079.1 GCA_903879915.1 uncultured Elusimicrobia bacterium
CGGCCGAAAAAAACCGCCGCCCTTTTGAGGGGGCGGCGGTTTAAAACCGTTAAAGGATTGTAATTACCACTTGTTGTCTCCGTAGCCGCCGCCGCGTCCGCCGCGATCGCCGCCGCGTCCGCCGCGGTCACCGCCGCGTCCGCCGCCGCCGCCGGTGCGGGCTTCCATCGGGCGGGCTTCGTTGATGGTCAGCTTGCGGCCGCCGAAATCGGAGCCGTTCAGCTTTTCCATCGCGGTAACAGCTTCCGCGTCATTGGCCATCTCTACGAAGCCGAAGCCGCGTGACTGGCCGGATTCCCGGTCGGTGATCAGCTTGGCGCTGGTAACCGCACCGTAAGTGGTGAACAGGGCGTTCATTTCCTCTTCGGTGGTCTTGAAGGGCAGTCCGCCCACGTATATTCTTTTGCTCATTGTGTTATTCTCCTCGCAACTTTCATTACCCGACTCAACTCTCTTTGCTCTATCGCTTCCTGTTGTTGCTTGGTAGAATAGGCGTCAAAAACTTGAGTTCTGGTTTAACTACCCCTATAGTATGACATTATTCCGGTTGTTTTAGTGGATATTCCCGTCTTTAAGGGCTTTCAGGCTGTGGAAAAGGCGGCCGGAGCTTTTTGCGTATGGTTTGCCACCGGCGCGCAATTGTCGCATAATATACACCGATACAGGGTTTGAGCGGGAGGCAAAATGGATCCTTTGGAATTTGAGAACAAAATAAACGCGCTCGAGCTGCGCCTTGCCAAGCTGGAGGGGGCGCTGCTTAAAGCTCCACAGCCGACGGCCGCGCCTCTGCCGCCGGCCGCGGCGCTGTCCGTTCCGCCGCCGCCCATCAAGCTGCAGACGCTGCTGAAGGCGCAGCCGCCCGCAGCCGCTCACCCGCCGCACCCCGGCGGCCGCGTTGAGAGGTCGGGCAGCTGGCTGGGCGTAGTGGCCAGCATCTGCTTCGTGTTCGCCGCGGCGTTCATAATAAAGCTTTCCATAGATTCCGGCTGGCTTACGCCCGAAAGGCAGATAGGGCTTGCGGTATTGCTGGGCTTCGGCCTGATAGCGGCCGGGTTCGCGCTGCTGGAATCCGACAGGGAGTATGCCAGCCTGCTGCCGGGGGCGGGCATCATAGTTTTCTACCTCACGGTCTTCGCCGCGCACCGGGTCTACTCGCTGATCTCCTTCGAAAGCGCCATCTCCCTGATCAGCCTGGTTTCCGGGGCCTGTATCTGGCTGTATACGCGCATAAGGGAGGACTGGTACCCGATCACGGCGGCGGTGGGCTCCTACTGCGCCCCGGTCGTGTTCTCGATGGGCGCTTCGTCCACTTTCAGCGTCTATTACTTCCTGCTCTGCTCCACGGCCTTCGCGGTGATCTCCATCTGGGTGAAGTCCCGCGCGCTTACGCTGATGTCGGCGTACCTGGCCATCATGATGACCGCCTTGATCGGCCTGGCGCTGAACCAGGACTGGCTGATCTCCGGCATGCTGGCGCTTAACTTCCTGGTGTTCGCCCTCGGGACGTACCTGTACACCCGGCAGACGCTGCATCCGCTCACCGAAGCTGAGTCCTCGAGCTTCCTGCCGCTGCTGCTGTTCTTCTACGCCATGGAATATTATTTCATCGACCGCCTGCAGCCGGGCCTGGCCCCGTGGCTGTCGCTGAGCTTCGCCGCTATCCTGCTGGGCCTGTACCTGTCGGCGAAGAAATGGTTCCCTGAGGCGAAGATAGGCAGCCAGTCCATGGTCTTCGCGTTCGTGAGCGTGGTATGCTTCCACTCGTTCTACCTCGAGCTGCTGCCCGCCGGCGCCAAGCCCTGGCTGTTCGTGGTCATCGTGCTGGCCGCGGCGCTTACGCCGGTGCCGCTGGCGGGGGCGCAGAAGGCCGGCCCGCTGCGCATTCCCGCGCTGGCCGTGCTGGCGGTGCTGCTGCTGGAGTACGCTGGCATGATCTCGCACCTGCTCTCCGGCAGCGATCTCGCGTGGCTGGCGGTCTCGCTGGCCTCGCTGGTCAGCGTCTGGGCGCTTATCTACGCGCGGGGGGGGGAGTTCGCGGGCGGCCTCGGCCACGGGCCGCTGCTGGGCGCCGCGCACCTGCTGGCGATAACGGGCCTGTACCGGCTTACCACCGACACCGGCTCGCTGGCGGTTTCGGCGTCCTGGCTGCTGTACGCCGTCTGCGTCATAGCTTTCGCTTTCGAGAAGAAGGATGAGGCGATGGCCAAGTCCGCCATGCTGGTGCTGGGCTTCGCGGCCGGCAAGGCGCTGCTTTACGACGCGGCGTCGGCCCCCACCACGGTGCGCATACTGTGCCTGCTGCTGACCGGCGCGGCGCTTTACGGCTCGGGCTTCCTGATGCGCCGCATCTCCGGCTGGAAAACGGAAAAGCCGGCCGGGGCGTAGGGAAAAGCCGGACGCGCGCGCCGTGAGCGGCAAAGGAGCCGGGACCATGAAGAACGGAAAAATATTTTTGCTGCTGGCGTGCGCTCTGGCATTCGGCTGCGCCGGGCCGCGGGTTAAAGGGCCGGCGGACGGCGCCGTGTATTATTTCGGGCCCGTAAAATATTTCTCCGCCGACGGCCTGACGCCGTACGGGGCCACGGAGTCGCTGGTGCGGCGGGAGATCTCCGCCGGGGGCGCGCTGATAGTCGAGACCGTTACCCAGCCCGGCCGTTTTCCCTCGCTGCCAACGCAGACCTTCGTAACCCGGCTGGCCAGGCGCGGGCACGGCCTGGTCTACTCCGCCGCCGACGAGGAGCGGACCTTCTCCGGCTCTCTTACCTTCGCCGGGCGCGACCTGGCGGCCTGGACTTACGATATAACGCTTGCCGCCGGCGGAACTATCACCGGGTCCGGCCGCCTGAACAACATCGGGATCAGCACCGAGAAAATAATGTCCGGCGCCAGGCCGGTCCGTATAGTGGAGGACCTGCGCACGATCTCAAGGGCGGCGTACGAGGTGAAACTGGCGGGATTGCTGCCCGCTAAAGAGGCAAAATAACGCCGGCGGGAGCTAATGCGCTCTTTCCAGATAATAGGAAGCCAGGGAAGCGGCCAGCGACAGGGCGATGTAGGAATATTCCACCGCCTGCTTCCTGTTCTCGTCGTCGTGGGCCCGGGCGATGTCCAGCAGCGCGTGCCGCAGCAGGAAGGTGTACAGGATGTAATACAGGAACGGGACCACGTGCACGGAGAACGGGTAATCGCCTATTTTTTTGCCGAAAAGCGACAGCAGCCAGCTGACCTGGGTATAGATGGCGAGCAGGCTCAGCCCGGCGTTGATGAACATCCATTTAACGTCGTCCAGCCCGAAGATCACTATGTAGAACATGGTGTAGACCGTGATGGCGATGCCGCCGTGCATGTAAAGGAAGGGCAGCGGGGCGTGCGTGTCGCCGTAGGCCATGAAAAAGCCGGACCCGCCGAACATCAGCATGTGGAACATGAAGAACGGATAGATAAAGTACCAGGGGACGTCCGCGCCCTGGGCGTAGTTCCTGCCGCTTATGGTAATGGCACCGTGTAGTTTCATTGGTTTTAATGGGGCGGTCTATTTTTTCCGCAGGGACAGGAAAAGGGAGTACAGGCCTTTCGCGGCGCGGCGCTGGCCGGCGGAGTTAAGATGCCCGCCGTCGCTGGTATAGTCCACGCAGAGCCCGCCGCAGTCAGCGCCGTCCGGTGACCAGGCTTCTATGTCCGCCAGGTCGAAGAGAACTTTCCGGTTGGCGGCGGTCCACGCCCTGAGGCCTTCGTTAAAAGCCCCCCGCTTGCGCGCGGCCGGGCCGTTCTGCCGTGCCAAAGGCATGGTGACATAAATAAAGACCGTCCCCGGGTATTCTTTCTCCAGGTCCGACATGGACGAAAGATATTCGGAAAGCCCCGCGTCCTGATCGATAAAACAGAATTTGGTCATTACTGCCTGGACCGCAGGGGCGTGCCAGCCGCCGCGCACGCGCCGCCCGAAATCTTCTATTTTCCCGGACCAGCCGGGGTTGCCGCGGTTAACGTGATATATGACGCCGTGCCCCGGCCTGCCCGGGGCGGAACCGCCGGCCGCCGCCACGCTGAGCGGGAATTTCGCGGGCTGCGCGGCGTGAAGAGCGGCCATGCCCGAAATTATATTGTCGCCCACCGAGGCGTGCGCGAAAAAAGCGGAAAAGGCGGCGAGTTTCTTTGTTTCCGCGGCTGACGCGCTGTCTATGGCGCTGAAATTTACGTGATCCACCGCTGCCGGCCGGGTTTTGCGTGAACGGCGCTGTTTCGCGGATACGGGCGCGTCCGCGGCTGTTTCCTGCGGCGCTGCGGCGCCGGGGTCTCCCGTGAGGGCCGCCCGGCAGGTTCCCGAAAGTTCCGAGCGATGGCCGTTGATGCACTCGGCTACTCGCCCTCCTCCGGCCTCTATGCCGGCGCAGAATTTTTCGCGCTCGGCGGTGCAGGCGCTCCACCAGTCGCCGCCGAGGCCGGCGGC
>CAIRNJ010000080.1 GCA_903879915.1 uncultured Elusimicrobia bacterium
AACACCGCCCTCACGATCTGTCTGCCCGTCGCCTTCTACCTGGCCTACCAGAGCCGCAACGCCTACCTGCTACTGCTTTCGGTCCTGACCCTGTTCCACTGGATCGGGTCATGGGACGGCATGCTGGGGCGCTCCACTTACGCGTTCAGCGTGCAGGACCCGCGCCTGATGTGGCCCGCTGCGCTGGCGGCGGTGGCGGTCGGCGTCTACCATGAGCTTAAGCTCTACCCGGAGACCGGCCGCTTTTACAAGGTCTGGCAGACCGTCGGGCTGATATACTTCAACATGTCGCTGCTTATCCTCTCCTCGCTGTCCGGGAGAGACGACATCGTGATGGGCTGGGTGGCCTTCTTTACCATGGCCTGCATAGCGCAGATAGCCGCGGCCGACCGCCTGCAGAACGGCCTGCTCCGCGGTTTCGGCGTGACTTTCCTGTGCATAAATATCTTCACCCGCTATTATGAACTGTTCTGGAAGTCCATGCAGGCGGGAACCTTCCTGCTGGCCGGCGGCGCGGGCCTGCTGGCGTTCAGTGGCGTCATGCACTACTACTATAAAACCGCGGCCGGCGAAAGGAGCGGCTTATGAGCGCCGGAATACGCCTGCACCGGGCATTGCACTCCGAGCTGGACGAGCTGGCCGCCAGGGGCATACTCAGCCGGGAACAGGCTTCTAAGCTTAAAGACCGCTACCCGATAACGCCGCACGGCCTGGGCGTTCTTGTGACGGTGTTCGCCGCTATCGGGGCTGTCTCCGCCCTGGCGGGCGCCGGCGTCCTGCTGCAGGAGCACCTGATCGCGCTCTGGAACTTCCTGAAAGCGCGGGTGAACTGGTGGCTGGCCGCCGAGGGCGCGCTGCTGCTGGCTTTCGTTTCGCTGCTGCTCCAAGGGCGCAAACTCAAGGCCTTGCGGCCGCGGCCCCTGCTGGGAGAACTCTTCGAGCTGGCCGGCGCTTTCGCCCTGCAGGGCCTTACTTCCGTCATGGCGAAGCATTACTCCACCGGCAGCGACAACTGGCCTGCCCTGCTTGGCATAGACGCGGCGCTGCTTCTCCTGTTGGCCTACGCGGTAGGCAACCGGCTTATCCTGTGGTACGCGCTGGCGGATCTGTTTTTCTTCTTCGGCGCGGAGACCGGCTACGTTTCCGGCTGGGGCGCCTATTACCTCGGCATGACCTACCCGGTGCGCTTCCTCGGCATCGGCCTGCTCACCCTGGCGGCCGCGTGGGTTCACGGCGCGCTGGTACGCGGGCGGCTTGCTAGTTTCAGCAGGGTCTACGCGCATTACGGACTGCTGCTGGTTAACCTGTCGCTCTGGTTCCTCTCGCTGTTCGGCTATTTCGAGGACGCTATCGTGCACTGGAAAGGCACTACCGGGGAAAGGCTGATCTTCAGCGCCCTGTGGGCCGTAGTCTCGGCCGCGTCGCTGCTGGCGGGGGCGAAAACCGGGCTGCGCCTTCTCAGGGCCTATGGCCTGACCTTCCTCATAATCAACCTTTACACCTTCTACTTCCAGTTCGTAGTGCTCCACAGCGGCGAGGCCTGGTTCGTGCATCTGCTGCTAGTCGGCGGCAGCATGCTCTGGCTCGGCTACCACATGGAAAAGGTAAAGAGCGCCGCTATAGGGGATGGTTCTTAATATCTTAATAAGTATTGTTTAACAGGCGTAATTCTTTAAAAAGGCCGCGACATTATTACTTGATGAACCGGAGGGGAATTTATGCGGAAAGAAAACAA
>CAIRNJ010000081.1 GCA_903879915.1 uncultured Elusimicrobia bacterium
ACCCTGCCGGTCCCTATCGCCGTTACGCCGGAGCTGCTCATGGTAACGTCGCCGCCCATCGCCGCGGCGGCGGCCGCGCCGGCCTCGTTACCTATAAAGATATTCCCCGTCGGCAGCGCGCTGCTCAGCTTCACGTCCAGCTGCGCTTTTAAAGTGGTGGTGTCCGACGCTACCGTGTTCAGCCTGCCGTTCAGCGCGCTGTCGGCGCTGCTGCGGGCGGTTATTTCGGCCGTCAGACCGCCGGCTATGGTGGAGGTATCGGCCGCCACCGCGCTGAACTGCGCCGGGCTGACGTTCGTCAGCAGCGAGCCGTTAAGAGCCGGCAGGTAGCCGAGGCCGTCCAGCCGCACCAGCTTATTGGCGGCGTTGAAAGTGTTGCCCTGCAGCGTTACGCTGGAACCCAGCGCGCTGAATTTGTTGGTGCCGCCGTCCAGGTGCAGGCTGGCCTCGTCAGCCGTGTAGAAAGCCCCCCCGTCGTCGTTGCCGCAGGCCCAGGCCGAGCCGTTCCACTTCGGGACCTGGTTATTGGTACAGCCGCTCTGGTTGAGCCTGTCGAGGGAGATGGTGGACAGCGCGATATCTGCGGCTATTATCGCGCCGTCCGCGATCTTTATGCTGGTCACGGCGCTGTCTTCCAGCGCGCCGGTATAGACCTTTCCGGCGGCCACGGACGAAGCCAGCACGCCGTAAAGCCCCGCCCCGCTGCCCACGAACAGCCCCGCGTTCACCGTGCCGCCGGCCATATTGATGCCGGAACTCAGGAAAAGGCTGTAGCCGCTGCCGGCATCACGCCCCGTTATCGTCATGGAGGCCACGTTCACTATCTGCCGTCCCGACATGTTCAGGTTCTGCGTGGCGGTATGGTTGCCCAGGCTGTCCCCGACAATACCGCTCAGGGAGGAGCCGTCGCCGTAGTATTTCGCAGCTGAAGAGAAGCCGACGATATAAACATTGGTCGATACCCTCACGCCCGCTCCAAGCGAGGAAAGGGATTCGGAGGAAACATCCACCCCGCCGGACAGGCGCAGCTGAGGCGCGGCCAGCGTTCCGGTAAAGGTCTTGTTGCCGGCAATGGTCTGGGCCGCGGAATCGGTGGAAACGAAAGCGCTGTAATCCCTGCCCTGAAGGCTATAGGCGTTGAAAGCGTAAGGCGCCGTTACCAGGCGCTGCCGCGGGCTCAGCGCTATGGTATCCACCGTGATCTGAAGGTAAGCCGCCGGCGCGTAGAAGATCGGCGCCGTAATAGGAGTGACCGCGCCCAGCTGCACCGCCAGCACGCCGTTGGCCACCGTAATCCCGCTCTGAGTTTCCGTCCAAAGCTGCGTACCGCCGGAGGAGGCGTCGTAGATGCCGAAAATAAAATCATGCGGACCGCTTAAAGGGTTGTTGCTGGCGTCGGTAAGCCGGCCCTGGAAATTAATAAGCCCCGGAGGCGTCTGGGCCGGGACCTGCGGCGGCAGCCCCAGGAGGAGCGCCGCTGTTAATATAAATTTACCCGCGAAATTAATTTTATTCATAAACGCGCTATTACTGATATTTTACTTGTTTTTTCTCCGTTTGGGGAGCCTTACCAGAAAAAGAGTATCCTTATCCATCTTGCTTTCCACCCAAACCCGCCCGCCTAAAGCGGTAACGGCCTTATGGACGATGTTGAGCCCCAGCCCGGTGCCCGGTATCCTTTTGCCCTTCTCCCTGTCCTGCGTCGAGCGGTAGAACTTGGTGAACAGGTGCGGGATATCTTCGGCCGGAATGCCGCGCCCGGTATTGCGGACGTGGAACATCACCTCGTCGTCGCTTTCCATCAGCCCCACGCTAACCTCTCCGCCCCTGGGCGTGTACTTGATGGCGTTCGACACGAGATTGTTCACTATCTGCCGTATCAGTTCTTCCGGCGCCATTACATAGGCCTTGAAACTTTCATGCAGCGGCAGTATCTTTATGCCGTTCGCCTGGGCCATGGGCATGAAGATGGTTATCGTCTGCTTGAATATCACGTCCAGCATTACTATCTGGTCCTCGGTCTCGGTACGCAGCCGGCCCTCCCCCCTGAACAGCCTGAGGGCGTTGCCCAGCGAGTTCTCCATCCGCAGCACGGCCGCCATCATGGTGGCCTGTATCTCCGCGGTTTTTCTAACGTCGTGAGGGATCTGCTCGTCCTGCCACAGTTCAAGGTAGCCTTTCAGCCCGCTCAAAGGGGTGTTTATCTCGTGAGTAAGGGTATGAAGAATATCCTCGCGCGATTCCAGCAGTTCCCGGAGGCGCGCGGCCATGGAGTTGAAGCCTCTCGTCAGCGTCCCAACCTCGTCGTCGGAGCGCACCGGCAGCGAAATATCCATGTGCCCGGTGGCCAGCAGGCCGGTGGCCCGCGCCAGGGCCTCTATGGGCCCGATAAGCAGGTGGGTAACCCAGGCGTTGATAAGCAGCCCCAGGAACAGGAAGCCGCCGGCTATCCAGGCCGTCCAGCGTATCAGCGGGGCCAGCGCCCTGTTCACTTCGCCGTCGATATTCGCACGGACGAAGCCGAAACGCACCAGCCCGGCGCCCTGCGCGGCGCCGGCCGGCGGAGGCACGTTCCGGGAAAGGTAGAGCAGGTCCGCGCGCTCCTCTCCGATCCCGGAAACGTGTCCGTCGCAGGACACCGACGCGAAAGCGAGCTCCGGGTAGGTCTTCTGCAGGAACATAAGGTAGCTTACCGCCATCAGCCGGTCGTGGCTGTCGGAGGACTCCTTAGCTATGCGCGCCGCGCCCTCGAGCATGGCCTCTACGCGCTGCATGGCCTGTTCGCGCAGCACTTTGCGCTGCGTGCTTATTACCATTGCCGCTATCGAAACCACCACTGAGATTATCAGCGTGGCGGTTATCAGCTGGTATTTAGCTCTGATTCGCATAATATTATTTACCCTTTTCCTCTTTGAGACGGCGCAAAGCTTTCAGCGCCTCGACGTTGCCGGGATCGGAATCCAGGACCCTCTCGAATATTTCGCGCGCCTTGTCGAACTCCCTGTTAACGTAAAGGTCTACGCCGCGGTTCATCAGGTTCTCTATTTCGGAGCGCGACAATACGGCTCTCTGCGCGGCGCGCGGCCCGCCCCGGAGCGCGGCGGCCGCCCCGGAGCGCGCCAGGCGCGCTATGGATTTCATATAGTCCCTTATGGCTTCCTTCAGCGCGGGGCTCTTTTCGTTCCCGTACGCCTTCTCCCAGGCGGCCAGCGAATCCCCGTAGTTGCCCAGGCCCAGGTACGCCGTGCCCATGTCCTGCCAGGCGGCCGCCGAGCCGGGATCCATATCCGCCGCCGCGGACGCCAGCGTTACCGCCTCGCCGTAGCGCCCGGCCGTGATAGCCTCTTCGGCCCTGGCCAGTTTATCGGCCAGCGCGCGCTCGTCTTCGGAAAGTTCGGTAGCTATGAAAACGGTGACCGTGCTTCTCTCCACATTCACGGCGGTCCCGGCTTTCATCTTCAGCCCGCTCAGGGTTTCCATCAGCATCTCCAGCGTCTCTTCCTGGTCCGTGGCCTTGCCGAAATGGAAGGTTATGGCCATGCGGTGGCTGCCCGACGTGCCGTTCACGGCGCCCAGCGGCAGGGCGTAGCCGTAATCCACCTGCACTCTGCGCGTCCTGTAGGAAAGCCCGACGTTAAGCTGTTTATAGTCCCTGGTACCCGCGGCTATCGCGCCCCTGACGCCGAAGTCCCCCGCTAAAGCCTTCGGGAACCAGCGCTCGGCCGCGGCCGTGAAGATGCTGTCGGTGGACCCGTCGGGAGCTTTTTTGGTCTCCACCTGCGCCGCCAGGTTGGAGATGAGGCTTTTATAATCCAGGCCGAGTTTCACGTCCAGCGGCAGGGGATCGGAGTCGGAGGAAGAGAAAGCCATATTCGGGCGCGGGAGATGCGCCACCTGCAGTCCCAGCTGGTAATGCGTCCTGAAGCGGTAAAGCGCGCCCACGTCCGCGTCCAGCGCCCTGTGGCTGGAATTCCCGCTGAGCAGGGGGTCGGCCCGGCCCGTGTTTATGATCCCGTTGGTGGCGTTGGCGCTTTCCGGGAAGCTGCCGAAAGAACTGGACAGGTATTTCAGCGTCCCGCCCAGGAACAGCTCTCCCCCGCCGGGGCGGATGTAGGCCAGGCGGCCGTAAGAGAGGTAAAGCGTGTTCTCGCGGTAAAGCCCGCCGTCGAGCGAGAAGGAATTTAAGGCGCCGGCGAAAGTTCCCAGCCGGCCCTCGTCCACCGGGTGCGCGTAGCCGAAGAAGGAGGTGCCCAGTTTCGAGTCGTCGGTCAGCCCGGAAAAAAGCTGGGTATAGGCCGCGGTGAACTGCGCCCGCGTCATCACGCCCAGGCCGGCCGGATTATAATGCGCCGCGTACACGTCGTCGGCCACGGCGGCCATGGCGTTGCCCATGCCCGGCCCGCGGGCGCCCGCGCCCAGGTCCTCGAACGCGGCGCGCGCGGGAACCGCCGCCAGCGCACAAAGGCAGAGCCAGGCAAAGAACCGGACGGCGGGAAGTTTCTTTCCCGTGGCCCCGGCCCGCATGGTCAGCCTGCTATTCATAAATTTCTCAGCGTATCACGACTATCGTCCCGTTAAAGGTCTTCTGTTCGGCCTTTATCTGGTACACGTACACGCCGCGCGGCACCGCGTTGCCGCCGGCCTTGCCGTCCCACTCCAGCGTATCGGCCACCTGCGTGCCGAGCCGCATCTCGGCCACCAGCGCGCCGCTCAGGTCGTAGATCTTGCCGCTGAACAGCGAATCGCGCGGGTTATCCAGCGTGAAGACCACGTAATCGTTCAGGCCGTCGCCGTTGGGCGTGATGACCTTGTTCGACATTTCTTTTATGCCGAAGTTTATCCCGTCGGTGCGCTGCAGGCTGCGTATCTGGTAGGAACCCGGCAGCGCCGAGCGGACGGTGATGGTCTGCGCGACCGGGTCGACAGTGCCGTAGACCTTCACGTATTCTTTACCGTTGAACCAGTAAGCCCCCAGCTTGGTGCGCGCGTCGGACGCGTTCACGGCCGCCGTTAAAGAGGACAGCGGCTGGCTATCCCCCGCCGACGCCGGGGAGGAACCTTTATAGCCGCTGGGGACCACCACCCCGTTCACCACGTCGTAGCGCAGCACGATGTCCGCCTCCGGCTTCGCGAAGCGCAGGTCCGCAACCTCGCCGCCCGTGGGCGCCTGCACCGGCCTGAAATCCACCGACTTTATGACCTTGCCCCCCACGTCCCCGGCTTTCTCGCGCGCGGCCAGGAACAGCCTGCGCCCCGACGAGTTGCCGGCAGCGTCGAGCGCGCCGGTCATGTCCGCGGGGATCTTAAGGCGCGAGACCTGGTCAGGAGCCACGGCATAAAGATTCTGATAAGTATCTACTACCATGGAGCTGCCGGGAGCGCCGACGGTATCCCTGGCCGCGACTTTATAGTAATACACCGTGTTCGGGTCGGGCAGGGGCACGGTAACGCTGTGGGAGGAAACGGGCGCCGAAGCCACCAGCGTCCAGCCGGAATGTATGATGCCGGTAGCGCGGTAAACGTCGTACATCGCGAGTTCCATGGGGTCGCCCGAATTATGGAACTCCGTGCCGTCGATATTGGAAACCACGCCGTCCCAGTTCACTGTAATGGCCGAGCGGTCGGAGGCAACCGTTGCGGTGAGCCCGGCAGGCGACATCGGGGGCAGGTCCAGGATGCACTCGGTGGCCACGAAAACGGAATACATCTGCGCGGTGTTGCGGCTGGCGAAGCGGTAATAGTAGGTGGAATTCAGCGCCAGCCCGTCGTGCAGCTGGGAGGAAGCTGCCGCTTCGGCCAGCACCACCGAGCCGTCCGGGAAAACGCTGCCCTTTCCATAGGCCGTGCCGCTCACCATGGTGTAGGTGATGGGAATAGTGCTCATCTGCACTACTACGCCGGCGGGATCGTCGAACTCCTGGTTGGTCCAGTTGAACGTCAAGCTATGCGCCAGCGCGTCGGCCAGCGACGTGAGGTTCTCTATGGGCCGCGGCAGCATGCCCATCGTGGTCCTGGTGGCTATGATGGTGCCGAAGTTCACGTCCTGCTGCCAGTTCAGGCTGCCCAGTTTGAAGTAATAATTGGTATTGGGATTAAGACCGGTCACGGCCAGGGTCAGCAGGGTGCCCTCGGCGGTGACGGAGGAATGCACGGTGCCTCCGGGGAACAGCGCGCCGAAGTTGGTGGAGGAGCCGGCCACCTGGTAGCCCTCCGCGGCGCCGGCCGGGATGCTCCAGGTAAAAGTAACGCTGGAGCGGTAAACCCCGCTGAGCACCGGCGAGGCCGGCAGGTTCGCCAAAGTGGAGTCGTTATCGGTAACGGAGTGCTCGGCCACTACCTTGCGCGCGTCGGCCAGGTAAATGCGGGTGTAATAAGTGGTGTTGGGCACAAGCCCGGTCACGATATAAGCCTGCGCCTCGCCCGGGATCACGGAAGTGGAGAACTCGGTCACGAAGATGGACGGGTCGAAAACGTGCGAAGTTTCGGAAGAGGTGTCGATGCGGTACAGGCCGCCGGTGACGGCGCCCAGGAAACCGTCCAGGCCGGGCGCCGTCCAGGCCAGTTCCAGCGTGCCGGTGGTCTTTGAGACCGCGGTGATGCTTATTATCGTCCCGGGCTGGGCCGCCAGGGGCATATAGCCGGAACTGAACTTGAAGCCGGCGCCGCTGAACGAGGTTACGGCGGTTTCCGCCAGCGCGTAGTTCAGGGAACGCCCCGTGCCGGCCGCCACCGCCCCCCCGCCGGAGACTATATTGCGCCGTATGGAGTTGTCGCCGCCCGCCATGGGGATGCCGGCCTGCGCGCCGCTCACAAAAGCGCAGACCAGCGCCGCGAAGCACAAGCCGCCCAGCAAAGCGCGGGCCGGCTGCCGGCTGTTTCCGGAGGCCGGCCGTTCATTTTTTACCGACTCGTTCTTTGGTTGCATAGCGCTTTGTGTTCTTCCGTTCAGCTCCGCTCAGAGCTGCGTAGGCTTCGCGGCCTGTTTAAGTATCGAACTGATGCGGGCTATAAGCACCCTGGGACTTATGGGTTTGAACATATAATCTTCCGCGCCTACGTCCAGGCCTTCCACGCGGGTCACTATCTCCCGGGCCTCTCCGGTAAGCATAAGCACCGGGATATGCCTGGTTTTGGGCTCCGCTTTCAGGGCGCGGCAGATCTCTATGCCGGTCATATCCGGCAGATTAACGTCCAGCAGGATAAGGTCGGGCTTTTCCGAAAGGGCCGCCGCCAGCGCGCTGCGCCCGTCCTCGCTGAGACGGAATTCATAGCCCGCCGCCACCAGCGCGGTCTGCAGCAGTTTCTGCATCATGGGGTCGTCTTCAACTGAAAGTATCCTGTACATTGCGAACTCCTTTTTCCTGCTTTACGTTCACTTGCCTTTATAGTAAACAGTTACGCAGATACATATACGTTTCAGCCGTGTAACATTGATGTAACATGTATAGGGTATGATACCTATGTGGTATAATTGAACCGGGAGAACACCATGACCGAAATCCACCGCTTCCTCGCCATCTCCAAAAATCCCGCTTTTATAGCCCTGCTGCAGGGCTGCGTGAAACAGGGAGGCTACCTCCTTGAGGTGGTCGGCACCGGCGCGCAGGGCTTCAAGGCGATAATAGCCGAAAAGCCGGCCATTGTTTTCCTCGATATCGCCATTCCCGACATAGACGGCCTGTCCTGGCTGGGCATACTCCGCGAAATGCGCGAGGGCAAAGGGCTTCCCGTTATAATAACCGGCGAGAAGCTGGGGGCCGATGAGCTGGCCCGGAGCTTCGAACTGGGAGCCGACGACTGCATAGTTTTCCGCCACTGCGACCCCCGCGAGCTTTGCGCCCGCATCCGGGCGGTTCTGAGACGCCATACCGTGCACGCGGAGCTCCCCGCGGCTACCCTGACGGCGGGGCCGGTGGAGCTCGACCCCTCCGCCCACAGATGCTTCGTGAACGGCAAACAGGTGCCGCTGCGGCCGCGCGAGTTCGAACTGCTGGAGATACTCATGCGCAAAGCGGGCCGGGTATTGAGCCGGCCGTACCTGCTGGAATCCGTCTGGGGCATGGCCAGCAACGCCAACACCCGCGCGGTGGACGTCACCACCAGCCGCCTGCGCAAGGCGCTGGGCGAAAAAGCCGGCAAGTGGGTGGAATCGGTGGATAAGTTCGGCTACAGGTTCTCCGACCCCGAAGAGATCACGCGCTGACGCACCCCCCCCCTTCCCGGAAATTATTGCGCCCCTCCGGGCAAATTTGTAACATTTCACAATTCCCCCGAAAGTACAAGGAGAATCATGAAGGCACTATTCCGGAAAAAATCCCTGACGGCGCTGATGGAGCAGACGAAGGATAAAGAGCATTCCCTGAAACGGGTGCTCGGCCCGCTCAACCTCACGCTGCTGGGCATAGGCGGCATCATCGGCGCGGGCATCTTCGTGCTTACCGGCCAGGCGGCCGCGCAGTACGCGGGCCCGGCCATCGTACTGTCCTTCATCATCTCCGCCGTCGGCTGCGCGTTCGCGGGCCTCTGCTACGCCGAGTTCGCCTCGATGATCCCGGTAGCGGGCAGCGCCTACACTTACTCCTACGCCACCATCGGCGAGCTGCTGGCCTGGATCATAGGCTGGGACCTGATCCTTGAATATCTCTTCGGCGCGGCCTCGGTGTCGGTTGGCTGGAGCGGCTATGTGGTGAGCTTTCTGAGGGACTTCGGCGTGAACATCCCGGCCGCGCTGTCCAGCGCGCCTTTCGCCTTCGACCACGTCGCCGGCTGGACCTCCACCGGGGCCGTCTTCAACCTGCCGGCGGTGCTGATCATCGCGCTGGTCACCGGGCTGCTGGTGGTGGGCATACAGGAATCCGCCACGGTCAACGACTTCGCCGTCTTCGCCAAGATCACCGTGGTCATACTGTTCATAGTTTTCGGCGTGTCCTACATCAACGCCGCCAACTGGCACCCGTTCATGCCGGCAAATACCGGCACGTTCGGCCAGTTCGGCTGGAGCGGCGTCTTCCGCGGGGCCGGCGTGATCTTCTTCGCCTACATAGGCTTCGACGCGGTCTCGACGGTGGCGCAGGAGGCCAGGAACCCGCAGAAGGACATGCCCATCGGCATACTGGCCTCGCTGGCCGTCTGCACCGTGCTCTACATAGCGGTCGCGCTGGTGCTTACCGGCATCGTGAGCTACAAGGAACTGCTGGTGCCCGACCCCATCGCCGTCGGCGTCAACGCCGCCGGGCCGGGACTGTTCTGGCTGAGGAAGTTCATCAAGATAGGCGCCATAGCCGGCCTTTCCTCGGTAATGCTGGTGCTGCTGCTGGGCCAGCCGCGTATTTTTTACGCTATGTCCATGGACGGGCTGCTGCCGCCGCTCTTCTCGAAAGTGCACCCCAAATTCCGCACGCCGTACGTCACCACGATAGCCACCGGCGTGGTGGCGGCGCTGCTGGGCGGTTTCTTCCCCATCGGGGCGCTGGCGGAAATGGTTTCCATCGGCACGCTGCTCGCTTTCGCCATAGTCTGCGCCAGCATCATCGTGCTGCGCCGGACCCACGCCGACCTGCCCCGGCCGTTCAGGACGCCGTGGGTGCCGCTGGTGCCGGCGCTGGGGGTTCTTATCACCGTCGTGCAGATGCTGTTCCTGCCCTGGGCCACCTGGCTGCGGCTTATAGTCTGGATGGCCCTGGGCATAGCTATCTACTTCTTCTACGGCCGGCATCACAGCAAGCTGGCCGCCATCAAGGCCGACGCCTGGAACAAGTAGGCCAGGGCGCAAAAAAGCAGCCGCCGGCACAGGGCCGGCGGCTGTTTTATTTTACCGCGCTGTGTTCACTTCTTCGAAGCGGTCAGCATCGAATACAGTTTGTCGGTAGCGCCCTTGATGCCGTTGGTCACGTCGGCCACCATCTTCGGGTCCCAGTCCTTCTTCTCGACGCGCAGGAAAGACGTCTTATCCACGCGGTTGTCGAAGCGGCCTATCGGGAGATGGAACTTCTTCCCCTGGGCGGAGACGGTAATGGTACCCGGCACTTCCGAGTTCTTCTCGAGGTAGTCCATGTCGTCGCAGCCGTAGTCGTTGAGCATCACTTCCATCGGCACGCCGTGGTGCAGGATCGAGCCCGGATCGTTGGGGTTGGTGCGGGCGGTGTTCTTGCGGCGGCTTTCCTCGGGGGTCACCCACACGTAGAGGATAACGGCCTTTTTAAGTATCTCGGGGTCCAGTTCCCTGAGGGAATACTGGTAGCCCAGCGGATCCTGCAGCGGGTAGGAGGATTTATCCGGGCCGCCGCGGGCGGCTTCGATAACTATGGTCTTCCCCTCGAAAGAGTCGGGATAGGCGGCATGCTTCTCGTCGAGCATCGCGCGCGCCTCTTTCTCCAGGGCGGCGGCCACGGTGGTCCAGACAGCCTTGTCGAGCTTCGACAGGCGCGGCGTTATTTTGGCCTTCTCTCCGGCCATGTCGATGCGGCGCATCAGCAGGTCGGCGGCGGAATCGGCCTTCATGATCTTCTTCCCCATCAGGTCGCGGTAGTCCTCGTTGAGCAGGTGTATCAGCGTGCCCCAGTCCCTGGTATCTATGAACGGCCTGTCGCCGGATTTGAAGAACAGGCGGGCTTTGCCCAGCTTCGCCAGCTCGTCGTCGGCGCGGCGCATCATGTGCACGTACGGGAAATCGTCCAGCTGCAGGTTGGCGCCGATGTGGAATTCTTTCTTAAGCCTTTCGGGCTCTACGTTGGCCAGGAAGCGCCTGACCTCGGATTTGCCGGAAGCCGGCAGGGCCAGGAGCAGTACTATGTCAAATGTTTCGCTCATTGTTTCCTCCTAACAGAATGTAGTGGATAAATTCTAAACAATATCGGGAGGAAAGTAAACCCGCCGCGGCCTGCCCCGCCCCGCCAATTTTATATAATTCCAGATATGACCCCTCTCGAAACAATGTGGATCGTCTTCGCCGTCACGGCCACCGCGCTGTTCGTGGCAGACATAAAGCTTTCGGCCGGCCACGCGCACGAGATAACCCGCAAAGAGGCGCTGACGCTCTGCGGGTTCTGGGTCATCATCGCCTCGCTGTTCGGCTTCCTGACGGGCTACATGCTGGGCTACGAGCGGATGATAGAGTACTTCACCAGCTACGTCATCGAATATTCGCTCTCGATGGACAACATGTTCGTCTTCGTGATGATCTTCTCCTACTTCGGCGTGCCGAAAAAATACCAGCCCAAGATCCTGACCTGGGGCATAATCGGCGCGGTCATAATGCGCCTGATACTTATTTTCACCGGCGTGGGCCTGATAAAGGCCTTCGGCTGGATAATCTACGTGTTCGGGGCCGTGCTTATCTACACCGCCGTGAAGATGTACCTGCAGAAGGATTCGGAGATGGACCCCGGCAGGAACCCGGTACTGAAGCTGCTGGCCGGGGTGCTGCCCATAGACAGGACCGACCTGTCCGGTGATTTTTTCATCCGCAAGGACAAGCTCTACGCCACGTCCCTGTTCGCCACGCTGCTGGTCATCGAGACCTCCGACCTCATCTTCGCGGTGGATTCCATCCCCGCCGTGCTGGCAATTTCCAAGGAGGCCTTCATCGTCTACACCTCCAACGTTTTCGCCGTGGTGGGGCTGCGCTCCCTGTATTTCCTGCTGGCCTCGCTGCTGGACCTGTTCCGTTACCTTAAGACCGGCATCTCGGTGATCCTTTTTTACGTCGGCTGCAAAATGCTGGCCTCCGACTTCATACATGTCCCGGCCATCCTTTCGCTGGGCGTCGTGCTGGGCCTCCTCGCCCTGTCGATGATACTTTCAGTGGCGATACCGCGCGGCGAAGAAGCGGCGAAGAATAAAGAATAACAAGGCGCCGCGGACAATAAAAAAGCCCCGGCTGATACCGGGGCTTTCTTATTTGTAATTAAGCGCGGCTTATTTCTTTTCCGCGGGGGCCGCTTCGGCGGGTTTCGCTTCAGCGGGCTTCACTTCCGCGGGCTTCACTTCCGCGGGCGCAGCGGCAGCTGCCTCTTTCACGATGTCCAGCAGTTCCACCTCGAACACGAGGGTGGCGCCGCCGGGGATCGCTCCGCCCGCGCCCTGGTCGCCGTAGGCGGTCTCAGAGGGGCAGACGAGCTTGGCTTTGCCGCCGACCTTCATCTTCTGCACGCCTTCGGTCCAGCAGGGGATCACGCCGGACAGCGGGAATTCGGCGGGGGTGCCGCGCTCCACCGAGGAGTCGAACACTTTCCCGTCGGGGAACGTGCCGTGGTAATGCACTTTCACCATGTCGGAAGCTTTAGGAGAGACGCCGGCGCCTTCCTTTACCGGGATATAGATAACGCCGGAAGCCAGCTTTACCGCGCCGGTCTCCTTGGACATTTTCTCAAGGAAGGGCTTGGTCTTCTGTTTTTCTTTGGCCACCAGCGCTTCCTGCTTGGCCTTCAGGTAGTCGTTGAGCTTGAGGCCGTACACTTTCTCGTCTATCTTTTCGCCTTTCCCCGCCAGCGCGCTGGAGAAACCCTGTATGATGTACTTGGTCTCGTCAGCAGAGAACTCGAACTGCTTGATCTTGGAGCTGACCGCCTGGCCTAAGAAATAAAGGGTCTTCTGGGCTTCGGTCATTCCCGGCTTAGCCGCCGCAGTTTTGGGGGCCGTTGCGGGAGCCGCTGCGGGCTTCACCGCGGCATCCTGAGCCATTGCCGAGGCAGCTATCGAACAAACGAACACCGCAAGTAATATTTTTTTCATATTGTCCTGTTTCCTCCGTTTTCACTGTCACGAATATAATACCAAAAAAACCCGCCATATTTCACTATAGCGGCCGCAACCGCGGCCCGGCCGGCGGCAGGCCTCAGAAAGCGACGCCGAAAGTAAGCTGCGTATTCAGCCTGGCGCCGGAAAAAGTATATTCCCCGCGCGCGGGGCCCAGCAGGGCGTTCACGAGCAGCCCCGCGGAGAAGTCGTTGAGGTTCCTGTAAGTCACGCCGGCGGACAGCACTCCGGAAGCGTCGTCGAGGTTGCGCACGTAGTTCGCGTTCAGCGTCAGGTCCGTTATTATGAACCGGCTTACGGCGGTGAACACCGCCGCGTAATACCTGGAAAGATAGTTGGGCTCGTAGAGGCCGCTGCCCAGCAGGAATTCCCCCTTCGTGCCGGTCGGACGCGATAGCGCCAGCGGCCCGGAGAAAGCGTAAGCCGCCCGGTCCCGGAACGGGCTCTTCGCATAGCCGGTCTGGTTATAGAAGAACTCGGTGGTCACCGTCAGCCTGTCGTTGAACTCGCCCAGCCGGAAGCCTTCGCTGAAGTTGACCGCGGCCTTGGTCACCCAGTCGTCGTTCTTCCGGTACGTCTCGAGCACGCCGCCGTCCTCCCTGACGAAGCGCGTATTGTCTCGGCGCGCCAGGCTAACCTCGCCGGCGATATCCACGTCCCCCAGCCGGCTGGACAGGTCATAGCCGAAAACCGGGCGCCGGCCGCGTTTCGCCCAGCCCGAGACCGCCATTTCGGTCCTGCCGGTGAGCAGCTCGAACTTCAGCGCGCCGCCCAGGTCGCGGTCTTCCGCGGCGTTGCCGGTATCCACAAAGCCGTAAATATTGTAGTCGGTGCCGAACGGCACGTGGAATTTCAGCCCGTAGGCGCCGTCCCGGTAGCCGAGCTTGCGCACGAAGGTTTTTTTCTCTACGTTAATAAGGTCGACTGGATTCCACAGGTAGCACCTGCCCCACTGCAGCACCTGTTTGCCGGTGCGGAAATAAACGCGGCGGCCCAGGTTGAAATCCAGGAAGGCCTCGCGCAGCACCGAGGCGGTCTGCCTGGTCCTGGGATAATAGGAGGTCTCCATATTCGCGAACGCTTTAACGCCGTTCTTCAGGCGCGCGTCCAGCATCAGGTTGCCCACTATGTACGAATTGAACGAATTGCCGGCCGCGGTGCTGTAAACCACGTCCTCCAGCACGCTCAGGGCCTCGCCGGAAAAGCCCAGCGTCTTCTTTTCCTCCGCCTCCGCGGGGGCGGCCGCCGCCTGGGTGACCACCTCGGAACTGGAGAACATCTCCAGTTCGGCCGCGGCGTCCCCGGCGAAAGCGGCCGCGGGGCTCAGCGCCAGCGCCAGCGCGGCAAGCGGGAAGGGTATTTTCATAGCTATTTACTCAGGTTCTCCAGGTACGCCTTGGTGAAGACCGTGTCGTCCAGCTTGCCCGGCACGATGTTGGCTATCTCCACTATGGTCTTGTTGCCTTTCTCGAACTCGTCGATGAACAGCTGCTTCACCGGCACGAACCGCCCCTCCACCTCGGTGAACTTCAGAAAATAGGCGGTCTGCATCAGCGTGCCGGAAAGCGAATAGGATTCCTGTTTGAGCAGCAGGTTGTTGTCGCTGCGCGTCCAGAAGATCTGCCGGGGGTAATCCACGTCGTTGACCCTGGCCTTGAGCTCGAACCTGTTGACGGCCACCTTGCCCAGCAGCTCCTCGGAGAACTTTTCGGTGCCGGAGGAATCCGCCACCGGGCCGTAAAGCTCCTCCAGTTTGCGGGTCTCGAAATCGTCGCTGTGCGCGTCCGAGCCGCCTATGCTCTCGTCGCGGTTCACGTGCTGGAAGGTGCGGGTGTTCTTGCGGTACATCCAGAAATTGTCGCCCACGCGCAGGTAGCCGTTGCCTTTCTCGTTCTCGGGCGCGTTCATGGCTATCAGGAAAGCGTCGTCCGAGTCGCGGCGGAAATAGGTCATATCCATGATCTTGGTGCCCTGCCCCGCCCGCTGCTGGGTCAGCGTCACGTCGGCCCTAACGTCGTTCTTCAGCTTGTAGTTGGCGTCTATGGCCTTCAGCACCGGCGTCACGCGGCTTTCCGCGCAGAACCCCGGCGCGGGCAGCAGCGCGGTCAGGAACAGGAGAATGAGCTTCATCATGATGTTTCCTTAAGTAAAATGCCCCAGAGCCTGCGCCGGCGAAAAATTAGCCGCCCGGCGCGCCGGGAACCAGGCCGTGACCACGGCGATGGCGATGATCAGCAGCACGCTGCCGGCTATTCCCGTGAAAGTGGGCAGAAAATACAGGTGGCCGTTGACCAGCAGCATGCCCAGCGGGTTGTCCTCCGGGTGGAAGGTCAGCAGCGCCAGCCCTCGCATCACCGCGAACCCGAGCAGCAGCCCTGCCAGGGCGGAGAACAGCGTGAGGAAAAAAGTTTCGAGCAGGAACATGTCGCGCACGTCGGCGCGCTGCATGCCTATCGCGCGCACGGTGCCGATCTCGCGGGTGCGCTCGCGTATGGTCATGCGCAGCGTGTTCACCACGCCCAGCAGGATGATGAAGAACAGCACCACCACGGCGGAGATAGTGATGATGTTCAGCACGCTCTCGAGCTTTAAAATATCGCTGGCGGTCTCGTACATCGTGGAGATATCGATCGTGGTGCCTTTCCACTTGTTCTTGGAGATGTCCTGGTATTTTTTCTTATAGTCGTCGGTGGTATAAGTGCGCCGGAGCAGTATCCATTCCGGGGCGGCCAGCCCGGCCCAGGGTCCTTCCGGCAAGTAGGGCTTCATGCCGGGGCCGGGCGCAGCCGGCATATCCTCGTAGTAGTAGTCGTAGAAGCCGGCGTCGTTCAGCAGCACCACGTCGGGGCCCGGGCAGCCGGCGGCGCACACGGCGGCCACGGTCAGCGAGGCGTCTTTAGGCCCGGCCTCGAACTTGCGCGGGTAGGACAGCTTTATCTTCCCCCCCGCCGCAACGCCCAGCCTTCCGGCCAGCGCTGCGGGCAGTATCACGCCGTCCTTGCGGAAAGCCTTGTCGAAAGTCCCCGAGGATAGTTTCGCCAGCCCCCGTATTTTCTCTTTGGAGGCGTCGTCGCTCCTGAACCCTATGACCGTCACGGGTCTGCCGGCGGCGGAGGCGTAGATCACGGCGGTGCCAGGCTTGTACCTTTCATGTATGCGGTCGGCCAGGGCCCGGGCGTTCTTCTGCGGGTCCTTTATGTTAAGCGTGATGTTCCCCGTCTCCCAGGGGCGGAAGCCGAGCAGCTCTTTCGCGCGGCCCAGTTCCACGAAGACCACCGACTGCATGAAAATATTGTCGTTGCGGCTGATGCCCACCACGGTAAGCCGGGCGGCCTGGTCCTGGCCGAACATGTTGCGGAAGCGCACCCTTATCGTATCGTTCCTATTCACGTTAAGGTAGCGGGCCTTGTCCTCGGAGATTATCGCCGGGTTCTCGGCGTCGGCGCGCTCCAGGTCCTGCCATTTCCCCTCCGACATCCGGAAGGATTCCTCCAGCTCCTTTAGGTCCGCGGCGCTGATGTCCTTTTTAAGCTTCACGCCCACCATCATTATATTATCCGACTTGCCGTTGCCGATGGCGCGGGAGAACATGCCGATGGACTCGTCGGCGTCTTTTATAACGGGCTCGCCTTTTACGGCCGCCCAGGCCCGTTCCCGGTCGCGGAAGATCTCGCGCATCACGCCGCCGCGCTCGTTGAAGCGCACCGCCACATGGCCGGTGACGTAGCGCATTACCTTGTTGAACATGATGTCCGAGATGCCGTGCGAGAAAGCGTTGGCGGTGATGAGGATGGCCACGCCGATGGCCATGGCCGAGCCCAGCAGGAGATTGCGCCGCTTCTGGCGCAGGAGGTTCCGCAAAGATAATTTGATCAGCAGCATATCCGTTCTAATCCCTCGAGATCGCGTCCAGCGGCGTGATGCGCGCGGCCACCCGCATGGGGTACAGCGCGGCCGCTATGGTAACGCCCAGCAGCTGCAGGGCCGTAAGGGCCACGCCTGACAGGCTCAGCAGCGGGTTGAAGAAATTCCCGCCGTAAAGCAGCTGCAGCATGTCGTTGTCGGTGGTTATCCGCAGCAGCGGGATAACGCGAACCGCCGCTATGCCGGCCAGTATGCCGAAGCCGCCGAAGACCGCCGACAGCACGCCCGTCTCGCACAGGAACATGCCGGCGACGAAGGGTTTCTGGGCGCCCACCGCCCGCATCATGCCCAGCTCCGACGCGCGCTCCAGCGCGGACATGGTAAGCGTGTTCACTATGATGATAACCGCCACGCAGAACAGCAGCGTCACGAAGATGAACAGCGCGCTCTTTATTATCAGCGCCATGCTGCCTATCGGCCCGGAGGCCTTGCTCCACGGCACGGCGTGCACGCCGGTCCCGGCCGCGGCAAGGGCGCCGTTGAGCCGCGCCAGGGCGGGCCGGTACTCCACGCCCGGGTTGACCCTGAGGAAAACCGCGTTATAGGTGCCGTCTTCCGCGCTTTTGACCGCCTGTTTCGCCGCCTTGATCGGCTGCGGCGCTTTTTTATAGGCGGTCACCATCATATCGCCGCCGAACAGCGAATCGAGGTCGGAGCCTTCCAGCCCCAGCAGTTTTTTCTCCTCTTTGGGCACCTGCGCGGCCATATCGGCCGCCGTGAAATAGCCCAGGCATTCGCGGTAGGATTCTATGTCCACCAGGCAGAAATGGCCGAAGATCTTGTTAAGGGCCCCGTAGCGCACTATCCCTTTTATCGGGAAGCGGATGTCGCTGGTGGAATTTATGCCGCTGGTCATACCCAGCATCACCACGCTGCTCGAGACCGGCAGGGAGGCGATATCCGCCAGCGCTTCCGGGCTCAGGTTCTCTTTTACCACCTTGCCGCCCTCGGGCAGGAACCAGATGTTGTAAAAATTATAGAACTCGCTGCGCTGGGAATCCGGGAACAGCATGGCCCGCTCGCCCTGGGCCGGGTAATTGCCTTCCACCACAGTAAGATTATCCGGGAACATCTTCCGGTACGCGGCGAAATCCACGCCGATAAGGTACGCGAAGCCCGGCGTCGAGGTTTTTTCGTCCAGCAGCATGGCCAGGTTCTTGCCCACCGGCAGGTAGCTGCGCACGTACGGCTGCGCGGCCAGCACTTTTTTTATTTCCTTGTAGCTGTTTATCGGCTCGATGCTCGAGCCCATCATGTTCATCAGGATATTGTCGGTCTTCTGCCCGTCGCTGATGAGCACGATGTCGCCCATGAAGCCGTCGATGATGTTCTTTTCTATGCCGGCCGCCATGCCGGAAATAACGCCGTTGCCCAGCGTCATCAGGAAGGCGCCCGTAAAAAGGATCACCCCTATCACGAGGCTTTTTCCCTTGTGGCGCAGCAGGTTGCGCCAGGCGATGGTGAAGATAAGCCTCATGCGGCCGCGGGTTCCTTTTCAAGAAGCCCGTCCTTGATCTTTACTATGCGCCGGGCGTATTTAAGCACGTTGGCGTCGTGCGTGGAGAAGATGAAAGTAGTATGCTCCAGCTCGTTCATCCGGCGCATCAGCTCCAGTATGGAGGCGCCGGTGACGGAGTCGAGGTTCGCGGTGGGCTCGTCGGCCAGCACGATGTCCGGGTTGGTCACCAGCGCCCTGGCTATGGCCACGCGCTGGCGCTGGCCGCCGGAGAGCTCCGCCGGGCGGTGCGCGGCGTGCTCCTTGAGCCCCACCTCTTCTATAAGCTGGTCGGCGCGCCGGCGCGCCTCGGCGGCGGAACGTTTCATCAGCAGCAGCGGAAATTCTATGTTCTCTATCACGTCCAGCACCGGGATAAGGTTAAAGGTCTGGAAGATAAAGCCTATCTTGTTGAGGCGGATATCGGTTATCTGCCTGTCGCTCAGCGCGGTTATTTCCCGCCCCCCCACCTTGACGCTGCCGGCGGTGGCGTAGTCTATGCAGCCTATGACGTTGAGCAGCGTGGTCTTGCCGCTGCCGGAAGGGCCTATGATGCTCATAAAATCGCCTTCCGCCACTGTGAGGTCCACCCCGCGCAGGGCGGGCACGACGGTGCTGCCGAGGGAATAATCTTTCCTCAGCGCGCTGATCTCTATAATGTTCATATTTTTATTGCACCCGGGGCTTTGCCGTTAAAACCGCGGGGGAGCGCTCAGCGCTCCCCCGTGTATCCGTCAGAGGTCGGTCATGTAGGCTATCTCGTCGTAAGGAGTGCGGTACAGCGGCTGCTTCAGCCTTTTCTGGTCGAAGATATGGCCGAAGATGCCGATGGAGCGCCCCACCACGAACAGCGCGTTCAGGCAGCCCATGGCCACGATGTTATCGATCTCTTCCTTCGCGAAAGAGCCGCAGCTGTTGAGCATGTCGACGAAGCAGATGCCTATGCAGCCGTCCACGTTCAGGATCAGGTTGCCTTTCTTGGACGACGTGATCTTCTCCACTTCCAGCGCGTAGTCCAGCAGTTCCGTCTTCCTGAAATGCTTCCGGCAGAACGCCTTCAGCTGCGTCACGCGCATGTCGGGGTTGGAGATGCTCTTCACCCTGTGGCCGATGCCCGGGATGTTAAGCCCCTTCTCCTTCATGTCGCGCACGAACTGCGCCGGCGTGAGGCCGGAATCCCTGGCGCGCTTGAAGTTCTGCGCCGCGTCGTCTATGGCGCCGCCGAAGCGCGGGCCGATGGTAAGCAGGCCCGAAGCCAGCGCCGAGATGATGTCCTTGCCCGCCCGCGCCGCCACTATGGCGTTATGCGCGCCGGACACCGCGGGGCCGTGGTCGGCCACCAGCATCAGCGCCGTTTCAAGGAAGCTGCGGCCGTAGGCCGGCAGGTCGCGCTTGAACCAGAGCAGGCCTATCACGCCGCCAAGCCCCATGCCGCTGTCCAGCACTTTCGAGATCGGCATATTGCAGTATTCCAGCTCTTCCTTCTTCTCGTTGGAGATGGTGTTGATGAACGTGGTGGCCTTGCGGATCTTCCCCTCTTTCATCGCCTGCGCGAAGTCCATCGGCAGCGCCGGGGCGGCTACTTCCGCCGCGGGCTTTATGGCGCCTTTCTTCACCAGCTTCTCGTAAGTCTTCTTTATCATCACGCCGTAGTCGTCGAACGAGTCCGGCACTATGGCGCCGGCGGCCTTCAGCGCCCTGTTCTTCGCCTCGGCGGTCTCCAGGTCGGAGCCGGCTTTGGCGCCGGCGTGGCCGAACTGCACGCCCGCCGGGAACATCTTGGAGCAGGTGCCGGTGACCCAGATCACCAGCGGCTTCTTTACCGCGCCGCTCTTGAGGGCGTCCACTATGCGCAGCTCCTCGGTGCCGCCTATCTCGCCCAGGGCCACGATCAGCTTCACTTCCGGTATGGCCTCGTAGCGCAGGATGTGCTCGAGCAGCGTCGATCCCGGGTAGGCGTCGCCGCCTATGGCTATGCCCTCGTAAAGGCCGTCGGTGTTGCGGGCTATGATGTTGTAGCACTCGTTGGAAAGCCCGCCCGACTTGGACACGAAGCCCACGGAGCCGGGCCTGTGCAGCTTGGATTCCACTATGTTCTCGTAGGTGCCGGCGGTGTTGGCTATCTTGAAGCAGCCGGCCTTGATGCCGCCCACGGTGGCCGGCCCTATCACCATCTTGTCGAGCTTCTTGGCGGTGGCGGCCAGGATCCGGGCGCGGCGCTCCGGTATGCCCTCGGCTATCACGGCCACGGTGCGGATGTTCTTGTGCTCCAGCGCTTCCATGCTCGAGGCGAACGCGCTGCGGAAGGAAGCGAAGTTCACGCACACGTCCGCCTTCGGGTGGTTCTCGGCGGCCCTGGCCAGCGTCCGGTACATGGGCAGCAGTATCTCCCCTTTCCCGAAGAAGGCCTTGTGCACGCCTTCGCGGCCCGGGTCCACTATGGCGGCCACCGACGGCACCTTGCGCCCGCAGGCGTAGTCGAAGTCCAGCATGCGCTGGATGGCGTTGGTGTGGTAGCCGTAAACTATAGCTGTGGTGTCTTTGGTGAAAAGTTCAGGTTTCATTTCTTTTTGCCTCCCAGGGCCATTGAAACTACCGAGGTCATGTGGGTTTCGGGCCCGTAGACCTCGATGGGCACGCCGAGCGTGGCCCCCAGTTTGCGCATGTTGTCCAGGCCTTCCTTGTAGTTGGGCCCGCCGCGCCGCACGTAGATCTTCACCTTGTTCTCGACAAGTTTCGTCCTGTACTCGGTGAGGGCCTTTATGATGCCCTTGAAGGTCTTGGCCACGTCGGTGAAGTTGGCTATGCCGCCGCCTATTATCAGCACCTTGCCTTTAACGGTGTTCTCGCGCGTCATCAGGTCAAGAACGGTCCTGGCGTACTGGTAGGTATCCTCGGCCGACGGATCGCCCGAATATTCGCCGTAGTTGGCCAGCTCCCTGGAGTAGCCGAGGTCGCAGACGGTATCCGCGTAGATCACCGACGCGCCGCCGCCCGCCACCATGTTCCAGATGCGGCCCTTGGGGTTGAGCATGGTCAGCTTAAGGCTCGCGCCGGTCTTTTCGTCGAGGCTCCGGATGAAGTCCTCTTCCGGGGTATGCTTGGAGCCGAACGAGGCCGGGAATTCCAGGCCGCCCCAGATCCTGGCGCATTCGAAGGCCGCGGTGTCGTCCACCCGCGCCACCAGGTCCAGCGGCACGATGTTGTCGCCGGAGAAAGTGAAGGGGTTGATCTCCAGGTAGGTGAAGCCGCCCTCGGCGTACACTTTATAAAGGGCTTTCACGAACTCGGCCACCTGCGCCGTGCGCGGGCCCAGGTCGGGCATGTTCAGCTTAACGTCGTCGATGGAGGCCAGGATGGGCACCTCGGTCTCTTTTACGGCGCCCCAGTTCTCCTCCACGTAAATGCCGCCCTTGTCGGAGAGGTAGATGGTATCGCCGTCGCGGGCGGCGCGGATGGCCACGTAGCCTTCCTCGTCGTCCCGGTGGGGCGTGAAGGGCTCTATCAGGAAGTCCTGCAGCTCGCCGGTGGTATGCCCCACCGTCACCGTTTTGTTCATCCGCTCGGTTATCCACGCCCAGGCGGTCTTCCAGTCGGCGTTCAGGCACAACAGCCCGTGCTTGCCGCGCTTGCCGAACAGCTGGTCGGGCTTTACCACCAGCTTTTCTTTGGCCAGCCAGGGGTTGTCCTTTAAAAGTTTTTTGGGATCGGTATCCGGCCTGACCAGCGCCAGTTTTTTGGACCTGCCTTCGAAAGAAGGCAGGTATTTCGCCAGTCCGTCAAAAAGTATCTTCTTGCCTTCGTATTCTCTTATTCCGCGTTGTGCCATGTTATTTTCCTTTTAGAGGGTGTCGAGCTTAAGCGCCGCGCGGGACCGGCCCGCGCGGCGCGCCTTTGGTTTTATTTGCCCGTCGTATGGTTAAGAAGGCCGCCCGCCGCCAGGATGGCCCGCTGGCGCGCCGACAGCGCGCAGACGCATTCTATCGAAGCGCCCGTGCGCCCGTTCCTGAGCATTACCGGCCTGCCCTCGGCCGCCGCGGCCCGCCAGTCCGCGCAGGTCAGCTTGTCGCCGGCCTGGATGGAGGCGTAATCAGCGGGGTTCCTGAAGGTCAGCGGCGCTATGCCGAAGTTAAGCAGGTTCGCCGCGTGGATGCGCTCGAAGGATTTCGCCGCCACCGCTTTCACGCCCAGGTACATCGGGCACATGGCGGCGTGCTCGCGGCTGGAGCCCTGGCCGTAGGATTCCCCCGCCACTATCACGTTATGCGCGTCCGCGGCCTTGCTTTCGAGGGCCCGTTTGGCGAAGGTGCCGTCCACGTTCTCGAACACGTACTGCGCGTATTTCGGCACGTTGGAGCGGTATTTCAGCCGCGCCCCGGCGGGCATGATATGGTCGGTGGTGATCTTGTCCCCCACCACTATCATCACCGCGCCGTTAAGCTGTTCCGGCATCCTGCCGTTCTTGGGCGGCTCGCCGATGTTAGGGCCGCGGAACACTTCGGTGCTCTTCAGTTCGGGAGCGGGCTTGATGAACATGGAGTCGTCCACCAGGAAGGCGGCCGGCTCTTTCACGTTGGGGTACGGGATGCCGGCCTTGCGGGGGTCGGTGAACTTGCCGGTCACGGCGGCCAGCGCGGCCACCTCGGGGCTCACCAGGTAAACCTGCGCGTCGGCGGTGCCGCTGCGGGCCTCGAAGTTGCGGTTCGAGGTGCGCAGGCTCACGCCGCCGCTCTTGGGCGAAAAGTGGTTGCCTATGCAGAAGCCGCAGGCGCTTTCCAGGATGCGCGCGCCTGAGTCCAGCAGGTTCGCGAGCGCCCCTTTGCGGGCCATCATCTGCAGCACCTGGCGCGAGCCGGGCGCCACGCCCAGGCTGACGCTGGCGTGCACTTTGCGGCCCTTCAGCACTTCGGCCGCGGTCATCATGTCCTTGTAGGAGGAATTGGTGCAGGAGCCTATGCAAACCTGGTCCACGGCCTTGCCTTCCAGCTCGGAGACCTTCTTCACTATGCCCGGGCTGTGAGGGCAGGCGGCCATCGGCTCTACGGCCGAAAGGTCCAGCTCTATCACGCGGTCGTACTTCGCGCTGCGGTCGGCCTTCAGCTCGCTCCAGTCGGCCTCGCGGCCCTGGGCCTTCATGAATTTCTTCGTAACGCCGTCGGACGGGAACACGGAACAGGTTACGCCCATCTCGGCGCCCATGTTGGCTATGGTGGCGCGCTGCGGCACGGAAAGTTTCTTCACCCCGGGGCCGCCGTATTCCAGCATCACGCCCACGTTGCCTTTGGTGGACAGCAGCTCCAGCATCTTCAGCACCACGTCCTTGGCGGTCACCCACGGCTGCAGTTCGCCGGTAAGCTTCACCAGGTAAACTTTGGGGGCCGCGGTGTAGAACAGCCCGCCGCCCATCGCCACGGCCACGTCCAGGCCGCCGGCGCCTATGGCTATCTGGCCTATGCCGCCGCCGGTGGGAGTATGGGAATCGGAGCCCAGCAGCGTGGTGCCGGGCTTGCCGAAGCGCTCCAGGTGCACCTGGTGGCAGATGCCGTTGCCGGGGCGGGAATAGACCACTCCGTATTTAGCGGCCACGGTGGCCAGGTATTTGTGGTCGTCGGCGTTCTCAAAGCCCACCTGCACGGTATTGTGGTCCACGTACGAGACCGAAAGATCTGTTTTTATTTCCTTCAGGCCCATGGCTTCGAACTGCAGGTAGGCCATGGTGCCGGTGGCGTCCTGCGTAAGGGTCTGGTCTATGCGTATGCCTATCTCTTTGCCGGGCACGTAATCGCCTTCCCGCAGATGAGCGCTCATTATCTTTTCAATGATGTTCTGTCCCATGCGATGTTCTCCTTAATTAAAACCGGAAAGCCGCTATCTATATACATATAATAGAATAACGGCCGTTAGACATTCAACTCTCATAGGGGAACGTTCCGTGAATACAAAAAGCCCCGAAATCACGGGAGTTGCAGTTACAAGTCCCCGGCCGGCTATCGGACGGATCAGACAACAGGGGCACGGTAAACGGTTATTTGGGGATCTGGAGCTCGAACCTGTTGCCTCCTGCGGATACTATCACGTTCTGCTTCGTTATCGAAGTAAAAACACCTTTGACGGATCTCCCGCTCTCGTAGAACATCTTTCCGTTCTTAACTATATAGGATCCGCCGGGCCCGACGAGGATGGCCGAAGAGCCGGAAGGATCGGCGAAAACCCCTGAAACTTTCAGCTCTTTGAGATAGGCGAAGGTGTCTGGCGCCGGGGCGGCCTTCCTGGGCGCGGCCGGCGCCGCCGGAGGCTGTTTTTCGGCATACTGTTCCTCCGCGGTTTCACGCGTTTTGTCCAGATCCGCGCGCAGCACCGACAATTCGGCCCGGCGCTTCAGCGTTTCGGCGCTTATCCTGCCGTTGAGCAAATTATAACCGTAATAGGCCGCGGCCAGGGCCGAGAGAAGCAGGAAATAGACGGCTATCCTGCCGGCGTAACTGGGGCGCCGCAGCAGCGCCTTGGGCAGCAGGTTTATGTGCGTGAACAGCTCCGCGCGCTCACGGGGGAACCTGCGTATCGACAGGCCGGCCGCTACCGAGAAACGCGGGAGGAAGATCTCCACCGGAACGCCGAACGCCGCGGTCAGATATTTGTCCAGCCCGGGCAGTTCGGCCGAACCGCCGGTAAGCACCAGCCTGGCGGCGCGCATGCCGGGGCCGGGAGTTTTCTCCGCGTAATACGCGATGGTCCGTTTTATTTCGGCGATGATCTGGTCCACCCGCCCGGAAAGCAGGCCGGAGGCCTTTATGGCCAGCTGTTCGTCCTGCTTCAGCGTGTCGGAGGCGCTGGCCGGCCTGGCTTTGAACCGCGCCAGCAGCCCGTGCGTTTTTTTAAAAGCTTCGGCGGCCGCCGGCGTGATAGCCAGCTCCCGCTGCAGCGTCACGCTGAGATTGTTCCCGGCCAGGAAAACGGTGCGCACCGCCAGCACAAGCCCCCCGCTCATAACGGCCAGCTCCGTAGCGTTGGCCCCGATGTTAATTACGAATACCAGCCCTTTTTCATCGGGCGCCAGGGAGGACAGATAGGCGTTGAGCACGGCGAAAATATTCACGTCGGCTATCACGGGCACAAGGCCCGCGTTCCTGACGATCTCGGCGCGGTCCTCTACCTCCCCCCGGTCGGCGGTCACCGTCAGCGTCTTTTTTCCGGACGCCGCGCCCGCGCTCCCCGCCGCCAAAGGCTGTATATAGGTTTCTTCTTCCGTGGTCTCGAGGCGCATCTCTCCGGCGGCGGTATTCTGCGGCGACCGGGTTATGTCCACTGCTGCGGCGGTAGTCGGGATGCCTATTACCGCCGTTTTCGTGCGTATTTTATGCGCGGCCAGGACCTTTTTGAGCGCTGCCACGTACGCTTCCGACTTGCCTTTAGGGCCGCCGGCCGTGCTGAGATCTATTTCGCCGCTGACGGCGCGCAGCGGCTCCTGCCTGCCGCCCGAGAACCTGGTCTCCACTATTTTAATGGAATGCGTCCCCAGGTCTATTCCCAGCACGTTTTCATCCGAAAAGGGCGTTAATTTCATAATACTCCTCCGCTGCTTATTACATAAGATATCAAATCTTCCGGCTCACCTTCATATCCTGGCGCCGCTCCCCCCTCCGCCGCCGGCGAGCAAAGCTTTTACTTTCCGGACCGCCGCACTGGCGAGCAGGCCGGGCAGGGACGGCCAGTGGAAGATAAGGCTGGCGTTCACCGCGCATTCGAAAGTGCAGGAGCATTTCGTCCGTTCGATATAGCCGCGGGCGGCGGCGCAGGCCGCCCCTCCCAGTATTTTTTTAATATCGTAGCCGCTGCCGCGCAGGCCGCCGAGGCAGCGGTCCATAAGTTCGCAGGGGAACACGCGGCCGGTTTCGCTGATGACCACCAGTTTCCTGCCGGCCAGGCAGGGCAGGCGCGCGCGCCCGCCGAGCAGTCTGGCCGCTATTATGCCCCGGCTTTTCTCCGCCACCGCGCGCAGCAGCCCGTGCCAGGGCCGGGCGTCGCTGCCCGTCAGCGGAACCGCCAGCCGTTCGCACAGGGCCAGGTAGCCAGCCGGGCCGGGGGCGGCCGCGGCCGGCTCCCGGGTGTCCCCCCGTACCCAGGTGACGCTGTAATTATCCGCCCGGAAATTGGCTTTTACGAAGTCGAACAGTTCGGCTGCCCGGTGCTCGTTAAGGCGCGAATATACCGTGTTCAGGTCTATCAGCAGGTTCCCGTACCGCGCGCGCAGCGGCAGCAGGGCCTTATATGTGGCCGTCAGCTTCTCATAAGCGCCGGGCATGCCGCGCACGCGGTCGTGCTCCTCCCCTGCGCCGTCTATGGACAGCGCTACGCGGATGACCGTGCGCGGGTTCTCTTCGAGCATGCGCGCGACCATCGCGGGGATCCGGTCCGGCAGCGACCCGTTCGTGGGGATGGTGAGATAGCGGACGCGGTTGTTGCGCGCGAACAGCGCGGCTATTTCACAAAGGTCGGCGCGCAGGAAAGGCTCCCCGCCCGTCAGGGAAAGCTGGACTATATCGGAAAAGCCGCGGGAGATCTTTTCCAGTTCCGCCAGCGTCAGCTCGTCCTCCGCCCGGGCGGCGGCCTGCTGCTTCCAGTAGAAGCACATGCCGCAGCGCTGGTTGCAGCGGGCGGTGACGTACAGGATGACGTACGGCGGGGTGGGCGTACGGAAAAGGGTGTAAAGCAGGCCGAGCCGCCCGGCGGGTTTCATGGCGCCCCGCGCCGGCGCGCGAAGGGATCGGCCGGACAGAACAGCGAATAGACCACGGCTTCCAGCGCACCGAAAACTATCACGAACGAGAACAGGAACAGCCAGACGGCGCTGAGGGCGGAGAACAGCGCGCCTTTTTTCTTCAGGCAGAAGCCGATGAACCCGGCGTGCCCGGCCGCGGCTACGAGCAGCAGGAGCGCCGAAAGCGCCAGCAGCGCCGGCCCGGCTGCTGGGGGCGCGGACAGCGCCAGGAGGAAAGCCGCCAGGGAAAGCGGCGCGGACACGGCCGCTGCGGCCGCGGCCGGCGTGGCCAGCACCTCGTCGAAGCGCCGGTGTTTCATAAAATAGGCCATCCACCAGAAAACGCGGTGGCGGAAGATATAGAACAGCTTGTTGAAACCGCCGAAATGGTGGCCTACCTGCACGCGGGGGTCCAGCAGCAGCCTGCCTACGGCGGCCACGCGGCGCCCGAACTCGTCGTTCTCTATGTCCACGCCGGCGGGGAAAGCGGAAAAGCCGCCGGCGCTGAAGAACGCCTCCCGGCGGATAGCCGCGCACTGGGAGGCGAACACGTTGTAGCTGAGCCCCGGTTTGCGGCTTAAAGCGTAATGCTTCAGCAGGCAGTAATATTCGGCGAAGAAGCCTGGGCGCAGCGGCTCGTCGGAATAGATGCCCACCACGCCGGCTATGGAAGGATCGCTGAAATGCGCCGCCGCCCTGGCTATGGTGTCCGGCCGCATGGCCGTGTCGGCGTCCACGAAGAACAGGATGTCTCCCGCGGCCGCCCGCGCGCCGGCGTTGCGCGCGGCCGCCGGCCCCTGCGCCGGGGCCAGGGTGATCACCCGGCCTCCGAGCCCGCGCGCGATGGCGGCCGTGCTGTCCTCGGAGCCGTCGTCCACCACTATCACCTCCAGCGGGCGGCAGGAAGCCCCGGCCACGGAGCGCAGGCACTGCTCCAGCGTCGCGGCGGCGTTATGCGCCGGGACTATCACCGACACCCCGGGGAGACCATGCTTCATGACAGCGCCCCGGACAACCCGTTGAAGAGCAGGTTCAGCTCGGTCTGGCAGTTCCAGCAACAGTCCCTGCAGCGGCCTGCCTCAAGCCCCGCCGCGGCGAATTGGGGAGAGCGCGCGAACTCTTTCAGGGAGGTGCGGCGCACGCTGCCCACCTTCCTGCCCGTCTGCAGCCGGGGGAAGCAGGGATAAACTCCGCCGGAAGCGTCCACGGCTATGGTCGCCTGCATGGCGTAGCACTTCAGCGGGGAAGGTTCCCCCCTGAAGCTGCGCATGAACAGGGCCAGGTAGCGCGCGGTGTTCTCCATCACGGGCTCGGTCCTTTTCAGGGCTATCAGCCCGCTCATTACTTTTTCTGCCAGCGCGAGGTCGGTCACCCGGAGCCGGTCCGCCGCGGCGCCGTCCAGGTCCAGCGCGTGGAACGGCATGAAACCTATACCGTCAACGCCCAGGCTGCGGGCGAAAGCCGGCATCTCCGGCGCCTCGGCCAGGTTCAGGCCGTTGAGCACCATAACCAGGTTCAATTTGGTCTTCCCGCCCCGGGCCGCCCTGAGCTCCAGGAAGCGCGCTATGTTCCTGAGCAGCGCGTCGAAAGAGGTAAGCCCCCGCAGGGAATCGTGCGTGGCGGCCGTCACGCCGTCCAGCGAAACGTTGATCCCCTCGATGCCCGAAGCGAGCAGCAGCTCTATGCGCCTGTCGTCGAGCAAAGTGCCGTTGGTGCTCAGCCAGACGCCCATGCCCCGTCTTTTTATGTGGGCGAAGAGCTCGAAGATATCGTCCCTCAGCAGCGGCTCCCCGCCGGTGACGCCGATCACTTCGGCCCCGGCGTCTTTAAGACCGTCTATGACGCGCCTGAACTCTTCCAGGGTCAGTTCCGGCTCCGGCGGCGCCGCGCCGTCCGGTCCGCCCAGGCGGCAGATGGCGCAATGCGAATTGCACCGCCGGGTCACGCTGAGGGTGGCGAACAGAGGTACGCAGACCGGCCTGCCGGCGGCGGCGGCCGCTTTTATTTTCAGGTAGCTGAACAGCATCTTGAAGGGCCACAGCGGGCGGCCGCCGAGAACGGTTCGTTTGAGCAGGCCGGCGTAAGAATGTCTCATTTATTTGAACGCGACCGGAAGGCGGGTAGCAGCGCACGAACGTTCCGCGAAAATATACGCATTGACCGGCTCTTATTGTATTAAGTTAGCTCCCGGGATTCAATCCGGAGACTTAAGAGGGCCTGGGCCGCGCCGGAAGGGGTCAGCCGCTGCCCGAGACCGGGTAAAGCTTCCGCAGTATTTCCAGCAGCTGGCCGCGCGTCAGCGCGTATTCCCCCCGGCCGCCCGGGCCTAAGCCCTGTTTCAGGGCGGCGCCGCGCGGGACCTCGGCGGCGATGCTTTCCGGCGGGCCGAAAGAGGCGAGTTTTGCCAGTACTTCCGGCAGCTGGTCCGGGGCCAGGTAAAATTGCCCGCGGTGGTAAGTGCCCAGGCCGTGCTTCAGCAGCCAGTCCACGCTTTCTTCGTCGGAGAGCAGCGCGCCGCGCAGGGCGGCCTCGGCCAGCCCCAGCGCCAGCCAGGCGGAAAAGCTGTCGGGGTCCAGCTCGACGGCACCTCTGAAGCGCGCGCGGGCCGTCCTGAGCCTTCGCCCGGGGCAGGCGTGCAGCGCGGCGATATTGAACAGGTATCTGCCGCTGGTAATAAGGGCATTGGCCTGCCTTTGTTTACCGTAGGAAAAATAACTGAAAACCTCCTCAGGGCCGGCCCACTGTTTTTTTACCGGCTCGTTAAAAGCCCCGGCTATGCTGCGGGCGCAGGCGTTGGCCAGCAGCAGGTACCCGGTAATATTGGGATGCACCCCGTCGGCAAAAAGTTCGTTGCCGGGCAGCCCGTGCGGAGAGTTCCGTTCGAAGATCGCCGCCACGTCCACTACGGGTACGGCATATTGCTTGCCGAGCGCCCGGATGAAATCGTTCTGCCGGCCCGTCGCGCGGGGAAAATTATCGAAGGCGGACAGGTCCAGGGCCCGCCGGTAGCTCCGCGCGGCATCCTCGTACCGGCCCGCCGCCTGGTAACATTTCCCGGCGCGGTATTCAAGGTAGGCCCGCGCCTGCGGGTGCTCACCTGCCTGCGCCAGGTAATAGCTGAGCGCGGCCCCGGCGCGGCCCTGGTCTTCCAGCGCCTGTCCTTTTTCAAGCATGGCCGTAATTTCGGCAAGGGACAGGCCGGCCCGGCGCGGGTGGCGCGGGGACAGGCGCTCGCCGGGGAACAGGCCCGGATCGATATCGGCCGTGTTGGAGACCAAAGTGGAAAGTACCGGGACCAGGCCGCTCTT
The DNA here is from genome assembly GCA_903879915.1 of uncultured Elusimicrobia bacterium. Classification (GTDB taxonomy): domain Bacteria; phylum Elusimicrobiota; class Elusimicrobia; order Elusimicrobiales; family UBA9959; genus UBA9959. The sequence continues at coordinate 30,242 of CAIRNJ010000081.1, forward strand.
CAGGCTCATTTCCACGATACGCCGCAGATGCCGCTCGTAAGTGCGCGGCGTTCTTACGCGGAGGAAGGGCAGCAGTTTCTCGGCGTGGAAGGACAGGTCCGAGAGCAGCATGGAGCGGTCCAGCACGTTTTCCCTGAACCATTCCAGCGGCAGCGGCCCGTGCGGGCTCATCGCGTCGTTATGGCCGGCGTAGACCAGCACCGCGCCAGGTGCCGCGCCGCCGCGCAGGCGCAGCGCCTGCTCCAGCGCCACGGACTGGGGATACACCGACTCGCCGCTTCTGGACAGGTCGAATACCCTGACCTCCCTGCCCTGGAACCGGTCGCCGAGCAGGCTGCTGACCAGGGCCGCCAGCGTGATCGGCCTGCCCGGCACGTTGGGCTGCCCGTTGTACGGTTCGCCCGCGGCGGTGGACTCTCCGACGATATACAGCGAAAAATATCCTTCTTCGGCGCCGCCGGCAGGTCTGCCGGCTCTCAGGGTCCAGGAGGCCCGGTACAGCATTTCCGCCGCGCCGCCCAGTACCAGCGCGGCGGCAGCCGCGGCGCCCAAAAGCCGCCAGCGCCGCGCCTGCGCAGCTCCGGAAGTCTTTGGAGCGTTCATGCCGGAAGCAGGGTCGTTCATATGGGTCTATTTAAGGTCTGCCGCTGCGCCGCCGGGCCCGGAAGGCCCGTGCGTAAAGCCGTCCGGGCGGGTCAGCTCGTCCCTTATCCGCCGCCTTAAGTCCGGATCGGGCGCGCCGCCGGCACGTGCGCTCCTGAGCAGGGCGGCTGCCCGGGCCAGGCGCGGGGTGAGCGTAACGCTGCGCGAAACTTCCGAAAGTATTTTCCCCATCCTTTCCGGGGGCCACATCAGCAGCGCGTTCGCCGCGGCGCCGTTCCAGTACCAGTCGGTGTCCTCCTTGAACAGCTCGCGCAGCTCCTTGTCGCCGCTGTACGGCCGCATGTTCTGCCAGTCGCCGCCGCCCGCGGCCCGCGGCGGATTCAGCTCGGCGTAAGCCCGCCGCAGGGAGACCAGGGCCGCGGCCCGGTCCCCCAGTTCGAACTCGCGCAGCATCCTGACCGTATAATAGTAGACGCTCTCGCCGTGCGTCTCCTCGCGCGGGGGAACCGGGATCGCGGCCGGCGAGCGCGAAGCCGTCACCGCCAGGAAATAGTTCTTGGCCTCGTCGCGGAACTTCACGCCGCATTCGGCCAGGCAGCCGCGGTAAGCCCCGTCCGCGCCGTTCAGCCAGAGCTCGCCGCACTTAAGCTCGTACAGCTTCTTGTCCCCGGGAAAGCGCGCCGACGCGCGCGCGTAAGTGTCGGCCGCGGGCGCCTGGCGCCCGGCGCGCCAGGGATAAACCAGCACCAGCGCTTCCACGCACAGCACGGCGGCGAAGGCCGGCCAGAACGCAGCCGTCACCGCTTTTTTCGCGGCGGCGTACGTCCAGGAGAGACCGGCCGGCCGCCGCGGGAGCAGGGTGCCGGCCAGCAGCGGCGGCAGCAGGTAGCTCAAGGGATAGAAGTAGCGCTTCTCCACGGCCAGCGCCGCGTGGACCAGCACGAAATAAACAGGCAGGCAGAAGATGAAACGCTTCTCTTTCTCCCGGCTCAGCGCCAGGGCCGCCAGGAAAAGAGCGAACAGTGCCGGATAGAACAGGAAAACACGCCACAGCCGCCTCAGCACCGTGAGCGCGTAGAAGAACGGCCTCCTGGCCGCCTCCCTGAAATAGAACGCGGCGGCGCTGTCCTGCCAGGTCAGGCCGGCCGCCTTGCGCGTATCGCCGAAAGCGGTGTAGACGCCGCCCATGGCGGCGGTGATAACGTTGTTGGAGCCCCGCTGCTCGTCGAGCACGCTGAATTTCCCGGTCACGGAATAATTAAGATAGCCCCAGGGCAGCAGCAGCGCGTAGGCGGCCGCCGCGAACAGCAGCCAGCGGCGCGCGAAGGCCGCCCGGCTTTCGCCGGCGCCCGGCCGGGCGCACAGAACCAGCAGAGGGGCGAACAGGAACAGCGGCGTGCGCACGAGCAGCGAAGAGCCCACGGCCAGGCCGCACAGCAGGCTGTTCCTCAGGCTTTTTTCCTCCAGCTGCAGCAGCAGCAGCGCGAAGACCAGAAGGATGAAATAACTGTAGATAGCCTGCTCATAGACCAGGTCGTGCCCCCCCCCGAACAGGCCCGCCCACAGCAGGGCCAGGATGCCGGCCCAGTAGCCGCGCAGCAGGCAGCCGGTAAGGAACACCAGCGCGTAAACGCCCATATGCAGGAGAATGAACAGCAGGTCGGGCCCTATCCCGGCGTTAAGCGCCGCCGAGACGAGGATCTCGGCGAAAGGCATGTTCAGGCTTATCCCGATATTAGGCAGGCCTGCCAGGAAAAAACCGCCCAGGTCCATCTGGCAGAGCTCGGTGTAAAAACTTTCGAATTTCGGGAACCCCCACAGGTTCAGGCAGCAGAGCGCGAAGGCCAGCAGTGCCGGCAGCGCGGCCCTGCGCGCTTTTGAAGCGGCGAACCACGCGTTCAGCCTGAAGAAGATGGTGCCGGGTTTCGGATCGTCCATGATCATCTCACCTTGCTATGACCTGCCGCGAACGCTCGCCTTGCTCATGTTCATGAAATAGCCGCCTTCGGCCTCCTAATTATAGCAAGGAAAAACGCCCAATGCCCGTAAGCCCGCGCGGCGGCGCCAAAAGCAAAAGCCCTCGAAATTATTTCAAGGGCTTTTGGCTGCGGGGGCGCGCACCAAATAACCGGTCACGGGCCTGCGCGCACGCAACGGACGTGGACGGTGTTAGTCTTAAGGACACCGAGTATATTGCCATTGCCGAAGTATATGACATACGCGTATGTAGTATCGCTCTCTGTGGAACCCCAATAGTCGCTGCTGCTAAAATTTCCAACCACAGCTTGTTGGCCATATAATAACGATAATTCAGCCGTTGAAGGCAGATACCAGTCGTCATAATACTCGCCATTTACTACAGCGCTGTAATCGTTGCAGAGCTGCGCGGCATTGCCTGATCCCAGAGTGGTGCTGATCATAACCGTATTCGCTTTCCCAGCGTATACAGCATTAAGAGTTGCCCCTGTATAGCCGCTCTTCCACTGCATGGACGTACTTTGGTCCGCTGTCGCGGCAATTAAACCATGCCTTCCGGAGGCGTCCAGCCAGAAGATCTTCCCGCCGCCGTAACTGTCCCCTATCGCCAAGGCGCCGGTGGCGGCTGTCTGCCAGGCCGCAAGTCCGTTTGCGTCGGAGGTCAGCACCTTGCCGGCGCCCTGCGTGCCGTCGACCAGTTTAAATGTTCCGACTACCGTAAAGGTCGAAGTGGGCGTAATGGTCCCGATTCCTACTTTGCCGGCGCTGTCCACCGCGAAAGCGGCGGCGCTGGCCACTGGCGCTGTCGAAATTATGAATCCGCCCCTGTTCTTGAACCAGGTCCTGTCGGCGACGGCATTGTTAACAACCGTCCCCTCCGAGTCCGCCCAGGTAAAAGCGCCGTTGGCGGTGGAAGAAGAGGCATATCCCGCGGCGAATGAATAATCTCCCTTCGCCGTACTTTTATATCCGCCGATCACGGTGGACGCGTATCCGTTCGCCGTGTTTTGATATCCGCCGCCCACGGTGGCATAATCTCTGCTCGCCGTATTTTCAGTTCCGCCCGGCACGGTGGCATACCAGTGGCTCGCCGTGTTTTGATAGCCGCCGCCCACGGTGGCCGCCACTCCGCTCGCCGTGTTTTGATATCCGCCGGCCACGGTGGAGTTGTCGGTGCTCGAAGTGTTGTATCTGCCGCCGCCTATCACGGAATACTGGCCGGACGCGACCTGCGCGGCCGCACTTCTGTTCATCTGCAGATCCACGGCATTTACGCCGCGGGCGTTGCCGGCTACGACGCCGCCGGTGGATTGTATTACGGTATTAAAGAACAGACCGTTACTAAAGGTGTTCTGCCCGGTGAAGGTCTGCGTGGAGGCGAGATACACATCCCCGTAGGCGGCGGGAGTCGTCCAGGAAGCAAGGCCGTCCGCGGCGGAGGTAAGCACCTTGCCGGCGCCCTGCGTGCCGTCCTGCAACGTAAATGTTCCCACAACGGTAAACGTGGAGGTCGGCGTAATGGTGCCGATACCGACTTTACCTGCACTGTCCACCGCGAACGCGGCGGAGCTTGCCACCGTGGTCGTCGAAATCAGGAACCCGCCCCTGTTCTTGAACCAGGTCCTGTTGGCGACATTATTAGTGACTACCGTCCCCTCCGCGTCCGCCCAGGTAAAAGCGCCGACCGCGGTGGAATAGGAGTAGTACCCCGCGGCGAATGACCCATCTCTCGTAGCCATGTTTCCTAGTCCGCCGGCCACGACAGCATTAGCACCGCTCGCCGTGTTTGACTGTCCGCCGGACACAGTAGCTTGATCGCCGCTCGCCGTGTTGCTAATTCCGCCGGACACAGTGGACGCAAAGTTACTCGCCGTGTTGCCGCGGCCGCCAGCCGTGATGGAATAATTCCCGCTCGCCGTGTTCCATTGCCCGCCGCCTATTACGGAAGCATAGCCGGATGCTACCTGTGTGACTGAGCCTCTGTTTGTCTGCAGATCAACGGCATTGCCCCCGCGGGGATTGCCGACGTAGCCGCCGTTGCCGGGGCCGGTGGACTGTATTATGGAATCGAAAAAGACGCCATGGCTGAAGATGTTCAACCCGGTAAAGGTCTGCGTGGAGGCGAGATACACATCCCCGTAGGCGGCGGGAGCTGTCCAGGAAGCAAGGCCGGCTGCGTTAGAGGTAAGCACCTTGCCGGCGCCCGGCGTGCCGCCGGCTATCTTTACCTGGCCGGCTACCACGATATCGGAGCTGACCGTCACCATGTTCACAAAAGTGTTCTGCCCGGTAAAGGTCTGCGTTGCGGCAAGAACGACGTCCCCGGTGCCGATAGCGGGCTTATTGATTATCCCGCTCCAATCCGCGCCCGCAGCCCAGGCGGAGGTGGCGCTATTTACGGAATATGCCGCGGTGCCGCTGTTTATGGAGTATAAAGAGTAAACCGAAGAAACCAGTTGATAGCGGGGCAGCATTTCGCTGTCGGTCCCCACCGTAACGCCAAGCCAATAAGCGGTGGAAAAACTTACATTTAAAGGCGTGACCGTCCCCAGCAGCACGGTGTAAATGCCGTATTCGTCCGGCGTCACGTTCTGGGTTTCCTGCCAGACCGCCGCGCCGCCGGTGTTGGCGGTATAGAGTTTAAACACCATCGGGACAGCGCTGGTTACAGCTTTCCCGGCCGAGTCGGTAAGCTTGCCCTGGAAGCTGATCAGTTCCGGCACAGCCGCGCGCGCTGTTGCCGCGAATGTAAACATTATAACCAGCCCCGCCAGCGCGGCGCATAAAATCATTGTTTTTTTACTGTTTTTCATAGACATTCTCCGATAACTTTTCATAAAAATCTTGTCCCGGCTTTAACAATCACTTACTCTAAAGGTAATACGGCGCCGCTTTCCTCAGTTGGCTCCTGCGCAAAGGTAAGGATAGCGATCACGCGGCGGTTGCGCTGCCGGCCTTCTTCGGTCTGGTTGTCGGCTACCGGGCTGGTTTTACCTATTCCCTTGGCCGACAGGCGGCCGGCAGCCAGGCCTTCCGCGTCAATAAGATGCTTCATGACCGCGTTTGCCCGGGCGCCGGAAAGCCTGATATTGTAGTCATCGGTGCCATGTTCGTCGGTACAGCCCTGCAATTCTATCCGCGCGCCGGGATTGGCTCCCATGAACGCCGCTATATTTTTTAGCTGCGGGGCAAAATCGCCTTTCAGTTCGGCCTTGTCGTAATCGAATTCCATGGCTAATTTCATGCAGAACTTGTCCACCTGTTCCCAGGGACAGGCAGGGTCCCCGGCCGCGTTGCGGACGGCGTCCAACAGGTCCTCGGTAACCGAGCCCGGCATGGCCAGCAGGCTCAGCCTGTCCAGCGCCTGGACCTCCGCCGTAGAAATTACCGGGCAGCCTGCGGCATTCACCGCTGTTCCGGTGGAAGTGCCGGGGCATTCGTCTAAATAGTCCGCCACGCCGTCCTTGTCGTTGTCCACAGGGCAACCCGAAAGATCAACCACTGCCGCAGTGGAAGTGTCGGGGCACTTGTCCAAATAGTCCGGCACACCGTCCTTATCGCTGTCCAGCGGGCAGCCGTCCGCGTTAACTACCGCGCTTGTGGAAGTATCTGGGCATTTGTCTAAATAGTCCGCCACGCCGTCCTTATCGCTGTCCAGCGGACAGCCGGCCGCGTCAACCGCCGTTCCAATGGGAGTACCGGGGCACGTGTCTAAATAGTCCGCCACGCCGTCCTTATCGCCGTCCAGCGGGCAGCCGGCCGCGTCAACCGCCGTTCCCGCCGGCGTATCGTGGCATTTGTCCAGATGATCCGCCACGCCGTCCTTGTCGGTATCCAGCGGGCAGCCGGCCGCGTCGACCGGCGCTTTTGCGGGAGTATCGGTACATTTGTCCAAATAATTCGGTACTCCGTCCTTATCGGCATCCAGGCCGCCGAATTTTATAGCCAGCGATATCCGGTGGGTGATGCCCAGGTCCGTGAACGAATTCCAAGCGTAGTCGAACTGCAGATCGCTCCATTTAACGCCGAAACCGAGGGTTAAACCCGACAGCGCGCCCAGTTCTTTAACCGTGTCCGTCTTATAGCCGCCTCTCAGCGCAAGTATCGCCGCGCCGAAACCGCGCGTGTATTCCGCCCCGGCGTGGATGTCGGCGTCTTTTTCCGTGTAGTTCAGGTCCGAGGCCACCAGCAGGCTTTTAAACAGCCGAAGGGCGCCGCCGGCGCGGATCATCACCGGCATGGGATATTCTTCGGACACATACTTGGCTTTCGTGCCTATGTTCTGCACCGAGAAGCCTACGCCGAGGTTCCTGTCCCAGGGCCGGAAACCGGTGTAGAGCGCGCCGATGTCGGCGGCAAAAGAACGCGCGCTTTCTTCCTCCAGCTGCGAGGAGATGTACTTGAGGTTCGCGCCCAGCGCAAGGTCCCCCCACCCGCGGGCGTAGGAAACCAGCCCCATCATGTCGGACATGCTGTATTTATCGGCGAGCCGCAGCCCGGTGTTGTCCGCTTTCTGGATATCGCCCGTATTAAGGACGTTGAACCCGGCGCCAACGGTCCCGCCCAGCATGGGCAGGGCGCACGCGAGATTTGTATAGGTGATATCCTCAAGCCATAAAGCGTGCGTCATGGTCAATTCGCGGCGCTCCATGCCGGCAAGCCCGGCCGGGTTCCAATAAATGGCGTTCACGTCGCCGGCCACGCCCGCGTAAGTCTCGCCCATCCCCGACGGCCTGGCGTGTAAAGTTGCAGGCAATTTTGACCCACCAGTAGCAGCGAATTTTGACCCTCCTAAATCCAAAAGATACCCTGTTAGGAACAAGACAAATAGTTCCAGGCAGGAGGGAGGTCA
>CAIRNJ010000082.1 GCA_903879915.1 uncultured Elusimicrobia bacterium
AAAATTAAAATTTAATTTCCCGTCGGAAAAAATACGGAAACTGCGGGAGCAGGCGGATTTAAATTCTTCCAAATTTTCCGAGAAGAAAATTTGGCGGGGTCGACGGGATTCGAACCCGCGGTCTTCGCCTTGACAGGGCGACGTGTTAAACCAGGCTACACCACGACCCCGCAACTGATTTGTATAGGATATCAAAATTAGAAATATATTTCCATAAGAATGTGGCCGCCCCGCCGCCGGGCGTAAAAAAACCCGGCCGGAGCCGGGCTTTTTACCGTTGCGCGGGGGCCTCAGGCCAGATGCAGAAATACCTTGACCGAGTGCAGGAACGGCCTTATCGGGGCCAGGAAGGCCGAGAACATGGCCCTGGCGTCGTACAGCGCTATGCCCACGCCCATCAGCGATTCGCCGGCTATGATGCCCGAACTGACCGGGATGATGTACTTCTCGGCAGCAGCGCGGTTCTTTTTCTCGAAGATCAGCGCTATCAGGCCGCCCAGGAACATGGAGAAAGAGTTGTAGAACCCTATCACCATAGAAAGCCCTAAGCCCATGGCGGAGGGGATATATTTGCGGTGCTTCGGGAACGCCAGCTCCAGCAGCGGGATGACGATGCCTACGGTGCCGCCGATGAGCATGGCCATGCGCGCGGCGGGGTGCAGGGAGTGCACGCCGTTGGACAGGAGCCGGGCCACCGCGGCCCAGACCTGCGCCGACGGGGCCGGCCACTGCTCGGAGCCCAGCGCGGAAGCGTCGGGCACCAGTATGTAGAAAGCGGGCACTACTACCAGCGTGCCGGCGAAGATGCCGAGGAACTGGGCCAGGAACTGCTTGCGCGGGTTGGCGCCCAGCAGGTAGCCGCTTTTAAGGTCGGTGAGCAGGTCGGCGGTAGCGCCGGCCGCGCCCGCCGTTACGGAGGCGGTCATCAGGTTGGTGGTCATGTTGGACGGCGCCAGCATGCCGAAGGTAAGCTGCGTTATCTTGCCCATGGCGCCTATCGGGGTGATGTCGGATTCGCCGGTGGCGCGGGCCGCCACTATGGCCAGGAAGAAGGTCATTATTACGGCCACCAGGCCCATCCACCAGCTGGTCTGGAAGGCGTAGTGCAGCACCAGGATGCAGCCGAAGCCGGAGATGGCCGTGCCGGTTACGAACCAGGTGCCAGGCACTTCGATATGCGCCAGGGGGTCGGCCGCCGTGTCCGGGCGTTTGTGGAAAATATTAGTAAGGCCGCCGAAGGCGCGCAGCACGGTCTTCCACTGCAGCGCGAACATGAAGAGGCCCGAGGTTACCATGATGGACGCGCCGCCCCAGGTGCTCCACTGCACTATGGCGCGGTAGCCGAGCTTGGTGGTGTCTATGGCGAATTTCCCTGCGGCGTCGGCGGGCAGGCCGGAAACGTACGGCGCGAGTACGCCGTAATTAATAACCGAGCCCAGCAGCAGGGACCAGGCCATTTTCCAGCCTATGATGGCGCCGGCCGCTATCATCAGCGCGCTCACTTCGAAGGAGAAGGTCCATTTTTCCAGCGGCTGGCCTTTTATAAAGCCTTTGAAAGGGATCATGCCCGGCAGCTGGAAGCCGAACAGGCCTTTGTCGCGCAAATATGAGATGGCCGCGCCGAACAGGCCCGCTATGCCCATGGCCCTGGCTTTATCCGAGGCTTCGTTGCCTTTGGCGTGCAGGCTTCTGAGGGTTTCCGCCGCGGCTATGCCGCTGGGGAACTTAAGCTGCTCGATATTTATCATCTGGCGTTTCATGGGGATGGCTATGAACACGCCCAGCGAGGCCAGGCAGAAGGTCCACATGGACAGCACCTGCCAGCTCATGTGGTGGCCGGTTATTATCAGGTAGGCGGAGATGGCGGAGACCATAGTGCCGCCGGTCGAATAGCCCGCCGAGGAGGCCGAGGACTGCATGCAGTTGTTCTCCAGGATGGTCATGTCGGACTTGAACAGGAACGGCAGCAGCGTGCGCAGCGTTTTCCAGATGCTGTAGGAGAGCACGCAGGCGGTGATGGCCACGCCCAGGCCCCAGCCGGTCTTAAGGCCGATGTAAAGGTTGGACAGCGACATGAACCCGCCGAGGAAGGAGCCCATGATGACCGAGCGCACCGTGAGCTGCTGCATGGTGTCGCCCTGGTAGACTTCCCGGTACCACTTGAGCTCTATTTCTTCGGGGGAGAGGCCGGCTACGTGAGGGGTTTCTTTCGGCTCGTCGATGAGCTCCACGCCCTCTTCGGAGCGCATTTCTTCGAGCGGCAGATCGTCGCGTTTTTCGTCGTTGGACATTTTGAGGTTCCCCCGGGCTGGAATCAGGATAGAAAAAATGGTGCGCGGTACAGGATTTGAACCTGTGGCATCCTCTGTGTAAGAGAGGCGCTCTACCGCTGAGCTAACCGCGCGGTAATTCATATTCTACAAATAGAAAGAGAGTTACTCCAAACGTTAAATTATGGCGGCGGAAATTGTTTGGTGTCCACCTGGGTGTCTATTGCGCTCTTAAGTCAATGATTTTTGCGGCACAGTGGGCGGCGGATCGAGTAGACTGGCTAGAAGAATAACACGTTAGGTGCATGGGACCGCTGCGAGAGCAGGTGTTTCTATGTAGGAATATCAAGCTTGTTAAGAATATAATTAGTACTTGCATTCACTAAAGGAGTCATCTCTTGTGTAAGTTATTTCTGCTTCAAATCTGCTTGAATATTGTCACAAAAAACTATATATTAGTGTGACAGGATTAAACCTATATGATATTGAAAACCATTGAAGAAAAAATTATGGCGAAAGTCATTCGGCGCGGCCGCGGCACCGTATTCTTTGGCACAGAGTTCCTGGATGTTGGACATCCGGATGCCGTGCGCCAGGCATTGTCCCGTCTTGCCCGCGCGGGGACCATTCTACGGATCGGAGCCGCGCTTTACCATTACCCCGCGATAAATGACAAACTCGGCGGCGAATTACCGCCCTCTGCGGATGCAGTGGCGCGGGCTATCGCCCGGCGAACTGATAGTAGGATCGTGGCTACAGGTGCATTGGCGGCCAATCTGCTTGGACTTTCCACGCAGGTACCGGCAAAACGGGTTTACCTGACAAATGGGCCATCGCGGAGTATCGCTGTAGGATCCTACTCGCTGAGCTTCCGGCATGTCTCTCCCAGAAGAATGGCCGTCAAGGGGGAGATCAGCGCTATGGTGTTTGAAGCGTTACGGTATCTTAAGCAAGAGAATTTAACCGAGGAAGTGGTAACGCAGTTGCGGCGCTCCCTTCCGCTTGAAGCAAAGGTTCAATTGCGCCGCGATTTGCAATACGCCACGATCTGGATGCGCCCATTGGTAGAGCAGATTGTGAGGAAGGAGGGCTAGTTGTGGATTCGGTGGCAAAGATTACATCACGCGAACGTGCTCAATTATTCGGAACTGCTGAGGCCCGGCACACACCCAGAATCGCAGCGGCGATCATCGAAAAGGACTTCTGGGTCTGCTGGACTCTGCACAGGCTTTTCGAAGTTATGGCATTTCACCCGCAACTGATTTTCAAGGGCGGCACATCGCTGTCCAAGGTGTTCAAAACCATCGAGCGCTTTTCCGAAGATGTGGACCTGTCCTTGAGCCGGCGTGATCTTGGGTTCGCCGATGACCGCGACCCGGAACAGGCCGGCATTACGAACAAAGAGCGTCGGCGCCGGCTTGAAGCCCTGACGTCGCAATGCCAACAGACCGTGCGTGAGCACCTGCTACCGGCACTACGAAAGGATTTCGCTACGGTGTTGGGTGCTTCCGGCTGGACGGTGGAGCTGGATGCCGACGACCCTCAAACCGTAGTTTTTTCATATCCACCGAGCGATCTCTCCCGATCTTTGGCGTACGTCAAGCCGGCGATTCGCTTGGAAATGGGGGCCCGTTCCGACGACTGGCCGGCGGTTGATGCCGAGATAAAGCCCTACGCCGCTGATGACTTTCCGGGGATGTTTGCTTCACCTACTTGCAAAGTGCGCACACTGGCCGCTGAGCGCACATTCTGGGAAAAAGCAACATTGCTCCATGCGGAATATCATCGCCCGGCAGACAAGCCGTCAAAAGAGCGGCTATCGCGGCACTACTACGATTTGTGTTGTCTTTCCCGTCATGATGTCGGTCGCCAGGCACTCAAACGCGGCGAACTTTTGGAACGGGTTGTTAAACATAAGGGTTTATTTTTCGCACAGTCATGGGCGAATTATGGCACTGCAAAGAAGGGAACCTTCCACCTTGTTCCTACCGTGGCACGAATAGGCGCTCTCCGGAAGGACTATGACGCAATGCAGACGATGATTTTTGGTGAATCGCCCAAGTGGGATGAAATTATCCAGGAACTGAAGCTGCTTGAGGGCCGCATAAACGGCAGCTAAATTTACAAATCCGTATGGAAATAGCTCTTCTGGCGTATATATAAAGACGATATGGCAATAATAAGTCCTCTTACCTTCTTTCGCTTTGCGGCTGACCATAGCGAGCTTTTGGAGCGCCTCTATGAGAAACGCGCCCGCATAACCGAAACGGAACTGCGCGAATACGTGCTTGCCTGCCGCAAGGAGAATGACCCCGCGCCGCAGCGGGTAATCAACCAGTTTGAGGAATTAGGGATAATAGAACCATCGCCGGAAGCCACGGCCGCCTATGAGATGCGCCGGCCCGTGGCGCAATTGCTGGCTTATCTCCTGCACGAATACCGACTTACTTCCGTTGAGGTCATCCAAGCCTACCTGTCCGACCTGCAAAAGCTGGGCGGCGGACTCGTTAAAGCTGTGGCGGATAAAGACGGGGCCGGGGCCGTGCGCCTGCTGGCTGACGCAGCCGACGAAGTGGAGCGTATGCGCCAGGATTCCCGCCACAGCCGCGAGGCTATAGTTGCCGATGTTGTGAAGCTGAAGGCGAACAAAGCGGGGCTGACGGTGAAAGAACGGCTTGGCCGGGTGGATTATCTCTGGACGCGCTATATGGCGCCGCTGCGCGACATGCTGGATGTGCGCAAAGAGATGGAACGCCAGCTTGATTCCCTTGAAGCGGCGCTTGCGCGCGGGGAAATAGCTTTTGAAACCGACCTGGCAGTGCACCGGGAGTTCACGGCGTTACGGAGCCGCGCGCTGCGTCTGCGCCGCGAGATAGCCGCCGACTTTAAAGAAAGTATAAAGGAACTGCTGCCGCTGCACAACGAACTTCACCGGGAAAGTGCGGTATCGCGCGGAGCCGCTCACGCGTTACAGCTTATCAAACGGGGTGGTTTGTCAGCTATAGACCTTACAAAACGCCTCGGTATTTCCAGTTGGCGCGCCAAAGGTTTGTTTGCGGATGAGGCTATACGCGCATATATGCTGGGGCTCAAGGGTTATACCCCAAAACTGCCTCCCCCACTGTGCGCTGTGCGCGTGCCTGACCTGGCGTCCCTTATCCAGGCGGATGAATTTAAAGTAAAAGCCCAGAAAGCCGTTCCTCTGAATGACGCGCTGGCCTGGCTTATCGCGCAGTATCCGCAGGCCGCTCCGGAACAGTTGCTGCGCTGCTACGCCAGGTTTTATTACAAAGAATTCGGAGCCACACACTTTGCTGCCGGGCCGGAAAAGAATTATGCCGCGCAGGATCTCTCCTTCTCGGCCAGGCCAATGGGAGTTGAGAAAAATGGAAACTGAAAAAATTGAGGAGCTGCCGCGCCTTGACGAAGTCTTTGACGCGCTGCGAAAAGGCCGCCATTTAGCTCCAGAAGATGCGGATCTGTATTTTAACCTGCACAACGGCGAAGCCGCTTTCACGGAACTATTCGCCAAGCTCGGTTTCGAGCTCATAAAACATCCGCGCGGCTTTTATTACTTTAAAGGGGAGGTTGATATAAGCGATACCTCCTCCCGGATGGCCGTCTTTATGTTTATTCTGGTGGAAACCCTGGCCGACTCCGGGGCCAGTGCCGAAGAACAGATAATGACTTCCTTGTTCTTTGTTGATAAGCTTGAGCACCTCCGGCGCGAACGCTATCGCAACATTATGCTGGAAGCCGGCATGCCCACCGAAGAGGAACTGCGCCAGACCCTGCGCACAATGGAACGCTTCGGCTTTCTCAAAATGGAAGGCCCGGATTCGTTCCGCTTCAAAGCACCGGCGTACCGGTTTTTGGACCTCTGCTTGGAGATCTTTAAAGAAAGCGAAGCCGCGGGGGAGAAAATATGATCTCCCGCCAGGGCCTCGCCCGCCTTATAGCCATTCATTGCGGCAAGTACGATTACGCCTGCGTGGACACCGACTCTTCCCTGCATCTGGTCGGTCCCAATAATGTGGGGAAGACTTCCCTTATCGCATTGCTGCAATTCCTGTATATCGACGACCAGATCAAAATGCACTTCTCGCGCAGCCTAGAGCAAACACGCCGTTATTACTTCCCGGACGTATATAGCTACGTTATCTTTGAGTGTATGACGCCCACCGGCATACAGTGCCTTGGAGTGCGCGGTCTTGGGCCGCTTAAGATGCATGGCTATGCGCGGTTTGCCTGGACCGGCAAGTTTGAAGAAGAAGACTTTATTGACGGCGACAGGCGGCCGCTGCCTTTCCAGAAGATAAAAGAAAAACTCTCTCTCAAAGGCTACGCCGAACTGGAGCCTAAGCATCTGCGTGCGGCACTGACAGGCGTAGGGGATAACAATGGCGTGAACCTGGGCCTGGTGCCGCTGCGCCACCGGGATTATTATGAACGTTTCCGTTCCGCTTTCTGCAACCTGCTGCGCCTGTCGCACCTTAAGCAGGAAGAGCTGAAAGAACTTCTATTGGAAATTTACGACACCGAATTCCAGGTGCGCGCTATAGACCTTGAACGCGACTATACCAGCCAATATGCCGCCATCAGGCGCCACACGCAGGAAGTGCGCACGCTTAAAAACCTGGTGCCGGATATAACAAAATTCCTGGCCCACGCCGATGAGCGTGGCCGCTTGCGCGGCCGGCTGCCGGCTTTATGGGCGGCCATCGGGGCTGCCTACGAGAAAAACAAGAACCGCCTTGAACGGGAATCCGCCGACATTCTGGCGCGGCAGCGCGCTCTGGAGGGGGAGCAGGCAGGCGTGCGCCGCGATATTGAGTTGGGCCTGGAGCGGCAGATAAAAACCGCCTCTTCTCTAAGCCGGGTTAACGACGCGCTTGCCGAAGTGGAACACGGGCGGCTGCGTTTCGCGGATTTTGTTGCGGACTGGAAGCGGGAGCGCCGGCGGGCACTCGGAACGGAAATAGAAAACCTGGCTTTCCAGCTGCGCGACGCGGGTGAGGAACCTGCCGGGCGTGTGAAGGCGCGGATAGACAGGGCGGAGCTGGATTTAAAAAAAGCACGCGAGAGACTGAAAAATTACGTCAACAATGCGGCTTCGCGTCTGAAAGAAAGACTCGGTGCGGAGAAGGCCGAAGCAGTTTTTAAAATACTTAACCCAGAGCTGCTGGGGCTGCCGTTAGCCAAAGACGGGATAATGGTTAAGGACGAGGTGGAGGCGCTGAAAGAATTGGGCCGGCTCCACTCCAACTTTGAAGGCGGGCGGTTTAACGCGGCCGGATTAAGCGTAAACCTGGCCGCCCTGCACAGCGCGGATCTTGCTTCGTTTACTAACCCCGAAGCGCTTAAAGCCGAAATAGAAATTCTCGAACGGCAACTCGCTAAAGACACGGAGATCCTGAGAAATATTGAAAGAATCGCGGAACTGAAAAAGCTCAAGGCTCAAAAACAGGAAGAGGCCGCCGCTATAGACCGGGAACTTCTTGAGTTTGAAACTTTCAACTTAAAGGCCGCGCAGGCTCCTGAGTGGGGGCAGCAGGCGGCCGGGTTGGAAAAAGAAGCGGCAGAAATCCGGGGTGAGCAGAACCGCCTGGAAAACGAAAGGGAGCGTTTGCGGGCGGAAGCCGATGCACTCGGGAGAAGGGGCGAAGATGCGGACCGCCAGCGGCGGAACCTGCTGAAACAAAGGCAGGGGCTCCCAGCGCTGCCGGAGGACTGGCCGGCGACACCGCCCGCGCCTGCGCAGTCTGTACCTGAAGATTTTGAGGAACTGCTGGCTTTGTATCGCGATGGCTTCGCGCGAGAACAGCGGGAAGACGCCCAGGCGCAAGATTACCTGGCACGTATAGAAGCGGCTACTTATTCAGCCTTTAAAGCCGCTACCGAAGAAGAAACTATAAACAAACTTCGCCAGCAGCTGGAAGCGCTGCCTGAAAAAGAAAAAGTGGCGCAGGTGGAATGGACCGGCCTTGCTGTCAGCCTTAAAAACGCTTTCAAAGGCCTGAAGCGCGATCTGGACACGCTGAAAACAAATGTTTCAGACCTCAAGCGCAAACTTGGCGAGGTAGATCTCTCCAAGCTCGACCAGGTGCGCCTGAATGCCGAGACCCGCAGGGATTGGGATGAACGTTTGAAGGCTTTGATAGACGCGGATGAAACTCCGCTCTTCGCCGACATGACCGGCGCGGATAAGGCGTTGGAGGAGCT
>CAIRNJ010000083.1 GCA_903879915.1 uncultured Elusimicrobia bacterium
GGCTGAGCCCTTTGAATTTCCAACCTTTCGAGGCCAGCAGGAACCGTTTGAGCTGCTCCAAAGTAACTATGCCGGAATCGTTCATATCTATTGTCATGGCTACAGATTATGAACGGAATACAACGCCCTTTCAAGGCTGGGACATTTTCAGTCTCATCTTGCGTTAGAAATAGGGTGGGTTTCAGTCTCATCCTGCATTGTATAATTCTCCCACTACCCTACGGCCGTTTATTTTTGCTATTCTTAAATCCGATGGTATATTTTCTTTCATTCGTGATCGTGGCGCTGCTTCTCGTTACGGGCGCGCTGCTGCAAAAGATCTACAACCTGCGCCTGGACCGGCCCAGCCAGGAGAAGGAAGCGCACGATATTTCGCTCCGGACCACCTGGAGCAAGTTCGACGAACTGCTCACTAGCCTCCTGGCCATCCATGAAATAGGCATCGTCAACGCCGGCGCCATCAAGAAAGAGGATTTTTACCATACCGTGGTGGACTGCGCCTGCGAGCTGATAAACTCGCCGCGCGGCAGCCTGATGCTGCTGGACCATAAGACGGACGAGCTCAGGATAGTGGCCTCCCGCAATATTTCCAAGGACGTGGTGGAGAACACCCATATAAAGCCCGGCCTGGGCATCGCCGGGCGCGCCTTCCAGACCGGCGAGACCATTTTCGTCACCGACCCGCAGCAGAACACGCAGTATAAGGATTATATAGGCAAGGAAGAGCAGAAGGACCCCTTCATCGCCCTGCCGCTCAAGCTGAAAGACAAGCCTTTCGGCGTGCTGAACCTGCATCTGTCGCGGGAAAAAGAATCCTTCACCGACTACGACCTTAAATTCCTTACGCTGCTGGCCGGGGAAACGGCCATTACGCTGGAGAACATAAAGCTTTACGAGAGCCTGGAAAGCTTCTACCTTGAAATGGTGCAGACGCTGGCCCGCGTGATAGACGCCAAGGATTCCTACACCGGCGACCACGCGGGGCGCGCGCGCCTGAAGGCCAAGCGCCTGGCGCTGGAGCTGCACGTGCCGGGGCAGATGCTGCGCTACGTGGAATACGCGGCCCTGCTGCACGACATCGGCAAGATAGGCATAGACGGCGCCATCCTTTTAAAGCCGGGCAAGCTGACCCCGGAGGAGTACGAGGAGATAAAGAAACACCCGGCCATCGGCTACCAGATACTTTCGCCCATCCATTTCCTGGGCCCGGTGGCGCAGATGGTGCTTTACCACCAGGAATGCTTCAACGGCATGGGCTACCCGGAAGGGCTGAAAGGCGAGGAGATACCGCTGGGCGCCCGGATAGTGTCCACCATAGACGCCTGGGACGCCATGATGAGCGACCGGCCCTACCGCAAGGCGCTCACCCGCGAGACCGCGGAGAGCGAGCTTAAAAAAGGCGCCGGGCGGCAGTTCGACCCGCAGGTGGTGGAAGCTTTCCTGCGCCTGGAAGACGCCGGCTGGCCGCCGGAACCGGCCTGACTCCCGTGCTTTATATCGTTCCCACCCCCATCGGCAATTTAAAGGATATTACTCTGCGCGCGCTGGAAGCGCTTAAAGAGGCGGACGCCGTGTTCTGCGAGGATACGCGGCGCACTTCGCACCTGCTCAACCATTACGTTATCCAGAAAAAGCTGTTCCGCTACAACGAGCACGACGAGCGCTCGGTGGCGGCGGCCATGGCCTGGCTGAGGAGCGGCAAGAGCGCGGCGCTGGTGACCGACGGCGGCTCGCCCTGCATTTCGGACCCGGGCAGGAAACTGGTGGCGCTGGCGCGGGCGAACGGCGTAAAAGTGACGGCGCTGCCGGGGCCCTCGGCGGTGATAGCGGCGGCGGCGGGTTCGGGGCTGCCGGCGGATTCTTTTGTTTTCCTGGGTTTTCTGCCGCGTTCGCGCGGCAAGATAACGAAGGCCATCTCGGCCGCCTTCATGCTTAAGAAAACAGTTATTCTTTTTGAGTCGCCTTACCGGCTGAAGAAATTTCTTGCTATGGTGCGTGAGGAATTCGGGCCGGGGGTGACGGCTATTGTGGCCCGTGAGATCAGTAAAATTTACGAGGAATGGGTGGGCGGGCCGATAGACGAGACTATCGCGAAGATCGCGGCGGCCGGCGAAGTTAAGGGCGAGGTCGTTGTGCTGCTTAGGCCTTCGGAACTGGGGATCGAAGAGGAAGAGGAAGTCGAAGACGCTTTGGAAGATTCGGATCCGTCGCCAGCCTAGGGTTCGGAGCCGGCAGGGGCAGGGCTGTGGCAAACGCGGGGTCGGCCACACCGTGGCCGCCCCTCATCACTCGGCTCCCGCGCTTACGCAAGCGGGAGCCTCCGCGAAGGTTTGCCACAGCCCTGCCCCTGCCGGCTCCTCCAGAACACCAACATACCATGAAAGTACTTTTTGTTTGCACTGGGAATACTTGCCGCAGCGTATTGGCCCACTACTATGCTAATAAGGTGGCGGCAGAACGGGAACTGCCGCCGGAATTTTATTCTGCGGGGCTGGCGGCTGATGAACGAATAATACAGCCGCTTATCGTGGCGCAACTGCTGGAGAAAGAGGGCGTTAAGGATTTCAAGCATGTTCCGGTGCGGCTTACGGCGGAACTGGCCAAAAACTATGGGCTGATACTGGCCATGACGGCCGACCAGAAGGCGCGCATTACCGCGCTTTACCCTGAGGCCGCTAAAAAAACATTTACGTTGAATGAATACGCCGGAGTTGGCGGCGGGGATATCGCCGACCCCTACGGGCGCGATGACGCTTTTTACACCGAAGTTTTCGAAATTATTAAGACCGCCGTGAAAGCGGCAATTGAAAAGCTTAAAAAAGAAGTAAAATAATAATTAGAAGTATCGCGGTTAAGTTTGCCCGGGGTTATCCGGGAATTTGGTGTAGCAAACCTTCGCGGAGGCTCCCGCTTGCGTAAGCGCGGGACCGGGTGGAGTTCGCGGAGCGAACGACACAACTCGTGATGAGGGGCGAGCACGGTGTGGCCGACCCCGCGTTTGCGGAACCAAATTCCCGGATAACCCCACCCAAGCACCTGACGCCCTTCATGTTTTAGAAGTGTTACTATTAAGGAGAACCTCAAATGTACGATGAAATAAGAAAAAACGACCCCCAGCTTTACGCCGCCGTTAAAGGCGAAGTGCTGCGCCAGCAGAACAACCTGGAACTCATAGCGTCGGAAAATTACACCTCCAAGGCCGTCCTCGAAGCCCTCGGCTCCGTGCTCACCAATAAATACGCCGAAGGCTACCCCGGCAAGCGCTATTACGGCGGCTGCGAATACGTGGACATAGCCGAAAAACTCGCCATCGACCGCGCCAAAAAACTGTTCGGCGCCGAACACGCCAATGTCCAGCCGCATTCCGGCACCCAGGCCAATATAGCGGCCTACCTTTCGCTGATCAACCCCGGCGACAAGGTAATGGGCCTCAACCTCAGCCACGGCGGCCACCTCAGCCACGGCCACCCCCTCAACTTCTCCGGCCGGTATTTCAAGATAATCACGATGAACGTGAACAAAGAGACCGAGCTGCTGGATTACGAGGAAATGGAGAAGCTCATAGAGAAAGAGCGCCCCAAGCTGATCATGGCCGGCGCCTCCAACTATTCAAGAAAATGGGACTGGGCCCGCATTAAAAGGGCGGCCGACACCTGGAAATGCTTCATGGTGACCGACATCGCCCATTACGCCGGCCTGATAGCCGCCGGCATCTACCCCTCGCCGGTGGAATACGCGGACATCGTTACCACCACCACGCATAAGACCCTGCGCGGCCCGCGCGGCGGCCTGATACTTTCCAAGGGCGCCTACGCCCGCGCCGTGGACCGCACCAACTTCCCCGGCAACCAGGGCGGCCCGCTGATGCACGCGGTGGCGGCCAAGGCCGTCTGCTTCAAGGAAGCCCTTTCGCCCGCCTTCAAGGAATACCAGGGCCAGGTGCTCAGGAACGCCCGCAAGCTCGCCCGCGAACTGCAGGGCCGCGGCTACCGCATAGTTTCGGGTGGCACGGACTGCCACCTGATGAGCGTGGACCTGCGCGCCAAGAACGTTACCGGCAAGGACGCCGAGATAGCGCTGGACAAGGCCGGGATAACGGTGAACAAGAACACCATCCCCTTCGACCCCCAGTCGCCCATGGTCACCAGCGGCATACGCATAGGCACGCCCGCCGTTACCACCCGCGGCCTGAAGGAAAAGCACATGGCCCTCATAGCCGGGCTGCTGGACGAAGCCATCGCCAAGAGGGCGGACGACAAGGCTCTTAAAGGTATAAAAGAACAGGTTAAAGCCCTGTGCGCCGGGTTCCCCATGTACCCGGGCTTCGAGAACTGAGCCTCAGCGCGGTTATAAAACAGGCCGGCTTTTGGCCGGCCTGTTTTTTTGGCTGGTATTTATTATAAAATCTATATATAGTAGGAAAAGGCGGCTTTTGCCGCCCCCCGACTTTGGCTTTTACTCTGCAACAAGCACCAAGGAGACTGCATGGCGAAGAACATTCTGGCGGAAATAGCTGTGATAGGCGGCAGCGGGCTATACGCCATGCAGGAACTTAAGAATGTCAGGGAAATAAAGGTAAAAACCCCTTTCGGCAGCCCTTCGGACGCAATAATACTGGGCAAGATAGGCGGTATTTCGGTGGCTTTCCTCCCCCGCCACGGCCGCAAACACGCCATACTCCCTTCCGATATCCCCCAGCGCGCCAATATGTGGGCGCTTAAATCCATAGGGGTAAAGATAATAATCTCGGCCAGCGCCGTAGGCTCGCTGAAGCAGGAACTGGCCCCCACGCATTTCGTGTTCCCCGACCAGTTCGTAGACCAGACCAAGGGCCGGATCTCCACCTTTTTCGGCGAAGGCATAGTGGGCCACGTGCCCCTGGCCGAGCCTTTCTGCATGGCCATCTCCGACCTGATGTTCAAGGAAGCTAAAAAACTGGGCATCAGGTCCCACCAGGGCGGCACCTACTGCTGCATGGAAGGCCCCGCTTTCTCCACCAAGGCCGAATCGAACTTCCACCGCAAGATGGGCTACTCCATAATAGGCATGACCATGGCCACCGAGGCCAAGCTCGCGCGCGAGGCCGGTTTCCATTACGCCCCCGTTTCCCTGGTAACCGACTATGACTGCTGGAAGGAAGGGGAAGAGGTGGACCAGGGCAAGGTTTCGGAGACCCTGCGCACCAATATCGAGAACATCCGCCGCCTGCTGGTGAAGGTCATACCCATGGTGGCCGCGGTAAAATGCCGCACCCACTGCCCTTCTTTCATCAAGAATTCGCTGCTCACGCATAAGGAAAATTTCCCGGCCAAAACTTACGCCAAGCTGAAACTGATACTTGAAGCCTGACCCGGCAAGGAGCTGACCATGGCAAAAAAGCCCGCACAGCGCAAAAACGCGAAGATCTCGAAAACGGCCATCCGCACCCGGCTGGTGGAAGCCGCCAAAGCCGCCCAGAAGAAAGCCTACTGCCCGTACTCCCGCTACCCGGTGGGCGCGGCGGTACTGATGGATTCCGGCCGCATCTACACCGGCTGCAACGTTGAGAACGCCTCTTTCGGCCTGGCCATCTGCGCCGAGCGCGTGGCCATCTTCAAGGCCGTCAGCCACGGCGAGAAGAAGATAAAGGCCCTGTGCGTGGCGGCCAAGTCGGCCAAACCCTGCGGCGCCTGCCGGCAGGTGATAATAGAATTCGCGCCCAAAGACGCGGAAATGATCTACGTGGACTGGCAGCCGCTGGAAAGGAAACAGAAGATAACCTTCACCACCGCCGGCAAGATGCTGCCCAACGCGTTCGATCCCTCGGAAGCGGGCCTGTAACCTGAACGAATTTACGGAGGTACTATAACATGGACGTTAAAAAACTCAGCAAACTGACCAAGTGGATGGAAACAACGGACCTGGAAGAGATAACCTGGAAGAGCGGGGAGGACAGGATCAGCCTCAAGCTTAACAACAACCCCGAGCACTCCACCACCATAGCCTCCACCATGGAGCCGATACTCGCTCCTTCCATAGGCATCTTCCGCTTCGCCCGCCCCGGCAAGACCAACCACCTGAAGGAAGGCGCCTCCGTGAAAAAAGGCCAGGAACTGGGCGTGGTGGAAGTAGGCAAGGATTTCAAGAGCGTCACGGCGCCCGCCGACGGGCTGCTGAAGATAATCTCCATAGAGGACGGCAAGCCGGTAGAATACGGGCAACCCATGTTCTTCGTGGAACCGAAATAAACAGCGAACTTAATGCCGGAAAAGCGATCTGTCATACGGTGTCCTAAGTGCGGCAGCGAGCCGAACATTATCACCGACATCTGCCTGCAATGCGGCGCCGCGCTTGAAAAAAAGTGCGGCGGCTGCGGCTTTTCCAATTCCGTAGAGAAGAACTACTGCGACCAGTGCGGCGACATGCTTACGCTGGCCGCGCCGCGGCAGCCGCCGAGGCCCCCGCCCCCGCCTCCTCCCGCGCAGGACCGGCCCGCCGCGCCCGCGCAGCCGCCGGAGCAGCCGCGCAGGACCATCCCGCATTTCGAGATGGAGAGCATGCAGGAAGCCGTGGACGAAAGAGGCGACTCTTTCAGGCACCGCCACGAGCAGCCGGCAAAACCCCCGACGAGCACGGTAAGCAAGACCGCGTCCGGGCATTTCGCTATCAGGACCGCCGGCCCCGCCGTAAAAAAGTCGGGGCTTAAAAAG
Source organism: uncultured Elusimicrobia bacterium (assembly GCA_903879915.1). Lineage (GTDB taxonomy): Bacteria > Elusimicrobiota > Elusimicrobia > Elusimicrobiales > UBA9959 > UBA9959. The sequence continues at coordinate 6,690 of CAIRNJ010000083.1, forward strand.
CTCACCGGCCCCGCCCTGGGCCTGGTCCTGCTGGCGGCGCTGGCCATAATATTTTACCTGTCGGTCATGCCTTTCGTCCCGCGCCTGCGCCTGACCATGACGGCCAAAACGTACCTCACCTACCTGTCCGAGCGCCGCTACGAGAAGGCCTACGAGCTGCTGTCCACCAATTCCAAGGCGGTCTGCACGCTGGAAGAATACGTGACCAACAATAAGGAATATTACGAGAAGGTCCCGCGCTGGCAGTTCCGTGACGCGCAGGTCTTCAGCATGACCAAGACCGCCGCGGTGATACGCTACCAGCTCAAAGAGGAAGGCGGCGACTGGAAGAACGACTATATTTCATTCGTGATGGAGAACGGGCGCTGGACGCGGCCTTATATCTGGATACTTTTCCAGCCCATTGACGAGGCCATGGCCCGCCGCGACTTCGTGCAGGCGCTGTTCCTGTCCCAGAAGCTGTACCTCACCGACCCCGTCGACCCGCGCGCCTCGGGCTACCTGTGCGCCTCCGAGTTCTTCATGGGCCTTTACGAGAAATCCGTGGAATCCTGCAGCCGCACCGTCAACGCGGCCGCTTCCTACCCGGTGGGCTATACCCCGGACGAACTTTATTGGTTCAACCTTTACTACGCCGACAGCCTCAGCGGCCTCGAACGCGACCACGCGGCGCTGGACGAATACGGGAAGATGCTCAACCTGCCCGCCCTGACCGCGGACCAGCAGTGCCCTATCTTCCTTAACCGGGCCAACGTTTACGTGCATATGAAGGATTACGAGAAAGGCATGGCCGACCTGATGCAGGCCGAGAAGACCTGCACAAGGAACCCGTCCAAGGACGACACCGCCAAACGGATGGTCTATATGGGCGGCGGCGCCACGCAGGAAGCCATAGCTTTCGCCAAGAATTCCAGGCTGGGCCCGGGCGCCCCGCCGTTCGGCATGGTGCGCAGGCAGAACCTGGAAGCCCTGGAGGCCAGGCTGGGCCCGAAGAACGCGAAATACCTGCCCCGCGACCTCTGGCTGGCGGTGCATCTGTCCGGGCCGGAGTACCGCGTTTTCCTGCGGCAGGAAGCTTTGAACCCCGCCACTAAAAAAAGGGAAATGACCGACGTTTTCGTGTTTTTCGTTAACCTGTGGACCCGGCAGGGCAAAGTGGAAAAAGCTCCCACGCCCGGGGCCAGCCCCGATACGCTTAAGAAATAAAGCGGCGCCTTTCTTTCCGGCAGCTTTAATTAACGGAGGAGTCATGTTTAAAAAAGTTCTCATAGCCAACCGCGGTGAAATAGCCATCCGCGTTATCAGGACGCTCAGGGAAATGAAGATAGCCTCCGTAGCCGTCTACTCCCAGGCCGACCACTCCTCCCTGCACGTGCGGCTGGCCGACGAGGCCGTCTGCATAGGGCCCGCCATGGCGCGCGAAAGCTACCTCAGCATACCCGCCATAATCTCCGCCGCCAAGATAACCGGCGCCGACGCCATCCACCCCGGCTACGGCTTCCTGAGCGAGAACGCCGAGTTCTCCGCCGCCTGCCGCGACAACGGCATAACCTTCATCGGCCCCTCGCCCAAATCCATACAGCAGCTGGGCCACAAGGCCGAAGCCCGCAAGATGGCGGTGAAGGCCGGCATCCCCGTAACCCCCGGCACCAAGGACTGCGTATACAAGGACGCGGCGGCCCAGGCGGCCAAGATAGGCTTCCCCATCATGATCAAGGCCGCGGCCGGAGGCGGCGGCAAAGGCATACGCATAGTGCGCGAAGCCGCCCAGCTGGAGAACGAAATGAACATGGCGCAGTCGGAGTCCAAGGCGGCCTTCGGCAACGGCGACGTCTATTTCGAGAAGTACATAGAGCTGCCCCGCCACATAGAGGTGCAGTTCGCGCGCGATTCGCACGGCAATACCATAGCTTTCCCTGAGCGCGACTGCTCCATTCAGCGCCGCCACCAGAAGCTGGTGGAGGAAAGCCCCTCCCCGGCCGTCAACAAGAAGCTGCGCGAAAGCCTGGAAGAGGCCGCCGTGAAGCTGGCCGAAGCCGCCAATTACGTGGGCGTGGGCACGGTGGAGTTCCTGCTCACCCAGACGGGCGAGTTCTACTTCATGGAAGTGAACACCCGCCTGCAGGTGGAGCACCCGGTCACGGAATTCATAACCGGCTTCGACCTGGTAAAAGAGCAGTTTTTGGCGGCCGCGGGCGAGACCCTTTCGTTCACGGGCGGGCATAACGTGCCCTACCTGGGCCACTCCATAGAGCACCGCATCAACGCCGAGGATTACAACCGCAATTTCGCGCCCAGCGTGGGCCGGGTGGAGGAATGGATAGTGCCCGGCGGCCCGGGCGTGCGCATAGACACCCACGTCTACGCCGGCTATAACCTGCCGGTGTATTACGACAGCATGCTGGCCAAGCTCATAGTCTGGGCCCCTACCCGCGCGCTGGCCGTGGCCCGGTCGCGCCGCGCCCTCGAGGATTTCAAGGTTAAAGGCATACACACTACTATAAACGCGCATCAGCTAATAGTGGAAAGCCCCGATTTCCAGGCCGGCAAGACCGATACCGGCTTCATGGAAAGGCTGCTGGCCCCGGCCGAACCTGTAAAGGCATGAATACGGCCGTAAAAACAATATCGCTGGCCAGGGCCAGGGCCCTGCGCGCCGCCCTGAAACGGCGCGGGAAAAAGGCCGTATTCACCAACGGCTGTTTCGACATAGTGCACGCCGGCCATATAACCGCGCTGGAGAAGGCGCGCTCTTTCGGGGATTTCCTGTTCCTGGGCCTTAATTCCGACGCTTCGGTGCGCCGCCTCAAAGGCCCGGGCCGCCCGCTCAATAAAGCGGCCGACAGGGCGCGGGTACTGGCGGCCATGGCCGCCGTGGACGCGGTGGTGGTTTTCAGCCAGGACACGCCGCTGGAACTTATAAAAGCGCTGCGGCCGGACGTGCTGGTAAAAGGCGCCGACTACCGCGCGGAGACGGTGGTAGGGGCTGAATTCGCGGGCCGGGTGGCCCTGGTGCCGCTGCTGAAGGGCCGCTCCACTACCGCCCTGGCGGCCAGGCTGGCCGCGGGAAAGCGTTAGAACGGGTTTTTTCGCTTTCCCTGAGCCACCCAATATAATAAAATATCAAGATAATTATGAATGACCTTTTTGACAAATGCAGGAACTTCACCATCGTCCACGAGCTCATGGAATCCGGCATCTACCCGTACTTCAAAGAGCTTGAATCCGAGCAGGCCCCTGAAATAACCATAAAGGGCAAGAAATTTATAATGTTCGGCTCCAATAACTATCTGGGGCTGGCCAACGATCCACGCATGAAAGCCGCGTCCATAGACGCTATAAAGAAATTCGGCACCGGCGTGGCCGGTTCCCGCTTCCTTAACGGCAACACCGTGCTGCATATGGAGCTGGAGCGGAAGCTCGCGGCTTTCAAGGGCCGGGAAGCCGCCCTGATCTACGCCACCGGCTACCAGATGAACCTGGGCGTCATCTCCGCGCTGGTAGGCAAAGGCGATTTCGCGGTCATCGACAAGCTGGACCACGCCAGCATCCTGGACGGCTGCAGGCTTTCCCAGGGCGAACTGCGCCGCTTCAAGCATAATAACCCGGCCGACCTCGACCGCGTGCTCAAGGAAATAGGCCCCCGGCACGGGAAACTCGTCATCGTGGACGGCGTTTTCTCCATGGAGGGCGACATAGCCCCCATACCGGAGATCTCCAGGATCTGCAGGAAGCACGGCGCCCGCCTGATGGTGGACGACGCGCACGCCACCGGCGTGCTGGGCCGTCACGGCCACGGCACCGCCGAACATTTCGGCCTGGGCCCGAAAGACATAGACATCATAGTCGGCACCTGCTCCAAGTCTTTCGCCTCGGTGGGCGGCTTCGCGGTAGGCAACGCCGACATCATGCATTACATCCAGCACATTTCCCGCTCCATGATCTTCTCGGCGGCCCTGCCCCCGGCTTCGGTGGCGGCTATTTCGAAGGCCATAGATATCATAGATGAAGAGCCCCAGCGTATAAAGAAGCTTTGGGACAACGCCGCCTACCTGATGAAGCGCTTCAAAGCCATGGGCCTCAATACCGGCGAAACCCAGACCCCCATCATCCCGGTGATCATAGGCGACAACGAAAAGACCTTCATGCTGTGGCGCATGCTTTACGATAACGGGCTGTTCACGAACCCCGTGGTAAGCCCGGCCGTCCCCCCCAAGCGCGCCCTTATCCGCGTAGTGGCCACCGCCACGCATACGCGCGAACAGCTGGACCGCGCCCTCGGCATTTTCCAGACCTGCATAAACAAGGTCCTCAAGAAAAAGCCCATAGCCCTGGTTAAATAACACGGCGGCCGCCACATAATTTATGCCAATCACTATCCGGGAACTTCCCGAAAATGAACTCGACGCCTTCATAGACTATCCTTATGCCCTTTTCAAGGACCACCCGCACTGGGTGGGCGAGCTGAAAAAGGACACGCATCACCTGCTGGACACCTCGCACCCTTTCTGGCGCCACGGCGAACGCGCCCTTTTCATGGCTTTCAGGGACGGGCAGCCGGCGGGCCGCATAGCCGCCATAGTCAACCGCGCCCATAACTCTTTCCACAGCGAGAACTGCGGCTTTTTCGGCTTTTTCGACTGCGCCGACGACCCGGACGCCGCCGCCGCGCTGTTCGCGGCCGCGGAGAAATACCTGCGCGCCAAGGGCATGGACAAGACGCGCGGCCCGGTGAACCCCTCCACCAACGAAACCTGCGGCCTGCTGATAGACGGCTTCGACGGGCCGCCGATGATAATGATGACCTACAACCCGCCCTATTACGCGGGTCTGATAGAGGCGGCGGGCTACGCCAAGGCCAAGGACCTTCTCGCCTACAAGATGGCGGTAACGGACGGCATCGGCGAACGGCTGGAAAAAATAGCGCGCCGCACCATGCGCAACAAGGACATAACGATCGAGTTCGTGGACATAAAGAACCTGGACGGCGCCATAGCCGACCTCAAAGAGATCTACAATTCGGCCTGGGAAAAGAACTGGGGCTTCGTGCCCATGACCGACGCCGAGCTCACCGACCTGGGAAACGCGCTCAAGCCCATGCTCAAGCCCGACTACCTGTTCTTCGCGAAGGTGGACGGAAAAGTGGCGGCGTTCGTGATGCTGCTGCCGAACTTCAATATACCGCTGCAGGCCGCGCGCGGCAGCCTGAACCCGTTCACCATCCTGCCCTTCCTTTACAAAATGATGTTCAAGCTGCGCTCGGGCCGTCTGCTCACCCTGGGCGTGAAAAAAGAATTCCGCAACCGCGGGCTGGAAATGCTGCTGATAAAGCAGGCCATGGAATCCGGCAAAAAGATGAAATGGGAATACGGCGAGATGTCCTGGACGCTGGAGGACAACACCCTCATCAACAACACCATAGAAGCCGTGGGCGGCCGTGTGTACCGCAAATACCGCATCTACGAAAAAACTATTCATTAACCGTTCCGCAATTATTATTTAACCGCCGGCAGCCATAATACAGAGCGGGTGGCTCAACCTTGAAAGAACGCCGCCAGGACGGCCGGCGGCCATACTATGAGCAAAAAACAGCTTCTTTTGATCGAGGACGAAGGGTATGTCATAGACCGGGTCAACGACCTCCTTAAAGAATTCCCCCAGTTCGAAGTGAACGTTTGCACCGAAGCCGGCCAGGCCCGCGAACTGCTGGGCAGCCGGCCTTTCGACATAGTAATAACCTGTGTTTACCTGCGCGGGGCCAGCGGCCTGGAATTCTCGTTCAAGGCGCGGGAAAAGAACCCCGACACCTGCGTGATCGTACTGGCCGGCCTGGACGCCCTGGAGATGGCCAACAAAGCGGTGAAAGAGGGAGCGCTGGATTTCGTTATCAAGCCGGCCGCCCTTGAACGGCTTACCAACATACTCAAGATGGTCACCCTGGTGCGCGGCCTGGCCGCCAAACCCGAGAAAAAAAAGACCGACCCCGGGGCCTGAGCAGGCCCATAAAACCCGACGCAGCGGAAGAGCCGGCGGCGCAAATCGTGCCGCCGGTTCCTTATTTGAAGATTATCACCAGCGCCCCGGCGGCTATCATCGTGGCGCCCAGCCACTGGTAAACACCCAGGCGCTCGCCAAGGAAGAGCACCGAAAGCACGATAGCGAAGACCAGGCTGAGCTTGTCTATGGGCGCCACCAGCGAGGCCGGGCCGGTCTGCAGGGCGCGGTAATAGCAGAGCCACGAAAGTCCTGTGGCCAGCCCGGACAGCACGAGGAACACGAGGCTGTGCCGGTTGAGCAGCAGCGGGTTCTTCCATTCGTGCCGGGCCGCCACCAGCGCGCCGAGAAAAACTATGATGACGACGGTCCTTATAAGAGTGGCCAGGTTGGAAGGGATGTCCTTCACCCCCACCTTGGCCAGCACCGCTGTCAGCCCCGCGAAAAAAGCCGACCCCACAGCGAAAAGTTTCCAGTCGGTCATAATTTTCCCTTAAAAGCAGCGCGTCCGTTAAGTTTATCAAAAAAGTGACAGGCTGCTTTATTGCTGTTACATCTCGTTAAGCTGATATTTTGCCCACATGCCGCTGAAGACGGCTTCGGGATCGGAGCGTACGCCGCAGCGCCCGAAGAAGGCGCAGATATTGCGGATATCCCGGTTCAGCAGCGCCGGCGCGTTGGGGTTGCGCCGGGGGTCGGAGGCCTGCGGGAAGTCTATTATCACCGGCCTGCCCCTGTAATACAGCACGTTGTACGGCGACAGGTCGCCGTGCACTATGTTGCAGCTCAGGAACAGCTCGATGTTGCGCAGCACCCGCCCGAAAACACCGTGCGGATCGCTCAGCGCGCTCTTCGCCTCTATCAGCTTCAGCGCGCGCTCGTCGCCCTCGCCCAGGTATTCCATTATGAACGAGTCCGCCCCGGCCTTCACCACCGCGGGCACGTCCGCCCCGGCTGCCCGCAGCTCTTCCAGGTAAGCCGTTTCGCGGTTCTGCCACACCGCCTCCTCCACCCGCCGGCCGAAACCGGTCTTTTTACGGAGAGCCAGCAGCTCCCGCCTTTTATACATGTTCTGCGCCACGAAATAATCCGCCCTGTTCTTGAATCCTCTTTCCTCCCTTTTTTTATAGACCTTGGCGGCGTAACAGGTCTTGCCGCCGCTCCCGCTTTTCGAGACCACGTGCACCACCGCCTCCTTGCCTTCGCTGAGCACGCGCTCGTAGCCGTCTATCGTGCCGTCGTCGAAATACTGCCGCAGCGTTTCCGGGCAGGCGCAGGCGCCGCCGGGGTACGACCCTTCGTTATGATTCATTTAAGCTCCGTATTCTGCGCGGGCGGGGCCGGCGCGGCAAAGCGCGGCGGCCTCCGTGGCGGAGCCTTCAGCTTTTCGGCGCAAGTGGTTTAATTACGGAGTGAAAAGGAGGCGGCTTCCGCGGCTGTTCTGTCGATGGTATTGCAGGCATGTATTTCTTTCATATTTTGCGCCTCCTTTATTTAAGGTTCGGATATTCTAGCAAAAACACGGACCGCGCACAGAGCCCGAGAATTATCCAATGCAACATGAGGCTGAAATAATATGCGTTTCTAACGCAACATGAGGCTGAAATCGTTTCGGCCTTGAAAAAACGCCGGATTCCGTTCATAATCTGTAACCATGACATTAGATA
>CAIRNJ010000084.1 GCA_903879915.1 uncultured Elusimicrobia bacterium
CGCACGAGGCTTGCTGGCCGCGGGTGAACAGTTTCGGCAGGGCGGTGGCGCCGGGCGTGTACTTCGCGGTGCTGCGGTTCGAGGCCACGGAAGGAACGCGCGACGTCTGCCAGGTGGTCAAGAAGATCCTGATCCCGTAAGGTCTTAAGAGGGCAGCTATATGAAGAAGACAAAAAAGAAGGAAAGGTTTATAGGGCTGGTCCTTGCGGCCTCTGTTCTTTACGCTATGCCCGCGTCTCTTCTGTACGCCGCCGACGCGACGCTTGGCACGGACGGGGCCGTGTTCATGAAGATCCCGACCGGCAGCCCGCGGGCGCAGGCGCTGGGCAACAGCGGCGTTTCCCTGCTGGAGGGCGGCGAGGCGATGGGCATAAATCCGGCCGGCATAGCCTCGGCCCAGATGCGGGAATTCTCTTTCGCCTATCTGGGCTGGATGCAGGATTATTCCGGGCAATACGTTTCCTACGTGCACCCGGTAGGCCAGTCCGTCATCGGCGTGAACCTTGCGTATTACGGCATAAAGGATTTCGACGTCAGGGATTCCGCCGGCATACCGCTGTACGGCCAGGACGTGAAGGTGCGCAACGGCTACACCTCCGTCTCGGTGGCCAAGGGCTTTTTTCTCGAGAAGTTCCTGGTGGGGGTAAGCGCCAAGGAGGTTCTGGAGGATAACTATACCGAGGAATACCACAACCTGGTCTTCGACGCCGGCGCCATCCTGCGCCTGGGGCGCAAGCTGTCGCTGGGCTGGGCCGGACAGAATTTCTCCGGGAAGTCCAAGCAGGTGGTCAAGGTTCAGCGCGTCGGCGGCGCCTGGGTGTTCAACCCGTTCCTTACTCTGGCGCTGGAAAAAAAGACTTATTCGGACAAGGGGGGAAAGTTCGGCGGAGGGGTGGAAATAAGCCTGCCGGAAGAGCTGCTGCAGGTGGGCCGCGTCTCCCTCAGGATCGGCTACTGCCCGGGCGACAACATGGGCACGAACATGACGGACAAGACCATGGACAGCCTGGGCCTGAACGATATCTCGGGCTGGACCTTCGGCGTGGGCATCTATACTTCCCAGGCCTTCGGCTACGGCATGGGGCTCGACTATACCATGGTCCCTTACGGCGCGCTGGGCAAATCCAGCCAGCTGGCGCTGAAGTTCCAGTTTTAGCCGCAGGCGGCAAAGAGAGCGTGGAAGCTTATGCGGATGAGGACAAGGCGCAGGGGCCAGACGGCCGTAGAGTATATCCTGGTCACGGCCTCGCTGTTCTTCGTGTTCGTGATAATGCACCGCGCGCTGCAGTTTTCGATAGCCAACCAGTTCAAGCGCGGCGGCATGGTGATAATGCGGGTCTATATAGAGAACCCCTGATTTCGGTTGCGGCGTCGGAGTCTGGTATTTTTTACTGGAGGAACTTAAACATGAACAAGTTGTTTAAAAACAGAAAAGGTCAGAATACGGTCGAATATTTGCTGATGTTGGCCGTGGTCGTGGGCGTGGTGCTTGTGGCCGGCGTGGCCCTCAAGAAGTACATGCCCACGCTGTTCGCCAGCATTCAGAACATGATAAACGGCGCGGCGGGAACGCTGGGCGCCGGGAACTAAGCCTGCCGCAGCCCCCCTCCGGGGGGGCTCGGAAGGCGGGTGAGCCGCGGTTTGTTGGACGGTTTGTCCCGTGTTTTTTCCGGAAAGGCCGGCGTGCGGGGTTTCCCGCCGGGTACGGCTGCGTGTTATGCGTATGAAACGGTTAACGGGCTTGTCGCCGGTAAAGGCTATGCTGAGGTCCGCCCGTGCCCTTGCCAGGCGGGGGCAGGTCACCATCGAGCTCCTGCTGGTCCTGCCGGTGTTCATGCTGCTGCTGTTCTTTATAATGGAAATGGGGAACATGGGTTTCCAGACGATATTGGCCCATCATTGCGCCTATGAGCTGGCCCGCATAGGCTCGCTGGTGGCCGGCCCCCACGGCGGCGCCGCCGGCAAGGCCAGTGACGTCGGCACGGCCAATATGAAGATGAAGGACGTGCTGCAGAAGATGTTCCCTTCCTCTCCCGGGGTCCGTGTCGAGGGCCGGATAGTGACCACGATAATGGACAAGCAGTCCGGGCAGATGGGCGAGGATCTGCTGGTGACGCTGTACTACCCGGCGAAACTTATCTTTCCCGGTTCCAGTTTTGCGCTGGCCGACGCTCCGAAAGGGCAGCGCATCAAGCGGATGATAGTGAAGGTCCGCATGCCGGTGGAGAGGCCCTATTTCAGGTGACGGGTTCCGGCGCGGCCGCGGAGAACGGTTCTTTTAACAAATGCGAAACGGGAAGTTAACACTTTAGTTGGAGAATACCTATATGGAAAAGAAAAGCATGCTCGTGCCAGTGCTGCTGGGGCTCTTCGCGGCCCTGATCTACTGGTGGCTGCTGAACTCCAAAGAGCGCGCGCAGTCGGCCCAGCTGGAGAAAGCCACCGTGCTGGTCGCCAAGTTCGACCTGCCTCCCCGCACCATAATGAACGTGGACCTGGTGGAAACGCGGGAGATGCCGCGCATGTACCTCGAGCAGGACGCCTACGAGGTCAGGAGCCAGTCCGACCTGAAGCTCGTTTCCAACCTCGTTACGGCCGTGCGCGTTCCCAAGGGCAACCAGCTGACGCAGTCGGCGCTGGTCACGCTCAGCCCGGAAGCCGGCCTGAGCGTGAAGGTCCCTCCCGGCTACCGCGGCTGCGTGCTGCCGCTGGAGAACGACCTGCTGCGCCTGGTCAAGCCCGGCGACCGTGTGGACATCCTGGTGACCTTCGACGCCGTGATGGGCGACAACCGCAAAGAAAAAGTGACGGCCACCATACTGCAGAACGTGCTGGTGCTGGGCGTGGGTTCTAACCTCGGGCAGGGCCTTTCCAGCGCCCAGGCCAAGTCCAAGTCCAAAGAGGAAGCCGCCGACCAGTCGTTCTCGGACAAGATGGGCCTGAGCCTGGCCCTTAACCCCAACGAGGCGCAGTATCTTTCGCTTTCGCAGGAGCAGGGCAAGGTGTATGTTGTGGTGCGCGGCCTCGGCGACGTGGAACTGCATCCCATGGAGATCGCTTCGTTCAAGCGGCTGATTAAATAGCGTAGACAGCACAAGGCGGAACCATTATGAAAAAGATCATCTTCGCCGCGGCCATGCTGGTCCTGGCATCCCGCGCCGGCGCGGAAACCACTTATATGGTGGCCGTCAGCGCCGACATCGTGGAAATAAGCGGCTCCATCCAGAAAACGCGCGGTTTTTCCTGGAACCAGTTCTTCGACTTCTCTGAAAAGACCGTGCCGGGCATAATCACGATGGGCGATTTCGAGCGCAAGACCCAGCTGGCCGCCTCGCTGAAGCTGCTGGAGACCGAAGGCAAGGCGCAGCTGCTGTCCAACCCCAAAGTGGTGGCAAAGAGCGGCACGCAGGCCAATATAACGGTGGGCGGCGAAATACCGGTCCCTTATTCCAACGCGCAGGGCGTCGGCGCGGAATTCAAGAAGTTCGGCGTCATCCTTACCGTGCTGCCCGTGGTGCTCACCGAGAAGAAGGATACCGTGGACGTGCAGCTGCAGCTGGAGGTGTCCAACCCCGACTATTCGAAGCCCGTCGTAGCTTCCGGCACCACCATCCCGTCTATGATCACGCGCCAGATCCAGACCGAGGTGGAGATCAAAAGCGGCGAGACGCTGGTGATCGGCGGCCTGAAGCGCAGCAACCGCAATATTTCCCGGAACCGCGTTCCGATACTGGGCAGCCTGCCGCTGATCGGCGCGCTGTTCAGCTCCGCGGACATAGTGGAAGAGCAGAGCTCGCTGTTCCTGTTCGTGACCTTTGAGATCATAAAGTGAACGTCCGGCCGCAGCGCCGATTTTTATGGCCGAAATAAATCTTACCCCCAGAGTGATAACTTTTTCGGGCCCTAAAGAGGGCGTGGGAAAGACCTCCGTCGCCATGAACCTGGCGCTGGCCTGGGCCAATTACCAGAAACGGAACGTCCTGATCATCCCGCTGGACCCCATGTGCCGGCAGGAACACGCCCTGCTGCTGGGGCTCAACCCGCCTTCGATGGCGGAGATCATAAGCTCCCTGGGCCGGGAATCGGTGGGGGCGCTGGGCGCGCTGCTCAAAGGGAAGATCCCAATATCCCAGTGGGGCGTGGGCGTGCTGCCGCTCAGCAAGCGGCGCTCCGAAGTGGCCAGGATGTCCCCCGACATCCTGCTGCCGCTGCTGTCGCGGCTGTCTCAGTCCTTCGATCTCTTCATCGACGTGGACCCCTATTTCCCCATGCAGGTGTTCGCTTTCGACATCTCCGACCTGGTGTTCTGGGTCACCAACTCGAACGTCCCGGCCCTGAACGCCACCGCGGCCACCTTCCGCGAGATGAACGAGCTGCATTTTCCGATGAACCGGTTCGAGGTCGTGGACAACCTTTACGACATGCCCGGGGCGCTCGCGCCCAAGGAAATAGAGAAATTCTTCAAGCAGATGGGCAAGGAAGTGCTGTCCTACATGCCGTGGGAAGACGCCATGCCCGGCTGCGCCAACCAGAACAAGATCCTGATAACCGAACAGCCCAACACCCAGTGGGTGCGCCAGCTGCGCGTGCTGCTGGGGCGGGTGGCCGAGGTCACCCCGTCGGAAAAGCAGTGGTCTTCTTCGGTCACCGCTTCCGAATTCGCCCAGGGCTCGGGCATGCTCTGGAAAACCGGGGAGAACGCGCCCGCCGCGGCGGTCCCGAATTCCGCCCCTACGGGCCCGGCCGCCGCGCCCGGCTCGGCGCGCACGGACGTGCCGGCTTTCTGGGAAGAGCTCAAGGTCAAGGTGCACCGCAACGTGGTCAACGCCCTGGAAACCGAGCGGGTGAAGATCTCCGACGACGCGGCCGCCAACCAGGAGACCCGCAAAAGGGTGGACCTGATAATCAACGGCCTGCTGCAGAAAGAGACCACGATGTCGTTGACCCGCGAGCAGCGCGTGCAGTTCATCAACGAGCTCCTCGACGAGATCCTGGGCCTCGGCCCGCTGGAAGAGCTGATGCGCGACCCCGCCGTGACCGAGATCATGGTGAACGCCCCCGACAAGGTGTTCATCGAACGGGCCGGCAAGCTGACCCTTACTAAATACAAATTCCGCAACGACGAGCAGATCGTGCAGGTGATGAAGCGCATCGTGGCGCCGCTGGGCCGGCGCATCGACGAATCCGTGCCGCTGGTGGACGCCCGCCTCAAGGACGGCTCCCGCGTCAACGCCGTCATCGCGCCGCTGGCCGTTTCCGGGCCCACGCTCACCATCCGCCGGTTCTCCAGCAAGCCGCTCAACGACGCCAAGCTCGTGGCGATGGGCAGCATCTCGCAGGATTGCGTGGATTTCCTGAAGGCCTGCGTGCGGCTCAGGAAGGACATCATAATTTCCGGCGGCACCGGCACCGGTAAGACCACTTTCCTGAACATGTTATCGAGCTATATCCCTGAGGACGAGCGCATCGTGACCGTGGAGGACGTGGCCGAACTCCGCCTGGAGCAGGACCACTGGGTGCGCCTGGAAAGCCGTCCGCCCAACGTGGAAGGCAAGGGCGAGGTCACCATCCGCGACCTGGTCAAGAACTGCCTTCGTATGCGCCCCGACCGCATCGTCGTCGGCGAAGTCCGCGGTTCCGAGGCCCTGGATATGTTACAGGCCATGAATACGGGCCATGAAGGGTCGCTCGCCACCATCCACGCCAACACCCCGCGCGACGCGCTGACCCGCCTTGAGGCCATGTGCCTGATGGCCGGCGCCGACCTGCCCATCTGGGCTTTGCGCGAGATGATCTCCTCCGCCGTGCACATGGTGGTGCAGCTTACCCGCTTCTCCGACGGCACCAGGAAGATCACGTCGGTCACGGAGATCACCGGCCGCGAAGAGAACCAGATCTCAATACACGAGATCTTCAAGTACAAGCAGACGAGCATAGATCTCAATACGGGCAAGGTGGCGGGCGCTTTCTCCGCCACGGGCGATCCGCCCAAGTTCTTCCCGGATTTCGCCACGCACGGCATCACCGTGCCCATCGAAATGTTCTGGACGGAGGAACAGAGGCGCCTGCGCGCCGGGCCGAAATAGGAAGGTCTGGAACCTGGTATTATGAGAAAACTGACGGTACTTATCCTGGCGGCGGCGGCGCTCTGCGGGCAACCCGCGGCCGCCGGCGTTTTTACCGGCGAGCAGATGGGTGAGATCTCCTGCGCGGCCATCAAGATGCAGCTTTTTTATTATTACCTCGCCCCCGAAAAGGACGCCAAGGTGCGCAGCTTCGCCACCAAGTGCAAGAGCGTCGACGTCACTTTCACTATGCCGCCCTGGATAGACGTTTCGGTGCCGGAAATGCTCCAGCGCAAGGTGTGGCGCGACCCCGAAGAGGGGGAGATCTCCGAGGCCGCGGTCTGGCAGACGCCGGTCTCCATAATTTACGAGTACCTGGAACTTACCCGGAAAACTTTCCCTCCCGAGGCCGGCGGCGCCAATATCTCCCCGGCCCTGCTGGTTAAGGAATACGCGGATATCCGCATACGGTTCCAGATGTCCCTCGACCGTCTTTACCGCGCGCGTACCAAGGAAGTGGTGATGGGGGATTCGCTGGGCGGCCGCGGCCGCGGGATCATGGCCATCTTCACCCTGCTGCTCAAGGAGATGGAGTCCATAGCCGACGCCATCTCGAGTTCCGATTCCCAGCGCTACGCCGAAGCCGTGTCCGCTTCGGCCGTGCTCAGCCAGGACGCCTTCCGCATGCTTTTCAACCCGCCGCGCGCCTACCGCACCCCGCCGACGGAATCCCCTTTTATGCGCGTGCTGAGCATCGGGCTCACTATCTTCGGCATGATGCTTATTTTCCTGGCGGTGCGCATTTTCCTGGCCACCAGCGACGCCAAGAACAACGCTATGGTGGGCGAATATTCGGCTAAAGTGGAGAAGTACACCGAAGCCTTCTCCCGCCAGTTCATAAATGTCAACGTGAAGTACCTGATGCTGGTACCGGCCGCGGTGTTCGCGCTGATAGGCGTGCTCTCGATGAATTTCCTGGTCTTCGCCTTCATGACCGCGCTGGGGCTGGCCATAGGCATGCGCGTGCCGGAGTTCGCGCTGAATTTCATGAAAGAGATGCGCGGCAAGAAGATAGACACCCAGCTGATGGACGGCCTGATCCTGCTCTCCAACTGCCTGCGCTCGGGCCTCGACGTGGTGCAGGGCTTCGAGATGGTGTCCAAGGACCTGCTGCCGCCCATTTCCGACGAGTTCGCGCTGGTCATAAAGAACTACCAGCTGGGCATGACCTTCGAGAAGTCGCTGGGCGTGATGGAGGACCGCGTGGCCTCCAAGATGCTTTCCTACATGATCCGCGCCATCGTCCTGCAGCGCCAGATGGGCGGCAACCTGACCAAAGTTTTCGAGCGTATCGTCGTCGACATCCGCGAGGAGTCGAAGCTGGAGGAGAAGACCAAGGCCATGACGGCCCAGCAGAAGATCCAGTCCATCGTCGTGGGCATCATGCCCTGGGTGATGGTGGGCGTCATGTTCATGTTCCAGCCCGAGGCCATGATAAAATTCTACAGCACCGGGCTGGGCATGGCCACGGCGGCTTTCTGCGTGATCTGGGTGGCCATAGGCATGAAGGTGGTGTCCAGCCTCGGCAATATCAGGGTGTAGGCCCGGGAATTTATGCAAGACCAGATAATAAAGGTCATACTTATCCTGCTTTCCGTGGTGGGTTCAGCCGCGGTTTTTACCGCCGTGCAGCGCTTCTTCGCGCCGCGCGAGAAAGAAATTTCCCCGATGGGCGACGTCAGCGACATGGAAGGCAAGGAATCCTCCTTCTTCGCGAAGCTCGAGGACAGCCCTAACTTCTGGGACAAGATGGACCTGTTCTTCGCCAGGCGGATGGGCCTGGAGAAGAAACTGGACGAGATGTACACGCTGCTTGGCCGCCCGCCCAACACCAACCCGCTGAAAATGCTGCACCTGAAGATGATAGTCGGCGGCGCGCTGCCGCTGGTGTTCATCGTGCTCAGCGGCTCCCTGTTCTGCCTGATCTTCGCCCCGATGGGCTTTATCCTCCCCGACGCGGCCATCTATTCCGGGCGCATCCGCAAGCGGCAGGAGGACATAATCCGCAATTTCCCGACGTTCGTGGACCTGGCCGCGCTGATGATAGAGTCGGGCCTGGACTACATGACGGCCTTCGACCGCATCGTCAAGATCGCGCCGGTGAAGACCGGCCTGGAGATAGAGATAGAGCGCACCATCAACGAGGTCTCGCTCGGCTACTCCAGGCGCGACGCGCTGCGCCGGCTGTCCACGCGCACCGGGCTGCAGGAAGTGCGCTCCTTCGTGGGGCTTATCGTGCAGTCGGACGAACTGGGCACCAGCCTCGTGGAGCTGCTGCGCAACTATTCTGCCGACCTGCGCTTCCGCCGCCTTAACAAGGCCGAGAAGCTGGCCGCCCAGGCCTCCACCAAGATGCTCATCCCGCTCTTTATTTTCATCTTCCCGACGGTGTTCATTCTGATGCTGGCCCCCATGATCAGCGACCTGATACAGGGCGGCATGCCGTTCTAATACGAGGTTTTTATGACAAAGATAATTTTCGCGGTAACGGTACTGACGGCGTTGTGCGCCCCGGCTTCCGCGCAGGAGCGGATGAAGGTAAAGAGCGAGGAATCGCTTTTCCTGGACATGCACAAGATCGGCCTGGGCAGCCTCAACGAATTCGACGAGAAAAAGAAGTTCTTCGAGACCGTCAGGCTGGAGAAGATGAAGATCCAGGAGAGCATGCTGAGCAACGTTTACGAGAACGCTTTCGAGTATTACCGCGCCGGCAAATACGACGATGCCAAGGACCTGGCCTCCAAGATCCTGGCCATCGACCCCAACCACGCCGACGCGCAGATGCTGCTGGAGGCTTCCTCCCAGCTGCGCGGGAGCCTGCGCCCCTCCTTCAGCGAAAAGATAATGCTGGAGGACCGCTTCCGGACCGCCCTCGGGCTGTATACGGACGGCCGGATAGTGGAAGCCCATAAAAAGATGGAGGAGGTCGTAAAGCTTTCCCCCAACAACATCAAGGCGAAGTACTGGTACGCCAAGATGAAAGAGGACCTGCGGGAGTATTATTCGCAGAAAGGCGTGGAAGCCTATAACCTGCACGACCTTAAGGGCGCGCTGGATAATTTCTACAGCGCGCTGCTGATAAAGCCGAAGGACGCCCGCAACATGGAATGGATCACCCGCATCGAGGACGAGATGCGCCAGGAAAAGGCCAACGACCAGCTCAAGGTGGCGCTGGAATTCTACGCGCAGGGCAACCTGAAGGACGCGTACGAGGGCCTGAAGCGCGCGCTGGAGACCCAGCCGGGAGATTCCAAGGCCAACAAGCTGCTGCTGGAAGTGAAGAACGAGATCGAGAGCGGTTACATCGCCTCCGGGAAGAAGCTTTACGGCACCCGGCGCTACAACGAGGCCATCGCCGAGTGGGGCAAGGCCAGGCCGTACAGCTCCAACCTTTCGTACCTCGACAAGCTGGTGCTGCGGGCGCGCGAGCAGATGAAGCTCGAGGCGGCCGAGAAGCAGCGCCGCGGCGAAGAGGCCGCGCGGCGCGCCAGAGAGGAAGAGGCGCGGCGCGCCAAAGAGGCTGAGGAGCAGAAGAAGGCCGAAGAGGAGGCCGCCCGCAAGGGGGTCTCCGTGGAAGAGGTCGTGAAGAAGCCGCAGGGCGTCAGCGCGGAGAACCGCCTGGCGGCCCAGCAGCATTATCTCGAGGGCCTCAAGTTCTTCCAGAACTCCAATTACGAGAAAGCGCGCAGCGAGTGGACCGTGGCCAAGCAGCTCGATCCCGAGAACGCCGACACCGCCGCCGGCCTGAAGCGCATAGAGCAGATACTCGCCGGGGGGCAGTAAAACGGGCGCCCGGCGCGCCGCGCCGGGCGGCGGGGCCGCCCGGGCGGTTTAAAGTCTTAACATTTATTTAACTTTCAGTTAATCCGCTAAGGGTATACTATTCCCAAGAGGTTCTCAATATTATGCGGCTTTCAATGAAATGGCTTTTCTGGTTCCTGGGCGTCGGCGTCTATGTAATGGTGCTGGGCGGGGTTTTCTATTACAATCTTTTCAAGTGGACCTTCGACGAGAAACTGAAACAGGACGTCATAGAGACCGTGAAGGTCTACGCGCCCACCATGCGCAACGGCCTGCTTAACAGTCCCAAGGCCATCACTTTCGAGGAGTACGACATCATGATGTCGCTGGCGAAGGACGAGCGCATCACCTCCATCATCTATCTCAGCCGCGAGGGCAGGGTGCGCTGGCACAAAGAATCCCGTTTCATGGGCATGAACTGGGACGAGTTCAAGGCGCAGGTGCCGCCCCCGACGGACGCCATCAACCAGGCGTACCTGACTAAGTCGCCCAAGGTCCGCCAGGTCAGCGGCGAGCCTTTCTACGAGATAGCCATCCCGCTGTCGGTGCGCGGCGAGATCATCGGCATCATAAACCTGATGGTCTCCCGGGCCGGCGCCGAGGTGCTTATCGGTTCCGCCATGCGCAAGTACGTTTTCGGGGCGCTGGGCGTGCTGTTCCTGCTGGGGCTGCCGCTTTACTTCTTCCTGCATCACTACGTGCTCGCCCCGGTGGACATGCTGCGCGAAAGCGTGGAGGGCATTTCGCTCAAGAATTTCGAGCTGCGCTTCCCGGAAAGGGGGGACGAGATCGGGGACCTGGCCGGCGCCGTCACGCGGCTGATGGGCAAGATGAAGGCCGAGATAGAGGGCATCTCGAACCGCGACCGGACCTACAAGGACGCCGAACAGCGCTGGTGGCGCTCGCTGCTGGGCATGACCGTGCCGTCCTCCAACTACGTGATCGTAGTGGACGAGAACAACAATATCCTTTACGCCAATTTCGAACTGGCGCCGGGGGGGGATTCCAAGAACATCCACCTGCTCGACGTGGTGGACAGCCAGCAGCAGACCCTGCTGCGCCTGGTGGGGCAGGCTTTCGAGCAGCCCGATAAAGTGGTGGAGGGGGAGGCCGTTTTCAAGAACAAGAACCACAACGTCCGCATCCTGCACGTCGGCCAGACGGCCGAGACCAACCGCACGCTGATACTTTTCTATCCCAAGCAGTCCATCGAGATGTGATCCCGCCGGCCTATTCGCGCTTTTAACGCCCGAAAATTATGTATTATAATGGCATAGGCGCCTGAGGCGCCGGGATAGGCTTATTTACCGGAGGGAAAAATGAAGCTCGAAGTCCGCAACATAAGCGTAGGTTCGCTGGTTACGTCCTCGGTCCCGATAGTGATCTTCGTTCTCGCGCTGCTCGGCGGCGGGGTTAAGTTCTTTATAGTGCCGGACCCCCAGCTGGCCCCGATGACGGTTCTCCAGAAAGTGATGAGCGTGGGCCTCTATTCCCTGCTTTACGTGATCATCAGTTCCGCCGTGCTGGTCTTTTCCGCCTTCGTCTACAATGTTTTCAGCGGAGTGCTGGGCCTGCGCGGGTTTACCCTCGACATCGAAGAAGTGCACGACCACGAATAAACATGGCGCTGAAGCGCCGAAGAACTGGAGCCGGCAGCCTGCGGCTTCGGTTCTTCGGACTTTCAGGGCTTTTTAGGAGAACCTGTGAAAATCAACATCATTTTCGCCTCAAAAGACCTTTCAAGGGCTTCGCTTATCCTTGAAATGCTTTCCAGGCAGGGCTATGCCGTAGCCACCGCGCACCGGTCCCGGGAAGTAATGGGCATGCTCTCGGAAAAATCCTTCGATCTGGTGATGATAGGCCAGAACCTGTCCGACGAGGAAGGCCTGAGCTTCCTCAAGAACCTCAGGGCGAAGAACAAGAACATCCCGGTGATAGCGGTGCTCGAATCCCCCGACACGGTGCTGGACCATATGCCCTCGGGGCTTACGATGCAGACCATCATGCCGCACGGGCCCGCGGGCCGCGAAACGCCCAAGATCTCCTACAAGCTGGCCTTCTTCCAGCTGGGCGCCGACGAATGCCTTTCCTACAGCCAGGACCTGCACGAGAGCATCGCCCGCATCCGGGCCGTGGTGCGGCGCACCGTCAACATCCAGGCCGACGAAGTGCTGAAGCTCAACGAGATCGAGCTCAACATGTCCAGCTACACCGTGTGCATCAACGGCAAAGAGATCACCGTGACCGCCAAGGAGTTCGACCTGCTCTACGTGTTCCTGAGCTCGCCCAACCGCGTGCTGTCGAGGCCCTACCTTATCGAGCGCGTCTGGGGCTACAATTACTTCGGTTCGCCGCGCACGGTGGACGTGCACGTGCGCAGGCTGCGCTCGAAGATGGGCAAGGCCGCGCATTACGTGCACACCGTGCCCTGCGTCGGCTACAAGCTGGTTCCCGGCAAATAAAGCCGGCGGAGCGGAGCCCCGGCGCCGCTCCCGGTTTCAGATACACAACTGGAGAAAAATATGGCTGCACAAAGAGTTCTGATCATAGACGACGACGCGCACCTGCGCGAAAGCCTGGCCGAGGTCATGGAGCTGGAGGGGTTCGCCTGCTTCCAGGCCGGCAACGCCAAGAGCGGCATTGACCTGGCGAAGAAGCACAAGCCCGAAGTGGTCATAATGGATATCCAGCTGCCCGACTCCTCCGGGTTCCAGATCTGCCAGGAGCTCCGGCGGTTCTCGAAGGACTTCATCCTGATAATGATGACCGGCAGGTTCCTGTCGGCCGAAGAGAAGACGCAGGGCTTCAGCCTGGGCGCCGACGAATACCTTACCAAGCCTTTCGACATCCAGGAGCTGTCCATCCGCATCCGCCAGCTGCTGAGCAGGAAAGGGAAATGACCCGGCTGGCGCTGGCCCTGCTGCTCTGCCTGCCGGCGGGCCGGGCGTTCGCCGCCGGAGCCCCCGCCCCGGCCGCCGCTAAAAGCGGGGGACGCATGGAATTGTTCCTCGAGCCGATGGACCGCACGGGCTGGCAATGGTTCTTCCTGGCGGATATGGTGCGCCGGCGCCTGGACGGGGCCGACCTGAAAGTATATCCGCTCCTGCCCGTTAACGAGGACGGGACGCCGGCTTCCGGCGGCGGAGAGACCGAGCTCGCCGAGGCGCGCCGCCTCGCCGTAGTTTCGAAAGATTACCCCGCGCAGACGCTGAACTATCTTAACGCCCGTTCGATGAACCCCGCCGCTGACGGCTGGCGCGACTCCGCCCTTTTCGCCGGGATCAACCCGGACGAGCTGGAGCGCCGCGCCGTCTCCCAGGGCGGCGCCGCGCTCGGGACCGCGGCCGCCAAAGCCTCCGCCCTGGGCGTCAAAGCTTCCGCGCTGCTGCTGGACGGCCGGCCTTTCGAAGGCAGCCAGCGCCTGACGTCCCTTTATAACGCGGTCAACGCCGCGCTGCCCGCCGCCAGGCGCCGGGCCGCCCCGGAGGGCTATAAGCCGCCTCCCAAGGCCGCGCTGCCGGGCTTCTGGGTGGTGCTGAGCTCCGGCCTGCGCGTGAACGACGCGCTGGTCGGGGTTTTCGACAGGTATTTCGAGGGGATAAAGCCCGTAGTGCTGGACTACGGGGCTCCGGAGCGCGCGGCTAAATTCTCCTGGCTGGAGTTCGCGCCGGCCTACGTGCTGGCGGCCACACCTGAGGCTAAAAGCAAGTTCGAGGCCGAGATAAAGGCCGGGCTGTTCAAGGAGAACGGCGCTTTCCTGGTCTACGAGGACAGGGCGCGCGGCGGCTTATACGCGGCGCGGGCGGCCAGGGAGAACGTCCTGGAGCTGTTCGTGATGAGCCAGTGCCCTTACGGCGTTATGGCCGAGAATTCCGTTTTCGAGTCCGAAAAGAACAGCCTGCTGCCGGCCGGCCTGAAGCTGGAAGTGCATTTCATCGGCGAGGCCAGGAAGAACGACAAGAACGGATGGGAGTTCTCGAGCCTGCACGGCGAGGCAGAGTGGCAGGAGGACGCCCGCCAGCTCTTCATCTCCCGGCGCTTCCCGGAAAAATTCGCCGCCTATCTGCTCGAGCGCAACCGCGAGATCAGTTCTCCGGATTGGGAAAAGGCGGCCAAAGCCGCCGGAGTGGACCCCGCCGCCGTCGCCGCGGGCTTCGAAGAGGCCAAGGACCTGCTGGCCGGGGATTTCGCGGCCACGGCGGGGCTGGGCATCACCACGTCGCCGTCCTTCTTGCTGGACGGCAGGAATTTCAAGGTCGGGATCAGCGAGCTTTCCAAGGCTCCCGGTTTCGAGAAGCTTCCTCCGCCCGGACAGCCCGGGGCCGGCTGCAACAGCAAATAGCGCGCCGCCGGCGCCCGCGCGCGGCGGCGCAATATTTCCGTAACAGCACTTTGCGATAATATAAACAGCGGCAGCTGCCCGAATTCCGTGCGTGTTCTATTTTTATGACAGAACCTACCCAGAAAAGAGGAAAACTGTTCTACAAGTTCCTGATAGTTTTCCTCATCGTTTCGCTGGTGCCGCTGGGTATCGTAGGCTACTACCTGGTGAACCTGAGCCAGGTGACCCTGAACCGGGCCATTTCCCGCGACCAGGAAGCGCTGGCGGTCGGTTTCGCCGACACGGTATCGAGCTACATCATAAATTTCCGCAACGTCCTGTTCGACGCCGCCCACCTCGAGGATTTCGCCTCGATGAACGCGGGCAAGCAGCAGGACCTGGTCAACCGCATCATGCAGCTGCACGCGGCTTTCCTGGAGATCTCCGTGTTCGACGCCTCGGGGCAGGAGACCGTGCGCATCGGCCGCTTCCTGCACGAGACCAAGATGCGGGATTTCTCCAACGACGCGCTGTTCGCCAAGGTGATGCGCACCGGCGAGTTCGTGGGGGGGCTCGAGAAGTACATGGGCTCCTACCCGGCCATCACGATGGGCGTGCAGGTGGTCAACCCGGTCACCAACCAGCCGGTGGGCGCGCTGCTGGCCAAAATGAGCCTTACGGCGCTTTCGAGCCTGCTCAAGACCGGCTTTCCCGAAGCCACGCAGACGCAGGCCGCCGTGATCGATTCCAACGGCTTTCTGATAGCGCATTCCAACTCCAAGGAGATCTACAAGCCCAACGCCAAGCTGCCCGACGACGTGCTGCGCGTGCTGCTGCAGAACGACGCCAGGACCGGCGGCGGCGAGCTGATCCTGGAATCCACCGGCGAGAAGGTGCTGGGCGCTTTCGCCGAGGTCACCGACCTCGGCTGGGTGGTCTACATCCAGCGCTCCGTGTCCGTGGCCTACCAGGCGTCGGAAGACATGCTGCGCCGCACCTGGCGCATGATGCTGATCGTCACTGTTTTTGTGCTGTTCCTCGGTTACGCCGTTTCGCTGGTGATCACCCAGCCCATCCGCGCGCTCAGGGAGGCCGCGATAAAGCTCGGAGAGGGGGACTTCGACTATCTGCCCGACCTGAGCATGCCCAACGACGAGATCGGCGAGCTGGCCCATACTTTCGTGCAAATGAGCGAATCGCTGCGGGTCAAGACCGCCGAGATCATGTCGGCCAAGACCGAACTGGAGCGGCTCAACCGCAGCCTCGAGCACCGCGTGGAGGCGCGCACCCGCGAGCTGAAATCCGCGCAGGACGAGCTGATCAAGAAAGAGCGGCTCGCCGCCATAGGCCAGATGGCCTCGGTGGTAGGCCACGAGATCCGCAACCCGCTGGCGGTCATAAACAATTCCATCTACTTCATAAAGACCAAGCTTAACGCCGCCGCGGCCGCCTCGCCCACCGCCGTGCCCATGGAGCCCAAGGTCATCAAGCATATCTCCATCATCGAGTCGGAGATCCGGCAGGCCAACGGCATCATCGACGAGATCCTGGGCTTCGCCCGCACGCGCGAGCTCAACCCCAAGATAGTGCACCTGAACTCTTACCTGGAAGACCTGACCATGTCCTACCCGGTGCCGCCGCATATCGAGCTTATCCAGACCTTCGCCCCGGAGAACCCTGTGGTCAACATGGACGTGGACGAAATGACGCAGGCTTTGCGCAACCTCATAAAGAACGGTATCGAAGTGATGCCGGAGCGCGGCAAAGTGTTCGTGCGCAGCGAAATGGCCGGGGATATGGTGCGCATCGACGTGGAGGATACGGGGGCCGGCATGCCCAAGGAAACCCTGGAAAAGATCTTCGCGCCGTTCTTCACCACCAAGGCGCGCGGCACGGGCCTGGGCCTGGCCGTGGTCAAGAAGGTGACCGACCGCCATAAAGGCCGCATAGAGGCTACCAGCGTGGTGGGCCAGGGCACCTGCTTCAAGATCTTCCTGCCCATAATCAAGAATCCTCCGCCCCCTTCCCCGTCGCATACTTAATTATTTCACCGCAGAGGTCCCAGAGCGCGAAGCACACTTCAATTGTCAGAAGAATATTACTTCACATTTTTGTTCTCTGCTCCATGTTAGATACAATAGCGTTGGCCGTCTGCTGGGCATAGCCCTTGATACGGCACTACTTAGCCGTGTGTAGCTTAGCTCCACCCTGCGTATCTATAATCAAATATGGCTGTTAAATACTAACTTCTGAGCTGAAACAGGCTGATAGGCTGTTTCACGGGTATTTCTTTGTCTCAGAATAATATCCTAAATCTTGCCCAATTATCGGTGGTGTTTTAGTGGTTAACGTTGGCGGCCCGACGTGGGAAATTTAAAAATACGGGCCGGCGGCTAATTGACGTCATGGCCCTTAATTGTTAGGATTTCCCCGGCACCTGGTTTTGCTTTATAGGGTTTGGGATTTTTTAAATCTTTACTTCAGCAGCGGCAGAGAACTGCCGCGCAGAGACTTTCTGAGGAGCGGAAAAGATGAAAGTAACCAGCGTATTATTTGCTGTTTTGCTTATGTACGGGAATTGTCTGGCCGGAAATGACACGGCAAATTCCACAGCAGGCGTGACAGAACAGCATTTTTCACGACATATAAAAAAAGCTGTCAGAACGGATGGGAAGCTGGACCCGACTGACATTAAACCTATAACACCTGCTGCGGGAATAACAACCGGCTTTGTTTTGGTATACGGGCATTTCGTCCAACCGCCGTACCAGGTACGGGTTGAAAATAACAAGGTGCTGCTCAACGGTGTTCCTGTGGGGCCGGGAATCACGGAAAAAGATATTTTGGCGGGACGTGCGAATGAACTGCGCAAAAAAGCGAACCAGATATTCTGCGATGGTAACGGCAAACGCTCCCCCGGAGTGTTAGCGGCAGAAATATTGGCGCTTTTTGAAAATTCACCCGACACGGTGATAAACGCCAAATGGAATAAGATCGAGCCGCCTCCAAACGGCGTTTTATTGGTTTACTGGAAAGGGAATCTGGAACTGCCTGATCTGCAGTTCAATCCTGCCGCCTGTGTCATTCAAAGAAGATTATCCGGAGTAGAAGCTACACGAGATATCAATAAGCGCAACCATGAGATGGATGGATATTCCAGATCATTCCAGAAAAGCCTGGAAGAAGGCAAGCTACTTTTCTTTGGTTCGGATGGCAGTATTGTTAACCTGCCGTCGGACGAAATAGGGAAACTGAATGAAGCCATAAATGATGAAACCCTGGAAAGAAAGGAACTGATAGAGAAGTTGAAAAAAATGAGCTTTACTCGCCACAGCGCGCAGGAGATAATAAGAAATTACGAGCCGAAATAATGATGGGAAAAGGTTGGTCCCCTGGTTATGTCGCCGTAGGAGCGAGAGCTTGGGACTAATATACAAAAATGAGTAAGCGCGAATGATTATCAATAGTGAAATCCACCGAAGCCCAGTTACCGGCTTGGTCAATTCCCCGAATCCACCACTTCCCTTCCGGCAGATTTTCGAGGGCGGGTAAATCCGAAGAATTATAATTATGGTCAATATTATCGAAGAAATAATGCAGAAAAAAATTCGGAGTTCCGGCGGGAGTGGGTTCTTTGTCCCAGATTTCAAGGCGGCTAACAGCACAGCAGGGAGAGCAATATGAAAAAAATCCTTATTTTAAACATAATTATTTCCTTTACAACACTCTTGCATGCGCAAGGTGTGGCAAACAAGGTTGAAACCCAAGAAGTCCGTGAAACCATAAATAAAATGTTGGGAGATGTGGAATCCTCCAAGAATAATCCTTTGTCCTTAAACCATGCTATAAAAACATTGAGCGACCAGTTGTTAAACAATTGGAATACAAAGGTTTATGTAAGTTGTAAAGTTGCAGGCAATTTTGACCCACCAGTAGCAGCGAATTTTGACCCTCCTAAATCCAAAAGATACCCTGTTAGGAACAAGACAAATAGTTCCAGGCAGGAGGGAGGTCATGATGAGCGTAAAACAGATAAAAGAAG
>CAIRNJ010000085.1 GCA_903879915.1 uncultured Elusimicrobia bacterium
ATTAAAGCTCCAGCGTTCCGGCGCCATAAACCCAGACTCCGCCAAAGAGATCGGCAAGCTCCTCGGTGCCGACTGGCTAGTAATAGGCACCCTAACCGACCTCCCCGACAAGCAGCTAGAGTTAAACGCCCGCCTAGGAGCCTGTCCGACATAAGGCTTTTGCAGTAAGCGGTCATAGTTCTCTATAATAATATTGATGTCGTACGCGCGCGTACGAGGAGCCAATATGACCGAGAGAACATTCCGTCCATACGATCGAGACCAGTTGCTGTTGCTGCCGCCGTCCTTGCGCGAGTGGCTGCCAGACGGGCACCTGGTATATTTTATAGCGGACCTTGTAGAGGAAACGCTGGACCTGAGCGAAATCCTGGAGTATTACGGCGGACCGGAACGGGGCACAGTGCCGTATGATCCTCGGATGCTTACTGCGGTTATGCTGTATGGTTATTGTACGGGGGTGTTTTCCTCGCGCAAGATAGCGCGAAGACTGGTGGAGGATGTGGCATTCCGGATCCTGGCGGCGAATCAGCGGCCCGACTTCCGCACGATATCCGATTTTCGCAAGCAGCACCTCAAGGCGCTGTCAGGTTTGTTTAAGCAGGTGTTCCAGTTGTGCAAGAAAGCCCGCTTGGTGAAGTTGGGCAATGTGGCGGTAGACGGTACGAAGATACAGGCGAATGCTTCAAAGCATAAGGCGATGAGCTACGAGCGGATGGGCAAAGAGGAGGCGCGGCTTACAGCCGAGATAGAGGCGATGTTCCGGGAGGCGCAACGTGCGGACGATGAAGAGGATGCGCTGTACGGGCCGGACAAAACCGGTGATGAATTGCCGGACGAGTTGCAGCACCGTGAAAGCCGGCTTAAGAAGATCCGTGAAGCTAAAGCCGAGCTTGAGCGCGAGGCGCAGGAAGAAGCGGAAGCTAAGAAGCGCGAGCAGGCGGCGCGCGAAGCGGAAGGCGGGCATAGAGGGCCCAAGCCTAAGGAGCCGACTGGGGAGCCCGACCCGAAAGCGCAAAAGAATTTTACGGATCCCGAGAGCCGGATAATGCCGGCCCCGACACACAAGAAAAGTTTCCTGCAGGGATATAATTGTCAGGCGGCGGTTGATGGCAAGAATCAGATAATAGTCGCGGTAGAAGTAACCCAGGCGACGAATGACAGGCAGCAGGCGCAGCCGATGCTGGCGCAAGTGGAAGAAAATGCGGGTGCGGTTCCTAAGCAGGCTTTGATGGATGCGGGGTATTACAGCGAGGATAATGCAGAGACTTTGAAGATGGATGTTTTTATGCCGCCGGACCGGATGGAACACGGGAAGGAAATACCGGCGGCGCCGCGCGGGCGGATGCCTGCCGGACTTTCCGTGGCTGACCGGATGAGACGGAAACTGCGCACGAAACGAGGGCGGGCGGTTTATGCGAAGCGAAAGGAGATAGTGGAGCCGGTGTTTGGGCAGATAAAGCAGGCGAGAGGGTTCAGGCAATTTTTGATGCGTGGTTTGAAGAAGGTAAAAGGCGAGTGGAGCCTTGTCTGCACTACGCACAACATTTTAAAGTTGTGGAAAAGCGGGCGATTTAAGCCCGGATTCGCAGTAAGTTGAGGTAAAAGCGGGGCTCAACAGTGGTTGAGGCGGCTACAAAGCAGATGCGGCGTGCCCGCCACGCCGCCCAGCGAGGTGGATGCTGGCGGTTTTGAGCTACAGGAGCGGCCCAACCCCGGTTTTTGGCTTATGTCGGACAGGCTCCTAGCAACTTCCTTCGAAAATTCTCCATCAAGCGGAAGTAGTCTCAGCTATGACTAAACACGATCAGAGTACAAGAAACAAAAATGTCTTGAACTCGCCCAAAAAATACCCACGAC
>CAIRNJ010000086.1 GCA_903879915.1 uncultured Elusimicrobia bacterium
CGGCAACTGCCGGGCGCAGCGGTGCTTTGTTAAATTGCAGGAAACAGCCCCGGCTTTTGGTATTATAATAAATTGAAGGAAGGGGAACGGTTTTTCGGAAAATTTTCAGGCAGAGAAAAGAGCGGAATAAGGAAAAAGCTTTACGATAACAGCTCTTATGTTTACTACAGTTTATCGTCAGGGGATGGATATTTCCGCCAGCGCTTCTTCGAAGGCGGTGAAGTACTGGGTGACTTTCGTTACGTAGTCCAGGGTTTCCCTGAAGGGGGGGATGCCGTCGTATTTGCGCACGTTGCCTCCGCCTGCGTTGTAGGCGGCGATCGCCATCTGCGACGTCCGCTTGCTGATGTCCGCGGCCGAGAGGTCACCCGGCGGCATATCCGCGAATTCGTCCCAGAGGTATTTCAGGTATTTAACGCCGTACTTTATGTTCACCGCGGGAACCGTGATCTGTTTCGTGTTCTTCAGTCCCATCCATTTCGCCGTTGCCGGCATCAGCTGCATAAGGCCCCTGGCGCCCACTTTGCTGCGGGCCTTGGGGTCGAAAGAGGACTCTTTCTGTATGATGGCCAGCACCAGGGAGAGGTCCACGCCCTGTGCCGCGGCTTCGGCTTTGGCCAGTTCGAAGTAGGGTATCTTCGGTTTCGAAGCGCCGGGGGCGGCTTTGCCCACGGAGTCCCTGATGTTGAAAAGCCGGGCGCCCGGCTCATGCTCCGCAGCCGGCCTTACAAGGAAATCCACGCTTTTCTGGGCTGACCGGTCTTCTGCTGCGCCGGCTACAGGGGCCGGTCCGGAAACCGGCGCCGCGGCGGCATCGTAGTTGATCGCGCCCGGGAGCTGTGAAAAAGATTGCGCGCCCGCGGTGAGCGGCGCGGCCAGTATAAGCCCGAGGAACATGGCTGACAGGTTTCGCATAAGCCTCAACAATAGTGTAATTGACATGTCAATGCCTGTCAAGGGCCTGGGGGCAGACCGCGTCCCCCGCTGCCTGTTACTTTATTTTCAGCTTGTAGAGCCTTACCGGCAGGTGTCTTTTAAAGCCGAGCTTGCTGTTTATGGCCATCATGGGCGCGTTGGAGTCGGCGTTGCCGGTAGTTATATATTTCACTCCCGGGTATTCTTTCCTGATATGCAGCAGCATCGCGGCCTTCAGCAGCTTGCCCAGCCCGCGCCCCCGGTATCGTTCGCGCACGCCG
This sequence comes from uncultured Elusimicrobia bacterium, assembly GCA_903879915.1. Taxonomy (GTDB): domain Bacteria; phylum Elusimicrobiota; class Elusimicrobia; order Elusimicrobiales; family UBA9959; genus UBA9959. The sequence continues at coordinate 1,197 of CAIRNJ010000086.1, forward strand.
GTAAGCAGCTGCGCCGCTTTGTGCCCTTCTTCCTTCGTATAAACCGTTTCCGTCAGCCCGCTTATGCTGCCGTCCGCTCCCTTTGTGTAAATGGTGGTGCGCACGGCGCCATATTCAAGGTTCTGCTGTTCGCCGAACCGTATCTGCTCGGGCGTATATTTCATGTCGATGCCGGTGTCGCCCAAAGGCTGCTGGTTGATGGTTTCAGTGTAGGCCGCGCTGTAATCATCTATGTCCGCCTGCGGGATGACGGACACGGTCGTTATCGCCGTATCGGGGTTTTTGCCGGCGCCCTCGGCCGCCCAGGCCTCCACCATAGGCCAGTCCACGTCTTGAAGATAAAGCCTGTTCTCGGCCGTCTCAAGCGAAACGGTGCCGCCCAGCCGGTCCATAAAACGCCGGCCTGACCCCAGCACTACGGGCGCGAACAGCTCGCTCACCTGCGGTTCATTCGCGGCCAGCTCTTCAATGACGCGCCGCAGCAGCAGGGCGCCCAGCCCTTTGCCCCTGTATTTCCCGGGGACAAATAACAAGTGCATGGTGGCGATGTGTTTGTTGTTCTCGTACGAGGGAGAACGCGGGGTCTCGACGAAGACCGCAGCCAGGCCCGCGCAGCCGGCTCCGCCCGCGGGGAACAGCAGGACCCTGTGCGTGCGCCTGTAAGGATTGGATTCTCCCGCGAACACCAGCTGCTTTCTTCTCGCCCGCGGCAGCAGGGGCTCCCCGGGGTCTATCTCCCGGCTGGCCTCGTCCATGCATTCGAAAAAACCGTCCCAGTGTTCTTCCGCTGCCGAGGACGCTTCGAATTTAATTGTTTTGACGTCCATAAGGCGTTAAGTCAGCTGACTTTCGCCGGCTATCTGCCGCTGCGCGGCCAGGGCGGCCAGCTTTTCGCGCGAGATCTTGGCGTTGTGGCGTATGTCCACCGGGAAGCCGGGGTGGTAAAGAATGGTCTTTATATTCCTGGTAGAGTCATGCGCCGCGCCCAGGGCCAGCAGTTCTCCGGTCAGGGCCGCCCGGCGCGCCACGCCTTTTTCCAGCTCCACGAACAGCGCCGGCGTCTGACCGCCGGCGGGGCCGGTGCCTACCAGGGCTGTGCGCCGGACGTCGGGGTGGGCGTTGAAAACGGCTTCGCAGGGAATGGTGAACAGCGTGCCCTCAGGCGTTGTCACGCGGTGGCTTTTTCTGCCGCAGAACCACAGGCGCCCGTCCGCGTCCTTCCAGCCAGCGTCGCCCATGCGGTGATAGATAACCCCGCCGGGGCCGCGGATCTTGGCCAGGGCCGTGCCGTCCGCCCTGCTGAAATACTCCGGAGAGACCACCGGGCCTTTTACCGTTATTTCGCCTATCTCGCCGTTCCCGGCAAGCAGCTCGTCCGACCATTCGGCTATCGGTGCGTCCGTGATCCTGATAATGAAAGTTTCCATGCCTTCCCAGGTCCTGCCCACACAGGTGCCGGGCTGGCCGGGTTTAAGCCCGGCCAGTTCGCCGCTGGAGATGCAGGCCACGGGCAGGGCTTCGGTGGCGCCGTAAGGGGTGAAGATCTGCGTTTCGGCCGGCAGCATTTTTTTCATGCGGGCGATGACGGCGGCCGAGACCGGCGCCCCGCATGAAATTACGCGCGTGAGCGAAGGCATCTGCGTCCCGGTTCTCTCTCCGTAGCGGCTGAGCGTGTCCAGCAGCGCCGGCGAGCCGAACAGCTGCACGGCTTTGTGCTTGTTCATCAGGCCGCTGAGCATGGCCGGGTCCGCTGCCGCCGGGCGGGTGAAATCCATTTTCGGGACCACTATGGTCAGGCCCAGTGCCACGTCGAACAGGGCGAAGGAAGGGAAAGTGGGAACGGAACAATAGCCCGGCTCAATCCTGAAATATTCTTTGAGCATCCGCGCCTGCGCGGCGAACATCTCCTGCGTGTAAACAGCGCCTTTAGGCGCGCCGGTGCTGCCTGAAGTGAACAGTACTGCTGAATAATGGGGACAGGCTACTTTATTTTCTGGCGCGGAAGCGGCCTCGGGAATTATGTTGTCAGGGGAAATAAAGTAGCCTGTCCCCTTTTTTCTGAGGTCTTCCAGGGTATAGCCGCCCCAGAACCAGCGTTTCCCTACTGTGATGTTTATGCGTACGGACTTTCTGGCCCAGCCCAGCAGCAGCCTGGCCGCGTGGGCTTTGGGGATGCCCGCGAAAGCTTCGGGCGCGGCCTCGTCGAGGCAGGAGCGCATGTTGGCGGCCCCGATGCCGGGGTCTATGAGCACCAGCACGGCGCCCGCGCGGAACAGCGCGAAAGTAAGGGCTACGAACTCTATGGAGGGCGGCACCAGCAGCGCCACCCGCAGGCCGGGTTTTATGCCCGCGCGCGCCAGACCCGCCGCCAGCAGCGCTATGTCCGCTTCCAGGTCCCTGAAATTAATGGTTTTTTCGCCGTCTATGACCGCGGGGCGGTCAGGGATGGAGACCGCCAGTTCCGCTATCAGCGAAGAGATGTCTTTAAGCATTTTCAACGAATCGTTTTACCAGCGCCGTTACTTCTTCCAGCGCGTCCTCCAGGATGTAATGCCCGCAGTCCGGGAAAGCGTGCGTCTCGGCGTTGGGGAACCTGCGCTGCCATTCCTCGAGGAAATAATGGTCGAAAACGAAGTCTTTCAGCCCCCAGCAGATGAGCATGGGCTTGGCGGCCAGGGTATGCAGTTTTTCCTGGGTTTCCAGCACCACCTGGTAGGCTTTGTCTCCGGGGGCCAGCGGGATGTCTTCCACGAAGCGCAGCGTGGCCAGGCGGTTGCCCCAGCTGTTATAGGGCGCTGAATAGGCGTTGCGCAGTTCTTTGTTCATGCGGCTGCGCTTGCAGCCTATCCAGGCCGTAGCGCGTGCGAAAGCGTTGAAGCCGCGTATCAGCAGCGCGCCCAGCGGCGTGCGGCAAAGGCGCAGCGCGGCGGGAAAGGATTTGCCGCCGGGCAGGAAAAAAGCCCCGGTGTTAAGGATGACCAGTTTCTCTATGCGCTCGGGGTGGCGCACAGCGTAGGCCAGGCCTATCATGCCGCCCCAGTCGTGCACTACCAGCGTTATTTTTTCTTTTACCCCTATGCTGTCCAGCAGGAATTCCACGTCGTCCACGCGGCTTTTAAGGGTGTAGTCGTACTTGCCGTCTCCGGGTTTGTCGGACAGGCCGCAGCCTATATGGTCGGGCGCTATCACGCGGTTATGGCCGCGCAGGGCCAGGGCCAGGCTGCGGTAATAGAAAGACCAGGACGGGTTGCCGTGCAGCATCACCACCGGGGTGCCTGCGCCTTCGTCAAGATAATGCATTCTCGCGCCGCTGTTCAGCGCGAGGTATTTACCGGTGAAAGGGTACAGCTCCTGCGTAACGCCGTCGGGAAGGTAAGATGTCATAGTTAAAAAACCGTTCAGTTACCACTTTATGCCGAGCATTATGGTGTTCAGTCCGCTGCCTATGCCCAGGAAAGCCACGTTGTCGCCGTGCAGCAGGAATTCCCGCTCGTCGGCTATGGCCGCGGCCGACGGCAGGGCCACCGTGCCCATATTGCCCAGGTATTCGTAGGTGGCGAACTCTTTTTCCTCGGGGATGCCCAGCGTTTCCAGAATAGTTTTCCGGTGCGTGCCGCCCACCTGGTGGCAGATCACTTTCCCGAACTCTTCGGGGCGCATGTTAAGTTCCGCCAGCAGGTCGGCCCAGGTCTGCTTGCCCAACTGCACGCCGTGCTTGAGCGCTGCCGTAGCGTCGGTCAGCATATGGTCCCGGTGCCAGATGCACAGCTTGTGATGTTCGCAGGCCGCGCGGTACACCCCGCCCAGCAGCTTGTGCCGGTTGTGCGCGCCGCCGAAGGAACCGTCGGTAAGCACCACGGCCACGGCGCCGGAGCCGCCGGTGAGCGTGGCTATGGACAGCCTGAAGCATTCGAAGCTTTTGTCGGCGTTCATCGTACTGATCATGCTGTCGTTGATCTCGCGCGAGGATTCGCACGAGACCACCATGCCTGCCCTGATCTGGCCCAGCTCGATGCGGTTGGCGATGTCGATGATGCCGTTGAGCACGCCCAGGCAGGCGTTGGAAACGTCGTAGACGGTGGCGCGCGGCCCGGTGCCCAGCGCGGCGGCCACGGCGGTGGCGGTGGCGGGCTCGCTGTGCTCGCGGCAGACGCCGGCATAAGCCAGCGCGCCCAGGTCGGAGGCCGCCAGCCCGGCCTGCGCCAGCGCTTTGCGGCCCGCCCGCGCGGCGCCTTCCGACAGCGCGAACCCGGGATCCCACCAGCGGCGCTCGCGTATGCCGGTCAGGGCTTCCAGCTGGCCGGGCTGTATGTGCAGCGCCTCGAGCATGGGGGTAATGCGCTTCTCAAGTTCCGAGGAGGTCACTACGTTGGGGCCCAGTTCGTAAGCGATGGCGTCGATAAAAACTTTGGTGTATTTCATTTCATCCCTATACGATCCGTATCGTGAAATCTTTCATCTGGTAGATCACCAGGCCGTCCACTATCAGGAAGCCGTCGGCGCGCAGCAGCTTGCGCTGGTCGTCCGCGCCGGTTATGGCCGCTTCCACCGTGATCAGCTTGTTCTTCTGCACTATCTGGCCGCGGTAGATCCACTGGTGCTTCTCATTTAAAGCCATCGCCTCGAAACGCGCGCCGGGCGGCAGGTCCTTCCACCTTTGCCGCGCGGCCGCTTTCATCAGGTTTATAAAAGATTCCAGGCCCAGCGAGCCCGGGCAGACGGGGTCCTGGTAGAAATGCGCCTTGAAGAACCATTCGCCGGGGTTCACTTTCTTCAGGCCGCGTATGAAGCCTTCTTTTTTAGGCCCGCCGGCGGGGATATAGGTTTCAACGGCGTCCAGCATTATCAGCTTTTCGTCGGGCAGCCCGGGCAAGGCGGCAAGTTCTATGGCCTGGCTCCGGGCGCTTTCTTCCGCCGTTACCGTGTGGCGCGCGGCGCCGCGTACGCCCAGCTGCTCGGAAAGGGATTTTTTGGAGAAAAAGCCGAATTGCGTGGCGCCTTTGTAGACCGTGCGGCCTTTACACAGCACTTCCAGGTCGTAATCCTGGATTATCATGCCGCCGGATTGGGAGACCTTGGTGATCTTCACTCTGGTGGTAAGGATGCCGGCGTCGGGGAAAACCTCGGCGTACTGCACGGCCGTGCCGCCGAGGTTGCGGAACGAAAGGTCGGTGGGGCTGGTCAGCGCGCTGCCCAGGTAAGCGGCCAGCCAACCGCAGGGCTGCAGCGCCACTTCCAGCAGCACGGCGAAAGGCATGGACTTCTGCCTGCCCGACTCGAAATACCATTCGCCGGGCGGCACGTCGTATTCCGCCTCTATAACGCCGCCGGCGGCCAGCTCCCACTGCCGGCAGTTCTTTATTTCGACTATGCGGTCCAGGAATTTATACGGCGCTCCGGGCAGCCGGGCTATCACGCGCTCCGAATCGAAAATTTTATATTTGCCGCCGAAAGCTTCGGAAGGCTTGCCCACCGCGAAAGCGGTGATGCTGGCGTCGTCGAAAATGGCTTTTTTCGGCCCGGCGGCGGCCGGCTGCGCCGCGTCGCCCGCCCACAGGCGCTCGATGTCCGCCCGCGTGGTGCCGCCCATCCGGATGGACATGTTGTGGATATGGATTATGCGCTTGCCGTCGGCGTACATGAAGGCGTCGGCCAGGGCGTAGGGCTGCCCGCCGGGCTGGTAGCCTATTTCTTTCACGATGATCTCGTACATCGCTTTTTTCGTGGAGCCCAGCACCTGGCCGCGGCATTCCAGCCTGCTCATCACGCCCGGCACCGGCTCGTACCAGCAGCCGTCGGCCTCGCCCACCCAGCCCAGGCGCAGCAGGAAGATCCGGAAAGTGTGCATGCAGCATTCGTACATCAGCGTGCCCGGCATCACGTGGTCGTCTATGAAATGGCAGGCCAGGTGCCAGTCGTCGGGGTGGATGTCCATCTCGCCCTGTATGCTGCCCAGCCCGTAGCGCCCGCCTTTGGGCGAAAGCTCCAGCACGCGGTCCACCAGCTTCATCCGGCCTCCGGGCAGGCCCATGGGTTTCGTTAACGGCAAATCGGCGAAAGCGGGGCCGAAGCAGTCGGCGTACCGGCCCTCGCGCAGCGCGGCCACTTTCGCGTCGTCGTAAGCTTCGTGCCCGGCGCCCGCGGGCGCGGGTGGCGCCCAGTCGGCCGGGCAGATGCCGGGAGCAGGGGCGGTTTCCTCGGCGGTCAGCACTACGCCTTTGCCTTTCGCCAGCTCTTCGTCGGTGAAGAAGCCGGCGCAGCCTTTTTTCATGCTGATCAGCGGCCGGCCGTCAACGGTGCTTTCGTAATTGAAGAAGAAAAGCCAGATGTCGCCGTGACGGGCGAAGCGCTCGATGTTGATATCGTAATGTATCATCTGCCCGGGCAGCGGCAGGCCCTGGTGCAGGGTAACTTCGGCGTCCAGCAGGCGGTACACCGCCCTGCCTTTGGTGCGGTCGTCTATGCCCAGGTACCCGCACAGGAAGAGGTCGGCCTGGCCGGCCTCTACGGCTATGCAGGTGGGGATGCGCCCGCAGTCCAGGTACCAGGCCCCGGGCTTGATATCGTGCTCGGTCACCACGTTGCCGTGGGTCAGCGAGCCGGCCTTGCCGCTCACGCTGAGGATGCGGTCCACCAGCATCAGCGGCTCGGCCGGCAGGCGTACGCGGGTGGGATACGTGTCGGCGGCGGTGAATTGGGCGCCAAGGACTTTGGCTATGGAGCCCACGGCGAACTCCAGGCATTGCTCGCGGGTCATAAAAACGTTGGTGCGCGCGGCCGCCGTTACTGTCTCCGCGCCCGGTGCTGACTCCGGGGCGGGGCGCGCCGCGGGAACCGGCGGCAGGGCCGGCAGGCGTCCGCCAAGGGCGAGCAGCGCGTTCTGGAAAGCGATGTTCCGGGACTGCATCTCGGTAAAATTATTGGACAGGCGCAGGAACACTTCGTGCGCTTTGGCTTTGGCCGCCGAAGCGGCCGAGAAATTCTGCAGGTAAGCCGGGCCTGAACCGGCCGCGGCCGGCGGCGGGAGGTTCAGCGGCGGCAGCGGGCGGACGGGCTGCGGGGCCGTGAGCGGCCGGGCGGCGGCGGTTACTGCGGCGGCAGGCACGGCTTTCGTTTCCGCCTTTACAGGTTCCGCGGCCGGGGCCGCGCCCGGCTGCCAGTTCACTTTTACGGGCGGCGGCACGGCCAGCGAGGCGCGCAGCATGGGTTTTTCCGCCGGCGCGGCTTGATGGGCCGTCGCCGGCGAGCCGCAGCCGTACAGCGCGTTTAGGTCCGCCGGCGCCCTCTCGGCGATAAGCCTGGCCAGCAGGCGCAGAATGGTCAGGGTCCCGTCCTGGTTCTTTACGCAGGCCGATCTGGCCAGGTGGGGCTGGGCGCCCAGGATCTTGTCTATCATGCGGGTGCAGGAGGCCTGCGGGCCCAGTTCCACGAAGAGCCTGGCGCCGTCCTCGTAGGCGCGGCGGATCAGCGCGGGGAAATCCAGGCTGCGTATGGCCTGGGCCACTATGGAATCGGCCGCGCTGTCGCGCGTTACGTCGTAGGATTTTTTCCAGGCGCCGCTGTAGAAGCGCACGCCGGGCGGCGGGTCGGTGGGGAACAAGTGCAGCTCGCGGTATTTCTTCTCCACCAGCTTGGCCGCTTCGAAATGTACCGTGGAGACGCCCTGCAGCGGCAGGAACACGCAGCCTAGGCCCTCCACCAGCGAGTTCACCGCCTGGCGGTAGCCGCCCACCACGCATTCCAGCGGCGCGTTCACTATCAGCAGCGCGGCGCGCTCGGCGCCTTTCAAAGCCATGCGTACATTGTCGGCGGGGCGGTCTATCACGCCCAGCACCCAGTCCACTTTCTCGTCCTTGGGCAGGTTCCAGAAGCGCCGCGCCGCGTCGCAGGGGCCCGCAAGGTCGCTGACGAACAGGCTGGATTCGTTGATGCGCCGCAGCATCTCGTCGCGCGCGGTCCAGGTGCGCGTGGCGAACAGCCCGGCCGTTTCGCCCAGGCTGTAGCCGATCACGAAAGCCGGCTCCACGCCCAGCAGGCGGACGAGGTCGCTGACGGCCGCGCCGTGCGCCACCGAGCCGAAGATCATGGACTTATAATCGTCGATTATCTCCCGCTCCGTCTCGTCGCGCCAGCCGGCGCCCCACAGCATCCGCCACGGCACGAAATGATTGGGCACCATCTGGTTGCGCAGGTAGCCGCTCTCGGCGTCGAGCCGGCGCGGGATCTCGGGCCACTGCGTCCACAGCTCGCGGCCCATGCCGATATACTGGTTGCCGGAGCCCGGGAATACGAACGCTATGTTGCCGCGCCCGCCCTGGGGAGAGGGAGAATAGAATATGTTCTCGCGCAGAAAAAGCTTTTCAGGGTTGGCGCGCAGGCCGGCTTCGGCCTCTCCGCAAAGGGCGTTCAGTTCCTCTCCGCCGCGGGCCAGCACAACGCAGGCGCGGTTTTTGCCGGGCCTCGCCCCGGTATGGGCGAACCAGCCGCGGGCCAGCCTCTCAATGTTCGCGCCGGGCTCTTGCCGCGCCAGCCAGGCGCGGAGGTCGGACAGGCCGGCCAGTACGCCGGCCGCGTCGTCGTCCTCTATAGCGAACAGCGCCGCGCTGCGCGCGCCCAGCGGCTGGCGGCGTTCCAGTTCCGTCCGTTCCGGGGCGGTGGCGGCTTCCAGGCCTTCCATCACCACGTGGCCGCAGTTGCCGTCGGCGCCCAGCGCGCTTACTCCGGCCCTGCGCGGGCCCTCGGCGCGGTTGCGCAGCCAGTACTGGGGTTCCAGCGGTATGTGAAATCTTCTTTTCGCCCGCGCCAGCTCCGCCAGCGGGGAAATTTTCATCAGCGGGGGCAGTATCTCCTGGTACAGGGCCAGGGCGGTCTTGACCACCCCGGCCAGGCCGCAGGCGGCGCCGGTGTGGCCTATCACGGGCTTCACCGCGCCCAGCGCGCAGCACAGCTGCGCCGAGGAGATACCGTAAAAATCGGTCAGCGCTTCGGCTTCGGCCGCGTCTTCCGCGGGAACGCCGCTGCCGTGGGTTTCCAGGTAGCCGATGGTGGACGGGTCCACCTGCGCCTCGCCGTAAGCTTCGCGCAGCGCCGCGGCGTAGGCCGCGGGCGCGGGGGCGGTTTTGTCCACGCCGCCGCCCGAGGCGAAGCCGAGGCCTTTTATCACCGCGTAAACGCGGTCGCCGTCGCGGATGGCGTCGTCGAGCCGTTTTAAAATAAGGGCGGCGGCGCCTTCGCCCGGCACGGTGCCGGCGGCGGAAGTGTCGAAAGGCAGCGCCTGGCCGCTGTAGGGCCTGTCCAGTTCGGGTACGGCCAGCGCGCGCGGATCGCCGTCCACGGAGACCGCGCCGACAATAACAGTGTCCAGTTCGCCGGCGCGCAGCGCGCGCACGCCGGCCTCCAGCGCGCGCAGGCCCGAGGTTTCTTCGCTGGAAATAGTGAAGCTGGGGCCGCCCACGTGGAATTCCCGGGCTATGCGGCTGGCCACAATACCGCCCAGCGCGCCCATGGTGCGGTTGGCCGACAGCGCGGGGCCGGCGGTATCGCGCAGGCCGGCCAGGAAATCTTTTTCTTCTTTTTCGGTCAGGCGCCAGCCCTGCTCCGCGGCCCGCCGGCGCGCGGTCTCGAGCAGCGCCCAGCGGAAATGGAAATTCGTAGTGTTAAGGTCGAGCCCCAGCCCAATGAAAACGCCTGCGTTCACCAGCCCTTTTTCGCCGGGCGCGTAATCGGCCACGGCCCTGGCCGCAACGTCCAGCATCAGCAGCTGCTGCGGCAGCATTTCTTCCAGCTCGCGGGGCGGTATCCGGTACGCGTCGGCGGCCACGCCTACCTCGCGCAGGTAAAAGCCTTTTTCGCCGGCCCCGGCCAGGCCGCGGCGGCGCCCGGCCGGCAGTTCGGCCGGCGTCGGGCGGTTGGTGCCCAGCACTGTTTCCTGGAACTCCCGCAAACCTTTGAGCGCGCCGAAGCGGGCTTCCATGCCTACTATGGCCACCGGCACGGGAATGGCCGGGGCGGGCTTCGCTATGGCAGGGCGTACCGCCGGGGAGAACGTGCCGCCGTATTCTTCCACCAGAACGTGGGCGTTGATGCCGCCGAAGCCGAAAGCGCTCACCGCGGCGCGCCGCGGGGTTTTGCCGTCGCGCGCCACCCAGTCCTCGCAGCGGCTCTGCACGCGGAAAGGGCTGCCGGCCAGTTTTACCTTAGGGCCGGGCTTCGTGAAATTAGCGGTGGGCGGCAGGCTTTTGTTCTTGAAAGCCAGCAGCACTTTCATCAGGCCGGCCGAGCCGGCGGCGGTGAGCAGGTGGCCCACGTTGGACTTCACCGAGCCCAGTACGCACTGGCCGGCGCTCCAGCCGCGCTCGCCCCAGAGCGTCTTAAGGCTTTCCACCTCGATGGGGTCGCCGGTTGGCGTGCCGGTGGCGTGGCACTCTATCAGGTCTATCTGCGACGGGGACAGCTTCGCCTGCCGGTAGGCCGCGCGCATAGCGTACAGCTGGCCGGCGGTGTTGGGGGCCAGGAGGCTGCCGCCGATATCGTTGGAAAGGCCGATGCCGGTTATCAGGCCGTAGATCTTGTCGCCGTCTCTGACCGCGTCGGCCAGGCGCTTGAGCACGAACATGCCGGCGCCTTCGCCCACTACCAGCCCGTCGGCGGCGGCGTCGAAAGGGGACGGCCTGCCCGAGGGAGAAAGGGCGCGCAGCTGCGCGAAGCCCATCTGGGTGTAAAGGCTGGACGGCCGCGAAACGCCGCCGGTGAGCATGGCGTCGGCGCGGCCGGAGCGCAGCGCGTCCACGGCCAGCTTTATGGCGTACAGCGAGGAGGCGCAGGCGGCGTCCAGCGTGAAGCTGCCGCCCGCCAGGCCCAGCGCGCGGGCGATAACTCCGCCGGGCAGCCCAGCCGCGCGGCGGTTGAGGGGGTCGGTGCGGGTAGTTAAATTCGTAAGGCCTTTGCCGAAAGCCGCGTTCTCGAAAGCGGGCAGCAGCGTTTCCCGGGCCAGCGCGGAAACGGCGTCCGTGGGCAGCACTATGTTGCCGATGATAACGCCGGTGCGGGCGCGGTTGATCTTATTGGGCTGCGCGTCGTAAAATGCCTGCCGCGCCGCGTGCAGCGCCAGGTGGAATACGGGGTCCAGCTTCTCTATGAAAGTCTCCCGCAGGTCCAGCCCCGCGGGGTCCAGCTTGAAATCCTCTATGAAGCAGGCCTTGAGCGAATACACTTTATCGGCCGCGCCTTTCTGCGGGTCGAAAGCGTCCTCGCCGGACAGCAGCCAGCGGCCCGCGGGCGCGTCCTTGGCCGAACAGATCCCTTCGGAAATGTTAGTCCAGAAGCGCTCGGGGTCGGGCGCGCCGGGGAAAATGCCGCCGGCGCCGACAATGGCGATGGGCTGAATTTCGGGCATTATAACGGCGTTGCGGTCAGCTCCTTTTTCATGAAAGCGGCGTTGAGGGACTTATCCACGGTGCTGTCATAGCCCTGCAGCCGGGCTATCAGCGTCCCTTTGTCGTCGGTAAAATCAATATCGGCCACGGCGCTGTGCGCGGAGGAACGCGTAACGGCGGCGGCCACGCGCACGCCGTTGGCGGGGAAGGGGGCGAACTGCCGGTACGACGCGGCCGAGTTAGGCAGCGAGCAGGCGCCGGAATTCTCGAAGGTCCAGAGTATCATGCCCTGGAAAGCGGCGTCCAGCGCGGCGGGGTCGGCCACCCAGCGGTCGCGCAGCGGGTGGCGCAGCCACGAGCCGGGCGGCAGCGAGGCCGCCGCGTCCAGCACAATGCCTTTGTCCGAAAGGCCGGCCACGGAGCGGATGAAGCGCATGTCCTCGCCGTGGAAAAGTACCTGGCCGTAGGCCTGCTCCATGGAGCGGGCGTAGGGCTTCAGCGCGAAGTCGGGGGCCGGCGCCGGGGCTTTCGGCAGGCTGACGGCCAGGACTATCTCGGCGCCGGCGTGCAGTTCGCCGTTGGGGCCGCGCAGTTCGGCCGCCACCGAGAAGAAACCGTCTTTCTTCACGGCCTTGCCGGCCAGCACGGCTAATTTAACGGACGTGCCGCCCAGGATGACGCCTTTGTAGATCTTCAGGTTATTGAAACCGTGGAACAACAGGCCGGGGTTGCCGTGCAGCGCGCCGTGCGCCAGCCATTCGGTTATCATTGCCGTGGGTACTACGGCTTTGCCGTTGATGATATGCGATGCCAGGAAAGGCTGCTCTTCCAGCGAGACCGTGAACTCGGCCGCGGCCCTGCCGCCCGCCGCCGGGGGCGGCTCCTGCGCCGCGCCGGCCGGCCGCGCCACCACTATAACTTCCACCGCGCCGCTGTTGGCGGCCAGTTCGCTGACCAGGAATTTCCCGCCGGCCTCCAGCCCTATCACACCCACTCCTTCTTTGGCGAACAGCGCTTTAAGGTTGTCGTTTACCATGCCGCCGTCCCAGGGGCCCCAGTTGAAGGCCACCGCGCGGCAGTCGGGCAGGCGGCGCGCTATCAGGCGGGCCGTTTTGTTCAGCACTTCGTTGGCCATGGCGTAATCGCACTGGCCGGTGCGCCCGAAGCGCGCCGTGGACGAAGAGTACAGCGCGAGTATCTTAAGTTTGTTCAGGTCCAGCGCCGTCAGGATATTGCGCAGCCCTGTAACTTTTGTGTCGAACACCGAATCGAACTGCTCGGCGGTCTTGTCCAGGATGAGCTTGTCGGCCAGCACTCCCGCGCCGTGCACGAAGCCGCGGATAGGCCCCAGTTCTTTGGTGATCTTCTCTACCGCGGCGCTGACCGACTGCCTGTCGCGTATATCCGCGGAGAAATAGACCGCGCGCGAGCCGGCGGCTTCGAAGCGGTTGAGCTGCGCGCGTATTTCGCGGGCGGCCAGTATCTTGCGGCACTCTTCGCCGGCCAGCTTGGGCGTCATGCCCGGGTTGCGAGCGATAAGGGTTTTCTTGATGTCGGCCTCGGTGGCGCAGGCGGCCAGCCAGGCTTCTTCGGCGGCGGGCAGCGGGCTGCGGCCCAGTATGGCCAGTTTCGGGCCGCAGGCGGCGGCCAGAGCGGCGGCGGCTTCGGCGGTCACGCCGCGCGCTCCGCCGGAAATAAGCACTACGTCGCCTTTCTCCAGCGGCAGCTTGCCGCCTTGCACCTGCTCGGAGTGACTGAGCAGCACTACTTTGCTGCCGGTTTCCGAAATGCCCATTTCAACGGGGCCTTTGAAAAAAAGCTCGTCGGCCACGGTCTGGGCCACCGACACCGTGTGCTGCCAGTCGGCGGCGGCGTCCAGCGCGCGGCAGGAAACTTCCGGCCATTCGAAGGCCGCGGTCTTTGTCAGCCCGGCCAGCCCGCCGTAAACCGGGTTCTGCTCGGACTTCAGGCCCGAGAGGCCGAAGCAGCCGTCCAGGCGCGAGACCGTCATCAGGCACGCGCCGGAATTCTTACCGGCGGCGCGCAGGGCGGGGCCGGCCACCTGGGCCAGGCGGAAAGCGTTCTTCAGGAAGCGCTCGGAATCCTCCGCCCAGAAAGACTTGGCGGACAGCTTCGCGGCGGGGGCCAGGATGATCAGCCCGGCCAGGCCTTCCGAGGGCTTCAGCGCGCCGGGATTATCCATTGAGATTTTCTGCGCCCTGTAGCCGCGGCCGGAAAGTTCCTTGACAATGCCGCCGGCCAGGCCGGAGCCGTCGTCGGTAACCCAGACGGGCAGGCGATGGTCCAGCGCTATTTTTTCCCTGGCTCCGGCGGGGCTGAAATCAGTCACCTTGATGGTGCCGCGCGTGATCACCGATTCGCGGGGCTGCGCCGGTTCGCTTTTGGCCGCCGGGGCCGCCGCAACGGCAGCCTGCGGCATGCCGGCCGTGAGGAAGGCCGTTACCTGCCGCAGCGTGCGGATGGAGCCCAGCTGTTCGGGTGTGATGCGCGGCGCGGAGGGGAGTTTTTCCTGGAGTTCGGAAAGAATGGCCACGCGCTTTATCGAATCGATGCCCAGGTCTGACTCCATGTCCATATCCTGGTTCAAAGATTCAGCCGGGTAGCCGGTCTGGGCCGAAACTATGCCCAGCAGCACCTGCGCCACGTCGCCGCCGCCGGCGGGAGCCGCGGCGGGCGCCGGCTGCGCGGCAGCCTGCGGCATACCGGCCGACAGATAAGCCGTTACCTGGCGCAGCGTGCGTATGGAGCCCAGCTGCTCGGGCGTGATGCGCGGCGCGGAGGGGAGTTTTTCCTGGAGTTCGGAAAGAATGGCTACGCGCTTGATGGAATCTATGCCCAGGTCGGATTCCATGTCCATGTCCTGGTTCAGGGATTCCGCGGGATAGCCGGTCTGCGAGGAAACTATGCCCAGCAGTACCTGCGCCACGTCTGCGGCGGCGGCGCCGGCCGGGGCCGCGGCGGCAGCGGGCTGCGCGGCCGTCTGCTGCGGCATGCCGGCCGCCAGGTAAGTGGTGACCTGCCGCAGCGTGCGGATGGAGCCCAGCTGTTCGGGCGTGATGCGCGGGGCGGAGGGGAGTTTTTCCTGCAGTTCGGAAAGAATGGCCACGCGCTTTATCGAATCGATGCCCAGGTCGGACTCCATGTCCATGTCAGGGTTCAGGGATTCGGCGGGATAGCCGGTCTGCGAGGAAACTATGCCCAGCAGAACAGCCTCTATATTAACACCGGAGGCCGGGGCGGCGGCGGGCTGCGCCTGTGCGGGCATGGGTGCGGGGGCCGCCTGCACGGGCCGCGCAGCGGGGGCCGGCTGGAACGCCGACAACGGGTTTAACGGGGCGCCGCTGAACATTTGCTGCTGCTGGTCCACCAGCGCCTGGAAAGAGCGCTGCGCGGCTTCCTGGCCTTCCAGGAACCGGGCGTGCAGCAAAGCCGTCTGCTCCTGCATCCTTTGCAGGGCGGCCATGCTTTCCTGCGCCACGCGCAGGGCGTCGGAAGTAAAAGCGTGCGCGGCGGGGTGAGCCGCGGCAGCGGGCTGCGCCTGCTGTACCGATACCTGCTGAATAACTTTTTTCGGGGCTCCAGCCGGGCGGGGCGAGCGGTAGTTCGCGCCGGTCAGTTTCACCGCCAGCTTGGAAACTTTCTTTTCCAGCGCGTCTTTCACGCCGGCCTCTCCGTTCTCCCAGGCGGCCAGGTTCAGACGGCAGCCCAGCGCGGCCAGGCGGGCCAGCGCGCGGGCGGCGTCGGCAATACCCGAGCGTTTGCCGCCGGAGGCGTCGATGGCGAAAGCCGTGTGTTCTTTGCCGGCCAGTATGGCCGACACCAGCCCGGTAAGCCGGGCGCCGGGGCCCACTTCAAGGAAGGTCCTCAGGCCGGCCGCGTACATCTTCTCCACCATGGCGGTGAATTCCACCGGGGAGGCCAGCTGCGAGGCCAGGAGCTCGCGGGACTTGTCCGCGGAGTCGGGATAGACGCCGGCGGTTTTATTGGCGTAAACGCGCGTCTGCGGTTTGTTGAATTTCGTTTTCCCCAGAGCGGCGGCGAATTCTTTCTGCGCGCCGGCCACCAGCGGGCTGTGGAAAGCCGCCGACACCTGCAGCGGCGTATTTTTAAGCGAGCGTTTCGTACAGCACTCGGCGGCCCGTTTTATTTCTTCGGTGCGGCCGGACAGCACGAACTGCGCCGGGGCGTTCTTGTTGGCGATTATAAGGTCCAGCTTCTCTTCCTTCATAACCTTCTCTACGTCCGCCAGGGGGGCTTGCACCGCCAGCATGCCGCCGCGGTCTCCGCCGCCGGCCGCCATCAGGCTGCCGCGCAGCTTCGACAGCGCGAACAGGGAAGAGGTATCGAAAGCCCCGGCGGCGCACAGGGCCGCCAGCTCGCCGTAGCTGTGCCCGGCGAAAGCGTCGGGCGTCAGGCCGAAGCCGTTCAGCACGCGGTAAGCGCCCAGCGACGCCGCGCCCAGCGCGGGCTGCGCTATTTTAGTATCGCGCAGGTCGTCGGCCTGCGCCTGTTTCTCCGCCGGCGTAAAAACGGCGCGGGGGTAGATGAAATCTGACAGCGGCTTGGTTGCGCCGAACGCTTTGTCCGCGGCGGCCAGCGTGTCCAGCGCGGCGGGGAAGCGGCAGACGATGTCCCGCTGCATGCCGGGGTACTGCGCGCCCTGGCCGGGGAACAGCACGGCCAGCTTTTCAGGCGCGCCCGAGGCGAAGAAAATACCGTCGGGGGTGGTCCAGGTTCTGCTGTTCTTCTGCGCGTCCAGGTTGGACAGCGCGGAAGTTATGAGCTTCTCGGCGTCCTGCCCGCGCTCCAGCACGAAAGTAAGCCGGGCGGCGTCGGTGTTCTTGAAAGCCGCGCGCGAGCGCATAGCTTTTACACGTACGCCGTCCCAGTCCAGGCCTTTCCAGGCGGCCAGGTCTTTCTTAAGCGTTTCCGTGTCCGGGCCCGATATTGCGGCTATCTGCACATCGCCGTCCCAGTCGGGTTGCTGCTTCTCTGCTTTGTATTCTTCCAGCACCGCGTGGAAATTGGCGCCGCCGAAGCCCAGCGCGCTGACCGCGGCGCGGCGGGGGTGGTCTTTCTTTATCCAGGGGCGGAGCTCGGTGTTCAAATAAAAGGGTGTAGTGCCGGCCGCCAGCTGCTTCAGGGGCGTGGTAACTTTAATGGTGGGGGGCAGGGTTTTATTGTAAAGGGACAGCGCGGCTTTGATGATGCCGGCGGAGCCTGCCGAGGCTTTGGTATGGCCTATCATGGATTTTACCGAGCCGAGAGCGCACCAGGCGCCATCCTTGGCGCTGCCGTAAACTTCGGTGAGGGCGCCCAATTCCACGCCGTCGCCGACGGTAGTGCCGGTGCCGTGCGCTTCCACCAGTTCCACGGTGGAGGGGGCGACGCCGGTAACTTCGTAGGCGTTCCTGAGCGCGCGCGCCTGGCCTTCGGAGCTGGGCGCGTAAATGGCTTTGCCTTTGCCGTCGGAGGAGGAACCCACGCCTTTAAGCAGCGCGTAGATCCTGTCGCCGTCCTTCACCGCGTCTTCCAGGCGCTTTAAAACAATCATGCCCAGGCCTTCGCCCAGGGCTGTGCCGTCGGCGGAGGCGTCGAAAGGCTTGGCATCGCCGGAGGCCGAAAGGGCCGGCGTTTTGCTGAAGCACATGTACATAAAAATATCGTTGAAGCAGTCCACCCCGCCGGTGACCACCATGGAGGAGCGGCCCGCCGCCAGTTCCAGTGAAGCCATATGCACGGCGGAAAGCGAACTGCCGCAGGCGGCGTCCACCACCGAGTTCGTGCCGCCCAGGTTGAAGCGGTTGGCTATGCGGCCGGCCACCACATTGCCCAGCAGGCCGGGGAAAGAGCTTTCCTGCCAGGGGACATAGTCCTCCTGCATGCGTGAAATAATGGCTTCGGCGTCCGCGCCGGTAATGCCGAATTCGGACAGGGCTTTGCGCCATTTGGGATGGCCCAGCCGCGCGCCGAGGGGAATAACGAGCTCCAGCGCGCCGGTAACGCCCAGCACCACGCTGACGCGGCTGCGGTCGAACTCGCGGCCGGGACCGTAGCCGGCGTCTTCCAGCGCCATCTTGGCGGTGAGCAGGCCCAGCAGCTGGGCGCTGTCGGTGGCTTCCAGCGCGTTGGGCGCCAGGCCGAATTCGGAGGGATCGAAATCCACGGGCAGGATGAAGCCGCCGCGGCGGGCGTAGGTCATGTCCGGGCGCTTGGGGTTCTTGTCGTAATGTTCTTCCGGCAGCCAGTGGGACGCGGGGATGTCGGTGATGGCGTCCACGCCGGTCTTAATATTGGCCCAGAACCGGCGCGCGTTCTCCGCCTTGGGGAAAAGGCAGCCGATGCCGACTATGGCGATGGGTGACTGGACGGGTTCTTTAGCGCTCATGGTATCCTTTTTTTTCGGGCCGCCTTATGCGGGGCCTTACTGCTTCAACTGTTATAGGAAGAAAACTGACAGCTGTTCTTTGGTACGCGGTTCCTGGCGCGCCAGGCGGGGGTCGATGGCTACGCCCTGGCAGCGCAGCGCGTGCAGGCGGGTCAGCGCCGCCGCGCCGGCGAGTAAATTGCGGGCGACGGTCACGGCGCCGCGGTTCTCTGGCTGCTCGAGAAAGGAGCCTTTGGCCCATTCGTTGAAAGCGCCCATGGCGGGGCCGCACCACACCTGGTAATCCAGCTTGCGGGATTCGTCGCCGGCCAGCGGCCAGCGGGAGGACTGGCTGAGGTACCAGCGGAACACCAGCGCCATTTTATGTTTGGGGTCGCGGTCAGCGCGCTCGGCCTGCGCGGGGTCCTTGCGCAGGAAATATTCGCGCGTGCCCTGCCAGACGGCGTCGAAGGCGGCGCGGAAATAATCCCGCTCCAGCGCGGCGCGCGTTTCGGCAGGGATCTCTTCGAAGCTGCTGTGGGCGCGGTAAAGGTCGTAAAGCTTGTTAGCGCGCATGGCGAACATGGTGCCGCGCTTGAGGATCTGCACTTTTACGCCCATCTCGAACATGTCGGCGGCGGCGGCCATGGCCACGTCGGCCTGTTCGGCGGCGGCCAGGAGTTTCTTAACCGCGGCGGAGGTGCCGGCTTCAAGGCAGGCCTGGTTCACGGAGCCGGTCACCAGGTAGGCGGCGCCCATCATGAAAGCGGCCGCCGCGGCTTCGGGGGTGGCTATGCCGCCGCCGGCGCCTACCCTGAGGCGTACCGGGTAATTATGCTGCTGCTGCATCCTGTCGCGCAGGGCTATGATGGTGGGCAGCAGGTTCACCAGCGGCCGGTTGTCGGTATGGCCGCCGGAATCCGCCTCGGCTGTGACGTCTTCGGCCACCGGTATGCCGGCGGCCAGTTCGGCCTGTTCGGCCGTAAGCTCGCCCCGCGCCACCAGCTCTTTTATAAATTTTTCTTCCGGGGGGGCGAAGAAGCGGGCGGCTACTTCGGTGCGCGAGATCTTGCCTATCACCCGGTTGGGGGTTTCTATGGCGCCGTCCGCGCCGCGGCGTATGCCGGCGGTGCGGAAGCGGATCAGCGGCAGGGTAAGGTTTATATAGGCGGAGGCTTCTATCAGCCGCACGCCGCGGCGCAGGTAAAGGTCTACCAGCGCCGTCTCCAGCGCGGGGTCGGAGGGGCTGTGTATCAGGTTGAAACCGTAAGGATGTGCCGCTGTCTGCAGGCGGTCGATGGCTTTTTCCACTTCCTCCAGCGGCTGGCCTGCCGCGCCGTAAAAGCCCAGCATTCCCGCCCTGCCTAGAGCCTCCGCTAATTGCGTGGAGGCTATGCCGTTGGCCATGGAGCCGCCCACATAGGCGTATTTCAGGTTATGGGCGGCGCAGAAACCGCGGTCGCCCAGATTTTCCGGGCGGCAGACCGGAATTACCGCCGCCGCGGCGGAAAGGCCGGGGGTTAACGTGAGGGCGCCGTCATTGGCGGTCACCGAAAAAGGCGTAAGAATATCGCGCAAAGAGGCTAGCGTTTCCGCGGAATAGGGCAGAAAAGGCTGCGTTTCAGTTCCTGAAGCTGTGGCGGTCAAGCGATTCTCCGTTGCGGCTGAGTTTGTGGAACAAGGACAGTTACCTTAATTATATATGTTTCCTTGATAGGCAGTCTATAAGAAAAGAGGGTAAATTCCGCGAGGCGGCGCGGAGTGGGGTAAAGGCAGATTTGCATTAAAAAAACATAAAAACAGGCCCGGATCTTGATGTTTTTTAATGTTTTGCCTTAAAACCCCTGCATTTTGGCGGCCGGATGAGGTTTTTACTATACTGTTCATAGCCAGATACTACATTCCAGGGAACTTTATCATGAACATTTACAACACGCTGACCAGATATAAAGAAAAATTCAAGCCGATAATACCCGGCGAAGTTAAAATGTACGCCTGCGGCATCACGGTCTATGACGAATGCCACCTCGGCCACGCCATGCAGGCAATTTTCTTCGACCTCATCCGCAGCTACCTGGAATATTCGGGGTTGAAGGTCACCTATGTCCGCAACTACACGGATATTGACGACAAAATAATAAACCGGGCCCGGGATACCGGCCGGGACCCGCTGGAACTTTCGCAATATTATATAAACGAAGCCAAGGCGGATATGAAGACCCTGAAAGTGCGCCCGGCCACTTTCGAGCCTAAAGTGTCGGACCATATTCCCGATATCATCGCGTTCATTCAAACGCTAATAGACAAAGGTTTCGCCTATCAGGCCGGCAGCGAGATCTTTTTCCGGGTGGCGAAGTTCGCGGAATACGGGAAATTATCCAACCGGAAACCGGATGAACTGCTGGCGGAGGCGGGCAGCGATTCGGCCAAGGAGTCCCCCAACGACTTTTCCCTGTGGAAGCCGGCCAAGCCGCAGGAGCCGGCCTGGGATTCGCCCTGGGGCAAAGGCCGGCCAGGCTGGCATATCGAGTGCTCGGTGATGGCCAAAGCTTTCCTGGGCTCCACTTTCGACATTCACGGCGGCGGGCTGGACATAATTTTCCCGCACCACGAGAACGAAATAGCGCAGAGCGAAGCCGCCAACGGCTGCCGGTTCGCCAATTACTGGGTGCATAACGGCCTGCTGATGGTTGAAAACAAGAAGATGTCCAAGAGCCTCAATAATTTCGTAACCATCAAAAGCGCGCTGGGAAAATACCAGCCCGACGTGATACGGTACATGGTGCTGTCATTCTCCATCTCGTCGAACGTGAATTATACGGAGGCCAACCTGGCCGCCGCCAACAGGCACGTATATAACTATTACCAGGCGCTGGCGCGCGTGGAGGAAATTATCGCGGCCTTGCAGGACGGCGGGGAAAAGGCCAGCGGCGCGGCGGCCGTGGATTCGCTGGAAACGGTTTTCCGGGAGAACATGGACGACTTTTTCAATTCCGCCCGGGTGCTGGCGCATTTTCCGGAGATGTTCAAGGCCATGGCCGAGCTGCTGAACTCCAAAAAGCTGAACGCCGCGGATAAAGCGGCCGTCTGCAGGAAATTCAAGAATAACTTCGGCCGGATTGCCGCCGTGCTGGGCATCCTCAACGAGAACCCCCGGCAGTATCTCGACGCTTTCACCGCGCAGTACGTGGCGAACAATAAGCTGGATATCCCCGCGCTGGAGCTGAAGATACAGGAGCGCAACGCCGCGCGCAAGAACGGCGACTACAAGCTCTCAGATTCTATAAGGGACGCGCTGCTGAAGACCGGCATAGCGCTGCAGGACGCCCCTGGCGGCACTAAATGGACGCTGGTTCTTTAGCCAGGTAAAAAGCGTGTCGGGAGATGGGGACGCTACACGATAACTCGATAAGTTAGTAACAATCGAGATATCGTGTAGCGTCCCCTAATTTTTGGGCTATTGTGCCCAGACGATATGGGCTCAAAGAGTTGTATGACCCGGGCCTTTAGCCTGATGTGAGTAAGGACTGTATTTAATACTGTTATAACAGCAGGTATAACATCTCGGTCCGGGAGATAAAATGATAACAAAACTTATTGCTTTCTCCGCGCTGCTCGGCTTTACGGCCGCTGCCGGCGCCGAAGACAGAGCGCCCCAGCTGCCGCCCATAGACGCGGGGACTATCCTTAACCAGATAAACAGCGGCCAGCACCCTTTCCCCCAGCCCGGCCTGACCACCCTCGACACCTGCGTTTTCTCCGACTTCAAGAACAATAAATGCTATTTCAAATGCCGGAGCGGCGCCATACTGACGGAGCCGGCCATTAAGCCGGATTTCTCAGCGGGAGAGCCTGCCGGCGCCTGCGCCATCAGCATCATCCGCCCCATACCGGCCGGCCAGTTCAACAAGGCCGCTGACGCCGCCGCCGATACAAGATGGTGGAGCGTGGACTTCGTCGGTTCGGCCCATAAGGCCATAATGAACGCCGCCCTGGGCTTCATCAATAGAGCCGAGCTGACGGACATGGCGCGCGCGCAGTCGCTGCTCGTGCCGGGCTCCAACGACGAGACCGGCCATCCCGACCCCAGCGCCAACGGCGGCCCTATAAAGGAAATATGGCTGGGGAACACCCCTTTCAGCAAAGGCGGCGTGCTCTGGAATTACGAGCATTTCAAGTTCAATGAAGCCTACTCCCGGCTTGGCGCGCTCTGTCATCTTACGCAGGACCAGTCAGTGCCGGCCCACGCCGCCAACATAAAACACGGCACCGCCGAAAGTTTCGAGGGCTACTACACCCCCGACTGCAATAAGGTGAAGATCGCGGCCGCCCGCGACGAGGGCGACATGGAGCCTTACGCCTATTACCAGGACCTTCAGGACGACACGCGCCGCCACCTGGCCGGCTGGCTCAATCCCGCTAACAAGGTCCCGTATTGGACGCCGGCTTCCGACGCGCCGCCGCTGGGCCAGGACGCTACTTACGGCCCGCGGGGCAGTTACGGCGGCGGCCGCGACGTGTACAGCACCAGGGACCAGTCCAATACCGAAGGCGGCAATAACCAGACGGTCACAGCCAGCCCCGAGATACGCTTCCGCCAGTTGGCCATGGCCGGAGCGGCCACCGTGGGCGTGCTTAATTCCGCCTCGAAAAGGCTGCCGCCGCTGGTAGCCGATCTGTCGGCGGTCTCGGCGAACCGGAGCGTGGCGGTTAAATTCACGGTTCTGGATAACCGCTCCCGAAGGGCGACCTATGCTTTGTCCTTATTCCGTAATGGAGCGCTGCAGGGGGTCCCTTACGCGGGCATCGCGGACCTGAAGGAGCCCGTGTCGCCGGAGCTGATGCTCAGGGGCGAAGTTAACGCCGCGCTGAACGTCGCGGCCCTTCCCGCCGGCAATTACGTGCTGGACGTGCGCGTTATAGACTCGGACGGGAACACCACGCCGGACGAAGTTAATACCGACGATATTCCCGGCAACGATACGAAAGTGACGATAGTAATAAACTAAAAAAATCTGGACAGCAAACAGAACAGCCGGCTTAATGCCGGCTGTTTTATTGGCGGGGAGCGGCTTTTCAGCCGCCGAGAGTTCCGGTCCTTTTGCGCCGCCGGCCGGCCTGCGTCTGCCGTTAATTTATCAGCTGGTGGACTTCGGCGGGATCGGCGCAGCCTTTGAATTCCATTTTACCCAGGCTGCGGTAGGCGAAATCCGCCCTGGTCTTCTCCTGGACCGCCGAGGAAACGTAGACCTCGCCGGCGGGGGCTTTGCCCTGCAGCCGGGAAGTAAAATTCACCGTGCCGCCCATTACCGTATAATCCATGCGGGATTCGGAGCCTACGTTGCCGGCTATCACGGTGCCGCAGTGCACGCCTATGCCCACGCCCAGGGTCTTTTCCCCGGCGGCGGCCTGCCCGGCGTTGAAGCGCGCTATTTCCTGCTGCATCTCGGCGGCGCAGGTCACCGCGCGCTTTTCCGCGTCGGGCTGGTCGAAGGGGTCGTTGAAAACCACTATCAGCGCGTCGCCCACGAATTTATCCAGCGTGCCGTTGTGCCTGAACACGATGTCCACCATGCGGCGGAAGTAGGCGTTGAGCAGTTTAAGCAGCTTCTCCGGCTCCATTGTCTCCGACATCGGGGTGAAGCCGCGTATATCCGAGAACAGAATGGCCACGTGCGTGCGCCGGCCCGCCTGCATTATGGCGCCGCCGTCGGGCGAGTCCAGTATCTGCCGCGCCACCTGGTGCGAAACGTAGCGCAGCAGCGCGTTCTCGGCCAGTTCCCTGCGTACCAGGCTGTCCGCGAATTTATGCACCAGCCCGCGCAGCTTCCTTACCACGTAGCCCACTATCATGCCCATCACCAGCATGGCCAGTATATGTATGCCGGCCGCGTAGGTGGAGACCGGCCGTACGTCCGGGTTCCCGAACGAGAACCACCATACCGCCGCGTAGCCCGCCGCTGAAAGCCCGGTGACGGTAAAGATGGCCCGCCTGCTGTAGCGCAGCGCCGACTGCGCTATCAGGAGATAATAGAGGGAGATCAGCGGGCCGCTGTTGGCCTCCAGCGCTATTATTATGAAGGTCAGGAAAAGCACGTCCACGCCGGTGGAGACGTATTTCATCCACCGCGCGTAATCCGCCCTGAGGTTCACCCGGAACCAGGCGGCGAAAGCGAAGAGCTCCCAGCCCGCCAGCGTCCAGAGGGTGCGCCTGTGTATGCCCGGTTCCACGGCGCCCAGGAGATGGTAATTTGCCAGCTCGTCCGCGAAAAAAACCGCGATAGCGGCCAGACGGATGATGTTGACTTTCTGCTCGCCCGACTTTTCCTCTTCGGCGAACAGCTCGTTTATTTTAGCGTTGGTCATATGCGCGCGGCGTTCTGCCGAGACAGGTGTTATTATAGCCTTAGCCAAGCCGCACGCGCAACGTGGCGGGGCGGCGGCCGCGACGGCGCGGCAGGCTGTTTTTGTTCGTTCTGTGTCTGGGCCTTGACAAGTCAAATTCCCTCTGTTATACTCGATATGCAGTACTGATCTCTTTAGTGTGCGCCGGTTAGTAGTGTGCGGTCGAGCTGGTCTCGGTGCGGTGCGGCGAAGTGTGGTTGGGCTTCGGGGGTTTGCCCCGGCCCCGGCGCGGTTCCCCGGTCCGCAGCCCGCTCTAGGCGGGGCGGTTCCCCCGGGGCTCCCGGTTCCCGCGGCCAGCGTTGTGCGGCGCGGTTCCCGGGCGGACGGTCCGGCCCCCTGGCGCGTTTTGAGCGCCCGCGGTCCCCCGGCCCCTCCCAAGCGAGTCCGGCCTGTGTGCCGAGTGAAGAGCCCCCGCCTACGGGGGCTCTCGCTTTTAGCGGCAGGAGAAATTATGTGGCGGACGCTGGCCATAGGGGCGCTGTCCTTCCCTTTCACGGCGCTTGCCTTCATTATAGGCTGGGCGGCCGGGGACCTGCGCGCAGGCGTGCTGGCCGGCGCGGTGGTCTTTACCGTGTTCTTTGTCGCCGCGCTGGTCAGCCTGTTCGTCATTAAAACCTACAGCTACGCGGACGCCGCGCTGCCGCTGGTCTTCTCGGTGCTGTGGTCGGCGGCGCTGGTCCCACTCAGCTTCGGGGCCGGCCTGTTCTCGGCGCCCGCTTTTATGGGGGCGGCTTTGCTGCTGGGCGTCTGCATGGCGGCGGCGAAACGCTGCGCCACGGACAAACGCTGGCTGCTGTTCCCCGCCGTGGTCTTCCTTTACGAGATGCTGCCCCTGAACATCCCGGGCCAGTTCGACGATATGTTCGCGCTGGCCGGTTCGGCCGGGTATACGCTGACGCTGCTGCTGCGCCGCGCTCTGCCGCAGCTGCTAAAGGAGCTGGTCCTGCGAAGGAACGCGGCGCGCGGCCGGGATAACTGAAGGCCCGCGGGATTTTTACTATACTGTTCTTTTCGGAAAAACTCTGTCAGGGAGCGGTTCAAATGAAAACGATAATGGCTCTGCTGCTGCTGCTGCTCGCCCCCGGTTTCGCCGGCGCCAAGGACGGCGCCGCTTCCAATGTCTATAAAGCCCTGGTCGGCGAACTTCTGAAGAACTGCGAAGGCGCGGACAAAAAGATAGCCGTCACCAATTTTAACTACATCGACGAAAGAGTGTCGCGGGACGGGAACATAGTTTCCGAAAGGGTCACCACCGAACTGGTGAAGCTCAAGAAGTTCAGGGTCACGGAGCGCAAGGAGATAGAGAAGGTGTTCGGCGAGCTGAAGCTGCAGCGCTCGGGGGCCATAGACGCGGATTCCGTGAAAAGCATCGGGAAAATGCTGGGCGCGGACTGGGTGATCCTGGGCACGCTGGCCGACCTGCCCGGCCGCCAGATAGAGGTTAACGCCCGCCTGGTGGGGGTGGAATCCGGCGAGATAATAAACGCCGGCGCCGCGAAAATAAAAAAGGACTGGCGCGATAAAGTAAAGAAGGACATCACGGAAGAAGAGGACCTGCGCGAGAGCGGCGACCTGCGGGAATACGACAAGGCCATTTTCAAGTACATGGACGGGAAGACCGGCAAAAAGACCGGCCTCGGCGCGGCGCCGAAACCGGCCTCCGACTGAAACGGATGAAAGCCGTTATAGCGGATATCACGGCGCTCGATGTTGACGCTATAGTGAACGCGGCCAATACCAGGCTGCTGGGCGGCGGCGGCGTGGACGGCGCCATACACCGGGCGGCCGGGCCGGGGCTGCTGGCGGAATGCCGCGGGCTGGGCGGCTGCAGGACCGGCGAGGCCAGGCTTACCGGCGGCTATGAACTGCCCGCTAAATACGTGATACATGCCGTCGGGCCGGTCTGGCACGGCGGCGGGCGCGGCGAGGCGGAGCTGTTAAGCGGCTGCTACCGCAGCTCGCTGGAGATAGCGCTGAAAAAAGGCTTTAAGTCCGTTGCTTTCCCGTGCATCAGTACCGGAGTTTACGGCTATCCCGCCAGGGAAGCCGCGGAGATCGCCGTAAGGACGGCGCGCGGATTCGTGCAGGGAACCGGCTATAAAGGCGAAATTATTTTCTGCTGTTTTTCGCCTGCCGACCTGGCCCTGTACGCGGCTCTCCTGAAATAGGGAGTTATTTCCCGATCACCGCTTTTATCGCGGCCTCCGCGGCTTTTACCAGCAGGGCCAGCGGCAGCGACGGGGGGACCTGCCGGCCGGGTTTTTCCAGTACCGCCATTTCAGTGGTGAGCGGCAGGTGTATGAACGCGAACCGGGCCTTATGTCCGCCGGCGGTTATGGCGTGCATGACCTCGTACATAAGGTGGTTGCAGACGTAAGCGCCGGCGTGGTTGCTGACATAGGCCGGCACGCCCGCCCTGCGCACGGCGGCCGCTGTCTTCAGCGGGTCGGAATTCACGAAATAAGCGGCCGGGCCGTCGGCCCTGATCCTTTTCCCCTCCGGCCGGTAGCCCGAGTTGTCCTTGATGCCGTAGTCCTGTATGTTCAGCGCGAACCTTTCCACGCGCACAGAAGTTTCCCCGGCGGCCAGTCCCAGGGAGACAATTATGTCCGGCCTGGCGGCCGCGGCCAGCGCCGCGAGCCTGCGGCCCACGGCTTTGCCGCTCACCGGGAGTTTTGCTTTGCGCAGCTCGCAGCCCGGGAACGCGCCGGGCCTGAGCAGTTTCATCACTTCCAGCGCGGGATTGGCCTTGCGGCCGGCAAAAGGTTCGAAAGCGGTGATCAATATTTTTTTCTTCATGCCTATATTATACAGTTGTTGCCGGCGCGAATTTCCGCGCGGCGCGGCGCGGCCGGTAGCGTTTCCCTATTTTTATTGTAGAATTCCATATAGAAGCCAGTGATCCAGGTTTTTGCGCGTTGTTTGCGCGGGCTAAGATATTACGGAGGGACACAATGGAAGAGAACACCAGCAGCAACCCGGTTCCTGAACAGCAGCCGGGGCCGGCGCCCAAACTTGAGGCGGCCCCGGTACCCGTCCCGCCGGCGGTATGCCTGAATACCCGGCTTTGGCTGAAGGTGGTGGCCGCCCTTTACGCGCTGTCGCTGTTCGCGGCCGCGGCCGTGATCTCGAAGGCCGACGCCGCCCGCAAGGTTAAACCCGGCGACATGGACCTTTCTAAATTTACCGGCCTGGTGCAGAGCAAGAAGGACGCCGTGGCAGTGATCCCGCTTTACGGCGTGATCACGCAGGGCTCCTCTTCCAGGTCCTGGGAGCACGGCAGCCAGCAGATAGCCAAGCGCATCAGGGCCATGTCCGAGAAAAAAGAGGTGAAGGCCATACTGCTGGACATTAATACCCCGGGCGGCTCCGTGGGCGCGGTGCAGGAGATCTACTCCGCGATACTGCGCGCCAAGCGCGAGACGAAGAAACCTTTCGTAGCGCGTTTCGGCGACGTGTCGGCCAGCGGCGGCTACTACGTGGCGTCCGCCTGCGACCTCATCGTCGCGCAGCCGGGTACCATCACCGGCTCCATCGGCGTTATTTTCAGCGTGAGCAATTTCGAGGGCCTGATGAAGAAAGTGGGCATGAAGAACGAGGCCATCAAATCCGGCAAGTTCAAGGATATCGGCTCGCCCACCCGCGACATGACCCCGGAAGAGCGCAAGATCCTGCAGGGCATGATAGACGATTCCTACGAGCAGTTCGTGGCGGCCGTGGCCGACGGCAGGCAGATGCCGCTGGAAGAGGTGAAGAAGCTGGCCGACGGCCGCATCTACACCGGGCGCCAGGCGCTGGGCAATCACCTGGTGGACAAGCTGGGCGACCTGCGCGACGCGCTGGACGCCGCCGGCGAACTGGGCAAGATAGGCAAGAACCCGCGCGTACTCACCGACGCCGACCCTTTCGAGAACCTGATGTCGCTGATGGACAGCAAGCTGCAGCTGTTCGGCACCAAGGCCGTGACCGACGCGCTGGAGCTGGGCCCGCGCCTGGAATACCGCTGGTACGGCCGGTGAGAGCTTTTTCCGCGCGCCTGGCGGCGGCGGTCCGGGAGGAGAACAATGGATAATTTTAATACCTTGGAAGCGGTGATAGACCGGCCGGAAATGCTCGCGGACAGCCGGCTGCCCGCGAACTTCGGCCAGACGGGCCTGCTGGGCTACGTGCTGGGGACGCTGGGCTTTTTCACGTTCCTGCGCATGCTCTCGGCCGTGCCTCCGGGCGTGATGTCCTTTATGATGGTGCTGTTCTTCGTGCTGGCCGCGAATTTCCTGTTCGCCGCCATAATGCATCTGTTCATGGAGCTCACCGGCGTAAAAGGCAGCGCCTCCAGGCTGTTCCTGGCCTTCGGCTACTCGGACTTCCTGCTGACGCTGCTGGTGCCGGCGGGATTTTTCGCGAAACTGGACTACCTGAACGCGTTCTTCGGCTTCTGCCTGTGCTTCGCGGCGGTCCTGTACGCGCGGGTGATGCTGGTGCGCAGGCTCTACCCCGTGTCCTCGAACAAGGCCGCGCTGTCGGTGGGCCTGCCTTACGCCGCTTTCATGGGCCTGGCTTTCTTCGGCTTCATCTATTCCATAGCCTGGCTGGTGTGGCTGGTCATCTGAGCCGCGGGCCGCAAGCAAATGGCAAAACCACCCCAGGTAAAAGTATACGACGGGCTGCCGGTGCTCACGGCGGGGGAAATGAAGCGCCTGGACGCCGAAGCAACGCTTGCCTACGGCATTCCTTCCCTGCAGCTGATGGAGAACGCCGGCCGCGCTGTAGCCGCGGAAACCCTTAAATTCGCCGCCGAAGAGCTGTGCAAAAAGCCGGCCGGGCTTAACGTTGCGGTCTGCTGCGGCAGGGGGAATAACGGCGGCGACGGCCTGGTGGCCGCGCGCTATCTTATCCGCGCCGGCGCGAGCGTAAAAGTTTTTATCCTGCCGCCCGCGGGCCCGGGCTATCCCGGACTTGTTGCCGCCAACCTGCTGGCCGCGGAAGAGGCCGGGGTGCCGGTGTTCGCGTACCGGCCGGAAGTTTTGCCGGCGGAACTCTCCGCCGCCGACCTGCTGCTGGACGCTTTGCTGGGCGTGAGCGCCGCGGGGGAGCCCGCCGAACCCGTGCGCGGCGCCATACAGCGCATGAACGGGAGCGGGCGCCCGGTGATAGCGGTGGACCTGCCGTCCGGGCTGGACCCGGATACCGGCCTGCACGGTGAAGTTTTCATAACGGCCAGGCTGACGCTTACGCTGGGTTTCGCCAAGACGGGGCTGCTGGCTCCGCTGGCGCGGCCGGCGGCGGGCAGGGTGAAGGTGCTGCCCATCGGTTATCCGCAGGCGCTCATAGATTCGGCGCGCGGCCCGGGTATGAAGGGAGGAATATGAAAATAGTGATAGCCGACGACGACCAGAACCTGCTCGCCATGCTGGTGCCGCACCTCGAATACCTGGGCCACACCGTGCTGCTGGCCGTGAACGGGGCCGAGTTCCTGAGCAAAATAACGGAGAACACCGCCGACCTTCTTGTTTCGGATATAAATCTGCCGGTGTTCGACGGGATAGAGCTTTACAGGAAGACCCGCGAGCTGCCGGCGTACGCCGCCGTACCGTTCATACTCTGGAGCGGTATAGAGATGGAGAAAGGGGCCGCCGCCGCCGCGAAGGACTCCAGGCTCCGCTTCCTGAAAAAACCGTTCAGCCTGGCCGTGCTGAAGACCGTAATGGACGACCTGGTGAACACGCCGCTGTTCGGGGATAACGACCACCCCGGCGGCGCCCCCCTTAAATTCTGACGCAGCGCGGGTAAGGATAAAACAACATGCGCCCTTTCAACGACAGCGTTATCTACTTCGCGGTGGTGGACAGGTTCTTCAACAGCGATCCCTCCAACGACAACGGCCGCAACGCCGAGGCTTTCGACGCCTCGCACACCGACTGGTACAAGTACTGGGGCGGGGACCTGGCCGGGATAATGGCAAAACTGGATTACATAAAAGAGCTGGGCTGCTCCTCCGTCTGGCTTACCCCGCTGTTCGACCAGGCCGACGGGCTGGTGGACGTGGAAGGCCGCGGCATAGCCGCCTATCACGGCTACTGGGCCAAGGATTTTAAAAGACTGGACGAGCACCTGGTTTCCGCCCCGGAAGACATAAGGGTCTTTGCCTCCGACGATACCATCCTTGACCGCCTTACCAATACGATGCACAAGAAGGACATGCGCCTGGTGCTCGACATTGTGTGCAACCATTCCAGCCCCAGCCAGCGGGTGGACGCCGGCGGCACCCCCGAAAAGGGCGCGCTTTACGACGACGGCAAGCTGCTGACCTCCTACGACAACGACACGCTGGGCTGGTACCACCGCGGCGGCGGGGTCAGCGATTGGAACAATAAAGCCCAGGTGGAGACCAATGAACTGTGCGGCCTGGCGGATTTCAACGAGTCCCATATCGGCTACCGCACTTACATAAAAGACGTGATGAAGCTCTGGCTGGACAAGGGCGTGGACGCTTTCCGCGTGGACACCGTAAAGCACATGCCCAACTGGTTCTGGCAGGAATTCGTGTCCGACATGCTGCTGCACCGCCCCGGGCTTTTTATCTTCGGCGAATGGTTCATGGGCGGCTGCAACGACGAGCTGTCCGTGAACTTCGCCAACCGCAGCGGCATGGGCATACTGGATTTCTCGCTGCAGCGCGCGCTGGAGGACTGCCTCGCGCGCGGCGCGGACGGCGGCTTCGGGCTGGTGGACGGCGTGTTCGGCAAAGACGCGCTGTTCGAGGACAGCCGCCACCTGGTGACTTTCATTGACAATCATGATATGCCGCGCTTCATGTCAACGGGGGCTACCGCCGCCCGCATGGAAATGGCGCTGGCGCTGATACTGGTCTGCCGCGGCATCCCCTGCGTTTATTACGGCACCGAGCAGTACCTGCACAACGATACCAACGGCGGGGCCGATCCCTACAACCGCCCGATGATGGAGAGCTGGGACACCGGCACCCCGGCTTTCCGCCTTATTAAAAAGCTCGCCAAAGTGCGCCGGGAGAACGTGGCCGTGCAGCACGGCAGCCAGCGCACGAAGCTCCTGACCCCCGACGTCTACGCCTTTACGCGCGTTTTCGGCGGCAGCTGCTGCCTGGCCGTCTTCAACCGCGGGCCTGAAACCTCGCTGGGCCTTGAAGCGCTGGAACTGCCGGACGGCGTGTACAAGGACGTTCTTTCGGACAGGGCCGTGACGGTAAAGGACGGCCGTCTCGATAACCTGGTATTGCCGCAGGACACTTCTTTCGTGGTTTCCTACAGCCAGCCGCTGCTGCCTCCGGCGGGCCTGGAACTGACCTTTCTGCTCAACGGCTTCAAGAGCTCTTACGGCCAGAACGTGAAAGTTACCGGCAACTGCCCCGAGCTGGGCGGCTGGGACGTTAAAAAAGCCGTGCCGCTGGAATACATCAACGACAATCTCTGGCTGGGCGACCTGGCCATCAAGGCCAGCGCGGGGCGGACCATCGCCTACAAGTTCGTGGTGACGAACGCGGACGGGACGGTGCGCTACGAAGACAGGCCGGCCCACTTCCGGCTTTTGCCCGACGACGGGTTCGTGGACCTGCATCACAGCTGGAGCTGACGGGCGCCCGGAACTATGACCACTGACATTAAGAAAAAAGACATCCTGCCGGCCGCGCTGCTGGCGTTCATCGCTTCCTTCCTTTTTGTGCTGGACAAATCCGGCCCGGCCGCTGTCCCGCCCGAGGTGCTGCTGGTCTCCAGGTGGGCCGTAGTGGCGGGGCTGGTCTGGTACGCGCTGATAAAAAGATCGCTGACCACCTGGATCTTCGTGGCCATGGCCGCCGGGGCCGAGCTGGGCTTCGATTTCCCCGCCGCAGCGGGGCACATGAAGCTGCTCAGCCTGATCTTCCTGCGGCTGATCAAGACCATCATCGCCCCGCTCATCTTCGCCACGCTGGTAACCGGCATAGCCGGGCATTCCAGCCTTAAGCAGGTGGGCAGAATGGGCATAAAGGCCCTGATCTATTTCGAGGTGGTCACTACGCTCGCGCTGTTCATCGGCCTGGCCGCCATCAACCTCAGCAAGGCGGGCGTGGGCATAACGCTGCCGCCGGTCACGGACACTTCCCAGGTGGCGCAGGTCCCGAAGCAAAACATCTCCGACGTGATACTGCATGTTTTTCCCGAGAACGCGGCCAAATCAGTGGCTGACGGGCAGGTGCTGCAGGTGGTGGTGTTCAGCATACTTTTCGGCATAGCGCTGGCCATGCTGCCGGAGGAAAAACGCAGGCCGATGCTGGCTTTCTGCTCCAGCCTTTCGGAGGTGATGTTTAAATTCACCAATATCGTAATGATGTTCGCCCCGATAGGCGTGGGGGCGGCCATAGCCTATACAGTGGGGCATATGGGGCTGGGCATCCTGGTGAACCTGTTCAAACTGCTGGCCACGCTTTACGCCGCGCTGACGGCTTTCCTGCTGCTGGTGCTGCTGCCGGTGGCGCTGCTGGCGAAAGTGCCGCTCAGGAAATTCCTGAAGGCCATCCTGGAACCGGTTTCCATAGCTTTCGCCACCACCAGCTCCGAGGCGGCGCTGCCCCGGGCCATGGAGGCCATGGAAGCTATCGGCGTGCCGCGCCAGATAGTGGCTTTCGTGATGCCCACCGGCTACAGCTTCAACCTCGACGGCAGTACGCTTTATCTATCGCTGGCCTCGGTGTTCGTGGCGCAGGCGGCCGGGATAGATATGAGCTGGGGGTCCCAGCTGGCCATGGTGTTCACGCTGATGCTCACCAGCAAAGGCGTGGCCGGCGTGCCGCGCGCCACGCTGGTGATACTGCTCGCAACGGCGGCCTCGTTCAACCTGCCGGTGGAACCTATCTTCATAATACTCGGCATAGACGAGCTGATGGACATGGCCCGGACCTCCGTGAATGTGGCGGGGAACTGCCTAGCCACAGTGGTCATAGCCAAATGGGAGGGGGAGTTCGGCAAGGAACGGCCGGCCGCGGTAGTAATGGAGGCGGTGACCGGGTGAACCGAACCTCCGCTTCCGGCGTCTATCCGGCCAGGGGCCGGTACCTCTGTTTTAAACTTATCTTTTTTCCCGCGCTGATGTTTTTTTTATGCGAAAGCGGCCGGGCCGGAACGCAGGGGAACTGGGCTTTGGGGGGCCTGTATCCGGGGGTGGCCCTGAAATACATAACGAGCGGCAAAAGCGCCTGGGAGTTAAGGGCGCAAGCCGGCTCCGGGGTTCTGGCCCTCGGGCCAAGGTATTACCGCTACTTCACTAAGGCCGCGAACCCGCGGTTGTTTTTCGGCATCGAGGCGGATAGCCTGACGTACAAGGCGGCGGACAGTAAGGGCGCGGGAATAGCCGCCGGAGCTTTCGTGGGCGGCGAAGTTTTCCTGACCAGGCATATAGGACTGCTTGTGGACCTTGGGCCCATGTATTTAAATTTAGAGGACGATAAATTCCCGGAAGCCGCCAGCGGAATAGAGTACGTTCTGAACCTGGGGCTATATTGGCATTTCAAGTAAGATAGAGCGCATGAAAAAAATCCTTGTCTGCATTTTTATCGCCCTGGCCGTGCCGGCCGCCCACGCGGGGCTCAGCGTAGGCCTTATACAGGCGGCCAGGAAGAAAGTGGATACGGTTAACGGGAAAGTGGTCCGCAACCATACGGCCGATAGCCCGCCCCCGCCGTCCGCGGATACGCAGGCGCCTGCCATTCCCGCCAACCTCACGGCGGTGGCGGTGAGCAGCAGCCAGATCGACCTGGCCTGGACCGCCTCCTCCGATAATGTCGGTGTAACGGGTTATAAGATCTACAGGAATGGCGGCGTTTCGCCCATAGCCGCGCCGGCCGCCACCACTTATAACGACGCTAGTCTTGGGGCTGAAACGGCATATTATTACAAGGTCAGCGCCTGCGACCTCGCGGGCAACTGTTCGGCGCAGAGCACCGCCGCCGTTGCCACTCCCCCGCTCGGAATTTCTTTCCCCTTGGTCGGGACTTCCGTTATGCCGGGCCTTGGCATCACCCAGCTTGTGTTTTCGGTGCAGCACCTGCAGGCCCTTCATTCTCCCATCGTGCGGTTCTCGGAGAACTGGAAATACCGCGAAACCTCGGCCGGCGTGTGGAACTGGGACCCGCTGGACCAGCGCATCAACGCTTTTTACAACGCCGGGATAAAGATCATGCTGACCATAGAAGCGTTTGGGCCTACCTGGCGCTGCGGGACCAGCAATGCCAGAACCTGCGTTTTCAACGATCTCGACGTGTTCAAGAGCTATATAACTGCGCTGGTACTGAGATATCCCGGAAAGATCGCGAAAATTCAATTCGGCAGCGAGGTGTACACCTCTTACTGGTACGTCGGCACCGACAGCGAATTCATCCAGTCAGCCAACGCTTTTTACACGGCGGTCAAAGCGGCGGCGCCGGCGCTGCCGGTGGTGCTGGCCGGAATGCCTACGGGCGTTCCTCAGGTCTATGCCGTGTGCACGCAGGGGAAAACCTATATCCCGACCAGGCGCAGCAACGGCGCGCTGATAGCGGAAGCTGACCTGCCGGCGTTCTGCGCCGAAGCTCTGCAGCAAAGCGTTCTAAGCAGGACCGCCGCCATAGTTTCGGGCGCGAGTTACGACATCATAGACGTCCATCTGTATGATAACGTGGAATCCTGGCCGGACTTGCGCGATACGCTTGACGCGATGGCCCCGGGCATCCCGGTGCTCGCCTCGGAGGTCGGCGGCCCGAATAAACTATATGAATCTCAAACTGACGCGTTCCACGCGGAGAAAGTAGACGCTTTCCTGCGGATGCTGCCGGCGCTCCGCCTGACCGAGGCTTACTATTTCCAGCTGGTAGAATATGATCCGGCTTTGAACATGGACCACGAAAAATCGGGTTTGCTCAGGTTTTCTGATTATTCGGTAAAGCCGGCCTACACGGAAGTGCAGAGCCACAACGTTGGCGCCCAGCCTTGAGCGTACCGGCAGGGGCCCGGTTACAGCAGTTTTGAGAGTTTAGCCGAGAGGTCG
The DNA here is from genome assembly GCA_903879915.1 of uncultured Elusimicrobia bacterium. Lineage (GTDB taxonomy): Bacteria > Elusimicrobiota > Elusimicrobia > Elusimicrobiales > UBA9959 > UBA9959. The sequence continues at coordinate 36,399 of CAIRNJ010000086.1, forward strand.
GCCAGGTGTTCGCGCAGGCGCGGCTGTTTGGTTTCGAGCAGCGGCAGCAGAGTTTTTCTTATCCAGTTGCGGCGGTAGTGCTCGTCCTCGTTGGTATGGTCCCTGCGCGAGAGCAGGCCGTTAACCTTTATATAAACCTCTATCTCCCGCCTTGAAACCGCCAGCATGGGCCGTATAAGTCTTACCTTGAATTTCCCGCGCCGGCACAGCTCCCGCTCGGCGGGAATGCCCAGCAGTCCCCGGGGCTCGGTTCCCCGCAGCAAATTCAACAGGATGGTTTCGGCGTGGTCGTCGGAATGGTGCGCCGTGGCCACGTACGCGCAGCGCTTTTTCAGCGCCGCGGCCGAAAGCAGCCGGTAGCGCGCGGTCCTGGCCGCCTGCTCTATGCCGGTGCCGGCCTTCGCGGCCAGCTTTTTTACGTCGGCGGAAAGTATGAAGGTCTCGATGCCGTACTGAGCGCCCAGCTTGCGCACGAACGCCGCGTCGGCGTCGGCGGCCGCGCCGCGCAGCTTATGGTTTATATGGCACACGTACAGCCGCAGCCGGTGCGCCCGCGCCTGCCCGGCGAAAAAATCCAGCATCACCACTGAATCCGGCCCGCCGGAGACCGCCAGCAGCACGGCGGCGCCGTCCGGGAACAGCTGCCTGCGCCGGGCGCTGGCCATCAGCCTGTTCCAGAGCTTGAGCGTTACCGCCTTGCGTGAGTCCATTCTTCCATTATAATAAAAGCGCGCCGGTTATTCATCCCGGCGTAGAATTTTGTAAACTTTAGTCAGGATGAAGCCTTTAAAATTCTCAAAGAAAAACCGGGAATACATCAAGTGGGACAAGAACCATAAGCAGGTCCGTATTTTTCCGAAGGTAAGAACGGTGCCTGCGCCGCCGGCGCAGGTCCTGATAGAGGCGGACGAGAATACCGCCCAGGGCGTTTACTCCAATCTGGCCGTGGTTTCCAATACCGAGACCGAATTCGTGTTCAACTTCGCTTTTCTTGCTCCCGGCCGGCCCAACTCCACCGTTCTGGCGCGCATTATCTCCAGCGATATTCACGCCAAGCGCTTTTGCGCGGCCCTGCGCGAGAACATAAAAAATTACGAAGCCCGCTTCGGCCCCATCAAAGACTGAAACGGTCCCGGGGCGGATCTTCGGCTTCGGCTATTCCCACTTGCGCAGAAAAGCGTCCGCCGAACCCAGTTCTTCTTCCGTAAGCGGCTGCAGGCGCTCGAACACCGGGCGCTGGCTCCTGAACCAGGCGGCCACTTCCGCCGGCGCGGCCTGCCCGTTCTTCTTCGAGATCCGAACTATCCGCAGTCCCGTGCGCGCCAGCGTGTTGCCCGGGGCGGCGGCAATGGCTTTGCTGAAATTCCTTTCCGCCAGCGCCAGCTGGTCGGGCAGGGGCGCGGAACCGCCGGCGAACCACAGCAGGTACGTGCCGGCCAGGGTGTAGGCTTCCGTCTTTTTCAGCGCGCGGCCGCTCACGGTGAAATTTGAAAAAGGCGGCTCGAAGAAAACAGAGGGGTCCCTGATCTCTTTGCGCAGCTTGTCGTGGAACAGCTCCGCCAGCTTTTCGGCGAAAGCGCGGGCCAGCAGCAGATAGCCGGTTTCGTCGGGATGCATCAGGTCCACAAAAAGACCGGAGCCCGGCAGCCCGCCCGGAGAATGCCGCGCGAAGAGCTTTTCCGCGTCCACCAGCTGCGCCGGATAGTCAGCGGCCAGGCCGCGTATCAGCGCGTTCTGCGAAGGCCTGGCCCGGAATTGCAGCGGGTCGGTTTCCAGCGCCGTAAGCAGGTGCGCCCCGGCTTCCGGCCTGCCCAGGGCCTGCAGGCAGCGCCCGGCGCGGTATTCCAGGTACGGCCGGAGATAGCTGTCGTTGACAGCCGCGGGGCGGTTCAGCAGGCCGGCATACCGGGCAAGGGCCTCGGCGTATTTTCCGCGAAGTTCGAGGCCGACGCTTGCGGCCAGCTCGGGAGAGGCTTGCGCGCCGCCGGGCTCGGCGCCGCACAGGTTGCTCGGCAGGGTAGCGAGAACCGGGACGGCCCCGGCCTCCCTGGCGGCATCGAGCACCGCCCGCAGGTAAAACTCATAATGGGCCAGGTCCCTGACGCCGTGGAAAGAGAAATAATTCTCCGCGCGCAGGACCACCTTGCTGAAAAGCAGCGAATGAATAAGCGCATGCTCTTTGAACGCTTCGTACAGGCGGAGCGCGCGCGAGCAGCGCATTCCCGCGTTCATCTGCTCGCTGTGCCCGGCGTAGATCAGCACGGCGGCGGGTGCGCTTTTGTCCCTGTATTTAAGCGTGCGTATGGCTTTTATGGCCTGGGGATAGACGGAGTTGCCGCCTTCGGCCAGGTTTATCACGCGCAGGGGCCGGCCGGCCAGCACGCCGCCGAGCATTTCCCCGGCTACGTCCGGCGCCGATTTGCCGAATGGCAGCCCCTTCATGGAGGATTCGCCCACGGCGTAAAGCTCGAATGCTCCGGGCCCGGCGGCTCGGCTGGCGCGGCGGCGCAGCACCTGCCGGTACGCCCCTTCCGCCGCGAAGGCCGCCAGAAGTACGGCCAGGGCGACTACCAGCAGAACGGCGGAGGCTCTTAATATGATCTTCATCTCGTAGCCGGCATGAACAGCACCTTTCTTTCCCGGAATATGATACCAAAAACCGCGCGCCGGTCCTCAGGCGCAAGGATAAAGGACCCAGCCAGGGATAGGCTGAAAGAATAGATTCAGCGGGACTTACGGCTCATAAGAGGCAGCCGGCTTTTTTGATTTAATTATACTTGGTCAACGGAACGAATTCCCGTTGGATCACAAGGAGAAAGCTCAATGAGGAATTTTAGCGCCGCAGCCGCGATACTAACCCTGATAACAGCCAACGCCCTGGCTTTCGACCTGCCGGGGCTCGACAAGGACGCCGTCCTGAACAGCCTGCCCGCCGCAAGCCGGCCGCAGCCTGCCGGCCCTTCCGTTAAGGCGGTGGAGCAGCTGCGCGCCGAAGCCGCCGCCGACCCCGACAGGTTCATAGACGAGCGCACCCCGGAAGAGGTAAGCCTGGCGTTCGGGCTGGAAGCCCCTTCGCGCGTGCGCATCTCCAACGAAATAGCCGCCCTGGCGGCCGTGCGCATCACGGTGGACCTTACCGCGCAGCGGGTCACGATAGCTTCCCCCGAGCTTAAAGCGGCGTACAAGATCTCCTCCGGCAAGGCGGGCCACCGGACCCCCGGCAGCGGCCAGTGCTTCAAGCCCGATTTTATGGAAAGCATGCACCATTCCAGTCTTTATAACAACGCCCCGATGCCCAACGCGGTGTTCTTCAACGGCAACATCGCCATCCACGCCACCGAATCGGAGAACCTGCTCGGCCAGCCGGCTTCGCACGGCTGCGTCCGCACCTCCAGGGCAGACTCCAGGAAGATCTTCGACGCGGTGCTGGCGCACGGCCGGGCCAACACCAGCGTCTGCGTGGTAGGCGCCCCCCCAAAATAACGGCGCCGCCGCCCGTGGTTAAAAAGCCCGTTGCCGAACGGGCTTTTTTATCTGCCGCGCCGCGTATTAAAACCGGGCGTATTTTTGATAAACTAAAACCATGGAAGGGACCTGCAAACTTGACGAGATAGCGGCAGGGAACGTGCTGCGCTACAAAGGCACCGAATGGAACGTAGTTGAAAAGGACGTCTGCAAGCAGTCCGACGCCTACGTTGAACAGCAGTGGACGCTGCGCAATTCCGCCTCCGTGGAAGCCTACCTGCTCAGGACCGAAGAGAAAAAACCCGAGGGCAGCAAGGTGATCTGGGTGTTCACGCACCAGACCTCCCTGCAGGGCGTGACCTATGAGATAATTCCCGGGGTCTGGCGCGCGTTCACGGAGCTCGAAATGCCGGCCGGCCCTCCCTCCACGGTAAAATTCTCGAACGAATACCTTACCTTCGACGGCGAAACCTCCGGCAGGGCCGAGGACGACGAGGGCGAAACGGTGACCAAGGTCACCTGGGACTACTATACCACCGACAGGCGCACGAACCTGGCCATCGAGATCTGGAAAGAAGAGGACCGGGACTACCCCGAGGCCTACGACGGGAGAGTGGTGGAGCCGTCCGCCTTCGAGGTGCTGGATAAAAAGGTCAGGGTCTCGCCCCGCCGCGCCTCCTCCGGCGGCGACGGCCAGCTGGAAATAAAGCCGGGCGAAGAGGTGAAGAGCGCATTCACCATGATCGGCATGAGCGGCTTTTTCTTCCTTATCATCGGCGTGCCGATGGATTATTATCTTTCTTTCGGGCCGGCGGTCTGCCTGGCGATACTGATGGTCCTGCTGCGCCCCCCGCTGTGGCTGTGGTTCTCTTCCGCCCTGATCTGGGCGGCCATGACAGCGCTGGTCTGGTTAAAGGGCTTCGGGGTTTCGTTCTGGTATATCGCCGCGGCCTGCGCCGTACTGTCCGCCGCGCTGCCCAGGCTTATGGCCGCAAAGTTCCCGGCGCAGGACAGCGGCCGGTACTACCGTACGGCTATTTTCGGGGTGCTGCCCGCGGTCTGGACCTACAGTTTCCTGGAATACCTTATTTACGCCCCCGGGCCAAGGGCTTTTTACCAGGTGGCCGCGGCCATAGTGCTGCCGCTGGCGGTTGCGGGCGTATGCGGGCTGATAAGCTTTTTTACCGAGGGGACTTCCGCAAATGGCTGAACTTAAAACGATAGAGCGTAACGGTTCCCTGGCCTTCTACATAGACGGGAGCCTGCAGTTCGACACGCGCGACGAGGGGATCTATCACGAATCCCTGGCGCTGCCGACGGCCTCCCTGGCGGCGGTCCGGTTCAAGCGGCCGCTGGCGGCGCTCATCCTGGGCGGGGGCGACGGCCTGGCGCTGCGCGAGGTCCTGAAATTCAAAGAAGTGGCCTCGGCCGACCTGGTGGATTTCGACCCCGGCGTGCTGGAGCTCGGGCGCACGGCTTTTGCCGGCTATAACGCCGGGTCGCTGGCCGACCCCCGGGTGAAAGTCACCTGCACGGACGCGGCAAGCTTCCTGCAAAGCGCGCGGCGCAAGTACGACATCGTGCTGGCGGATTTTACGTTCCCCGGCGACCTGGCGGGCTGTTCGCTGTTCACGGAGGATTTTTTCGGGAAGATCGGCGGCGTGCTTTCAAGGCGCGGCGTCTTCGCGCTGAACGCGGTGTCGCCGGAAAAATTCTCGCCGGCCTACTGGGCCGTCTATAAAACTTTGCGCGCGGCCGGGCTGTATCCCAAGCCGCTGTCCGCCGCCATCCCGTCGTTCTCGGCGCACGGCTACGGCCGCTGGGGCTTTTTCTTCTCCTCGCCGCGCGCCATCACGCCCATGGAACTGGGCTCCCTGCGCATCCCCGTGCCGGCCGGCTTTCTTACGCCGGAAAAGCTGCGCGAAGGTATGCGCTTCGGCCGGGCGTCGGCCCTGTTCGGGGCGGGCATAGCCGCTTCCGTGAAAAAGCCGTCGGACCTGCTGGCGCTGCTGAACATGCCGGGTCCGGCCGCGGGCGGCGGCGAAAGCCTCGATTTTTTCAGCCGCTCCAACCGCGCGCTGCCCGGCGGCGGCTTCCCCGCCGACCCCGCGCTCTGGAGCGCGGAAACTCTGGCGGCCTGGGAGGACAGCCTGGCCGCCATGCTCGCCGCTTTCGACTGGGACCAGCTGCTGGCCGAGGCGGGCAGGCTCTCGGGCAAGGCCGCGGCCAGGCTCAGCGGCGAGCTGGACGAGTTCAGGGCGGAACTGCCCTCGCTGTTCTCCGGCGCCGGCAGCCGCGCGCAGCGGGTTTACCGGGTGCTGGCGGCGCTGGGCATACTGCTGATAGTGATAAACATGGCCTACCCGGACAACGCTTTCGCCAAGGGTTATTCCTCCGGCGGCGGCGGCGACGTGGATATAGTTTTCATCTCCAATAAATCGGCTTCGCTGTTCCACGGGCTGGCTTTCCAGTTCCCGGGCATGTACCACGGGCTGGTGCCGGACAGCGCCGGGAAAATGTATCCGCAGAAAAGCTTCACCTACAGGGACCCGGCCGCCGCCGGCGGACCGGCGCAAGGGCTTAAGACCGAACAGTCTTTTTACGCGCTTACCGACAATCTCCGCCTGACCGCCGGCGGCAGCGCGTTCATGGTGCTGGCCCCGCAGCCCTACGCTTACAAGCTGGAGGCCGACAGTTACGTGCTGCTGAAGGATAACTCGCCCGAGCCGCTGTTCAGGTTCCGGCCCGACCCCGAAACTTACGGCGCCCTGGCCTACAATATCGAGCTGCAGCGCAAAGCGCTGGAAAAAGCTTTGGCCGGCCACAGCAAGTGGCTGGCCTGGGCCGCCCCCGCCGGAGTTATACTGCCGCCGATCAAAAGCGAAACGCAGGAAATGCTGAACATGCAGGCTATAAAAGCGGCGCTGGACAATGCCGCCGGCAAACTGGGCAAGGCTCCCGGCGACGTAAGGGTGCCGGTGAATTTCGTGAAGCTGGCGCCCGGGGTATACGTTTCCCTGGATACCGGCGCGGTGGTGTTCCTGCGCGAGGACGGCGACCTGGTGAGCTGCCAGATGCCGGCGCTGCCCGTCTACGAGGACGCCGTCCAGCTGCGGCCCGGCCCCGACCTGACCGCTTTCATGCGGGCCCTGCTGGTCAGCAAAGGGCCGATGCTGCCCGCCGGGAACCCGGCGCGGCTGCTGGGGGAAGTCAAAGAAGATGTTTATCAGAACTTTATCTCCGGAAGATAGGCCCGCCTGGGAGGCGCTGGTAAAGCGCAGCCCCGGGAGCGGCTTCATGCAGAGCTGGGCCTGGTCCGAGTTCAAGGCCGCCCAGGGGCAGTCAGTGCTGCGGCTCGGCATCTTCGACGGCGGGGAACTTGAGGGCGGCGCGCTGGTCTATTCCGTGGAGTCCGGGCTTTCGCCGCTGCAACTGCCGCACGGCCCGGTGCTGCCCTGGGGCGAACCCCTTAAAGCCGCGCAGTGCCTTGAATTGCTCAAGACCCGGCTGGCCGAAGCCGCCGGCAGCTCGGGCGCGCCGCTGGCCAGGCTGGAGCCGCTGCTGGAGGGCGCGCTGCCCGCCTGCCTGGAAAAATTCCCGCGCGCGCCGCTGGACCTGGCGCCCACCCCCACGCTGCTGACGGATATTTCCGGCTCCGACGACGAGCTTCTTGCCGCCATGCAGCCCAAGGGCCGCTATAACGTGCGGCTGGCGCTGCGCAAGGGCGTGGAAGTGGACGCCGCCGCCGGCGCGGAAGGGCTGGAGGATTTCTACGGGCTTTTCGAGCTTACCAGCGCCCGCCACGGCTTTAACGGCGAGCCGCTGTCCTTTTTCGCCGGGCTGCTGGAAAAGCTGGGCCCGTCCGGCGCGGCAAAACTTTATTTCGCCCGGTATAAAGGCATGACGCTGGCCGCCGCGGTGGCCGTGTTCTACGGCGGCAAAGCCACCTACCTGTACGGGGCCAGCGCCCCGTTCCTGCGCTCGGCCATGGCGCCTTACGCCCTGCACTGGAAGATAATGCGCGACGGGCGCGCCCTGGGCTGCCGGGTATACGATTTCTACGGCATAGCGCCGGAGGGCCAGCCGCAGCACGCTTATTCCAGGTTCACGCAGTTCAAGCTGCGTTTCGGCGGCCGCCGGGCCGTTACCTGCGGGGCGCGCGACCTGTATTTCTACCCGCGCCTGGCGCGCCTGCTGGTGGATACTCTTTCGAAGCGGGAAAAAGGAGTCTGCAATGTTTGAATTTGCCCTTTCGCTGGTCAAAGCCGCCGGGTATATAGTTATCGGGGTGGCGCTGTGCTACCTGGGTAAAACGATAAGGGCCCGGATCCCGCAATGGAAGAATACCGACGCCGGCATAATTTCCGGCGGCGGCGACGCGCTGGCGCTGAGCTCTGGCGCCTATTACCTGGCGGTGCTGCTGAGCCTCGGCGGGCCCATCTCCTGGGCTTCGGATTCTTTGGCGCTGGGCCTGGCCGAGGCTTTTGTTTTCGGGCTGCTGGCGGTGCTGCTGTTGAACCTTTCGGTGCTTATCGCCGAGAAAACCTACCTGGCCAGGTGGAAGCTGGCCGCGGGGATAAAAGCCGGCGACGCCGGCGCCGGGCTGGCCGAGGGCGCGCATTATATAGCGCTGGGCCTGATGATAATGGGCGCGTCGTGGGGCGACTCCGGCGGCCCCGGTATCATGCTCTGTTTCTGGCTGCTGGGCCAGATCTTTCTGTGGCTGGCGCTCACGGCCTACCTGAAAATATTCAGCCTGAACATGCCGGCCAGCCTGGACGGCAATTTCCCGGCCGCGCTGAGCATGGCGGGGGGGATGATAGCTTTCGGCAACGTGGTGCGCGCGGCCATTTCCGGGCCTTTCCTGGGCTGGGCCAGGAGCGGGCTGGAGAGCGCCGGCTATTTCGTTTTCGGTTTCGCCGCCCTGCTGGGCGCGCGCTGGCTGGCCGACGCCTGGCTTTTCCCCAAAGCCACGTTCAACGGCGAGATCTTCAAAAAAACCCCGCCCAACCGGGCGGCCGGCATACTCGACGCCCTGCTTTTTATCGGGGTTTCCATACTGCTGGGCTGGGTGCTGGCCTGACCGGGGTCCGCTGACCCGGTCCGAAAGGCCTATACGGCCCTGGTTACTTTACTTCCCCTGACCTGCCCTGTTGGAACTTGTACTTTGCCCTCCGCGCTGTAGACTATATACGTACAGCGGCGAATACGGAGGGAATTGATGAACGGTATTTTCAGGCACCCTATCCTTTCAGCGGTCCTTTTCTCCTTTGCATTTTCTACCTGCGCTTCAGCGGGCGAAAAAATATCCGTTCCGGAACTTACAGACCCCGCGCGGGCCGAAGAGGTCCGGGCCCGGGTAGCCGCGGACAGGGAAGCCGCCAGGGCGCTGCTCAACGACGTGGTGCGCTCAGGCAAGGACGCCGAGACCCGCTGCACGGCTATAAACACGCTGGGCGCCAGCGCCGACACATACATAGCCAAGTCCCTGGCGGACGTTATAAACGACGCCGACCCCGCGGTGCAGAGCTGCGCGATCCGGGCCGCCGGCGAGGCGAAGAACCTGTTCGCGGTAAAAGACCTGCTTCTGCTCATCGAGAATTACCTGGCCAGTTATAGCACCATGGGGCCTTACGAAGCCGGCATGCTGGCCCGCATAAAGGCCATAGACTCCGTCTGGGCGCTGGGCGAGATAGGCGACCCCGCCGCCACGCAGAAACTTCTTAAATTCTTCGGCGAGTCGGACAACGTGGTAAAAATAAACATCGCTATCAGCGCCGGCAAGACCAATTCCGGGTACGCGAAGAAGTTCCTCAGCTCCCTGGCCGGAAATACCAGCGAAGCTTCGGCGGTGCGCGCCGCCGCTTTTGAAACGCTGGCCGGCAGCAAGGCCTCCGCCGCCGCCCCGGGCGCGGCATTGGCCGACGGCATAGAGAAAGGGGACATAATTTACGCCGGGGGCAGAATGGGCATCCCCCAGAGCTGGATAGCTGATGTTCCGGTGGGCCATTCCGGGATCTTCGGCGGCACCGAGCTCATGGACGGGAAGCTGGTAGTGGTGATCTACGACTGCGTGCCGGACACGTTCCAGCCCTACGGCGGCGTGCGCAGAATATACTCCTGGAAAGATTTCACGCACCAGAACAAATACCCTTACTACGGCAACCGGGTCAGCAAGGTACGGCCCACCGCCGCCCAGCGCAAGAAGATAATCCTGGCCGCCAAAGCCAAGCTGGGCCTGCACTACAGCGACACGCATTTCCAGCAGAAAGGCCCCGACCTTTTCGACTGCGTGGGCTACACCGAGTACGCCTACGAGGCCGCGGGCCTCAATCCCACGCCCGACGAGCAGGAAACGGGCTGGGGCTGGCCGCTGACCCCCGCCGAGCAGTTCGCCGCCACCGTGGCGAACACGCAGATGAGGCCGCCTCTGGCGATGGCCGGCGGCGGCTCGGGAAGAGCGCCGCGTACCGAGATAATAACCAATAACATCGACAAGCTCCTGAAAGCTTACGGGATGGAAGGCCGGTCCGGCCTGCCCGAGGTTAACTCCGATATAAGGCCGGAACCAGAGAATTGAAATTTTTGGAATAGATCCCGCCCTTCGGCGGTGCCCCGCCTCGTCTTCTAACTCGATCTGACGTTTATTGAAATTTCCCTTTACGGCCGGCTTTCCTGATTTTACCCTGAATTTACCCGGAGTTTACACGCTCTTGGCCTTTGACTGCTATCGTATAAGTGCTGAAGAGAGAAAGACCAAAGGAGGAGAGATGAACCCGATCAGTAACCCCGTAAAAGATTCGGCCGCCGCGCTGGCATTTTTTGTCAGTTCCGCCGCCTGGACTATGGCTGCTGAAGATCATGAAATTCCGGCTGCCGGCCAGACCGAATCTAGTTTGGATCCGCTCCTGTTTCCGGAAGCCTGACGGTTTAGAGTTTTGCTATCATATCAATGATGGAAGCCAAGATACTTATCGTGGAAGATGAGAAAGACATCGCCCGGATGATCGATTATAACCTTAAAAAAGAAAGCTATAAGACGGTCATGCTCCATGACGGTTCTTTTGCGGCCATGACCGCTGCGAAAGAGCGCCCTGACCTTATACTGCTCGACCTGATGCTGCCCGGACTGGACGGACTTGATGTCTGCCGCCGTCTTAAGGCGGACGACAGAACTTCCTCCATACCGATAATAATGCTTACGGCTAAAAGCGAAGAATCAGACAAAATACTCGGCCTCGGTCTCGGCGCGGACGATTACGTGACCAAGCCATTCAGTGTGAAGGAACTGCTGGCGCGCGTGCAGGCCGTGCTGCGCCGCACCAGGGCCAAGCCCTCGCGGGCCGAAAGTTTCAAGGCCGGTGTGCTCGAGGTTGATTTTTTAAAAGTGGAAGCCCGGGTGAAAGGGGCTGCCGTGGAACTGACCTCCAAGGAGTTCGAACTGCTCAAGGCGTTGGCGCTTTCGGCCGGAAAGGTGCTTTCGCGCGAAGACCTGCTTTCAAAAGCCTGGGGCATGGATGCCGCTCTGGAGTTGGAGACCCGGACCGTGGACGTACACGTGGGTACGCTGCGTAAAAAACTTAGGTCCGAGGGGAAACGCATAATTACGGTCAAGAATTACGGTTACCGGTTCGAAGATAAATAATGCCGGGCATATTTAAAACTTTCAGGTTCCGCCTTTTCCTTTCGTATCTCGCCCTCTCCGCGGCTGTGCTCGGGGCGGCTTTCTTCCTGGTCTTCCAGCGCATTGAGAGTTCGGAGCTTTCGAACCTGAAAACGAAGCTCGCGGACGAAGCCGCGCTGGTTTCCGCCCAGCTCCGGTCCTCCGATCTGGCTTCCTCCGGTATAAACTCGCTGGCCCATTCCCTGGGCGCGAAGGTAAGCTCGCGGGTCACTATAATAGCGGAGGGCGGGCGCGTGCTGGCCGACTCCGAACTGGACGCGGCGGCCGTGAAGGCCATGGAGAACCATTCCGACCGGCCCGAAGTGTCCGGCGCTTTAGAGGGTAAGCCCTCGTACGACCTGCGCCGCTCGGTCACGCTCGGGAAGGTGATGCTTTACGCCGCCTACCCCGTAACCTCCGGCGGACGCATCCGCGCCGTGGCGCGCCTGGCCGTTCCGGCAGCGCAGCTTGAGGCCGCCAACGCGATACTGAAAAAAGCGCTGCTCGCGGCGCTGGCGCTGGCGCTGCTGCTTTCGTTCTTCCTGAGCCTGGCGGTATCGGCCGGCTTTTCCAGGCCGTTCGATAAAATAGTTTACGCCTCCAAAAAATTCGCGTCGGGGGAGTTCGCCTACAGAATACAGAAGGATTTTCACGGCGAGATGGGCAAACTGGCCGAAACGCTTAATTCTATGTCGGAGTCGATAGAGGACAACCTCAGGCGCGTGGAGCTGCAATCCCAGCAGCTGGCCGCCGCCTTCGCCAACATGGCCGAAGGCGTGCTGATGACCGGTCCGGACGCGCAGGTGACCGCGCTTAATCCGGCCATGGAGCGTATCTTCAGCGTGAAAGCCTCCGACGCGGTATCCCGGCCTCTGCTCGAGGTGATCCCTAACGCGGGGCTGAACGAAATGTGCGCGCGCGCGCTTTCATCCGGCAAGCCGGTCTCGGAGGAAATGCAGCTTTCTGTCCCGGTCAAGGGGATCTTCGGCGTCAACGCTTCGCCCATCTTCTCCGGCGCGGCGGTGTCAGGCTGCCTTATGGTTGTGCATGACATCACCGAAGTGCGGCGCATGGAGGCCAAGCGCAGGGATTTTGTGGCGAACGTTTCGCATGAACTTAAAACGCCGCTTACGGCCATACGCGGCTATGTGGAAACGCTGATGGAGGGCGCGCTGAACGACAAAGAGCACGCCATGGAATTCCTGGGCGTCATCCACGGGCAGTCCAAGCGCCTTGATAATATAGTCAGCGACCTGCTGAAGCTTTCCTCGCTGGAATCCTATGTGGTGGAGATACGGAAGGAGAACGTAGAGCTGAAAGAACTGGCCGATTCGCTGATCGCCGGCCTGGCTTCCGTATTTAAGTCAAGAAAAGCCTCCGTTATCAATCTGATCCCGGCGGGCTTGTGCGTAAAAGCCGACCCGGAGAAGCTTGGCCAGGTCTTTATAAATCTGCTGGACAACGCCGTTAAATTCTCTCCGGAGAACGCCAGTGTTGAGGTTTCCTCGGCCGAACTGCCCGGAAGCGTGAAAATTTCAGTGAAAGACAGCGGCATCGGTATACCTTCGGAACACCTGCCGCGGGTGTTCGAGCGGTTCTACCGCGCGGACAAGGCCCGCTCCCGCGAAATGGGCGGCACCGGCCTCGGCCTGTCCATAGTTAAGCACGTGGTTGAACTGCATGGCGGTTCCATCGGCGTGGAAAGTTCCGAAGGGCGCGGTTCCACTTTCTGGTTCACTCTTCCTAAATAACCGTTTTTTCGTATCGCCGCCGGGTTCCCCGGCGGTCCGGCCGCCGCGGGCCCGGTTTTTTCCCTTACCTACAATTTACCTGCGCTTCACGCCGCCTTTAAACGGGTTTTTTAAACTATAGTTATGAAAATCAACAAAGCGCTGTTCCTGATAGCCCTTTTCGCGGCGGCCGCGCCCGCCCGCGCCGGAGAGCTGGACATCCTGCTCGACCGGCTTGTGGATAAAAGCGTGCTCGAGCCGGGCGAAGCCCAGGAGATCCGGATAGGCACGCAGGAGGAATTGAAAAAAGAAATATCGCAGCAGCGCAACGCCACGCTGCCTATGTGGGTGCAGACCCTGAAGTTCCGCGGCGACGTGCGCATCCGCTACCAGTACAATAATAACGAGAACAATCTCTACAAGCAGAACCGGGCGCGCTACCGCCTGCGCTTCTTCGTGGACGCCAAGGTGAACGATAAGGTCTATACCGGCTTCGGCTTCGCCAGCGGGTCGAGCGTGGACCCCCGCTCCACCAACCAGACGTTCGCCGACAACTTCTCCAAGAAACCGCTGTGGATAGACTATGTGTTCGCGGAGTATAACGCCAGCGACTACCTGGCCTTCACGGCCGGCCGCAACAAGAACCCGCTGTGGCTGACCAACGACATGCTCTGGGACGCGGATATCAACCCCGAAGGGCTGAGCGCGCGCGTTACCGCGCCGCTTAACTATAACTGGCAGTTCTTCGGCAACGCGGGTTACTTCGTGCTGGGCGAAGCCCTGGCCGAGCCCAACGACCCGGGCATGTTCTTCGCGCAGCCCGGCGTGAGCTGGAAGGATGACGGCGGCGTGTACGACTTCAAGGCCGGCGCCGCGGTCTATGGCCTGGACCATGTGAAGCACCATGCCGTGTTCGCCAACAGGCCTTCCGCCGCTGAATATCAGCAATCCAACACGCTGGCCGGAGGCACGTACCGGTACGGTTATAACTCCGTCAGCCCCGAGCTGGAGGTCAACGCCAACATCCTCGACCCTGTGGCCCTGCCTCTGCTCGGTTACTTCGGCTACAACATCACTTACGCAGGGGTATACGGCAATTACATACAGGCCTTCGAACATGCCCGGGACAATACGGGCTGGATAGCCGGCTTCAAGCTGGGCCAGCGCAAGGTGGAGGACGCGGGGCAGTGGCAGCTGGGCTGGAGCATCCGCCAGCTGGAGAAGGACGCGTGGCTGGACACCTATCCCGACTCCGACTTCTACGGCGGCGCCACCAACGTGAAAGGGCAGAAAACGCAGCTGGCGGTCGGCCTGATGCGGGATTTCGCGGTGAACCTGGCCTGGTTCGACGCCAGGCCGGTAAGCAGCGCAACGCGCAAGCGCGAGCGGCTGCTGCAGACGGACATTAACTTGAAGTTCTAAAATAATACAGGAGAATAAATCATGAAAAAAATAATAATAGCCCTTATGGCGCTCGGCATGGCCGGCACGGCCTCCGCCGCGAAAGTTGTGCTGGAAGGTTCCACCACGGTGCTGCCCATAGCGCAGAAGGCGGCCGAGGTGTTCATGAAGAGCAATCCCGACGCCGATCTCTCGGTGCGCGGCGGCGGCTCCGGTGTGGGCATAGCCTCCATCATAGACGGCACCTGCGACATAGCCGACTCCTCCCGCGCGATAAAGCAGGACGAGCTGGCGAAAGCCGCCAAGCGCGGGCGCGACCTTAAGGCGCACGTGATAGCCATGGACGGCATAACGCATATCGTGCATCCGACCAACGGCGTTGCCAACCTTACCCGCGCCCAGATAAAGGAGATCTACACCAGCCA
>CAIRNJ010000087.1 GCA_903879915.1 uncultured Elusimicrobia bacterium
CGCCGGCAAGTATTTTCACCAGCTTCGCCTCGGCGCGTACCTCCGCCGGTATGTGAAGGTTCTTGTAACAGGCCCCGCAGAATTCGCTGTCGGGAGCGTTGCCGGCCCCGCAGTAAGGGCACTTTACGTTTTCCGGGAGTTCCGCTTCCATAGATAAAGGATTATATTATTTTCGCCGCGGCGCAGAACGCGGGAGCCGGCGCGGCTCCCAAAAAAGGTAAAATAGGTCATGGCGGATAAGAACAACAAAGTTCCCCGGAAAACTGCCCGGGACGGCGTTTATTGGGACGGCCGGAATTACGACGCTTTCAACACGCCGTACCAGGACGATCAGCCCTTCTACCTGGCCGAAGCCCGCAAGGCGCGGGGGCCGGTGCTGGAACTGGCCTGCGGCACCGGGCGTTTGACCATACCGCTGAAAAAAGCCGGCATAGACATAGCCGGCCTTGACCTGTCCGCCCCCATGCTCAGGCAGGCCCGGGCCAAAGCCGCCGCGGCCGGCCTCCGCCTGGAGTTCATACAGGCCGACGCCCGCCGGTTCAGGCTGGGGCGGCTGTTCAACCTTATATTTATACCCTTTAACTCGCTGCAGCATATGGCCACGCGCGTGGATATAGAGGCCCTGTTCTCCTCGGTTAAGGCGCACCTGGCCCCCGGGGGGCGTTTTATACTCGATGTTTTCAACCCCGACCCGTATTGCCTTGTGAGGGATACGGAGGAACTGCTGCCGGTGGCCTATTACCCCGATCCCGCCGGGGGCGGGCAGATGCTGGTGAACGAACAGTATTCCTATGACCGCGCGGCCCAGGTTTCGCGCCTGGTCTGGCATTACAGGCGGGAAAAAGACGGCAAAACCGTTAAAAAAAGCCTTGATCTCCGGTGCTTTTTCCCTGCCGAGCTCGAGGCTTTGACCCATTATAACGGCTTTAAGACCATAGCGCGCTGGGGGGGCTTCGACAGGAGCCGGTTCTCGGGAAATTCCGCCAAACAGGTGCTGATATTGAAAAAACGCTCCTGATTTGCTATTCTTATCCTACTATGAACACATATGAGTTAATGTTGCTGATAAATCCTCAGATTTCCGATGCCGAGATCCTGGAAGTTATTGAGAAATCCAAGAAGATCCTGACGGATGCGAAGGCCGAGGTGCTGGCCGAGGACAAACTGGGCCGCAAGAAATTCGCCCACGCCGTTAAAAAGAACCGCGACGGTTTTTACATCTATATGAAAGTAAAAGCCACCCCCGAAAGCCTGAAGGACATAAAGCGCAATTTCGGGCTGCAGGAGCACGTGCTGCGCTCCATGCTGATAAAAGCCGGCGCCGAGCCGGTGAAAAAAGCTTAAGCCATCTCCCTACGGCGGGAAAATGGATATAAAGATCCCGGAGCAGAATTTGGTCCTTATCGCCGGACGGCTCACACGCGATCCGGAACTGCGCTTCACGCAGAAGGGCCAGGGAGTCAGTACTTTTGACGTGGCCGTGAACCGCCGCGTGAAAGACCCGGTCACGGGGGAGTGGAAGGACGACACGGTTTTTGTTCCCGTTACCGTCTGGGGCCCTGTTGCGGAGCGCTGCAAGGAAAAGCTTAAGAAAGGCAGCCCCGTCCATATCGAAGGCCGCCTGACAAGTTCGGAGTATACCGACAAAACGGGACAGAAGCGCAGGATGATGAAAGTGACGGCGCGCCGCGTGCAGATACTGGCATACGGCAACGCGGCGGCGGAAGGCGGCGGCGCCCCGTCGGAAGCCCATGAAGCCTCCGAGCCGGCCGAGAGCGAAGTGAAGCACGACATTTCCGGAATGGATGAAGTGCCGTTTTAACGTTTAATTCAGGAGCATAAAACTATGGAGAACAACGAACAGATCCCCCCGAAGCCGCAAGAGGCTCCCAGGCCCGCCCCCGCGGCCGGCGCCCCTTCTTACAGCTCCGGTCCCCGGCGCCCCTCCGGCCCCGGCGGCCGCGGCCGCTTCGCCCCGCGCCGCAAAGTGTGCCGGCTCTGCGCCGAGCATATCGACCTGGTGGACTATAAGCAGTCCCAGATCCTCAAAACTTTTTGCACCGATACGGGCAAAATGCTTTCCAGGCGCATCACCGGCGCCTGCGCCAAGCACCAGCGCCAGATCATGAGAGCCGTAAAGATCAACCGCAATCTTTCCCTCATGCCTTACAATTGAGCCAGGGGAGAACCATAATGAAAGTCATACTTAAAAAAGACGTTTTGAATCTGGGCCGCTCCGGCGAGATAAAAGTAGTGCGCGACGGCTTCGCCCGCAATTTCCTGATGCCCCGCGGGCTCGTGGAAGTAGCCACCGAAGGCGCCATGCGCGCCTGGAAGAACAGCGAGAGCAAGCGCACCAAGCGCGTGACCGCCGAGACCGGCGCCCTGACGGGGCTGGCCAAGCGGCTGGACGCCATAACGCTTTCCTTCTCCCGCCCCGTCTCCGAGGAAGGCGTACTGTTCGGTTCCGTCGCGAAGAGCGACATCATAAAGAACCTGGCCGCCGCCGATATCAAGGTGGCGAAAGAAATGATACGCCTGCCCGCTTCCATCAAGGCCGTCGGCACCTTCGAGGTGGAGATAGCGCTGAAGCACGATATCGTGGCCAAGATAAAAGTGGCGGTCTCCGCCCAGAGCAAGTAAGTCCTTTCCTCATAGATCCGGGCCGGTTTCCGGCCCGGTCCAACAGACTGTAAAATATCCGCGGCAGGGGGCGTAAGCTATGGCCTATAACAAGGTTCCTCCTAATTCGCTCGAGGCGGAAATGGCCGTCCTCGGCGCCATGCTCATCGAGAAGGAAGCGGCCGAGAACGTGGCCGAGATCCTCGAGCCCAAACATTTTTACAGCGACATCCACCGCACTATTTACGAAGCCATCCTGGGCCTGCGCCTGCGCAACCAGCCCGTGGACGTGGTCACCCTTTCCGAAGAGCTCAAGAAGATCGGCCGCCTGGAGGACATAGGCGGCCAGAAATACCTGGCGGAGCTGATGGAGAAGGTCTCCACCGCCGCCCATACGCAGGCCTACGCGCATATCGTCAAGGAAAAGTGCCAGCTGCGCGACCTTATCCGCGTTTCCACCCAGGTGGTGGAGAAATCCTTCGAGGGCTCGGAGGACGTGAAGAAGATAATGGATTTCGCCGAGGAGCAGGTGCTGCGCGTGGCGCAGACCAGCACGGACCACGGCTTTTCCAGCGCCTCCGACCTGGCGCACGAGGTGCTGGGCCGCATGGAGAAGCAGTTCTCGCAGCATTCGGCCATCACCGGCGTGCCCACCGGCTTCAGCCGCCTGGACGACATGACCGGCGGGCTGCAGAAGTCCGACCTTATCATCCTGGCCGCCCGGCCCAGCCAGGGCAAGACCGCCATGGCCCTGAACATGGCCTACCACGCCTGCGTGGAGAAAAAATTCCCCACGGCCTTCTTCTCGCTGGAAATGAACAAGCATTCCATCATGCAGCGCCTGATCTGCTCGGCCGCGCGCGCGAACCTCAGCGGCGTGCGCAACGGCAAGCTCGCGCACGATATCTGGCCCAGCCTTACCCGCTACACGGGGCAGGTGGCGGAAGCGCCGCTTTACATAGACGATTCGCCCGGCCTCAACATCCTCGAGATCCGCAACCGCACCCGCAAGCTGATGAGCCAGCTCAAGAGCGAGAACAAGAAGCTCGGCCTGGTCATCATAGACTATCTGCAGCTGATACGCGGCGCCGGCCGCACCGAGAACCGCCAGCAGGAAGTTTCGGAAATTTCCCGCCTGCTCAAGGACCTGGCGCGCAGCCTGGAAGTGCCGGTGATGGCGCTGTCCCAGCTGAACCGCCGCAGCGAGGACAAGGCGCGCGAGGGCAACCGCCCGCAGCTCTCCGACCTGCGCGATTCCGGCTCCATCGAGCAGGACGCCGACGTGGTGGGGCTCATCCACCGCGAAGAATATTACAAGCGCGAGGACCCCACCCTCAAGAACAAGGCCATCCTGATCATCGCCAAGCAGCGCAACGGGCCGGTGGGCGACGTGGAGCTGGCCTTCTTCCACGAGTACACCAAGTTCGAGAACCCGGCCATCGGCATCGCCGAGCCGGTGCAGGACGAGGCCGTTTTTTAACGCAGGCATGGACCCTATCTTCAGGCCCACCCGCGCCGAAGTGCGGCTGGGCGCCGTCAGGAAAAATCTTCAGAAAATTCAGGCCGCGGCCGGGGCCGCGCGGGTGCTGTTCGTCGTCAAGGCGAACGCCTACGGCCACGGCGCCGCGGCGCTCTCCGGCCTGGCCGAGCGCGAGGACCTGGCCTGGGGCTTCGGCGTTTCCTCGGTGGAGGAAGGGCTGGCGCTGCGCGCCGCCGGCATAAAAAAGCCGGTGCTGGTGCTGGGCAGCCTTTATCCTTTCGAAAGTTTCGTGGAGGCCATCAACGCCGGCCTGACGGTGACCATAGCCAGCCTCGACGCGGCCCGCCAGGTGAAAGAGGCGGCCGCGCGGCTGGGCAAAAAAGCCGTCTGCCACATAAAGCTCGAGACCGGCATGGGGCGCATAGGCGCGCGCAAGCCGTCCGTGCTGAAGATCTACGACGAGCTCTCGGGCTCCGGCGACGTTTCCGTGGAAGGCCTGTACACGCATCTTTCCAGCGCGGACACCGACCCCGACTATACGGGCCAGCAGCTCTGCATCTTCAACGAGACGGCCGCCGAACTGGAGGCCCGCGGGGCCAGGGGCCTGGCGCTGCACGCGGCCAATTCCAGCGCCGCGCTGAATTTCCCGGTGAGCCGCCTGGACATGGTGCGCTGCGGCATAGCCGCCTACGGGTTGGCCGAAGGCTTCGCGCCGGCCCTGTCGCTCAGGACGCGGATAGTTTTCATCAAGAACGTGCGCGAAGGCGCGTACGTCAGCTACGACAGGTCTTTCCGGGCCGGCCGCCCCATGCGCATCGCCACCATCCCGGCGGGTTACGGCGACGGTTACCTGCGGCGCTTTTCCAACCGGGCGGATATCCTGGTGGGCGGGCTGCGCTGCCGGGTGCTCGGAAATGTTACCATGGACATGGTGATGGCCGACGTGACCGCGGTAGGTGACGCGGCGGTGGGCTCCGAGGCGGTGCTGCTGGGCCGCCAGGGCGGAGAGGAGATCACGGCGCGGGAGCTGGCGGGGCTGGCCGATACTATCACCTACGAGATAGTAACGCTGATCACGGCCAGGGTGCCGAGGGTTTACGTGGAATGAAACATCCGATACTTGAAGAGATAGGCCGCGAGTTCCTGGGCCTGGCCGAGGCCCTGGGCTCGGCCGCGCTCACGCTCCGGTCCGTGGTCTTCTGGTTCTTCACTTCCAAGTTCGAGTTCAGGGAGACCGCCAAGCAGGCGGTCAAGATAGGCGTGGACTCGATGACCGTGACCGTGCTGACCAGCTTTTTTACCGGCATGGTGCTGGCCCTGCAGATGGGCCGGTCCATGAAGAACCTGTTCAACGAGCCGATGTACGTGGGCACCATGGTGGCCTTCTCGATATTGAAGGAGCTGGGGCCGGTGCTGACCTCGGTGGTGGTGGCGGGCCGCGCGGGCGCGGTGGTGACCGCCGAGATAGGCACCATGAAAGTGACGGAGCAGATAGACGCGCTCTACACGCTGGGCACCAACCCCACGCGCTACCTGCTGGTGCCCCGCTATATCGCTTTCATGGTAACGCTGCCGCTGCTCACGGTCTTCGCCGATTTCCTGGGGATCCTGGGCGGCTGCCTGGTGGCGGTGACGAAGCTGGGGGTCTCGCCCACGGTGTACATGGACGATATCTTCACCTATCTCGACGTGAGCGACTTCATGCACGGCTTCATCAAGACCTTTTTCTTCGCCTTCATGATAGCCACGGTCTCCTGCTATAAGGGGCTCAATACCAAGGGCGGCGCCGAGGGCGTGGGCAAGGCCACCACCGAGGCCGTGGTGGCCAGCATGGTGCTGGTGATGGTGATGGATTATTTCATCAGCGCGCTGCTGGTGGCGGTGGGCGTATGATAGAAATTAAAAAACTCAGCAAAGCTTTCGGCGAGAAGCGCATCCTCGCGGATATCTCCGTCGACATCAGGGACGGGGAGCTGTTCAGCGTCATCGGCCCGTCGGGCATGGGCAAGAGCACTTTCATCAAATGCCTGATGCGGCTGCTCAGGCCGGAGAGCGGGCAGATCATCGTGGACGGGGTGGATATCGGCTCTACCATGAGCGAGGTTACGCTGGCGAAGGTGCGGCGCAGCTTCGGCTATCTTTTTCAGGAGGGGGCGCTGTTCGATTCCCTGACCGTGATGGAGAACGTGAGCTTCGGGCTGAAGTATCTTACGGATATCCCGAAAAGCGAGTATCCGCGCATCGTGAAGGAAAAACTGGCGCTGGTGGGGCTTGAAAAGGTGGAGAACCTGAAGCCTTCGGAGCTGTCGGTGGGCATGAAGAAGCGGGTGTCGCTGGCGCGTTCGATAGCGTTCGAGCCGAAGTACATGCTTTACGACGAGCCCACCACCGGGCTGGACCCGGTGACTACCGGGATGGTGAAGGACCTTATCACGGACATGCGCGCCAAGCTTAACATCACTTCCATTGTGGTTACGCACGACCTGAACCTGGCGCTGGAGATCTCGAGCCGGGTGGCCATGCTTTTTAACGGCGCTTTCGTGGAGGTGGCGGAGCCGGACGCGTTCCGCTGCTCTACCAACGCCACCGTGCGCCAGTTCATGGAGATCTCCCATCTCCCCAACCCCTGCGACCCCGAAGACGTTCAAAAAATGAACGGCTACAACGGCAAGAACGGGAAGTAATCCACAACACAGAACTGCGGTGCCCAGGCGGAGCCCGGCAAGGGTATGGGCCCGGCGGGCGCGGGGTCGGCCACACCGTGGCCGCCCCTCATCACGAGTTGTGTCGTTCGCTCCGCGAACTCCACCCGGGCCCGGCGCTACGCAAGCCGAGCCCTCCGTGAAGGCCCGCCGAACCCATACCCTTGCCGGGCCCTCTAAGCACAAAATATATTTAATTTTTCCGGTTTGAACCCGACAGACGTTTGTCGGGGTGGTCTGCTAGGCTATTCGTAAGATTAAGTGCTGGTTTTAGGGGGATATGTGCTATTGACAAATATAGCATATGTGCTATACTATGAATAAGCCAAGGTATAAAGTAAATTTTTACCGCACGGCAAAAGGGAAGTGCCAGGCCTGTGATTATGCCCGGGCTATGGACATCAACCACCAGGCCAAGGCAAAAAGGTGGTTCAAGGCGCTGGCGGAACTGGGGCCGGAGTTGCCTGAAGAATATGGAAAGCATCTGCGTGACGGAGTGTGGGAACTGCGGGTGATAATTCTGCACCATCAGCACCGTTTCCTGTATTTGTTTTATGGTGATATCGTGCTTGTAGCTAACGCGTTCCTGAAGAAATCCTGGGAAGTGCCTGAGAGCGAGATAGAAAAAGCCATTGCGGCAATGGCGGATTGGAAAGCGCGGCGGGGATGGGAAGATCTATGAAGAAGAGTAAAGCGTCTGTTTCCCTTGATGAGGTTTTTGCCGGGTCCGAAAAGGACCCGCGGTGGAAGGCCGCTTACGAGAAGGCCGATATTGAGGTCCGTCTGGCTATCCAGATAGCTAAGGCCAGGGCAAAAGCCCACATGACCCAGGGCCAATTAGCCAAAGCCATAGGCACAACTCAGTCCGTTATCTGCCGCATAGAGCGCGCCAACCAGAACCTGACCCTGAAAACCCTGGGCAAAATAGCCTCCGTCCTGCACGCCGACCTGATAGTCCAGCTCCGCCACCATCCCGGACTGTCACGGTAGCTGTGATAGAGAAACGGAATAATACGGTGACTAGTCAGTCTTTTCATGGGAACCACGAAGGATACGTCCTTTGGATTGACATTCTCTTCGTTGTCTGCGAAAATATGTCCGGGAGTTGGATAAAACTATGATTGCAAAAGAAGAGGTTAAAACCTGGCTAAAGTTATTTGGGTCGCTGGTCTGTATATTGGTCGGGTTTCCTCTTTGGTCGACATTCATCCTCATGCTACTCGGGCTAGTAACAGGGACTTTTATAGAGGCTTATGGTGTAGGTCTTTGGCTTGATAAACTTTATTATGCATTGCCAGCCTCTATGGTGGGGAATGAATGGTATCCGATACATGAATTCGGGCTTGCTCCTACACCAAACGGAATAATAGCTGGAGCAATAACTTATACCGTTATTGCTGCTATCATTTCGTCTCTAATTTCATTTGAGATCAGAGCGTTTAAACGGAACTAAAGATAGTGTAACTAGTTCCTACGCTCTATCTTCGGCTAATCCCCTGTAATCTATGTTTCGGCCGTTCGCGCCGCTTTTTGCTGGGAAAAGAGCGCCAAAATTGCTATTTTATAGGCTTGCGGATAATATAGATATCATTATTCGCCAAGATTATCTATTTGTACGTTTTTTAGCGCCCGGGAAAATATGAACGGCGAGACAAAAGTTGGGTTGTTCGTTCTTGTGGGCTCCGTGCTTTTCGGCACCGCCATCTTCCTGCTGGGCGATTATTCCTTCCAGAAGTTCTATCCCGTCTATGCCGAATTCACCGACGTGGCCGGCCTGCCGGACAAGGCCATCGTCAAACTGTCCGGCGTGGAAGTGGGCAAGATAAAGACCATCTCCCTTAAAGACGATAAAGTGATTGTAGAGCTGGCCGTCCGCGTGGGAGTGAAGATCTATAAGAACGCCAAGTTCCAGGTAGGCTCCACCAGCATGATAGGCTCCAAGTTCCTGCAGGTGGACCAGGGTTCGCCCGCCGCCGGGGTTTTAGAGGCCGGCGCTACCGTGCACGGCGAGGAAGCCCTGGCGCTCGACCGCGCTATGGCCCGGGCCGTCAACAGCCTGGAAGCCCTGGTGGGCGATATCCGCGGCAACGGCGGCCTGGCCCGCGACCTCAACGCCATCCTCAAGAACCTGCGCGAGGTCACCGCCAACGTCAACGAGCTGGTGTCCGCCACGCAGCCCCACGCCGAAAAGATCATGGAGCGCGCCGATTCCATCACCGCCAAACTCGACGCCATACTTACCAAGACCGACGCCATCGTCAGCAAAATAAACAACGGCGAAGGCGTGGCCGGGGCGTTGGTCTCAGATACCAAGATGAAGGACAATGTCTCAGCCGCCGTCACCAACCTGCGCGACGCCAGCGCCTCCGCTAAGGACGCCCTCGGGCGCATCAGCGGGTTCCGCACCTACCTGGTATGGGATTATAATTACGAGCCGCTGGCCCGCTCCTCCAAGAATAATTTCGGCGTGAAAATTTCCCCGCGGCCCGGCCGCTACTATTACCTGGGCGGCGCCAACATGGTGAATACCAAGGACAAGGCCCGCGGCACCGACTACGAGGTGCGCAATACCGTGGACGCGCAGCTCGGTTGGGAGTTCGGCGCCTTCGACCTTTACGCCGGCGTGGTGCGCGGCTCCGGCGGCTCCGGCGTGCGCTGGAAGCCTTTCTACAATAATTCCAAGTGGGACCGCATAAGCGTGCTGGCGGAGGCCTCCGAGTTCACGCGCAACCGCGTTATAAAGCGCGGCGCGAGCAGCCGGCATTTCAACGACCCGCGCTACGACGTGGGCGTGGACGTGACGGTGAACAAATATATCTCCGCTGGCGTGCGCCTGAACGACATGGCCGAGACCCGGCGCGTGAACTACACCACGCGGCTGATCTTCGAGGATAAGGACATAGCTTATCTTTTCGGTTTCGCCACCCTCGGCTCGATGAAGAAGTAGCGGACGGCAGATCTACGGCATGAAATTAAGAACGATATATCGCTGCCAGCAATGCGGTCTGGCTTCCCCGAAGTGGTCCGGCCAATGCGGCGGCTGCGGCGGCTGGAACACCCTCGTGGAAGAGGCCGAGGAAGTGCTTACCAAAGCTGCCGCCAAAGCCCGCGGTCTTACCGAATTTTCCGAGCCCGCGGTGAAGCTGTCCGAGGCCGCCGCGCTCAAGGCCGAGCACGCGCCCACCGGCCTGGCGGAGCTCGACCGCGCGCTGGGCGGCGGCCTGGTGAGCGGGCAGGTGGTGCTGCTGGCGGGCCCGCCCGGCATAGGCAAATCCACGCTGACGCTGGAGACCTGCGCCGCGCTGTCGGCCGGGGCTTACGCCGGAAAAAAAGTCCTTTACGTTTCCGGCGAGGAATCCCTGTCGCAGGTGGGCTCGCGCGCCGAGCGCCTCGGGGCCAGGTCCGAGACCGTGTACCTGATGTCCGAGACGAATCTTGCGCGCATCATCGACGAATTCAGGCGTCTGAAGCCCGCTTTCCTGGTCATTGATTCGATACAGACCATGTACCATCCCGATTTCGTGGGCAGCCCCGGTTCCGTCGGGCAGATACGGGAATGCGCCTCCGAGCTTTTAAAGACCGTCAAGGCGGCCGGCACGCCGCTGTTCCTGCTGGGCCACGTCACCAAGGAGGGCTCGCTGGCCGGGCCCAAGGTGCTGGAGCACATAGTGGACACGGTGCTGTACTTCGACGCCGAGAAGAACAACGTCTACCGCGTGCTGCGGCCGCACAAGAACCGCTTCGGCCCCGTGGACGAGACCGGCATTTTCGAGATGACCCCGCGCGGCCTGCGCTCCGTGGCGGACGCCGGGATAATGATGGGCGAGTGCGACCGGGACCGCGCGCTGATAGGCCGCGCTTTCACCGTGGCCTTCGAAGGCGCTCGGCCGATGCTGGCCGAGATACAGGCGCTGGCGGCGAAGTCCTACCTGCCTTACCCGCGCCGCACCGTGACCGGGCTGGACCTCAACCGCGCGCAGCTGCTGATAGCCGCGCTGGAGAAGAACCTCGGCCTGCGCTTCGACGAGATGGACGTCTTCGCGTCGCTGCAGGGCGGCATAAAATTCAAGGACCCCGCGCTGGACCTGGCGTTCTGCGCGGCCCTTATCAGTTCGGCGAAGGACATCGCTCTGCCGCCGGACTGCGTTTTCATCGGTGAAGTGGGCATACTGGCCCAGGTGTCGAGCCCGGGTTTCCTGGACCGGCGCCTTGCGGAAGCTGAACGCCTGGGTTTTAAAACGGCGTTCGTGCCGCGCCTGCCTAAGAAGGACGAGGGCCGTCTCAAGACCCTGCGCCTCGAGGCGGTGCGCGATATGGGCGGGCTTTACGCCGCCCTGGTGAAATTGAAGCCCGCCGGCGTGCCGGCGGGTAAAAATAAGACAGCGGCCGCGTAGCGGCGCACACAAGGAGCTATTATGATAGTTTGGATCTTCAGGGCCGTGGCCATAGCCGGCACGCCTATCCTTACCTGGCTGACAGTTTCCAAGGACCTCAAAGGCGTGGCCCTCGGCGTGCTGATAGGCCTGGTGATAATCGGCATAGAATACGTCTTCGAGAACGTCAGCCTGTTCTCGCTGATCATAGGCATCATAGGCGGCGTAGCGGGCATCATCGTTTCAAAGCTGCTCGACTATACCGTCTTCCAGATAGGCAACCCGGGCTTCAACGAGGTCTGGAACACCTATAACCCCATAATCCGCTACGCGCTGGCGCTGCTGGGTATGATAGTGAGCATCCGCAAGATCCCCGAGATGGACGACCTCGACAAGAACATCCTGTCGCTGGGGCGCCGCGGCAGCCGGAACATGAAGGTGCTGGACATTTCCGCCATCCTCGACGGCCGCGTGCTGGATATCTGCGACACGCACTTCATCACCGGCGGCATCATAACGCCGCGCTTCGTGGTGCAGGAGCTGCACTCGCTGGCCGAATCCGGCGAGCCCATCAAGCGCGCCAAGGGCCGCCGAGGGCTGGACATCCTGGCCCGGCTGCAGGAATCGCGCGATATCCCGTTCCGCGTGATAGACCGCGACATCAAAGGCAACCAGGACAACCAGATGAAGCTGGTGACCATCGCCAAGGAACTGGGCGCGGCCATCATCACCACCGACTTCACCATCAACAAGCTGGGCGCCCTTGAGAACCTCACCGTGCTCAACATCAACGACCTCACCATCGCCCTTAAGCCCGTGGTGCTGCCCGGAGAAGAGACGCAGGTGTTCGTGATGAAAGAGGGCAAGGAGAAAGAGCAGGGCGTGGGCTACCTCGACGACGGCACGATGATAGTGATAGAGGACGGCCACAGCTTTATAGGCAAGAAGGTGGACGCGGTGGTGCAGTCCATCCTCCAGACCTCGCAGGGCCGGATAATTTTCACGCGCGTCAGGGGCAAGTCCGAACAGCAGGGCCCCAAACAGGAATAGCCGCAAGGCGTGCGGAGCGCTACGGTGATCGCGTGACCAGAAAAGAAACTACACACGGCGGAGCCGAGGCCATCATCCTGGCCGGCGGCTCCGGCACGCGCATGGGCGGCGACAAACAGTATCTGCCGCTGGCGGGCCGGCCCATGCTGGAATGGACCGTGGAAGCGTTCACCGGCAGCGGGCTTTTTTCGTCGGTGATACTCGCGCTGGGCCCCGAAAATCTTAAAAAGCACGGCGCGGCCTGGGCGCGCGCCGGCGTAAAGACGGTCCCGGCGGGCGCTACCCGCATGGCTTCGCTGAAGAACGCTTTCCGCCTGGTGAGCCCCGGCGCGGCGCTGGTGGCCGTGCACGACGGGGCCAGGCCTTTCGCGGACAAGCAGCTGATAAAGGCGTGCCTGGACCGCGCGGGTGCCGCGGGCGCGGCCGTGCCGGCCGTGCCGCTGAAAGACACCGTAAAAAAAATAGCGGCCGGCGGCGGGGCTTTCGAAGGCACCCTCGACCGGGCGGCCCTGGTGGCGGTGCAGACGCCGCAGTGCTACCGCAGGGGAGTGCTGGAGGCTTTGCTGGCCGCCGCGCGGCCGGGCGTGGATTATACCGACGAATCCCAGCTGCTCGAGAGCCTGGGCGTGAAAGTGGCCGCGGTGCCTTCGAGTTACCGCAATATCAAGGTGACCACTCCCGAAGATCTGCTGATAGCGGAGGCTTTTATGAAGAACGAAAAGAACGTCAGGACCGAGCCGGCCAAAGCCGCTCCGGCCAGGCTGTGCCGGGCGGGGTTCGGCTACGACATCCACCGCCTGGTGGAAGGCCGCCCGCTGATACTCGGCGGGGTGAAGATAGACTACCTCAAGGGGCTGCTGGGCCATTCCGACGGAGACGTGGTGCTGCATTCGGTCTGCGACGCGCTGCTGGGCTCCATCTCCGCCGGCGAGATAGGCGTGTATTTCCCGCCCACCGACCTGACGCTGATGGGGATCTCCAGCGTGGAGATAGCCAAAAAAACGCTGGAGGTGCTGGCCGCCAGGAAAGCCGGCATCGTCAACGTGGACATCACCATCCTGGCGGAGGAACCCAAGCTCAAGCCCTACTACGACGCTATCCGCGATTCGGTGGCCGGGATCCTGAAAATGGACCGCGCCGACGTCAGCATCAAGGCGAAAAGCCGCGAGGGGCTGGGCGACATCGGCCACGGCGAAGCCATAGTCTGCTACGCCGTAGCCAGCGTGGTGAAATGAACACGATGAAGCTGCTCCCGCCGGCCTGCCTCGCCGCCGCGCTGCTCTGCGCCTGCGCGGCGCCGGGCCCGGGCCCGGCAACGCCGGCGCGGCCCGCAGGCGCGGCCGTGGTCTTCGAAAGGCGCACCTTCAAGCTTTCCAAGACCCCCGACTCCGACCTGGAAGCGGCGCTGGGGGACGTCCTGTCCGCCGGCTACAACGCCGCTGTGAAGCGCCGCTCCGGCGACAAGCCGCTGGAAACGGGCTTTACCTATTCCATGGCGCCCAAAGGGGCCACCTATCCTTTTTCGGAGATAGAGATCTCCTGCATCATGCAGGAAAAATACGCGCGCGCCAAAGGCCCCGGGCTGTGCGGGGACCTTTTTCTGGAGCTGGACCAGCGGCTGAAGCGCGCCGTGGCAAGGTCCGGCAGGTAAACACGGGGTGGCAGCAACAGGCCGCGCCCGGAGCTATTTATGGAACTTAAACTCTACAACACGCTGACCCGGAGCAAAGAGCTCTTTAAACCCCTCAAGCCCATGACCGCCGGCATCTACACCTGCGGCCCTACGGTCTACAATTACGCGCATATAGGCAACATGCGCACCTATATTTTCGAGGACGGCCTGGTGCGCGCGCTGAAGTTCCTGGGCTACGGGGTAAAGCGCGTGATGAACATCACCGACGTGGGCCACCTGGTCTCCGACGCCGACGACGGCGAGGATAAAATGGAAGTAGGGGCCAAGCGCGAGGGGAAGTCGGCCTGGGATATAGCCAAATTCTACACCGAGGCTTTCTTCCGGGATTACAAGGCGCTCAACTGCCTGCTGCCGGACATCACCTGCCCCGCCACGGAATACATCAAAGAGATGCTCGACCTGCTGCTGGCGCTGGAGAAAAAAGGCTTTACCTACCGCATCAACGACGGCATTTATTTCGACACCGCGAAGCTGCCGGATTACGGCAAGCTGGCCGGCAAAAGCCACATAGAGGGCATCCGGGAAGGGGCGCGGGTGGAGGCCAACGCCGAGAAGCGCGGCGCCGCGGATTTCGCGCTCTGGAAGTTCTCCTTGCCCGAAGAGCAGCGCCAGATGGAATGGGACTCTCCGTGGGGCAAAGGTTTCCCCGGCTGGCACATGGAGTGCTCGGCCATGGCCATGAAACACCTGGGCGAGACCATCGACATCCATTGCGGCGGCGAGGACCACGTGGCCATCCACCACACCAACGAGATAGCCCAGTCGGAGGCCGCCACCGGCAAGCCTTTCGCCAATTACTGGCTGCACGCCCGGTTCCTGATAATGGGCGACACCGGCAAGATGTCAAAGTCGGCCGGCGGTTTCCTGACCACCGCCACGCTCATGGAAAAGGGCTGCGACCCGCTGGCCTACCGCTATTTCTGCTTCTCCGCCCATTACCGCAAACAGCTGGAGTTCAGCTGGGAATCCATAGACACCGCGGCGAAAAATCTGGAGGCCCTGCGCGCCACTATCGCCAGGCTGAAGGAGGAGGCGCAGGCCCCTGCGGTGAACAAGGGCAAGGATGAGAGGTTTCACGAATTTTACGATCATTTTGCCGAAGCGCTGGCCGACGATCTCAACATGCCGCAGGCCCTGGCGGTCCTTTGGGGCGCCCTGCGCAGCCCGTACGGGGCGACCGAACGGCGGGAGTTCGCGCTGAAAGCCGACGAGGTGCTGGGGCTGGACCTGGACCGGGCCCCGGCGCAGGAGCCGCTGCCGGCCGAACTGGCCGCGCTGGTAACGGAGCGGGAAGCCGCCCGCAAGGCCAGGGATTTTAAGCGTTCCGACGAACTGCGCAAGGCGCTGGCCGACAAGGGCGTGCTGATAGAGGACACGTCCTCCGGCACCAAGTGGAAGTTCTCGCGCGGATGAGGAACTTCTTCGCCGCTCTGCTGCTGCTGTCAGGCCTCTGCGCCCGGCCGCTGCCGGCACAGGAGGTCTCGTCGAAAACGTACGTTCTGAAGGATGGCTCGTCGCTGGCCTACGCGAAGCCCGCTTTCTGGCGCACCCTGGGCTCGGGCCCCGCCGACATCGGCCTTTTCCTGAAAGACAGTTTTAAAAAAAAGAACCTGTCCTGGCTGGCCGCGGTGGGCGCCTCCACGCTGGTGCTGATAGAGTACGATCAGAAGCTGTACAACAACGCGCGCCGCGCCGGAAAGAAGCTTCATATCTCGAGCGTAGACAAAACCCGCGCCTACCTGAAGCTCGGCGGAGTTCCGGTTTTCCGCGGCCCGTCCGACCTGGGCTCGGCGCTGTATTTCCTCGGCGACGGCTGGATCAGTATCGGGCTGTTCGGCTACTTCAAGGCCGCGGGCTGGCTGAAAGACGACTGGCGCGCCTCGCAGACCGGCAACCAGCTGGCCGAGGGGCTTATCATGACCGGGCTCGTGACCGAGGTTATGAAAAATATCACCGGGCGCGAAACCCCTTCGGCCTCTTCGGCCCCGCGCGGGGTATGGCGCATGTTCCCGGGACTGAAGCAGTACATGGCTCACAGGACCCGCTACGACGCGTTCCCTTCGGGTCATCTGGCCACAGGCGTAATGACCGTCACCGTGATAGCCGGGAATTATCCGGACAATAAATACGTGAAGCCGATAGGCTATACGCTGCTGGGCGGCCTGTGCTTCCAGATGATGAACAACGGCGTGCACTGGGCCAGCGACTACCCGCTGGGCATAGCGGTGGGCTACGGCCTGGGAAAAGCCATAACCTCCGGCGGCCGCACGGCGGCTAAGCGTTCCGGCCCGGCCGCGCCAACGGCTTTGAAGCTGGCCCCTTACCTGGGCCCCGAAGGCGAGCCCGGCGCGATGCTGGCTTATAGGTTTTAATTCCGGCCGCTTACTTCTGTTTGCAGAGCAGCAGCGTGGTGACGGCGAACACCTTCGCGTCGTCCATCATGTAGTCTATCAGCGTGCTCTCGTTGGGCATATGGGCGGAATCGTTGAGGCGCGAGTACACCACGGCCGGCAGGTTGAGCCGGCGGAAGAAGGCCGCCACGGTGCCGCCGCCGATGCCGTAGGCGCGGGGCTTCACGCCGAGCACTTCCTTTATCGCTTTCTTGAGCGCCAGCACCAGGGCGCATTTCGGGTCGGTGGGGGGCGCTGCCTGCGCTTCCTGCTGCGGCTCGAAGGCGATCTTTACGCCGTATTTTGCCTCCACTTCGTCCGCCACGCGGCGCATCTCCGCCTTCACTTCGCCGAGCTGGTACACCGGCATCACGCGGCAGTCCATGTAGAACACATCCTCGCCGGGCAGCGTGTTGACGTTGGGCACGTTGTTCTCTTTCTTGGTCGGTTCGAACGTGCTGATCGGCGGCTCGTAGAGGCGGTCTTTCTTGGGGAACTTCCTGTAAAGCTTCTGGAAGCGGGTGATGAGATCGCTGGAGGCCTTGAAGGCGTTGATGCCCAGCTCCGGGCGGCTGGCGTGGCACTGCTTGCCCTTCGTTATGACCTTCATCCACATGATGGACTTCTCGGCCACCTCGATCAGCGAGCCGTCCTCGCAGCCGGAGTCCGGCACGAAGAACACGTCTTCCTTGCCGAAGAGCTGCGGGTGCTTCTCGGAGATGTAGTCGGCGCCGTAGCCGGAGCCGGTCTCCTCGTCGGCGCAGAACAGCAGCGCTATGTCGTACTCGGGGCGGTAGTCGAGCTCCATCATCGCCTTCACGAGGAGGATGCTGGAGACGGTGGCCTGCTGGTTGTCCTCCACGCCGCGGCCGGTGAGCTTTCGGCCGTCCACGACCAGCTTATAGGGGTCGCTGTTCCACATCTTCAGGTCGCCGGGGGGGACGATGTCTAGATGGCTCATGAACCAGATGGTCCTGGCCGGACTTTTGCCCTTGTAGCGGGCTATCACGTTCGGGCGGATGCCGTTCTTAGCCTCGGCCTGCGGGGCGTTTATCCACTCGATGGAATCGAACTTGAGCTTCTTCAGCTCGCCCTCGAGCCATTTGGCCTTGTCGTATTCGCCTTCCCCGCCGCTGGAGGGGGCCAGCGCCGGTATGGCCGTGAGCCCGCGCTGCAGCTCGATGGCGTAAGCTTCGTAGGATCCGATTTTTCTCAAGATCTGTTCTTTCATGGGGTTCTCCTTGGGCCGCCCGCGGCTGATTAGAGTATAACTAATTCGTAAATTGCCGGCAAAGCCGGCCGGAAGACGCCGCCGGTTTTGGTATAATTCCTGTCGGGAACCAGGTTGCGGCGCGCGGAGAGGCGCGGAACGGCTATGTTCGAAATAATAAGACGGCTGACCGATACCACGGCAAAAACCATGACCGCGGCCGTTCTGCTGGTTTTCGTCGTCGGCTGCGCCGACTACTTTACCGGTTATGAAATAGCCGTTTCCTTCTTTTACCTGATACCTGTATTGCTGGTTACCTGGCGCGCCGGCCTGCTCTACGGCCTGTCGGTCTCCTTCCTGAGCGCCCTGGCGTGGTTCGCCAGCGACTACGGGTTTACCGGGCGCGTCTACGCGCACCCCCTCATCCCTTATTGGAACGCCCTGGTGGGGCTGGCTTTCTTTATAGTCTCCGTTCTCCTGCTCAGCCGCGTAAGAACGCTGCTTCAGAAAGAACAGGCCCAGTCGCAGCTGAAATCCTCCCTGCTGCACACCGTAAGCCACGAGTTCAATAACGCCCTTACCGTAATGTCCACCGGTCTTTACCTGCTGAAGGATTCGGAGCCGAAGCCCGTCGACGCTACGCGCGACAGGCTTTTGCTGATGCTCGGCAACGCCCAGACGCAGATGGCCCTTTACGTGAAGAACATCCTTAACGAGGCCAGGATGGAGCAGGGCAAGTTCAAGCTGGATAAAAAACCGCTGGCCCTGCGCGAGCTGGCGGGAGAATGCGCGGCCTCCGTGCAGGAGCTTTTAAAGCAGAAGGACATAACCCTCGGGCTGAAAATGCCGGAGCTCCCTGTTTTCGTCAGCGCCGACAAAGAGGCCATGGCGCTGGTGCTGAGCAACCTGCTGGGCAACGCCATAAAATACACCCCCCAGAGCGGCAGGATAGACGTGGAGATCTGTCCCACTGGCGAGCCGCCTAAAAAAGTGATATTTTCCGTGGAGGATTCCGGCATAGGCATTTCGCTGGCCGACCTTAAAAAGATAACCGCCGGCTTCTACCGCACCGAGGAAGGGAAAGAGGCCGCGGCCGGGTTCGGCCTGGGCCTCAGGATAGTCAACGAGCTGCTGAACCTGCATGAAAGCCGCCTCGAGATCTCCAGCGAAAAAGGAAAAGGCTCCAATTTCTTCTTCGAACTGCCGGCCCTGCCGCCAGAGAAACCGCGGTAGCCGTGGCGCCGCCAGGGGGCCCGCGGGCCGGGTTTTCATTGAAACTTGGCTCTAAATTTAATAAATTATAAATAATGGGTCCCCGCCTGCCGGGAGGACCGTCTTTTAGCTTTAGCTATGGAGAACACAATGAGAATACATATCGTCGCCAGAAAAATGAAAATGACCAAGCCCGTGAAGGAATTCATAGAGGCTAAGCTCGAGAAACTTCACGAATTCCTGGAAAATATCGTCTGGGCCCAGGTTATCGTCTCGGTGGAGAAGAAGATCCACACCGCCGAAGTGGTGGTTCACGCCGGGCATCAGACCATGAAGGCGGCCGCCAGCACCGATGAAATGTATTCCGCCATCGACAAAGCGATGGATAAAATAGAGATACAGGTGAAGAAATACAAAGAGCGCTTCACCGACCATCACGCCACCGAGGGCCTGGATATGGGAGAGCTGACCACCCTCGTCGGCCCGGAGATAAAGTTCTCCGTGGTCAAGGACGTCCCGCTCAAGCCCATGAACAAGGAAGAGGCCGTCATCGAGATGGAAAAGCTCGGCTTCAACTTCTGGCTTTACCAGGAGAAAGCCACCAGGCAGATGCAGGTGGTGTTCAAGCGGCTGGACAGCACCTACGGCCTGCTGCAGCCCGTAAAAAAATAAGCGGACCCCGGTCCATGCCAGAATCGCAAAAGAAAGCGGCGAAGTTCATTACCGTAAAGGAACTGCTTAAGTCCCGGGGAAAGATCCTGGGGCTTAAGACAGTGGCCGGCGCTCGCGATTTCGGGCGCAAGGTGACCGTCAGCGAAATAAACCGGCCGGGCCTGGCCATAGCGGGCCACATGGAGCAGTTCCGCGCCGAGCGCATACAGATAATAGGCCAGGGCGAGTACGCCTACTGCCTTAAGGAGGACCCGCGCACGGTGCTGGCGAACCTCCACAAGATGTTCTCCGCCCCGGAAATACCCTGCGTCATAGTTACCGGCGGGGTGAAGCCGCTGCCGGTGATCAAGCAGGCCTGCGCCAGGTCGGGCATCCCGCTGCTGGTGACCTCTTTCGACACCTCCACGTTCATCCGCGAGCTCACCATTTACCTGGACGACCAGCTGGCCGCCATTGCCTACGTGCACGGCGTGCTGGTGAACGTCTACGGGCTGGGCGTGCTGATACAGGGCGACTCCGGCGTGGGGAAATCGGAATGCGCGCTGGAGCTCCTGAAGCGCGGCCACATCCTGATAGCCGACGACGTGGTGGAGGTCAAGCGCCGCATCGGCTACATGCTGGTGGGCAATTCCCCCAAGAACATAAAGCATTACATGGAAGTGCGGGGCCTCGGGATAATAGACGTGGAGCTGCTGTTCGGCGTGGGCTCCATCATGGACCAGTCGCTGATCGAGATGCACGTGAAGCTCGAGAGCGTGACCTCCGGCTCGCTGGGCAATTACGACCGCACCGGGCTGTCCTCGGCCGAGGAGCTGATACTTGAAGTGCCCGTGCCTTCCCTGCGCCTGCCGGTAACGCCGGGGCGCAACCTCGCCGTGCTGATAGAAGTGGCGGCCCTCAACCAGCGCCTGAAGAATCAGGGGTATTTCGTGGCCAAGAAGCTCAATGAAAGCCTTATACGCGAAATGGGAAAGAAGTAGGCCGCAGCCGTCGACTATGGCAGCCAATAAAAGAAAAATTTTCATCATCACCGGCATGTCCGGCGCCGGCAAAAGCCAGGCCCTTAAGTCGTTCGAGGACCTGGGCTTCTACTGCGTGGACAACCTGCCCATAGCGCTGATCCCCGCGTTCGCGGCCCTGATCAACGCGCGGCATTACCTGAAGCACGTCGCGCTGGGCATAGACATCCGCGAGGGGCGTTTTTTTAAGGATTTCATCCGTTCGCTGGACAACCTGAGCAAGCTGGGGCTGGATTACAAGCTGGTCTTCCTGGACGCTTCCGACGAGGCGCTGACGCAGCGGTTCTCCGAGACGCGCCACCGCCACCCGCTGGGCAAGAATATCGCCGCGGCCGTCACGGCCGAGCGCCGCATCCTCACCGAGCTCAAGTCCCGGGCCAACAAGGTGATAGACACCTCGAAGCTCGCGCTGGGCGAGCTCAAGGAAATAATTTCCGGCCTGCTGGAGCTGCGCCGGGCCGCAGAAATGAAGATCTCGGTCATCTCTTTCGGCTATAAATACGGCATCCCGCTGGACGCCGACCTGGTGATGGACGTGCGCTTTCTGCCCAATCCCTATTATGTGCCCGCGCTGCGGGGGAAAACCGGGCTGGACGCCGCCGTGGGCCGCTATCTGCGCGGCAAGCCGGGGTTCGGCAATTTCCTTAAAGGCTACGCGGAACAGATAAAAACGCTGCTGCCGCTTTACGTCAAGGAAGGGAAATCCTATCTCACTGTCGCCATCGGCTGCACCGGGGGCCGCCACCGGAGCGTTTATATCGCCTGCGAACTGGCGAAAAAGCTCGCTGCGGGCGGGGTTTCGGTTTCGGAATATCACCGGGATATCAGGAAGTAAAAGAGACAGGCAGGCGCCAGAGGGCCCGGGAAGGCCTGCCCGTCCCCGGCCCGCCGGCCTACACGCAGGGTCTATGATAAATATCGTCGTGATAACGCACGGGGAATTCGGGGCTTACCTCATCGAGGCCGCGGAAGGCATCGTGGGCGTCCAGCGCGACGGCCTGAAGAACGTCTCCATTTCCTCGCGCATGACGCTGGAGCGGGTCAAGGAAGCGGTGTCGGCCGCCGTAGCGGAGCTGCGCTCCGAAGACGGCCTGGTGCTCTTTATAGACATGCCGGGCGGCACCCCGATGAACGTGGCGCTGCCGCTGGCGCGCCACATAGACAAGTGCGCCGTGATCTGCGGCGTGAACATCAATATGATGACCTCGGCGTTCTCCTACCGGACCACGCTGGATTTCGACCGGCTCGTGGTCAAGATAATGGAGGACGGCCGCAAAGCCATCTGCGAGGTGAAGAGCCTCCTGATGAAGAAGTGAACCTATGATAATACTTTACCGGGTGGACGACAGGCTGGTGCACGGGCAGGTGGCGGAGGGGTGGGTGCCCCATCTGAAGGCGGAGGAGCTGGCCGTGGTCTCCGACGAGATAGCCGCCGACGAACTGCGCAGGGACATAATGCGGTTCGCCACGCCGGAGGGCGTGGACCTGAAGATCATGACCGTGGACGAGGCGGCCGCTTACCTGCCGGAGGCGCAGAAGACGGCGCGCAAAGTGCTGCTGCTGCTGCCCGGCCTGGAAGAGGCGCTGGCCCTGCTGGGCAAGGGGGTCAGGATCCCGGCGCTCAATATCGGCGGCATGCATTATTCCGCCGGCAAGAACGTGTCCATCGGCAAGGCTATTTTTCTCAACGACCAGGACTGCGAGTCGCTTAAAAAGCTGGCCGCGGCGGGAGTGGCCATAGAAGGGCGCGGGGTGCCTTCCGACAGCCCGGTGGACCTGATGGCCGCTATTTCGTGACGCGGCGCCGGCTCAGTGAACTATGACTACCGCTATTAAAATCTTATTCTCGAGCGCGCTGACCGGCCTGCTGGGGCTGGACTCCGTCCAGGCGGGGCAATTCCTTTTTTCGCGGCCCGCTTTCGTGGGGCCGCTGCTGGGCTGGCTCAACGGCTGCCCGCTGGAGGGCGCGCGCATAGGGATACTGCTGGAGCTGCTCTATATCGACGTGATCCCGGTGGGCGGCGTGGTGCCGCCCAACGGCGCGGCGGGCGCGGCGGCCGGCGTTCTGGCCCATGCAGCGGGCGGCCTCGCCCCTTCCCTGGCTTTCTTCATCGGCGCGGCGGCGGGCGCGGCCTATTCCCCCGTGGAGTCGCGCGTCCGCGCGGCGCGCTCGCCCTGGAACACTCTGGTGCAGGCGCAGGTCAAAGCCGGCGACCTCAACCTCAGCCGCTGGCTGGCCCGGGCCATGCTCATCGAGAACGCGGTCATGGCCGGCTACGTGGTCTGCTGGGCGGGGCTGGCGGCCGCGCTGGCGGCGGTGCCGGGCGTCAGGGCGCTGTACCCCGGAACGGATTTCGCTTATTCCCTTATGCCCTGGCTGGGGCTCAGCGGGCTGTATTTCAGGTTCCGCACGCAGGCGTATAAAAAGTGACTATGATGACGGCAGAATTACCTATCAACGCAGCCGCCGGTAAAGCGCAGGCCCCCCGGCCGGCCCCCGTACGCCCGCCGCTGGCGGCCATGTTCTTCAGGTCGTTCTTCATCCAGGCCGCCTGGAACTATGAAAGGTTCCAGAACCTGGGGTTCGCTTTCTCCCTGCTGCCGGCGCTGCGCAGGATCTACCCGGACCGGGAAAAACTCAACGCGGCGGTACTGCGGCACACGGAAATTTTCAACACGCAGCCCTATATGGCGAACTTCGTGCTGGGCAACATCGCGCGCATGGAGGAGGCGGCGGCCGCCGCCCCCGAGCCGGGCGCCTGGCTTAAGAGCATGCCCGGGGTGAAGCAGGCGCTGGCCTCCAGCTTCGCCTCCATCGGCGACAGGATCTTCTGGGGCCGGCTTAAGCCCATGACCACGCAGGTCTGCCTGCTGGTCTGGACGCTGTGCGGTTTCACTGGCTGGCTTTTTACCGGCCTGGACACCCGGCCGTCAACGGGCCTGCTGCTGGCCGGACCGCTGCTGGGCATAGCGGGCTATTCGGCCGTCGCGGTTTTCCTGCGCTGGCAGGGCCTGGCCAAAGGCTACGCCTGCGGAGGTACGGCCAGCTGCGGGCTGGATACCGTGAACTGGCCGCGCATCATCAGGCTTTTAAGCGCCGTCGGTTACGCGCTGTCCATCATGCTGGCGCTGCTGGCGTTCGGCCTGCTGGCCGGCGTGAATTACGCCTCCTGTTCCGCGGCGGCCCTGCTGCTTAAGCTGGGGCTGGGCGCGGCGGTCCTCGTGCTGCACCGCTTAACGCGCGCTTTCGGCCGCTCGGT
Source organism: uncultured Elusimicrobia bacterium (assembly GCA_903879915.1). Lineage (GTDB taxonomy): Bacteria > Elusimicrobiota > Elusimicrobia > Elusimicrobiales > UBA9959 > UBA9959. The sequence goes on from CAIRNJ010000087.1 coordinate 23,684, forward strand.
GCTTTTCGCGGCGGGCTTTATCCTGGCGGTTTCCGTGCTGCTTTTTAGTGTTCTAAGACTAGCTCCGTTCAACCTCTACATATGATCAAGAAGGAACTGAAGATAATCAACGAACTCGGCATTCACGCCAGGCCCGCCGGCATGCTCGCCAATACCGCCGCCCGGTTCGCCTGCGATATAAAACTGCTGAAGGACGGCATGGAAGTCAACGCCAAAAGCATCATGGGCATCATGACCCTGGCCGCGGGCTGCGGCACCCTGATAGAAGTGATAGCCAAAGGCAGGGACGAGGCCGAGGCCGTGAAGGCCCTGGGCGACCTGTTCGCCAGCAAGTTCGACGAGGATTAAATGACCAACCTTAAACGCGAGATGCCGAACGCAGAACGCTCCGAGAGGAAGCTATGCTTATAAAAAAAGGCGTGGCGGCCAGCCTCGGCATCGCCATAGGCAAGGCGTACATACTCAAGGAAGAGAACATCCTGATAGAGCAGAAGACCATCGCGCCCGAGAAGATAAAGGCCGAGGTGAAGCGCTTCAAAGAGGCGCTGGAGAAGACCCGGCTGGACCTGGACGCGCTGCACAACAAGATCCTGAGCGTGCTGGGCAAGCAGCACGCCAAGCTCATTGACACGCACCACCTGATACTGCAGGACCCGCTGATCACCAAGGAAGTCCCGAAGCTGATAGTTTCCAGGGGCATGAACGCGGAATTCGCGCTGTCGGAGATCCTGGACCAGGCCGAGGAGCAGTTCGAGAAGATAGACGACGAGTTCTTCCACGAGCGCAAGCACGACATCTTCGACGTGGGCAAGAAGATCATCTCCAATCTGGTGGACACCGAGAAAGTTTCGCTGAAGGACCTGAAAGAGCCGGTGATCCTGGTGGCCCACAACCTTTACCCGTCGGACACGCTGCACATCAGGGAGTCGAACAAGGTGCTGGGCTTCTGCATGGACCTCGGGTCGAAGTCCAGCCATACCGCCATTTTCGCCCAGAGCATGGGCATCCCGGCGGTGGTGGGGCTTTCCGACATCAGCCGCCAGGTGGTTAGCGGCGACACCGTGGTGGTGGACGGCGAACAGGGAATGGTGATAATTTCCCCGACCGCGGAGATAATCGAAAAATATAAGGCCCGGCGCGAAGAGCTGCAGAAGCAGGAACACTTTTTCCACCGCCTCAAGGGCCTGCCCGCCATAACCCGCGACGGCCACAAGATAAACCTGATGGCCAACCTGGATTCCTCGGCGGACGCTCCTTCGCTGGCCGCCGTAAAGGCCGAAGGGGTGGGGCTTTACCGCACGGAATCGCTGTACATGAACCGCAACTCCGTGCCTACGGAGGCGGAGCAGGTGAAAGCCTACTCGGCCGTGGTAAAAGCGGCGCCCACCATGCCGCTGATCATCCGCACCGCCGATATCGGCGGCGACCGCGCCACGCAGCTCGGGATAAAAGGGCTTAAGGACGAACAGAACCCGTTCATGGGGTTCCGGGGCATCCGCCTGTTCATAAAATACCCCGAGCTGCTCAAGACGCAGCTGCGCGCCATCTACAGGGCCAACACAGAGGGGAACATCAAGATCATGATCCCGATGCTGTCGTCGGTGGACGAGCTGATGGCCGTGAAAAAAATAGCGCAGGACGTTAAGGCCGAGCTGGCGGAAGAGGGCATGCCCGTAAAGCACGACCCCGCTTTCGGCGTGATGGTGGAGATCCCGGCCGCGGCCATAATCCTGGATTCGCTGCTGGGCGAGATCGATTTCGTCTCCATCGGCACCAACGACCTGGTGCAGTATATCCTGGCCGTGGACCGCATCAACCAGTACGTGTCGGAGCTTTACGAGCCGTTCCACCCCGCCGTGTTGCGCATCATCAACCTGGTGGTGCAGACGGCGCACAAGAAAGGCAAGCCCGTGAGCGTCTGTGGCGAAATGGCTTCCGACCCCTTCGCCATCCCGCTGCTGGTGGGGATGGGCGTGGACGTGCTTTCGGTGCCGCCCAAGATCTACCTGCGGGCCAAGTCGGCGGTGCGCGCCATGAACTTCGAGAAGTTCTCCGGCATCGCGCAGCGGGTGCTGGGCATGCCCACCGCGCAGGAAATAAGAAAGCTGGTGGAGGAAGAAGTGAAGTAGTCCCCCGGCGGCATTAACTTTATGAACATCAGGAATTTCAGCATCATCGCGCACATCGACCACGGCAAGTCCACGCTGGCTGACCGTTTCATCAACATCACCAACACGGTGCCCGACCGCCAGATGAAGGAGCAGTTCCTCGACGGCATGGAGCTGGAGCGCGAGCGCGGCATCACCATCAAGGCCAAGGCCGTAAGGATGCTCTATAAGTCCGAGGCTGACGGCCAGGATTATATCCTGAACCTGATCGACACCCCGGGCCACGTGGACTTTTCCTACGAGGTCTCCCGCGCCATGGCCGCCTGCGAGGGCGCCATCCTGCTGGTGGACGCTTCTCAGGGCGTGGAGGCGCAGACGCTGGCGCACGCGCACCTGGCGCAGAGCCTGGGCCTGACCATCATCCCCGTGATAAACAAGATAGACCTGGAGCACGCCAACCCCGACGCCACCGAGGAGCAGATCTGGGAAGTGCTGAAGGACCCCAAGGACTCCTCGCGCATCAGCGCCAAGGACGGCCGCGGCGCCCGCGAAGTGCTGGAGCGCGTGATCGCGGAGATTCCGCCCCCGGCCGGCTCACCCGACCGTCCGCTGAAGGCCCTGGTCTTCGACTCCTTCTACGACGTCTACAAAGGCGTAGTTATCTACACCCGCGTGGTGGACGGAGATGTCTCGGTCGGCCAGTACATTACTTTCCATTCCAAGGGCACCAGCTACAAGGTGGAAGAGGTCGGCTACCTCACGCCCAAGCTGATAAAATCCGATTCCATAAAGACCGGAGAGGTCGGCTACATCGTCGCCGGCATCCGCGACATCCACGAGATCAAGATGGGCGACACCATTTTCGAGAAGGGCGTGGCTATCGACGAGCCGCTGCCCGGCTACAAGGAAGTGAACCCGGTGGTGTTCGCCGGCTTCTACCCGGTCAACACCACGGATTACACGGCCCTCAAGAGCGCCATCGAAAAGCTCAACCTCACGGACTCCTCGTTCAACTTCCAGGGCGAGACCTCCAAGGCGCTGGGCTTCGGCTTCCGGCTGGGCTTCATGGGCCTGTTGCATATGGACATCATCCGCGAGCGCATCGAACGCGAATTCAATATCCCCATCATCGCCACGAACCCCAACGTTATCTATAAAGTGCTGGCCCGGGACAGCCACGGCACCAAGCAGAGCAAGTACATTGAGGTCACCAACCCGGCGGACTTCCCGCATTACGGCGACGTGATGGATATCATGGAGCCCTACGTTAAGGCCAACATCATCACGCCGCTGCCTTACATGGAGGGCATCATGAACCTCCTTAAGGAAAAGCGCGGCGAGCATATCAAGATAGAGTACATCTCCACCACCAGGGTGATAGTGGAGTATTACCTGCCGCTGTCCGAGATCATCCTGGACTTCTACGACCGGCTGAAGAGCGTCTCCCGCGGCTACGCTTCGTTCGACTACGAGCCGCACGAGTACCGGTCCTCGGACATGGTGAAGATAGAGATCCTGTTGCACGCGGAATCCGTGGACGCGCTCTCGTTCATCACGCACAAGACCAAGGCGCTGGCCAACTCCAGGATCCTCTGTGAGAAGCTCAAGGAGCTGATCCCCAGGCACATGTTCGAGATAGCCGTGCAGGCGCAGGTGAACGGCAAGATCATCGCGCGCGAGACGATAGGCGCGCAGCGTAAGGACGTGCTGGCGAAGTGCTACGGCGGCGACATCACCCGCAAGCGCAAACTCCTGGAAGCGCAGAAGGAAGGCAAGCGCAAGATGAAGCTGATGGGGTCGGTGGAGATCCCGCAGGAAGCGTTCATGTCGCTTTTGAAGATCAGCCAGGACAAGAAGTGAGAGCACGACCGTTTTGCCGCGCGGCCTGTTCCGTACGGGCAGATCTATTTTGACTTAGACCGGAGATCAACAACATGGAAGAAAAACTTTTTTGGATAGGCATCCTGATGGGCGTCCATCTTTTCCTCACCACGCATTTCCGCGACAAGGGGAAATTCAAGACGGATTCCCCTTTCGTGCGCGCCTGGCACGCGCTGTTCTATGGCCTGGTGGGTTTCGTGGCCATGGTGCTGCTCACCGTAAGCCTGGATAACCGCCGGGGCGACGTGGTGACCAACGTGCTGTTCACCTCCAGGCAGCTGGTTTACGGGGTGATCGCCGGGTTGGCCGCCGCGTCCTACGCCTGGTGGAAAGGCGCCGCCGGGAAAAAAAGCGAGCTAAAGAACGGGGCGCCCCTGGCCATACGCGAGGACATGGAGTGGTCCGAGACCGTCTTCTCCGCTGTGCTGCTGGCCTCCGTGGTGATGTACCTGTTCGTGCAGGCTTTCAAGATCCCGTCCGGCTCCATGGAAAGAACGTTCCTGGTGGGCGACCACCTGTTCGTCAATAAAATAATCTACGGCGTGCGCATCCCGTACACCGGCAAGAAAGTGCTGAAGCTCTTCAGGATAAAGCGCGGGGACATCGTGGTGTTCCAGTTCCCGTCCTCCGACCCCCGCGAGTTCCAGTGCGGCGGCAGCCAGTACGGCAAGGATTTCATCAAGCGCGTGGTGGGCATGCCCGGCGACAGCGTCGAGCTGAAGAACGGCGAGCTTTTCATCAACGGCGTGAAGCCGGACGAGCCTTTCACGCAGCACACCGACCAGTTCCGCTATCCGAAAGGTTCGGCCATGACCCAGCCGGCCGAGTACCAGAATTACTGGGAGACCCGCATGCTGGGCCGGATGTTCTCGGATTATATCCGCGATAATTTCGGGCCGGTGAAAGTGCCCCCCGGTTCCTACATGGTGATGGGCGACAACCGCGACCGCTCCTGCGACTCCCGCTACTGGGGGCCGGTGCCGGAGAACCTGATAAAAGGGCGGGCCTGGTTCACCTACTGGCCGCCCGGGCGCATAGGCTTTCCCGAATAAGCGTATGAAACTAACCGAAGTCCTGCAGGCGGGAAGAAAAATATTCTCTTTCGAATTCTATCCTCCCAAGACCGAAGAGGACGCGCGGCGGCTGTTCGATACCGCGCGCGAGCTCAAGGCGCTTGACCCGGATTTCGTTTCCATCACGAATTCCTCTTCCGGTTCCATCCCTTACCGCACGGTGGCGCTGTCCGGCGTGCTGAAGGCGGAGCTGGGGCTGGAGACCGTGGCGCACCTGACCTGCGTGGCGCATAGCCGGGCGGAGATAAAAGAGATCTGCCTGCGCCTGAAAGCCATGGGGGTAACGAATATCCTGGCGCTGCGCGGGGATATCCAGAACGTGCAAGGCATCCCGGTCAGGCGCGACTACCATTATGCCGCCCAGCTGGTGGCCGACCTGAAAAAAGCCGGGGATTTTTCCATAGGCGGGGCCTGCTACCCCGAAAAGCACCCGGAGGCCGCAACCCTTGAGGAGGACATAGCCCGCCTCAGGGAAAAAGTGGACGCGGGCGCGGAGTATCTCATAACGCAGCTTTTTTTCGACAACGATTTCTACTTCCGCTTCCTGGAGAGGACGGCCGCGGCCGGGATAAACGTCCCCATACTGCCCGGCCTGATGCCGCTGACCGGCTATAAACAGATGCAGAACCTGACCCAGCTGATGAAAGTTTCAGTGCCCGCCGCCGTGCGCGCCGGGCTGGAGCGCTGGGCCGGCGACAAGGAAAGCCTGTTCAGGTTCAGCGTGGATTACGCCTCGGCCCAGGCGCGGGACCTGCTGGCGCGGGGCGCGCCGGGGCTGCATCTTTACACGCTCAACCGCAGCCGCGCCGCCATAGCCATACTGAAGAACGTGAAAGGCGGCCCGGCGGCGGCCTAGCGGACCGCGGTTTTTCGGCGGGGGGTTTTGTATAATTTGCCTGGACAGGGAGAAGCAAATGGACCTACTGCACACGATAGAAACAAAAGCGCTGGTGGAACTGCAGCGCATGGATATCGCGCTGGACGCCCTGAAGGCGCGGGCCGCGGCCGTGCCGGTGAAGATAGCGGCCCTGGCCGACGCTTTCGAGGCCAAGAAGAATTCCATGAGCGCCGCCCGGGAGGCCCTGCTGGCGCTGCAGGGGAAGAAAAAGAACATCGAGCTGGAAATAGCCGAGGCCGAAGAGGACATACGCAAGCACCAGCGCGACCTCAACGCGGTGAAGGAAAATAACGCTTTTAAAGCCCTGCTCAGCGAGATCGAGACCTGCAAGAATAAAAAGGACGAGCTCGAGACCCAGGTGCTGACCGTGCTCGAGGAGATAGACCGGGCCGCCGCGGAGGACGCGAAACTGAAAGCCGAAGTGAAGCAGATAGAGTCGGTCAAAGATTCCGAAGTGGCCGCGCTCGAGGCCGAAAAGAAGGAAGTGGAGGCCGCCAGCGCCGCCGCCGCCGCGCAGCGCGCCGCCGCCGCCGCCGCGATAACCCCGGAGCTGGTGGAGAAATACGAAGGTCTCCGCTCCAAGCGCGCGGGGCTCGCGGTGGTACTGGCGCACGAGGACGCGCATAACGGCAAGTTCTCCTGCGGCGGCTGCCACATGGGGCTTACGCCGCAGAAGATGCTGGACCTCAAGAAGCACGACACTTTCGCCGTGTGCCCGGACTGCCGGCGCTGGCTTTACCTTGAGCGTACGGTGTTCGGCTGATACAGATTTTAGACCGCGGACGGAGGGCCGCTCTTTCGCGCAAGCGGGGGGGAGGAACTTCCGAACTTCACAGGGCAGGGTGCCGGTTCAAAGCCGTTAAGCGGCCATAGGCCGGGAGGCGGGGGCTACATCCCCCGTCGACGGACAGCGCCACAGAGAACATACCGCCCGTAAGGGTAAGGGTGAAAAGGTGCGGTAAGAGCGCACCGCGTCCGCAGAAATGCGGACGGCAGGGCAAGCCCCTCCTGAAGCAAGGCCAAAATTGCGCCTGGATAGCCCGTCCGTCCCCCTCCGGGGGGAGGCGCAGAGTGGGCCGCAACAGATAAATGGTCCTCCAGGCCCCGCAAGGGGCCGGACAGAATTCGGGGTACAGTCCGCGGTCTAAAAAAATCTGGCGCCGGAGGCTTATGGATTCGCTCGCGAAAAAAATACCCGAAATAAAATACTCGTCCGACGCTGAGGCTATCCCGTGGGACAACGCGGTAGTCTGGACCATCATGCCGCGCGTGGGCCCCAGGGTCTACGAATGGCTGGAGGCGGAGCATATCCGCTACGTGTCCTGGACCAACGGCATAGTGAACATCATCCCGGAGCATAATTCCATCCTCAGCGACAAATGCCAGTGCATAGTGCTCCCGGCCGGTTTCGTCTGGGTAGGCAAAGGCGTCAAGGTGGGATAAGGGGACGCTGCGCGATAACCCGATAACCGGCGCACCGCGCTGCCGGAAAGAAGAATACCCGCCTTAGCCGGCGGGTATTTTTGTCAGTACAGAAGATAGGGAAGGCGGGTTCTGTCGAAATTACTGCACTGGGCCCGGAAATCCGCGATGATGGTTTCCGGGGCGTCTTTGGATTCGAAGATAGCTTTGTATACGTTGTTGCCGGGCGTGAGTTTAAGCGCTTCCTCGTCGAACCTGAACTCCCGGTAATATTGTTTCTCGCGCAGCGCGCAGACGGCCCGCACGAAGATGTCCATCGGGCGCACCGCGGCCCTGTCCGTTATCTCCATCCTGATGCCGCGGCACAGCTTCCCGGAGTAAATATCCTTCCCGGGTATTTTGTTCTCCGCGCGGAAGCGCACGCCGGCCAGGCCGGCCGCGTTCAGGGTCGCCAGCAGTTTGTCGGCGTCCAGCCAGGGCGCGCCGAACCACATGAACGGCGCGTCGGTGCCGCGGCCCACGGCCATGTTGGTGGATTCGAAGCCGCCTATGCCCGGGTACATTATGGCGGCGTCCACGTCCCGGATATTGGGCGACGGGTTCACCCAGGCCAGGCCCGTGTCATTGTAGAAAGCGGCCCTGTCCCAGCCCTGCGCTTTCACCACGCTCAGGTCCACGTTTATCCCGCGCATATCTTTATGCAGCAGCGCCATTTCACCGGCCGTCATGCCGTGGCGCACCGGCACGGGGAAATAGCCGGTGAAATCCTGTATGTTCTTCGGCAGCACCGGGCCTTCCAGCACGGTGCCGCTGATAGGGTTGGGGCGGTCCAGCACTACAAAAGGTATTTTAAGCTTCGCCGCTTCCTCCATGCAAAGGGCCATGGTGGTAAGGTAAGTGTAGAACCGGGCGCCTATGTCCTGAATATCGAAAACCAGCACGTCCAGGCCGGCCAGCATGGCGGGAGTGGGCCGGTGAACGCTGCCGTAAAGGCTGTAGATAGGCAGACCGGTAACCGGGTCGGTAGAATTGGAGATGATCTCGCCGTCGGCGGCGTTGCCCCTGAAGCCGTGCTCAGGGCTGAAGATGGCCACGAGTTTGGCCTTGCGCGAAGCGAACATGGCGTCCACGGCGCTTTTGCCCCTGCCGTCCACGCCGGTCTGGTTGGTGATTATCCCTACGCGCCGGCCGGCGAACTGCGCAAAATCGTTCTGCTCCGCAACGTCCAGCCCGGTCATCACCGCCGCGCGCGCCGGCCCCGCGCAAAGCAGCGCGGCCGCGGCCAGCGATAAAATTCCAGAGCAGTTCCTCATGTTACCCAAAAACTATACCAAACCCGCGGCCTGAGTTAAAAAGACTTAAGACCTATATACAGGATGTTTTTAGCCCTAGAGGGCAGCGTCCCCAATTTGTATAATTAAAATATAATTTCGCGAAGATTTTACGGAGGAACTTCAAATGGCCAAACTTAAGGTTAATTCGGCGATCGTCAGGAAGAACGCGGCGCTGTGCCGCAAGCGCAGGATCGTCATGCCCACTTTCGCCCAGATGAAGGACCACACCCTCATCCCCGCCAAAATAAAGTCCGCCCTCAAACCCGTCGGCCTCTGGGACGTCAACCCCGTGAACCTTTTCCGCATCAACTGGCACAACGACCATAACACCGGCCTGTTCGGGGAGGTCAACTACCTCGAGATCCCCAAAGAAATAACCGGCATCGACACCCGCATAGTGGCCATAGTGGGCAAATACTTCCCCACCGGCGCGCATAAAGTAGGCGCCGCGTTCGGCTGCCTGGCCCCGCGCATGGTAACCGGCGAATTCGATGCCGAAGCCCAGAAAGCCGTCTGGCCCTCCACCGGCAACTACTGCCGCGGCGGCGCCTTCGACTCCAAACTGCTGGGCACCACCCCCATCGCCATCCTGCCCGAAGGCATGAGCAAAGAGCGCTTCGACTGGCTCAAAGAAATAGGCTCCGAGGTTATCGCCACCCCCGGCACCGAATCCAACGTAAAAGAAATATACGACAAATGCTGGGAGATCAAGAAGACCCGCAAAGACTGCGTCATCTTCAACCAGTTCGAGGAGATGGGCAACCCCACCTGGCATTACCACGTGACCGGCGCCGCCCTGGAAGAAGCTTTCAACGCCATAAAGGGCCCCAAGAGCCGCCTGGCCGCCTTCACCTCCGCCACCGGTTCCGCAGGCACCATAGCCGCGGGCGATTATCTGAAGAAAAAATTCCCCGGCATGAAGATAGTAGCCTCCGAAGCCCTGCAGTGCCCCACCATCCTTAATAACGGCTTCGGCGAGCACCGCATAGAAGGCATAGGCGACAAGCATATCCCCTGGGTGCACAACGTGCGCAACACCGACGTGGTGACCGCCATCGACGACGAGGCCTGCGTGCGCATAGCCCGCCTGTTCAACGAGCCCGAGGGCAAAAAAGTGCTGGCCCAGTACGGCGTGAAAAAAGAGGTCGTCGAGCAGCTCGGCCTGCTCGGTTTCTCCGGCATCTCGAACCTCCTCAGCGCCATCAAGACCGCCAGGCATTTCGAAATGGGCAAGGACGACATCATCGTGACCGTGTTCACCGACAGCATGGAACTGTACGGTTCCCGCCTGAAAGAGATGGAAAAAGAAATGGGCAAGTACACCCGCGAGAACGCGCTGGTGGACTTCGAGCGCCGCCTGCTGGGCTGCACCACCGATTACATGAAGGAGCTCACCTACACCGACCGCAAGGCCGTGCATAACCTGAAATACTTCACCTGGATAGAGCAGCAGGGCCGCACCTCCGACGAACTGCGCCGGCTGTGGGACCCCGCCTACTGGGACGAGATGTTCGCGCAGGTGGAAGAGTACGACAGGCTGATAGAAGCGTTCAATAAAGAAGTGGGGCTGTAAGCGGCCGCCGGCATATTATATGGCCACAAAAGGCGTTTTTAGGGTGGAATGCCCGCACTGCGGCGAAGCTTTCGACGCGGATTTCTGGACCGTGGTGCGCGGCGACCGCGACCACGACGTGAAGGAGCTGATACTCAGCGGGGAGTTCGACCTGCTGATGTGCCCCAAGTGCGAAGGCATGTTCCCGCACGAGGAGCCGTTCCTTTACCTGGATCCGGCCAGGGACATTCTTGCCTTCGTGATGCCTGAATCCTACGCGGCGGAAAAAGAAAAGTGGATAGCGCGCATGCAGGCCGATTACGAGCCTGTGCGCGCCTCCCTGGCCGCGAACCACGCCCTGTCCGGCACGCCCGTATATTTCTTCGGCCTGGGCCCGCTCACCGAGCTGCTGGAGTCCGACCGCGACCGCGAGGAAGAGACCGAGGTGATGGAATTCATGGCCCGGGAAGCGGGCCTGTGCCTGCTGGCGGTGAAGCCGGCCTCGGCACGCCAGCTCGACCTCCCTTTTACGCTGCCCATAGCCAAAGGGCTTACCGGCCGCGCCGCCGCCCTTAAGGCCGCGCGGGAGCTGCTGGCGAAGAACGACGCGCTGCTGCGCCTCAAGAATCTGGCGGCCGCCCTGGCCGACGGCGGTGACGACACCGTCCTGTTCTTAAAAGATGAAGCTTCAGCCTCTTAACGGCCTGCCCCTGCTCGAGAAGACCGCCGCGCTCTCCGCTGCCGCCGGGTTCGAGCTTTATGCCGTGGGCGGCTGCGCGCGCGACTGGGCCATGGGCCGGGAAAGCGCGGATATAGATTTCCTCGTGAGCGGCGACGCCGCGGCCGTGGTGGAGGCGCTGGAGCGCGACTACGGCGGCAGGCACCAGAAATTCGGGCCCTTCCAGACGGTGCGCTTTTTCCCCGCGGCCGGCGGGCGCCTGGATTTCGCCCGGTTCAGGAAAGAGACCTATGCGCGCCCCGCCGCGCTGCCGCGGACCGAGCCGGCGGCCACCGTGCTGGAAGACCTGGGCCGGCGGGATTTCGCCTGCAACGCCATGGCCGTGCGCCTCGGCGGGCCGGCCGCTTTCGATCTTATAGACCCTTACGGCGGCCTGGCGGATACGCGGGCCGGAACGCTGCGCGTGCTGCATCCCGGGAGTTTCGAGGACGATCCCACCCGCCTTTACCGCCTGGCCCGCTTCGCGGGGCGCTTCGGCTGGCGGCCCGAGCCCGGCACCGCGGCGCTCGCCGCCGCGGCCGTGGCCGGCGGGCTGCCCGCCCTGCTTTCGCGCGAACGCCTGCGCAACGAACTTGTGAAGATACTGGCCGAAAAAGACCCGCTGCCCGCGCTGGCGCTGCTGCGGGAGCTGGACGCGCTGCGCTTCTTCCACCCCGCCTTCGCTTTCAGCGCGGAGGCCCTGGCCGGAGAAACTTCCCGGGCCCGGCTGGCCGGCATAGCCCGGCTTATGGGCGCGGCGGGAAAAGAATTCCTGGCCGGCCTTAACCTGTCGCGCCGCGAAACCGCCGAGCTGCTGGCGCTGGCGGGGCTTAGAAACTGATATGCGCGCCATAGCCGCCTGCCTTATATTCTTTTTCTTTCTCCCGGGCCTGCCGGGGGCTTTCGAAGACAGGCCCGAGCTTGAGCCTTACGCGCGGCTGGACAGCAAGCTGGTAAAAGAAGGCTCGGCCTTCCTGAAAAGCCCCTCGCACAAGAACGTTTACTGGACCCTCAACGATTCCCGCAACTCTCCCGCCATCTTCGCCTTCACGCGCGACGGGCACCTGATAAAGCCGGAGGCCGCGTCCGAGTCCGCTTACAAAGGCATACTGGTAAGCAGCGCGGCGAACGCGGACTGGGAGGCCCTGGCGGCCGACGACAAGGGGAATCTGCTGATCGGCGATATCGGCAATAACCGCAACCGCCGCAAGAACCTGGCCGTCTATATTTTCCCGGAGCCCGACCCCGTCCGGGATCTGGTTTCCACGGCGGCTTTAAAAGTGCAGTTCCGCTACCCTGACCAGGAGGCTTTTCCGCCCAAGCTGATGAATTTCGACGCGGAGTCGCTGTTCTGGGCGGGCGGCAGGCTTTACCTTGTGACCAAGCACCGTTCCGATACCATGGCGAAACTTTACCGGTTCGATTCACTGGAGCCGAATGTTGTAAATACGCTTAAGCTGGTCGCTTCTTTCGACGTGAAAGCTATGGCCACCGACGCGGCCGTGAGCCCGGACGGCAAAAGGCTGGCGCTGCTCACCTACGACGGGGCCTGGCTGTTCGAAAAGCCCGCGCGCTCCGATAATTATTTCGCCGGGGCGAAAAAACGGTTCTTCTTCGGCGCGGGGCAATGCGAGGGGATAACTTTCGACGGGCCGGACACGCTGGTCGTCTCCAACGAGGAGGGCGGGCTGTTCGAGCTGAAGGTCTCCAGCTTCACGCGCCGCTAGCGCTCTTCTTTTCCGGTTCCCTGTTCTCCGAGCTTGGGGTTCCTGGCGAAATCCTGCAATTTAGAGGTAAGTTCGGCCGCCCGCGTGACGGCCTTGATTATCTGCGAGATCTCCCGTTTGAGGGGGTTCGCCGCGGTAAGTTCGTCGTCTATCATGGTGGCGTAGCCGTTGATGGCGGCCAGCGCGTTGTTGAAATCGTGCGCCATGGGCCGGGCTACATTGCTCAGGGCTTCGGACGCCCTGGCCGCCGCCAGCTCCGATTCCATTTTTTTAATGCCCGTGATGTCGTGCGTCACGCCCAGCACGCCCACTGTTTTACCGGCGGCGTCGCGCAGCGGCGTTTTTACGGTATTGAGATAATATCTGCCCGAGGGCCGCACGCTATCGTGCACCAGCGTTACGGTCTTCCCGGTGCGGATCACTTCGCGGTCGTTCTTCACCGCCTCGCGGGCCGCCTCGGCCGGAAAAATTTCCATGTCGGTCCTGCCCACCGCGGCCTCCGGCTTCAGGAGGGACATGTCGGCGAAGGCCTTGTTGAACTTCAGATACCTGCCCGTCAGGTCCTTGATGAAGATAGCGTCTTTCGCGGTCTCAAAGATGGTCCGCAGCGTTTCCTCGCTGTCCCGCAGCGCGGCTTCCACCTGCTTCTGCCCGGTGATATCGCGGCAGGTGGTGAGCGTGGCCGGCCTGCCTTCCCAGTCCAGGGCCTGGGAAGCGGCGGAAACCGTGATGATGGAGCCGTCCTTGAGCCTGTGCCGGGTTTCGAACCGGAGATGGCTGGTGCGCAGCAGCTGCGCCACGCTGCGGGCGATGTTGGTGGCTTCCTCGGGGAGCTCTATGTCCGCGGCGGTCATCTCCGAGAACTCGCTCTTGGTATAGCCGTATACCTTGCAGGCCGCTTTGTTGACGGCCAGTATTTTCCCGTCCATGCCGTATATGAAGGAGGGGTTTATCATGTTGTCGAACAGCAGGCGGTATCTTTCCTCGCTTTTGAGCAGCCAGGTCTCGATCTGCTTGCGTTCGGTTATGTTCTCGTGCATCAGCACGAAGCGTTCCGGCTGCCCGGCGTTGTCGGTCAGGGGGAAGATTATCGTCCGCACCCAGACCGGGACGTCCGGGAAGTCGGGGGAGACGTCATGGGCGTTGTAACAGGCGTCCGGGAAGTGCGCGACCTCGCCTTTTTTAACGCGTCCGAACAGGTCTTCGAAACCCTGCTGCTTTAGCTGCGGATCGTTGAAAATAGAAAAGCCGGGAGGCGGCACGGCGCCGAACAGGCGGGTGTGCGCGGCGTTCACTTTAAGCGTGAAACCGTCCTTGTCCACTATCTGTATCGACATCGGATTCTTGTCCACTATGTCCTGCAGCAGCTTTTCCGCCTGCCGCCGCGCGGAGATGTCGTGGAAGATCCCCTGTATGACCTCCCTGCCGTCCAGGGTCAGCCTGGAGGCGCTTATCTGCACCTGCGCCAGCGCCCCGTCCTTGCGCAGGATCTCCGCCTCTTCGAGGCTCACCGCGTTCTTGAGGGTGTGCTCGCGGAACTGTTTTTTGTAATGCGCCGCCTCCGCCGGCGGATGCAGTTTCAGCCGGTCCAGGCCTATCAGTTCTTCGCGCGTCCGCCCGGTAAGTTTCTCCGCGTCCTTGTTGGCGTCCAGTATGGTGCCTGTGACGGCGTCGGCGATGAATATGGCCGCGTTGGCCTTCTCGAAAATAGTCCGGTACTTCGCCTCGCTTTCGGCCAGCTGCTGTTCGGCGTTGCGGTAGGCGGTGATATCGCGCACCACGCCGGTTATTACCGGGGCCGCGCCCGGGCGGGGGACGAAGGAGTTCTTCTGCTCTACCCAGGAGTACGTGCCGTCCTTGTTCAGCAGCCTGTAGGCCAGCACGGGCAGCAGGTTTCGCCCGGCTTTTACCGCGGCGAGGAAGGCTTTTTTTACGCGTTCGCGGTCGGTCGGGTGTATGAATTCCGCGAAGTGGCGCCCGACGATCTCTCCCGGCGCGTAGCCGTAAATTTCGGCCGCGCGGCTTACGTAGACCAGCTCGCCTTTCACGCTCATGTTGTAGATCACGTCGCTGGAAGTGTCCAGTATGGCCTTGTATTTCGCGTCGTCGGTCTGCTGCCGCCGCTCCGCCAGTTTGTGGCGCAGCATCAGGGCGTAGACCCGCGCCAGTTTTTTTACCGCGTCCAGGGCGGCCGGCTGGTAATCTTCCGGCGGATTGGCCAGGGCGAGTATGCCTATCAGTTCTTTGCCTGAAATGGCGGGGGCCGCGGCGAACCTGTCCACCCTGATATGGCCGCCGGGCAGGCTGCCCGCGCGGGGGTCGGCCGCCGCAGAGTTGCTGATCAGGGGCTTGCGCTTTTTCAGCACCCAGCCCCAGAGCCCTTTGAATTCCCTGAAGATCGTGTCCCCGGCCTTCAGCCGGCGGTTCTTCCACACTTTATCGGTAAGAGTGGGCACGTGCAGCCAGCCCGTTGCGGGGTCTATGTAGCCGGCGAACCCGAACCCGCTGCCGGTAAGGCGCCGCGCCTCGTCAAGGACGGCCCTCGAGATCTCCTCCATGGAGATGGCGGGGAAGGCCAGAAAAAGCTCTTCAAGGTGGGTTACCGCGTCCGCGATATCGCGCTCGCGGGTAAGCTGTTTTTCCCTGCTTTCCTGGGCCAGGCGCCCGCTTATGGTCTTTGCCGCTATCTCCAGCAGCTGCGCGGAGCAGGCGGCCGGCTTCGCGGCGCGCGCCAGCAGGCGGCCTTTGGCCGCGCCGTCCTGGATGGGCGCGCTTAAAAGGTCCTTGGGTAATTTTTTGCCGGCCCGGACGAGGGCCGAAAAACGGCGCTGCTCGGCCTGCGTGAAATTCACGGCCGTGGTGAAAAGAGGCCGGTCGTTCCCGGGGCGCAGCACCGCCGCCAGCCCGGTGCCGGGGCCGAGGGCGTCCGGCCTGCAAAGTATGGCCATGGTCCTGCGCAGGAAAGCGTCGAGATTATCCGGCGAGGCCGCTATCAGCAGCAGGTCCCGCAGGGCTTCCCCGCAGGCGTCCGTGGCGTTTTTTTCTGCTGCAGGTTTTCGCATTGAATGATCAGGCCGGCGCCCGCGCTACTCGAACTTGTAGCCGTGGCCGGGCACGGCGGTGATGCGCTTGGCGAAAGTTCCGGTCTTTTTACGCAGGTTGGAGATATGCACTTCTACGGTGTGCGGGTTGTTGTAGTCCGCGGTGTTGTAGCCCCAGACAGCCTCGAGCAGGCCGGTCAGGCTGAGCACGCGCCCGGGATTGGAGACCAGGGCGGTGAGCAGGTCGAATTCCTTGGAGGTAAGCTTCAGGAGTTTCCCGTTGATCTTGGCCGTGCGCCCTTCCAGGTTCAGTTCCAGGGCGCCTTTTCTTATGACGGGGGCCTTTTTTACGCGCGCCGCCGCCCGGCGGACCACGGCTTTGATCTTCGCCAGCAGCAGGGGATAGGAAAAAGGCTTCGTTACGTAATCGTCCGCGCCGAAGGAATAGCCGGAAACCATGTCGCCGTCGGAGATCTTCTTGCCCGACATTATTATCAGCGGCGTTTCGCCCAGGGTCCTGGATTCCTTTATCCTGCGGCACAGGGTGAACCCGTCCATGTTGGGCATGTCCACGTCGGTAATGATGATGTCGGGTTTTGAGGCGGCGGCGGCGGCCAGCGCTTTTTCGCCGTCCGCGGCCAGTACGGCCTCGAAGCCGCGGTTCTCGAGGTACCGCTTAAGAATGAGCAGGAGTTCGGGGTCGTCGTCCACTATCAGGGCGCGCTCTTTCATATCGGATAATTATAATACTTTTAACGGGCGGGAAAGAGGCAAAAAAGCGCCCCGCCGGAATTTCTGGGAGAGTTACAAATGCCTTACGAGGAGTCTTATTTGCTGTTGCCCGGCGGGGCTTTAAAGTAAGCCAGCGCTGCAGGTGCTAGAGCACAGTGCCCGAAGGCCCTGTGTCTTGGGGGTTTGGGTTAGGGGGGCGCACCGCGCAGCGCTGGGGATCAGTTGAATCTTTAAAAGAGCAGTACTTCTTTCCTACACTTAAAGTATAACAAAGCGGGTTCAAGAATCGTTCAATTAAGCTTCAAATGATGTTCAAGAGGTCTATCGTCGGGAATAGCAGAATATGCCCGCCGCGGCGGCGTATTTTTCCGGGGCCCGCGGCCGGGGAGAACATAAAGGCGGCCGCTATTGGGTATAATATTAATCCCTTAACATGACGGCTATCCAGCATTTGAAAGGCGTCGGCCCCAAGCGGGCCGAGTTGTTCGGGCGGCTCGGCATAGAGACGCTCGAGGAACTGCTGTTCTATTTCCCGCGCAAGTGGGAGGACCGCCGCCTGGGCGCGAAAAAAGAACATTTCCCTTACGTCGAGGACGCGCCGGTGATCAGGGGCCGGATAACGAAAGTGCGCGACCTGTACACCGCCAGCGGCCTGCGCATCTTCAAGGTGTTCCTGGAGACGGCGCAGGGGGAGGCCGAGGCCAGTTTTTTCAAGCGGCACAACCCCCGCTTCGACGTGTTCGCCCTGCTGCGCAAGGACCTGGCGCCGGAGCGCACCGTCTGGATAACCGGCACGCCGGAGGACCCGCTGTTCCTCAGCCGCATGCGCGCCGAGGAATATTACGCCGACGACGACGCCCGGGCGCTGCAGCTGCACGTGGGCAGGCTGGTGCCGGTGTATCCGCTGACGGAAGGGCTGACGCCCAGGTTCATGCGCGAAGCGGTGTTCGCGGCGGTGACCGCCGGCGCGGCGGAGGTGACCGACCCGCTGCCCCCGGCCCTGGCCGCCCGCAGGGGGCTGCTGGCCCGCGACCTGGCCGTGCGCGCCATACATTTCCCGGAGAACGCGTTCGAACTTACCGCGGCCCGGCGCCGGTTCATCTACGAGGAGCTGCTGCTGCTGGCGCTGGCCTGGGCCATTAAGCGCCGGCAGACCCGCAGCGCGCGCAAGGAGTTCTCCTACGAGATAAAAAAAAGCCTGCTCACCCCTTTCCGCGAGAAGCTGGGGTTCGCCCTGACGGCGGCGCAGGCGCACGCCATCAACGAGATCTTCGCCGACATGCGGGCCCCCGCGCCGATGGCCCGCCTGCTGGAGGGGGACGTGGGCTCGGGCAAGACCGTGGTGGCGCTTTCCGCCATGCTGCTGGCGGCCGAGAACGGCGGCCAGAGCGTGTTCGCCGCGCCCACCGAGATCCTGGCGGAGCAGCATTTCCTTACGTTCGAGAGATTCCTCAAGGGCCTGGACGTGCGCTTCGCCCTGTTAACGGGGCGCGTTACGGCCGCGCGCAGAAAGGAAATACTGAAAAAGCTCGAGGCGGGGGAACTGGACATCCTGATAGGCACGCATTCGGTGCTGGGGCCGGAGGTCAGGTTCAAAAGCCTGCGGCTGGCGGTCATCGACGAGCAGCACCGCTTCGGCGTGCGCCAGCGCGCCGCGCTCAGGGCCAAGGGCGACCGGGCCGACATGCTCATCATGACGGCCACGCCCATCCCGCGCACGCTGTTCCTGGCCCTGTACGGCGACCTTGACCTGTCGGCCATCAGGGAGCTGCCGCCGGGCAGGCTGCCGGTCAGGACCACGGAAGCCACCGAAGAAGTGGCCTTCAACGCCGCGGCCGACGAGGCCGCCAAAGGCAGGCAGGTCTACATAGTTTACCCGGTGATAGAAGAGACCCTGGCCGCGGACATGAAGTCGGTCAAGGCCGAGTTCGAGCGGCTGAAAGTTATTTTCAAGGGCCTCAGGCTGGACATGCTGCACGGGCGCATGCCGGGCGCGCTGAAAAAAAGCGCGATGGAGAATTTCGCCGCCGGCCGCACCGACATCCTGGTGGCCACGCAGGTGATAGAGGTGGGCATAGACGTGCCCAACGCCGCGCTGATGGTGATCAATAACGCCGAGCGCTTCGGCCTGGCCAGCCTCCACCAGCTCAGGGGGCGGGTGGGGCGCGGGCGCTGGGAATCGCGCTGCCTGCTGGTGGCCCACGCGCGCACCGGGGATTCCGCCGAGCGGCTGCGGGCCATGGTGCAGTGCTCCAACGGTTTCGAGCTGAGCGAAAAGGACGCGTATATCCGGGGCGCGGGGGAAATACTGGGCGTTAAGCAGCACGGGGACATGGACCTGAAAATAGCGGACATGTCCCGCGACGGGGAGCTCCTGGCGCAGGCCATGGAGGACCGGGAGGCGCTGCTGGCCGCCGATCCCGGCCTGACCAGGCCGGAGAACGCCGGGCTGCGCCGCAGGCTGCGCGCCCTGTACGCCAGCCGCTGGGACCTGATCGACCTTTCCTGAGAACAGGCGCCGGAACAAAATAAAAACCCCGCGGCCGCCCGCGGGGTTTTCTCCGGCCGCCCGGGGTTTTAATGCACGCCGTGCATCCACTTGCGCAGCTGCGGGGTTATCAGCAGCAGCAGCAGCGCCGCGCCCGCGCCGGTGGCCGTCGGGATCATGTAGAAGTTCACGTGGTTGATGGCGTCGTAGTTGCCGGCGAAGTAGCCGCCTACGAAGTTGGCGGCGAACGAGGACAGCAGCCACACGCCCATCAGCAGCGACCCGAACACCGCCGGCGCGAGCTTTGTGACCAGCGACAGGCCCACGGGGGACAGGCACAGCTCGCCCAGCGTGTGGAAGAAGTAGGCGCCGAACAGCCACAGCATGCTTACCGGCCCGTGCTGCTGGAAGGCGGCGGCCGCGGCTATCATCACCACGAAGCCCACGGCCAGCAGGCCCAGGCCCATCACGAACTTCATCGGGCTGGAGGGCTCGCGGCCGGTCTCGCCCAGGTTCACCCACATCTTGGAGAAGAAAGGCGCGAGCAGGATGATGAACAGCGGGTTCACGGCCTGGAAGAAGCTGGCCGGCATTTCCCAGTGGAAGCCGAAGAGATTTACCCAGCGGTTGGTCTCGTTCTTGGCGAACAGCGTCAGCGAACTGCCGGCCTGCTCGAAGGCGGACCAGAAGAAGATGGCGAAGAACACCATGATGAAGATCACGGCCACGCGCTGCTTCTCCGCCTGGGTCAGCGTGGACTTGGGCGAGGAGGCCCAGGCGTAGAACAGGCCGATGGCGGCCAGCGTGGCCGCGGTGCCGTAGACCCACCGGGGGACCATCCCCATCACGTCATAGCCGCTGAACTGGAAAGAGCTCGAGATAAGGAATATAAGGAGCACGGCTATCATTCCGGCCGGCACCCAGTAATTCGTGCTGGGATCGGTCGGCTTCAGCCCCTTATCCCCCAGCATGGCCTTGTTGCCCCACAGGTACATGGCCAGGCCCAGCACCATGCCTACGCCCGCGGCGCCGAAGCCGTAATGCCAGCCTATTTTCTCGCCCAGCGTGCCGCAGACGAGGGGGGAGAACAGCGCCCCGAGGTTGATGCCCATGTAGAAGATAGTGAAGCCGCCGTCGCGGCGCGGGTCGTTCTCCTCGTAAAGCTTGCCCACCACCGTGGAGATGTTCGGCTTGAAGAAGCCGTTGCCTAAGATAAGGAGTATCATGGCCCCGAAGAAGAAAGGCAGGGCCGGGAAGGCCATGGCGAAATGGCCCAGCGCCATGAGTATGGCGCCTATCACTATGCATTTGCGCTGGCCCAGGTAGCGGTCGGCTATGTAGCCGCCTATCAGCGGCGTCATGTACACCATGCCGGTGTACCAGCCGTAGATCTGTCCCGATTTTTCGGTGGTGAACATGAGGTAGTCCACCATGTAAAGCACCAGCAGCGCCCGCATGCCGTAATAAGAGAAGCGCTCCCACATCTCTACGAAGAATAAAAGGAACAGACCTTTGGGCTGGTTATGGTGTAAGCTCATTTCCTCTCCTGTGGCTGCTGAAGTATGTCAGATTATATCTTAAAGAAAGGGCGTTCCGGCCCGGCGCGTCAAAGCCCGCCGTCGTGCTGCTGCGACAGGTCGCTTTCCGAAACGGCGCAGCGGAACCCGATATCGTCGTTGGGGTCGATGGAGGAGGCCCGGTTGCCCGACCGGGAGGAGTTCGTGTCCGTGGACCAGGAGCCGCCGCGGATCACGCGTTCCTTGGCCATGCGGGGGCCCTGGGGGTTCCTGGCGGGCCGCTCGGCGTAATAGGTCTTTTCGTAATAGTCGTACATCCATTCCCAGACGTTGCCGTGCATGTCGAACAGCCCGTTCTTGTTGGGCTTCTTCTGCCCCACCGGGTGCGGCTTCTCCTGGGAATTGGTCTCGTTCCAGGCGTAGGCGCCCGCGACGGCCGGCTGGTCGCCGAAGGAATACGCTTCTTTGGAGCCCGCGCGCGCCGCCGTTTCCCATTCCGCCTCCGTGGGGAGCCGGCGCTTTTTCCACGCGCAGTAAGCCCTGGCGTTGCTCCAGGAGACGCCGAACACCGGGCAGGTGCGGCAGGTCTTTATCAGCGGGCCCATCCGCCGGTAGTAATCGTCGCTGCCGGTGGTAAGGTTGAACTTCCCGTTGGGCGCTTCCCACTCCGGGTAGTTGGAGCCCGTCAGCTTCACGAACTGCTCGTAATCTTTCAGCGTAACTTCGGTCTTTTCGATATAGAAAGCGTCCAGCGAAACTTCCGCGGCCGGGCGTTCGTCGGAATCGCCGACGCCTTCGGGCGAGCCCACGCGGTACGCGCCGGCCGGGATAAAGGCCAGCCCTTCGGTCTTCTTGGCCAGGTCGCTGTTGGTCTTATCCGCCAGGTATTTATGGGCGGCCTTAAGGCAGACGCCGCAGGCGGGGTCGGAGTCCTGGTCCTGGATATAGCTCATCAGCTCGGATTTGGTCACCTCGCGCCCGGCGGATTCGGCGCTGAGCGGCGCCGGGGGGGGCAGGAGCAGCGCGGCCAGCGCGAGTAAGGGGGCGGGGTTCATAGCGCGGTATCCTTGTGGTCGTGTCCGCAACAAAAAGTTAACGTAACTTTCCGTATTCCGTAACGTTCACTTATTATAATATTTTTTATGGAAGGCGCATCAGATAAAGACTTTACGCCGCCGGGCGCCAGGCCCG
>CAIRNJ010000088.1 GCA_903879915.1 uncultured Elusimicrobia bacterium
CCAACGGCGTTGCCAACCTTACCCGCGCCCAGATAAAGGAGATCTACACCAGCCATGCCACCAACTGGAAGAAGTACGGCGGGCCTGACCTGAAGATAGTGGTGATCTCGCGCGACAGCGCCAGCGGCACGTTCGAAGCGTTCAGCGAAATGGTGCTGGACAAGAAAAAAGTCCGCCCCGACGCCATCATGCAGGCTTCCAACCAGGCCATAGCCTCCATAGTGGCGCGCACTCCGGGCGCGATAGGCTACGTGGGTCTGGGCTACGTCAGTCCCTCGGTAAAGGCCATCTCGGTGGACGGTGTTGAATCAACGAAGGAGACCGTGCTGAAGAATAAGTATCCCATAACCCGGCCGCTGTTCATGTACACCAACGGCAAGCCCGAGGGAATGATCAAGAAGTTCATAGACTTCGTGAAAAGCCCCGAAGGGCAGAAGATAGTCGGCGAGGAGGGCTTCGTAGGTCTTACTAAGTAGCGGTCGCGGCGTTTCCTGCCGCCGTTCTGCCCCGCGCTTTAGCCGGTTTCCGGAGAAAGCGCGGGGCTTTACTTAGATTTTACACGCCTTTCATTCCGCCTTTATACGGTTCTCCTATAATTTAAGCATGAAGATGCGGGCAGCCGAACATGAATAGGAAAAAAGAAAAGATAATAAAATACATTTTCACGGCGCTGGCTTTCGCCTCGCTGGTGTTCCTTATCGGCATCGTGCTGGTACTGTTCAAGGAGGCGCTGCCGATATTCTCCAGGATAAGCCTGAAGGCTTTCCTTCTCGGGGAAAGCTGGTATCCCACGGCGGAACCGGCGGAATTCGGCATCCTGCCGCTGATCCTGGCCTCTCTCTGGGTTACCGCCGGCGCGCTGGTGATCTGTGTGCCGATAGGGGTGGGCAGCGCGCTTTACCTGCACGAACTGGCCGGGCCCCGGCAGCGCGCTATACTTAAACCGGTGATAGAGATACTAGCCTCGGTCCCGTCCATAATCTACGGCTTCTTCGGCATGGCCATACTGGCACCTTTTCTGCAGGATAAGTTCGACCTGCCCATCGGCCTTTGCGTTCTTACCACCAGCATCATACTCGGAGTGATGGCCACGCCCACAGTGGCGAGCATCGCCGAGGACGCGCTGAGCTACGTGCCCAGGTCTTTCAGGGAAGCCTCCTTTGCCGTTGGCGCGGACCGCTGGCAGACGCTTACGAAAGTTATAATCCCCGCCGCCGGTTCCGGCATCTCCACCGCCATAATACTCGGCATGAGCCGGGCCATAGGCGAGACTATGACCGTGCTGATGGTGGCGGGCGGCTCCGCCGTGATCCCGAGTTCCATATTCGACCCCGTGCGCCCTATGACCGCCGCCATAGCCGCGGAGATGGGCGAGGCGCCGGTAGGCAGCGACCACTACAACGCGCTGTTCGCCATAGCCCTGATACTTTTCCTGATAACTTTCGTTTTCAATATCGCCGCGGAGCTGATCAGCCGCCGGTTCCGGCTGAAACTGGGGCTTTCAAGATGAAGCGCCGCGATATAGTACAAAAGCTCGGTTTCTCAGCCCTGTTCGCCTGCATGGCCGCGAATATCGTGTTTCTGGGGAGTATCCTGTTCTTTATTGCGGCGCGCGGGCTTAGCTCTATAAACTGGGAATTCCTTACCCAGGCTCCGCGCGATTCCATGACGGCAGGCGGCGTGGCTCCTGCTATCGTCGGCACCTTGTACCTTACGCTGGGCGCTATAATCTTCGCGCTGCCGCTGGGCGTGGCCTGCGCGGTTTACCTCACCGAATACTCGCCGAAGGGCTGGATCGTGAACGTGCTGCGCATCAGCATCAACAACCTGGCCGGGGTGCCGTCGGTGGTGTTCGGGCTGTTCGGCCTTACGGTGTTCGTGAAATATTTCGGTTTCGGGGTTTCCATACTGTCCGGGTCGCTCACGCTGGGCATACTGGCGCTGCCGCTGATAATCTCGGCCTCACAGGAGGCGATGACGGCGGTGCCGCAGTCCATACGGGAAGCTTCGCTGGCCCTGGGCGCCACGCATTGGGAGACCATACGCCGCGTGGTACTGCCCGCCGCGCTGCCCGGCATACTTACCGGGGTTATACTGAGCGTGGGCCGGGTGGCCGGCGAAACCGCTCCCATACTTTTTACGGCAGCGGCTTTCTACGTAAAAGGCTATCCGCATTCCGTCTTCTCGGAAGTTATGGCGCTGCCTTACCATATTTACGCCCTGATGACCGAGGGTACGCACCCTGAAGAACAGACGCGCATCGCCTACGCCTCCAGCCTGCTGCTGCTGGCGCTGGTGCTGTCGGTGTCCATGCTGGCCATCTACATACGGCAGCGGCAAAGGAAGACCTATAATGCATGACCTGAACGTGGATTATGAGAAGCAGATGGGAATGGAAAATTTCCACCCGGCGCTGGTGAAAGGGCCCGTGGGCGTGAACATGAACTCCCTGGGCGAGGCCGACCTGTTCGGCGCCGAGCCCAAGATCAGCGCCCGCGGCGTGAACTTCTATTACGGCGCCAAGCGCGCGCTGAACAACATCACCATAGATTTCAGCCCGCGCCGCGTTACGTCCATCATCGGGCCTTCCGGCTGCGGCAAGTCCACTTTTATACGCCTGCTCAACCGCATGCACGAGCTGGTGCCCGGCAGCCGCCTGGAGGGGGAAATACTCATCGACGGTCTGGATATTCTATCACCCGCCTGCGACGCCGCAGAGCTGCGCAAGCGCGTGGGCATGGTGTTCCAGAAGCCGAACCCTTTCCCCAAGACCGTGTTCGAGAATATCGCCTACGGCCTGGAGGTGAACGGCGTCACCGACCGGCACGTCATAGAGGAGAAGGTGGTGGATTCACTGCAAAAAGCGGCCCTCTGGGGCGAGATAAAGGACCGTCTTAAGGACAGCGCGCTGGGGCTTTCCGGCGGCCAGCAGCAGCGCCTGTGCATAGCCCGGTGCCTGGCGGTTTCGCCGGAAGTTATACTTTTCGACGAGCCGTGCGCGAGCCTCGACCCCATCTCCACCGCCAAGATAGAGGAGCTGATACTCACGCTGAAAAAGGAATATACTATCGTGATAGTGACTCACAATATGCAGCAGGCGGCGCGCGTGTCCGACCAGACCGCTTTTTTCCTGATGGGCGACCTTATCGAGACCGGCAGGACGGACCGGATCTTCAAGGCCCCGCGCGACAAGCGCACGGAAGATTACATCACCGGCAGGTTCGGCTAGACAAGGACTATATGCACAGACATTTCGATGAAGAACTTCAGCATTTAAAGAACGACATCCTTAAAATGGGGGCGCTGGCGCAGGAGGCGATAATGAACGCCGTCGACGCCTTGAAGAACCGTGACAAGGCCACCGCCCGGAAGGTGATAGATTCCGACGTAGAAATGGACCGCCTGGAACTGGCCGTGGATGAGAAGTGCCTGGACCTGATAGCGCTGCACCAGCCGATGGCGGGGGACCTGCGGTTCATCACCACGGCTATAAAGCTTAACGCCGAACTGGAGCGCATAGGCGACCTGGCCGTGGACGTGGCCCAGCGCGCTTTAGAGATCTCCGACAAGCCGCTTCTTAAGCCGCTGGTGGATATTCCAAGGCTTGCCGATGTGGCCGGGCGTATGATAGGCGGAGCTATAGAAGCTTTTATAAAAGGCGATACCGCGCTCGCCAAAAAAGTGGTGCTTACCGATCCGGAGGCGGACGAACTTAAGCGCGGCGTGGAAAAAGAGCTGATCTACGACTATATGATGAAGGACGGTTCCACGGCCGACAGGGCCGTGCAGCTGCTGCTGGCCGCCAGGCACCTGGAGCGGGTCTGCGACCACGCGGTAGGCATGGCGGAGGATATTATTTACATGGTGGACGCCAGAGTTGTGCGCCACCACCCCGAAGAGCTGAAATAACAGCGGGGACGGACTTTACCTACATTTTACAAGGGCTTTAAATGCCCTTGATACGTGTTGCCTATACTATAGTGGAAGAAAGCGCAAAGGAGAAAATTATGGCCATTAATTTCATACCCAAGGAACTGAAGTTTTTCGACTACCTCAATCTGCAGGCCGAGAACCTGGTGAAAGCCACCGGGTATTTTAAATCCATACTTAAGAACGGGGTGATGGATGAAACTTCAGCCCGCACCATACACGACCTTGAGCACGAGGGGGATACCCTTTCGCACGAGATCACCGACATGCTCAACCGCACTTTTATAACGCCCATCGACCGCGAGGATATCTACTCGCTGGCCAACCAGCTCGACGACGTGCTGGACATGCTCAACGCCATGGCCGGCCGCATGAAGCTGTACAAGCTGGACCCGGGCGAAGAGCATTTCTCCCAGTTCATAGATATCATCGACCAGTCGTCGGTCGCGCTTTCGAACGCCGTTAAGCACATGCACGACAGCAAGCGCAGCCGCCGCGTGCTGGACCATTGTATAGAGATAAATCGCCTTGAAAACCTCGGCGACGCTATCCGCGAAAAGGCCATCAGCCATCTTTTCGACACCGAGAAGGACCCCATCATGGTGATAAAGTGGAAGGAGATGTACGAGGTGGCCGAAAGCACGCTGGATAAATGCGAGCATGTAGCCAAGGTCATAGAAGGCATACTGGTGAAACATGGATAGCATGCTGATAGGCATAATCCTGCTGGTGGCGCTGGCGCTGTTCTTCGATTTTCTGAACGGCTTCCACGACGCGGCCAACTCCATAGCCACCATCGTGGCCACCCGCGTGCTGTCGCCTAAGTACGCGGTGCTGTGGGCGGCTTTCTTCAACTTCATAGCCTTCGCTTTCTTCGGCCTGCACGTGGCCGGCACTATAGGCAAGGGCATAGTTGAGATAGGCCAGATAGACAGCTACATTATCTTCGGCGCGCTGATGGGCGCGTGTTCCTGGAATCTTATAACCTGGTATTTCGGCATCCCGTCCAGCTCGTCGCACGCGCTGATAGGCGGGCTGATAGGCTCCGCGCTGGTGAAGGCCGGGCCCGGGGCGCTGGTGCTGCCCGGTATAATGAAAACGGTGGCTTTCATTGTGATCTCACCCGTAGTGGGCATGCTGCTGGGGCTGACGCTGGGCGTGATAGTTTACCGCCTGTTCGCCCGCTCTACGCCCGCAAAAGTGGACCACCTGTTCCGCAAAGGGCAGCTCGTCTCCGCGGCGTTCTACAGCCTGGGCCACGGCGGCAACGACGCGCAGAAGACCATGGGCATCATAGCCGGCCTGCTGTACAGCGCCGGCTACCTTGGCACCACCTTCCACATTCCGTTCTGGGTAGTGATCTCCTGCAACGGCGCCATAGCGCTGGGCACCATGTCCGGCGGCTGGCGCATAGTCAAGACCATGGGCAACAAGCTTTCGAAACTGCGCCCGGTGGACGGTTTCTGCGCCGAGTTCGGCGCTTCCATCGTGCTGTTCGGCGCGTCCGCCCTGGGCGTGCCCATCAGCACCACGCATACCATTACCGGCGCTATAATGGGCGTAGGTACGCTCAAGGGCATACGCGCCGTGAAATGGGGCATAGCCGGGCAGATAGTGTGGGCCTGGATACTTACCATTCCCGCCGCGGCGCTGATCTCGGCTGGCTGCTATAAGCTGGCAGTGCTGGTGTTCTAAGGCATAAAAAAGCCCTCCTTATTTACGGGAGGGCTTTTTTATTTCTGTCGGGAAGAGCTATTTTATCACCGGGTAGCCGGCGGCGGCCCAGGCTGTTATGCCGCCTTCTATGTCGTGCGCCTGGGTAAAGCCCAGTTGCTGCATGGTTTCCAGCGCCTTGCCGCTCCTGCGGCCGGTGCGGCAGTAGATCAGGTACTTGGCGGTCTTATCCAGCTGCCCCAGTTTCTCGGCGAAGTCCGGGGCGTAAAAATCCATTACTACCGAATCCTTGAGATGCCCCTGGGCGTATTCGTCCGGCGTGCGTATATCCAGCAGCAGCGGTTTTTCCTGTTCCAGCCAGTTCAGCGCCTGCACGGGAGGCAGGTGCACGGCGAGTTCCCTCTGCGCGGCCGGTTTCAGGTTCCTGCGCAGCGTGTCCAGGTCGGTTTTGAATTTGCTGTTCTGCTTCAGCGCTTTGTAGATAGCGTCGCCCAGATCCTTCCCGGCCGCTATGTCCGAAGGATGGTGCACGCCGCCTATCACGCGGTTCAGCGCGCCCTGGTAGGCGTAGCTCATGAAAATGCCCGAGTCGGCCGGGACCAGGGCTGAAAGTATAAGCCCGAAGACGCGGGCGGTAGCGGCGTGGCCGCTGGGGTAGGAGTAGCCGCTCTCCCTGCCCAGGCAGGGCGTAAGGGAAGTGTCGCGCAGGAAAGGCCTGGGGCGCTTGTACTTCTCCTTCTGCACGTATACAATGGAGCCGGCGTCGGTCCTTACTTTATCGAATATCTTTTCTACTTCCGCGGGCGCCGGGTTCCCGAACGGGCTTACCTCGCCGAAAAAATCGTCGTAGGTGGCGTTCGACTGCGCGTTCGCTGCCGCGCACTGGGCTTCTGTGCGCTCAACCTGCCAGCGCCTGACAGCGGCCAGATCTTCATTGTCAACTGCGGAACCGGCGGCGGGGGCCTGCGGGAACTGCGTCAGATCCACCTGCCAGGGGGACAGGTAATATATTTTGTCGGCCGGCTTGTTGAAAATGTCGGCCGGAGCGGCTTGTGCCTGGGGGAGGACACGGACGGCTTCCGAAAGCGTAACTGGCGGCACCGCGGGAGGGGCGCTAAGCCCGAGCTGGCCGAGGGCTGTCGCGGCGGCCAGGCCGGCCGGAATGGCCGCGGCTATGAAGAGCAGGAAGGCGGAGGAGAGCAGGCAGCGGTTTATTGTGGTCTTATTTTTCATAGGTAGTTATTGAGCCGAGCTTCTGACCTGGGTTCATTCCCGGTGTGAGGTTGACTCCGGTCAACATATGAACAATATACCAAATTCCCGCGCACCCGAGGCGGCCCATCCGCGCTTAGTCCTTACATTATCCTGCGCGGCGGGGCAAAATTGTATAATTTACGCTAATATCATCGTAAACATAAGGACAGTGTCTCCCCATGCAAAGCAACCAGATACGCAAAAGTTTTTTGGATTTTTTCGCGAAGAACGGGCATCCCGTTGTTAAGTCCAGCCCGCTGATACCCGAAGGCGACCCCACGCTGCTGTTCACCTCGGCGGGCATGGTGCAGTTCAAGCCCTATTACCTCGGCCTCAAGACCGACCTAAAGCGCGCGGTTTCCTGCCAGAAAAGCTTCCGCACCACGGACATCGACAACGTGGGCAGGACCATCCGCCACCTGACCTTCTTCGAGATGCTCGGGAATTTCTCTTTCGGCGACTATTTCAAGAAAGAATCGCTGGTGTGGGGCTGGGAGTTCTTCATAAAGGAAATGGGCCTGCCGGCCGACCGGCTGTACCCGTCCATCTACGGCGGCGGCGTGGCCCCGCGCGACGAGGAAGCCCGCGCCATCTGGGAGAAGATCCTGCCCAAAAAACTGCATTCCCATATCCTGGAGCTGGGCGACAAGGATAATTTCTGGGCGATGGGCGACACGGGTCCGTCGGGCCCCTGCTCCGAGGTTTACTGGGACCGCGGCGCGCAGTACGACCACCCCGGCTGCGCCGGCCCCGGCGCCTGCTCCTGCGACCGCTACATCGAGATCTGGAACCACGTTTTTACGCAGTTCGACAAGCAGGCCGACGGCACCTTCAAGCCGCTGCCCCGCAAGAACATCGACACCGGCATGGGCCTGGAGCGCCTTACCTTCGTGGTGGAAGGCAAGGAATCCCCGTTCGAGACGACACTGTTCTATCCCATCATAGAGGCCGCTTCGAACCTGCTCAAGACGGAGTACACGGCCTCCGACGAATCCGTGTCAGCTTTCCGTATAATCAGCGAACACCTGCGCGCGGCCTCCTTCCTGATCTCCGAGGGCGTGATCCCGTCCAACGAAGGCCGCGGCTACGTGCTGCGCCGCCTGATACGCCGCGCCAGCCGCTACGGCCGCATAATGGGCGCCAAAGACCCCTTCCTGCACAAGCTTACGCCCGCGGTGTTCGGCATTTTTAAGGGCGTCTACCCCGAGGTGGAAGCCGCCGCCAGGCAGATAGGCGAAACGCTGCGCTTCGAGGAGCAGGGCTTTATCGAGACCCTCGAGACCGGCGAGAAGTTCCTGTCCGACCTGCTGGCCAAATACCCCGCCGGCATTCCCGGCAAAGAAGCGTTCAGCCTGTACGAGACCTACGGCTTCCCGCTGGAGCTTACCCGCGAGCTGGCGCTGAAAAAAGGCGTGCCGGTGGACGAGAAAGGTTTCGACGCCGCCCGCCGGGCCGCGCAGGACACGGCCAAGGCCGGCTGGAAGGACTCCGGCCAGAAAAGCACTTTCATGTTCCAGACCGCGGAGGAGAAGCTGCCGGCCACCGTTTTTACCGGGTATGAATCCGTAGAAGGCGAGGCGAGCATAATCGCTCTGCTGGATCCCGCCGGCAAGCCGGTGGAAAGCCTGGCCGCGGATTCGGCAGGCTACGCCGTGCTGGATTCCACTCCTTTCTACGCGCAGTCAGGCGGCCAGGAGGGGGACACCGGCGCGCTGTTCTTCGGCGGCAAAGAGCTAGCTTCCGTTACCGACACGCAGAAGCCGGTGGAGAAGGTTTATTTCCATGCCGTGCGCGTGCAGGCGCCGCTGAAAGTGGGAATGCGGGTTTCCGCTCGCGTCTCCGGCGACAGGTACCGCACGTCCTGCAACCATACGGCCACGCACGTTATCAACGCCGCCCTTAAACAGGTTTTCGGTGAAACCACCCGCCAGGCTGGCTCCGAGGTGGACCCCGCCAAGTTCCGTTTCGATTATACCGTGGCCAAAGCCCCGACGAAAGAAGAGCTGGCGCGCATAGACGAGATAGCTAATTCCGCGGTGCGCGAGGATTACCGCGTGTCCAAGGCCGAGCGGCCGCTGGCCGACGCGGCCAAGTTCGGCGCCACCACGCTGCTGGGCGAGCACTATAAGGACCCGGCGCGGTTCGTGCTGATAAACCGCGGCGGCTTCGACGCGGCCAAAGACCGCTACAGCCTGGAGCTGTGCGGCGGCACGCATATAGACCGCACCGGCGAGCTGCTGGTGATAAAGATCCTCAAGGAATCCTCCGTGGCGCGCGGCGTGCGCCGCATTGAAGGCGTGGCGGGGCCCGCCGCGGTGGCGTACCTGTCGGGGCTGGCCAAAGTAGCCGAAACCCTTTCCGCCCGGCTTTCGGTGCCGCCGCTGGAACTGCCCGTGCGCGTGGAACAGCTGCTGCAGAGCATAAAAGAGCTGAAGTCCGGCAAGGCGAAGGCCCTGCCGGCCGCCTCCGTAAAAGAAGGCAGGCGCGTGCTGGCCGAGGGCATAGACGGCTCCGGCTCGAGCTTCGTGCTTTACGACGCCGGCACGATGGAGATGAAGGAGCTGCGCGGGCTTTCCGACGAGATAAAGAAAGACCTCAAGTCCTCGCTGCTGTTCATCTACTCCAAGGCGGAGGATAAGTTCTCTTTCATCATCACCCATACCGGCGACGTGAA
Source organism: uncultured Elusimicrobia bacterium (assembly GCA_903879915.1). Taxonomy (GTDB): domain Bacteria; phylum Elusimicrobiota; class Elusimicrobia; order Elusimicrobiales; family UBA9959; genus UBA9959. The sequence continues at coordinate 9,533 of CAIRNJ010000088.1, forward strand.
AGTGGACGCCTCGGCCATAGCCAAGAGCGTGGCCGCGGTGGTGAACGGTTCCGGCGGCGGCCGCAAGGATTTCGCCCAGGGCGGCGGGGAAATTCCCGCCGATATCCCGGCTTTCGAGAAGCAGTTGGTGGAGCTGGCGAAAAAACATATATAGCGGACGGCCTTTAGTTAAATATAATGTAGCATAGGGTTCCCGGCCGGCGCCGCGAACGTTCTCTTTAAGCGCCCGTGGTGAAATGGATATCACAGGAGCCTCCGAAGCTTCTAGTGCAGGTTCGATTCCTGCCGGGCGCACCAAAGTTTTAATGAATTTCGAAGAAGAGATCTCCCTCCTTATCAAATCGCGCTACCCGCTGGTGCTGGTAGATACCATCGACGAAGAATACGTGCTGAACCAGCTTTACGGCGTGGCGGAAAGCCGCGCTTTCACGTTCTATTCCTGGTCGCTTACCAAAGGCCTGCGCATAGGCCGCAACGAGAACTCTTTTTACAGAACTACCGAAGCGGCGGCCATGCTGCGCATAGCCAACGACCTCCTTAAAGAGCCGCACAACGCCCTCTTCGCCTTCTGCGATTTCGACCGCTTTCTGGGCGACGCCTCCGTCTCCAGGCTTTTCAAGGACCTGCTCAACGCAGTGAAGGATACCCCCTCCACCGTAGTGCTGTACGGCGCGGAATGCAAGCTGCCGCCCGACATCGCCCCGCTGGCCGCGCGCATTTCCGGAGGCTACCCGGACGAAATGCAGATAATGGCCGAAATAAACCGGGCCGTGGCGGAATTCAGGCAGACCGCGGTGCACCTGCAGGTGGACATGCCGCCGGAAACCCTGCGCCGGGTGGTTAAAACGCTCAAAGGGCTTTCGCTGCAGCAGGTGCGCAGCGCCCTGAATATCTGCATGCTCAAGGACGGCCGCTTCGATAGCGCCGATCTGGCGGAAATAGAAAAATTCAAGAAAGAGGCTTTCGACCAGGACGGCATCCTGGAATATTTCGGTTCCGAGCAGAAGAGCGCCATCGCCGGTTTCGAGAACATGAAGCGCTGGATAAACGACCGCCGGAATTCCTTCTTCAGCGAAGGCCCGCTGCCGCCGCCCAAAGGCCTGCTGCTGCTGGGCGTGCAGGGGTGCGGCAAGTCGCTGGCGGCCAAAGTGATAGCGGGGGCGCTGGGTATACCGCTGTACCGGCTTGACCTGAACCGGCTTTATTCCAAGTACATCGGCGAGACCGAGGAGAACCTGCGCAAGGCTTTAGCCACCGTGGAGCGCCTGGCCCCGGTCTGCCTGTGGATAGACGAGATAGAGAAGATCTTCGCCGCCTCTTCCGGCGAAATAGACGGAGGGGTTTCCAAGCGCGTGCTGGGCACCATGCTCACCTGGATGCAGGAGCGCGCGGACCGCTCGTTCATAGCGGCCACCTCCAACGACATCAACAGCCTGCCGCCCGAGCTGCTGCGCAAAGGCCGCTTCGACGAGATCTTCTTCGCGGACCTGCCCGACGCCGCGGCGCGCGAAGACATCCTGAAAATACACCTGGCCAAGCGCGGCCTGGATCCGGCCCAGTACGACGTGCCCGGCCTGGCCGCGGCCTGCGAAGGCTTCAGCGGCGCCGAAATAGAGCAGGCCGTGCTCTCCGCCCTGTACAGCGCCTCCGGCGCAGGCGAGAAGATAGCTTCGAAGCACGTGCTGGAGCAGCTCAGGCTCACCCGCCCGCTTTCGGTGATAAAAGCCGAGGATGTGGATTACCTCCGCGGCTGGGCCAAAGAGCGCAATATTCTCCCCGTTTAAGACCAATAATGAAAACTATCCTTGTTACCGGCCCTACGGGTTATATAGGCGGGCGGCTTATCCCGCGGCTGCTCTCCAAAGGGTTCCGCGTGCGGGTGCTGGCCCGCCAGCCCAAGGACCTGGAAGGCCGGGCGTGGTCGGGCTCCGTGCAGGTTTTCAAGGGCGACGTGTTCCTGGACCAGGGGCTGAACGAGGCCCTGGCCGGCGCGGACGCCGCCTACTACCTCATCCATTCGATGGCGGATACCGAGAACTTCGAGGCCACCGAGGAAACCTCCGTCCGCAACTTCGCCTCGGCGGCTAAAGCGGCGGCGGTAGGAAAAATAATTTACCTGGGAGGACTGGGCGGCGATTCCGCCGGGCTTTCCCATCACCTGCGCTCCCGCCACCGCATGGGCGAGCTGCTGCGCGCGGCCGGCCTGAACGTGACCGAATTCCGCGCCGCTATTATAGTCGGCTCCGGCAGCGTTTCCTTCGAGATCATCCGCTACCTGGCGGAGCGCCTGCCGCTCATCCCCTGCTTCCGCTTCCTGGCCAGCACCCTCTGCCAGCCGGTGGCCATACGCGACGTGCTGTTCTACCTTACCGCGGCGCTGGACAAGCCGGCTTCGGACGGGAAAATAATCGACATCGGCGGCAGCAGCGTGCATACCTACCGCGAGCTCATGACCATTTACGCCGAAACCCGCGGCCTCAGGCGCGGTTTTTTTCACTGCCTCCTGTGGTCGCCTGACCTGGCCGCCAAGCTGGTGGGCCTGCTTACCCCGGTGCCTGCCGTGCTGGCCAGGCCCCTGATGGAGAGCCTGCGCAACAACGTGGTCTGCTCCAACGGCCTGGCGCGTGAGATCTTCCCCGAGATCGAGCCGCTGGATTACCGCACCGCCGTGCAGTACGCGCTGATGCGCGTCAACGAGAACAACGTGGAGACCTCCTGGACCACGGCTTACGAGCCGCAGTACGCCAAGCCCTTCTCGTTCATAGATACCGAGGGCCTGATACTGCAGGACCATTGCGTGACCGTGCCGGCCCCGGCGGAAAACGTTTTTAAGGTGTTCGCCGGCATCGGCGGCGAGCGCGGCTGGTTCTACGCCCAGTGGCTGTGGAGCCTGAAGGCGCTGCAGGACCGCCTGATAGGCGGGGTGGGCATGCGGCTGGGCCGGCGCCACCCCGACCTTATCTGCCAGGGCGAGGCGCTGGATTTCTGGCGCGTGGAGCGCGTGGTGGCGAACACCATGCTGCTGCTGCGCGCCGAGATGAAGCTGCCCGGCAAAGGCTGGCTGCAGTTCGAGACCCGGCCGCAGGGGCCGGCTTCCTCCCTGCTGCGCGTCACCGCCTATTTCGAGCCGCGCGGTCTGGCCGGCAACCTTTACTGGCACATGCTGTACCCGGTGCACACTTTTATTTTCCGCGGCCTCACCGCCGAAATAAGCCGCCGCGCGCAGGCGCTGCCGCGGCCGGCCGCTTAAGCGCGGCCGGAACCTGCCCGGCGTTTGGTTTTACAGTAAATTAATGGAAGTGGAGCGGTTATTAAAAATATTTTCAGGAAGAGAAAAGAGCGAAACTAAGGAAAGAGCTTGAGATAACAGGCCTTATGCTTACTACAGTTCATTCTCGGCCGACACAGTGCCCTGCGCTTAATATATAATTTGCTACAGGGATAGATCGGCGTTTGTCTGCACGCCCGTGGCGACGGGGAACGGGTGCATAAATTTTTAATGTATAAATTCTTCCGCTTTTTTCTTGCCCGTTTACGGATATTCACCCTGGTGGGGTCCGTAGCGGTCTGTCTGTATTTCGTGGCCCGCGTCATAATCTTCTCCTATTCCGACTTTAGCCCGATAGAGAAGCTGTTCGGCATTCTGCTGCTGACCGGCGAAACCTACATGCTGGTTCACGCGCTGGGTTATATGATCAACGTATTCAATATGCGCGGCAGAGGGGTCGATGCCCCGCGCGCCGAGATAAAGAGCGGGGAAGGCCCCTGGGTGGCTATAGTAGTAGCGGCCCGGCACGAGCCGAAGAACATCCTTGAGGAAACCATCATCACCTTCCGCAACCTGAACTACCCTAGAAAGAACATCTACTTCCTGGACGACTCCAGCGACCAGCGATACAAGGACGAGGCCGACCGCCTGGCAAAGCATCACGGCATACAGATCTTCCGCCGGGAGGAAAGGTCCGGGGCCAAGGCAGGCATAGTTAACGCCTTTATGGCCGGGATGACGGAGAAGTATCTGGCTATTTTCGACGCCGACCAGAACCCGATGCCTGACTTCCTCGACGAGCTGCTGCCCTACCTGGAGGCGAACGAGAACCTGGCCTTCGTCCAGACCCCGCAGTTCTACTCCAATGTGGAAACCAGCCCCGTAGCCATGGGCGCCGGCATGCAGCAGGCCATTTTCTATGAGAGCATCTGCGAGGGGAAAAACCTCAACGACGCCATGTTCTGCTGCGGCACCAACGTGGTCTTCCGCCTGAGCGCGCTGCTGAGCGTGGGGGGGTTCGACGAGACCTCCATCACCGAGGACTTCGCCACCTCGGTAAAGCTGCACACCAAGGGCTACAGGTCGCTCTACTACCCGCACGTGAAGGTGTTCGGTATGGGCCCTGACACCCTGCCGGCCTACTTCAAGCAGCAGGCCCGCTGGTCCGGCGGGACCGTGAGCGTTTTTAAAAAGATCGTCTCGCTGCTGTTCAAGTCCCCGCGCTCACTTACCCTGATGCAGTGGGTGGAATACTTCCTGGCAGGCAGTTACTATTTCGTGGGCTGGGCTTTCTTTTTCCTCATGATCTGCCCCATAGCTTTCCTGCTCTTCAACGTTCCCTCCTTCTTCCTGCGGCCGGAGATATACCTGTTCACTTTTGTGCCTTATTTTTCTCTCTCCCTGCTGGTGTTCTACGCGACGATGTACGAGCGGCATTACACCGTCAAGCAGATATATACCGGCCTGATACTCGGCTCGCTGTGCTTCCCTGTGCTTATGAAGTCCACCCTGCTGGCCTTGGCGGGGAAGAAAATGACCTTCGTCGTTACCACCAAGGGCGGCCGGGAGCAGCTGGACTGGAAAGGACTTTGGCCTTACGGCGTAATGCTGGGCCTCAGCGTTGCGGCCATTGCCGTCGGCGCCTTGCGCTTCAGGAAGGACCCTTACCCCATAGGGGTGAATATGTTCTGGGCCGCCTACCACGTTTTCATACTTGCTAATATCTTCCGTTTCAACAACCCGCCGGCGCCGCCGGAAGGGGCGGCGGCGGAGAGCGGCATCGCGCCGGCGGCCGGAGTTTAAACCGCCGCGTGGAGAACTGAATGAGCATGACAAAAGAAGAACTTCTGAAGGTTATCGACGACGCCATAGACCTGGAGGAGAGGTCCATCCGGATATACAGGAAGCATTTGGACACCGCCCTTTTCTGGAGCGGCCTTCCGGAATTGAAGCGCGATCAGATAAACATGCATTTTAACTTCCTGGCAACGGAATCCAGTAAACATTGGGCGAAACTTGCCGCCCTGAGGAAAAAGATAGAGAAAGGGGGGAAAGATGTTTACTAAGAAGGACTATATAAAGTATTTCCTCCAGATCAAAAAAATCGAGGTGGATATGGGCGACAGGTTCCTGGGCTGCGCCAAAAAGCTTGAAGACCCGGAAATGAAAACGTTCTTCCTTCAGATGCACGGGGAGGAAATATCGCACAGCTGGGTAGTTGACTACATACTGAAGATATTCACGGATAAATAAGGGGACGGTATTCAACCATGAGAACATTTATTTCCCTCAACCACGGCACGACAAGATGCATTTCACTGTTCGCCTGCCTGGCTTTTTCCGCCTCCACGGCCAGTGCGTTCTCTCCGGCAGGCTATCCCGGGGCCGTGTGGATGACTTCCGGCAGGGACGCCACCGGAATAGACGGCGCATACACGCAGGGCATGGTGCGCCAAGGCGTGGAAATAATGCGCCCCGCCGGCCAGCCCCTGCAGGTTTACGGCAAATACAACTGGCGCCTCCGGAACATCAATAAGGATTACTACAATTCCTACATCCCGTACGCGGGAGCGATGCTGTCTTTAAAGTACATGGACATCGGGGCGGAATTCGGCTGGCCGCATTACACCGGGCTTTCCACCGGCAACAGGGACTACTCGGTATTCGTCAGCTGGTCCCGCTACTGGAGCCTTAAGGAGTGGAAGAAGTCGGACTTCATCAAGGCGCTGCCGCTGTCCACCTGGGGCAGCGCCGCCTACGACCTGAGCAACCAAAACGGCTACTCAACCATGGGCTGGGTCAAGCTGCAGGCGGACTTATTCTGGCTGCCGCATAATTTTATGGCCGGGCCTTTCGCGGCATACGACTGGCGCCTGCGCACCCGGAACGCGGATTATTTCAGCCTGAGCGAAGTCTCCTCAGGTTTCGAGATCGGCAACGATGTGGTGCAGCTCGGGGCCAAATACGCCTGGCGGGATTACCCCAAGCTGAAGCAGCAGGACCGCGGCATGGAGTACTATATCACGATCTACAAGGCCTGGGACCTGAAAAAGGGCGGCGGCGCCCCCGCCAAGGTGAATTAGAGCTTATCTGGCAGCCGGCTTGAAATCACCAGGGGACGGGATGGTGCCGGGCGGGATCCCCGCGTAAGCGGGCAGCGGGGCCCAATCCGACCCTTTCTGCCTGAAAATATAGCCAGGTCCGGCCCTCATCACCGCGGAATTATAATTCTCGGCCAGTAACTCGGTGACGGGTATTTCCGCGGCGACGGTTTCCGGCTTACGCGCGTCTTTAGTATAAGGGTTATTGCGCAGGAATTCAGCCATCAGCCATGCCAGCGCCTGCAAACTAGCGGGCTTGGTTATCACCTGGAGTTCCCTGTCCGCGTAAAAAACTTTCCCTATAAGTTTCACCGCCGCCGGCACTATCGTTATCGGCGGCAGCGGTATCTCCCTTACATCCTTCGCCTGCATTTTCGTGCCCGTTAAGGCCGCGCCGTGCTCCGGGACGAATACCACTACGGCGCTGCGGCCGGACTTTTCCACCTCGGAAAAGAATTCTTCCAGCTCACCGGTCATTTCGGCCAGTCTTTCCCCGTAGGAGGCCGCGTCGTCGGGGCCCCGGTACCCGCCAGCCTTGTGCGTGCCTATATGCAGATTGACGGTATTGTAATACACCGCGGCCCTGGGCGCGCTCGAAGCCTGCCGTGCATTCCAGAACTTTTCCAGCGCCGCTTTGTCGGCGTACAGCAGCGTTCCGTCGAACATGTGGTATTCAACCGGCAGGCCGGCTATGCCGAGAGGCTTGTCGGCATGACCGTACTTCTGCACTTCCGTATCGAAATCGTCATATTTGCCGTCGTGGCTTAACATCGTAAAGGTCTTATAGCCGATGCCGCGCAGGTCGTCCATAAGGTAACAGCCTGCCGGGGAGTTCTCAAATATCTGCGAAACCGGCAACTGTCCGCACGGGGATTTCAGAACGTGCAGCGTGGCAAGCTTGCTGTAGCCGGAAGCAGAACTGAAATTAGTAAAGACATAGTCGAATTTTGAAAAGAACGGCAGGATATCGTAGCCGGAATCCTTAATATCCTTCCAGGAGAGCGAACAGATATGCAGGATTATAACGTCGAAAGGAACGGCATCCGGACCGGGTTCAGGGAATTCTACCACCCTGGCTCTTTCTTTTTTAAAGAAAGACTCAGGCGTAGCGCCGCCCAGCGAAACTGCCTGCTTCGGCTGCATGATCCACGCCGCAGTGAACAGAAGGTAAACCGAAAAGGCGAGCTGCGCGGGTTTTTTACGGCGGACTAGGCAGACGGCGGCAAAAAGAATTATCGCGGCGGCAAGCATCGGGACATTTAAGGATTGCCGCATAAATTCCACGATATATTCGGCTGACGGCCGCGTAACTGGATTTGCCAGGAAAGAGGCCAGCGTTGAGGCCGGGGGGAGGAACGATTCCCGCCATAACAGCGCCAGGGCAGCACCCGCCGTAAGAGCCGCTTTAAGGCCGGTGAAAACGCGTTTTTCCGAGGCCAGGAAATGGAACTGGATATGCACCATGGCCGCCAGCAAAACGGTCAGAAGTATGTTCAGCGTGATATAGCCCGTAAAAGACAGGGCCGCCGCCGCGAGCACATACCAGTACCATACGCTCATCGCTTCTCCGTAAAGATCCAATCCAGGCCTTTACCGGAGCAATCAAAGCGCCCTGTTCCGCAGGAGCCGTAAAACCCGGTCCGCATTTCCTGCGTAGAAAGGGTCCAGTCGCAATCCTTTTTGAAATTAAACCAGATTATTGCTTTTACCGCCGGGAAGTGCTTCCCGATGGACCCCAGCAACTGTTTTACCCAGAGGGCTTTGTCGCCTCCGTCCGGGCAAGAGGCTGTTTCGGTAAGGAAGACCGGTTTCGAAGGGAAGGCTTTGACCGCCCTTTCATAGGCTGCGCCCAGCATTGTCCGAGGAGCCGTCCATTTCTGCCAGGCTTCCCGCCCATCGCCCCAGTTATAGGCGTCTATGCCTATTACGTCTGCGTATTCGTCGCCGGGATAGTATTTTTCGAAACGGTTCCAGGCCGCGGCAGGAACGTCCTCGGAGTTCACGGAAAAAATGAATTTAGAGTTTTGATTGCCTTGATTTAAAAAAATTGTGCGGACCCGGCGGAACGCTTTTACATAGTGTTCTGGGCCGGAGTTTTTACCGGACCAGCCGTACCAGTCGCTGTTGGGTTCGTGGCCGAAGCGTATGAATAACGGGCCGTTACCGGCCTCCCTGGCGAAGCGGGTTATGTAAGCGTCATATTTTCCCGCGGCTATCGCGGGCAGCAGCGCATCGCGGGTAATGTTTTTAAAATACGGCTCCCAGGTTATTACCGGGACCGCTCCTGAGGCCCGGATGGCCTTTACCGCCGTTTTCGGGAAAGAGGTTTTCCAGTTTATGAAAACATTGCGCAAGCCTGCGGTGTCTCCGGAAATAACGCCAGTCGGCTCGGAAACACCGAGCGCGCAGACAGGGTATTTCTTTTCCATTTCCGTCCTGGCCCGAAAGGTCTCCTGGTGAGTCTTGCGGAGGATAAAGAGCCCCGCTATGACCGAGACAAATAATGCGGCGGCGAATTTAATTTGTCTGGCGCTGGAACGCGGTAATAAGGTCATATATAGCCCGACGACAATTAATTGTATACTTTGCTGCGAATCGGGTCAATCCGCGCATTTATTGAGGCATAAGCGCGAATATGGGAAAATACAGGAAGGATACCGGCATGATCAAATGAAGAATATTGTTCCTGCTTTTTTAGTTATGCTCCTGGCCGCCGCCGCCGGGGCACCTGCTTGCGCTGTCGAACCCGGCTGGAAGTTCGCGGTTATTTCGGATGTTCACTTAGGGGATAAGGCGGATTCGTCCCGGACCAACGTTACCTTTTTGAACAGAGTTGTCAGCCGGCTTATCGCGGAGCGTCCCGACTTCGTGGTTCTGACAGGTGACCTCACCCGCGGGAACCAGGGAGACGATGTTCCCATAGAGAAAGTCCGCGAGTGGTGGCTGACTGTCCATAACTCCATAAAGCCGCTGCAGGACGCCGGTATCCCCGTAGTCCCGCTGCCCGGGAACCATGATTACTACACAGCGGCGCACAGGAAGGCTTATGAGGAGGCCTGGAAGTATTTCGGAACGGCCCTGTCCTCGTTCTCGATACAGGGATCACCTCCGCTGTATTATTCCTTCACCCACAAAAACGTCCATTTTACACAGTTGAATATTGTGGCCCCGTACATCTCTCCGGAGCAGGAAGCGTGGCTTAAGAACGACCTCAAGCGGGCGCAGAGCGCCGGTTTACGTTTTGTTTTCGGGCACGTTCCCATGGACTCCGCTCTGCTGGGCAAGCCCAGCGCACACTTCAGGGAGCAGATGAGCGCTATCCTGGCCGCGGGGCGCGCAGCTGCCTACGTAAGCGGGCATGAACACCTGAACTGGGACCATGAAAAGGAGTTCAATGGCTGGCCTGTACGCCAGATCATAGTGGGTTCCGCGATGGAGGAGCCGTATAACTATCCCGTACGGCGGGCGCTCTCCGCCGCTTACTGCCGGCCCTGCGACGGAACGTGCATGATGCCCTACAATGAAAAACATTTTGCCACGGACCCCAAGACCCGCCTTCAGAAGATACGCCAGACGTTCTATATATTCGAAGTCAACCAGGAATTGAAGGACGGTTTTTCTGCCGCGCCCTATACACTGGACGGGACCGGGCAGCTTGCCCCGTTTTACTTCCCCGCCGGCAGCGGCCGGCTTTCCGTCTGCCCCGCAGCTAAGTAACATAAACGCCCTGTATCAGCTCTGCAAAACATTGTATTGCTCCTATGCGCGGCCGGTTGGCCCTCCGGGCTATGCTAATTCACTGTTATGGCGCGCTTGCTCCCCGGTCACCGCTGCGCCCGGCGGTGGAGCTACAGGGGAAAAAAGAGGCGCAGAAGCTTGCACAGGATGAAAAAGATGACAAGCCGCAAAAGAAGGCCAACTCCTGGGCTGCCTGGCGCGCATTTTTAAAAAGTTCTCAGGCGGAGAAAGAGCGGAACAAGGAAAGAGCTTGCGATAACAGGCTTTATGTTTACTACAGATTAAAAATACAGCGTAAAAGCCGGCTGTATGGCTATCTGGCTGAACTCGACCAGGGTGTTATGCGCTCCGTTCCTGTCCTTCACCTCTATCTTCTGCAGGTCGTATTTTACGGCGAGGGCCAGCCCGAACCTTTGTTTGGGGTTGAATTCTATCCGCGCCCTTATAAAGGGAACCGAGACAGTATTGCTCTTCTTCAGCGGCATGTTGTTCCAATAGCCGGCTACCGCGGTAAAACCGGCGCCCAGGCTGAACGGCAGCTTCTCGCTGAACTTGCCGGCATAAGCCGCTCCGAAGGACGAACCTCTGAGGGTAAGTTCATAGAAATAGGCGTGGTCCGACGTCCTGGTCCTGAAAAAAGTGCTCCCGCTGAAGGCATCAAAAGTGAACATCGCGTGCCCGGTCGGTTTGTAGAAAACGCCTATGCCGCCCAGAATGCTGCTAAAGGCTTTCGGGGCCGAAATGTCGTAAGAGCTGACGATCGCTTTCGTCTTGTTGTCGTTAGACCTGAAATCCACGAACGGGGAGATCCCCACCGTCTCATCCGTGGTGATACGGAGGTCCTCCTGGAAAGCGCTTACAGGGAATTCATCGTAGGCGGCGGCGGTCACTTCGCCGCTCTCGACATTGACCAGCCGCACGTTCACCTGGTAGTTCTTTCCCACTTTCTGGATATTGCCGAGCAGAATGGTTTTTGCCCCCATCATTTTGCCCAGCCGCACCTGCGTATCGCTTTCCACTATCCCGGAAGCATGCAGCTTCTGCTCCGAAAGGATCCTGTTGAATTCGCTTCTCTCTACCAGCGTGAAGCTTTTGCTTTCAAAAAAGCGGCGGGCGAGGATGTCGGAGACGGACTGGCCCAGGTTATTTTTGGCCAGCGCCTCGTCGGTATTCAGGGGAAATACGGCCAGCGTCGTCGCTTCCTGGGTTTTTTGCGAATAGCTCTTTATCAGGTTATCCGCAAGTCGGGATAATTTATTGGTAGTTCCGTCAGCGAAAGCCGAAGTGGCGCTGAATAGTACCATTGCCGCTAATAAAGACGCGCCTATCTTTGTCTGAGATTTCATTTTTTCCCCGGCTGCCGGATATTTTCCGAAATCAAGTGCTGTCAGTATCATAGCACAAGTCGCGGTCGTATGCTTGAACGCGCAAAAAACGCGGCCGAAAAACGGCGACCGGGGCTGAGCTCATAGGCCCGGAGAATGACCCGGTCAGAGCCCGGCCCTTAACGGCGCGCCGGGCGCGCTCCGGTTTTCCGTATTATATTTTCAGCGGCCGGAGCAGCTTTCCTGCTGGGCCTGTTCTAACGCCGTCTCCCGCAGTAGATCCCTGCGTACACCTGAACGATCAATGTTTGATCTTGAACAGATGTGAATAGTTCAGCGAGAACCCGGTCATGATATTGGTGGCCGTGCCGTGCGCGAGCTTGCCGGTTGCCAGGTAGAAATTGAAGAACGGGCTTATCAGCACGTCCCGGTACAGCTTAGTGCTTACCTTGAAGTTCAGCTCCAGCCGCTGCTTCAGGTCGGCGGCCGTGTCGAACCGGCTCTTGGCGAAGTTCCTGTAATTCCCGTCCGCGTTTAGCGTAAGCGCGGTGCCCGGCAGCAGCATGTTCAGCGCGAAGCCGGCCTCGGCCGCGTATTTGGTCCTGGCCGGGGAATAGGTGTAGATCTGTTCAGTTACCAGGCCGGTATATAGCTCGCGCAGATAGGCGCCTTCGAAAAGCTTCATGCCGGTCCTGCCCCGCACCACCTTCCTCTTGGGCAGCCTGGGCTGGCTGGTGAATTCGGTGTCGTAGGCCAGGTTGAAGAACGGGCCCAGCACCATGGGGCCGAGAAAACCGCGGTAGCGCATGAACTGGTACTTTAATTCGCTTTCCAGCAGCAGCTGGTCCACGCTTTCCGTCTTCACGTCGGGCAGGCCTTTGGGGCGCAGGGTAGTCTGGCCGTAATTCGCCGACACCCCGGTGTCCAGGCGCAGACTGCCGTTGTAATATTCTGAGAACAGCTTGCCGGAGCCCTGGATATAGGTCTGGCCGGTGGTGCGCAGCCGGGAATCGCTTACCTGCGTGAAATTTCCCGTGTGCCTTACGCCGGTGTTGCTGGCCTGGATAGAAAGGTCCCTGAGGTTCAGGCGCCAGACCGGCCGCCGCGGCGGTTTGTTCTCCACGAGTTTTTTTACCGCCGCTTCCCAGCCTCCGCCCGCGGTACTTTTTTTCAGGTCCGTCAGATAACCGGTAATAAGGGCGTTGAGCGTCTGCTCCTCGTAGCCGGCTATCCTAGCCGCCTTTAATTGCGGGTATTTGCCGGTTTCGCGCAGGAAGCCGGCCGGGAAGGCCGCCAGGTAAAACTCGTCGTCCTTTACCGGCAGGCCAGAGATCCGCTGTTCGGGGTCCAGCCCGGCCACGGCGAAATAATCGCCGGCGCGGTATTTGTTGTAGCCGTCCATTCCCGGGGGCAGCTTGAAATCGAATTTAGGCGCAAGCGCCCGCAGCAGGCTGCCGGGCACCCAGGCTTTTACCACTTTATCGTCCTCGCCCAGCCAGGTTTTGAGCATGGAGGCCGAGATGTCCCCCAGGATGTTGCTGGCGAACGGCTGTATCTTCATAAAAGCCAGCTCAGCGCCGGTTTTTTCTTTCAGCACCGAGACCACGATGTTCTTGAAGTCGAGCTGCGAATACTGCAGCTTGGGCCGCTCGGCGTCCGTGTATAATTTCCTGATATCCGGCAGCAGGAACTCTTTCGAGCCGAAGAAGTACTGAAAGATACGCTCTTTCAGCTGGTCGTATTCGCCGTCGTACAGCGTGTCTTCTGCGGAAACGGGGATCCCGCGGTTCTGCACGGTCTTAAGTACGCCGCCCCCGGTGAATTCCAGGTCCACGGCCCCTACGCCCCGCGAATCCCTGACGATAAAAGCCGCCGGCGCGCTGTGCTTTTCCCTGTCCCAGCCTTCCAGCTCTATCTTCTCCCGCCTGGTGCCGGTCTTTTCCCAGTTCTTCGGGCCGATGATTATATCTATGCCAGCGGTCTGCAGCAGCGGGCCAAGGTCTTCTTTCGAGTTCGCCACCGCCACTATCAGCTTGGCGTTCTGCCCGCTCCGGAGCTCCTCCACCAGACCTGCGGCGTCCGCCGGGTCCTTTACGGTCACCGGCACGGCGCTGAGGTCAGAAAGCTGTCCCGCGTTCAGGGGGATGAACGAGATGAAGGCCGTCCGCACGCCGTTAAGTTCCCTGATAACATAAGGCTTCACCAGCTCCGCCAGTTTCGGGTCATTGGTCTCCAGATTGGAGCAGAGGAAGCTGAGGGCGCCGGCCGGGGCCGGGGCGGTCCGTTGCCCGGCCCACTTCCAGAGATACCGGAGGTCCTCGGGGTCCAGCGCGACTATGTCGGTCCTGAGGTTTTCCAGGCGCGCTATCGCCTTGTCGGCAGGCATGCCTATAGCGTCGGACATAAGTTCCGAGCCGAGGCCCATGCTGATAAGTATGTTTTTATCCTTATGGGCGGTGCTTTCCAGCACCTCCCTGCTGAAACCGCTCATCCCCAGGGGAAAGCAGGATTCGGTGACGGTAGACCTTTCCACGCCGGAGTTAATAACATAGGCCATGTTAATGGTGCGGGTCCACCGGCCGCCGAAGGCGTTGGCGTTAAGGTCCAGCGCCCTGAAGGTCTTTCCCAGCGGCGTAACGCCGGTAACAAGGTCGGCCCGCGCTTCCTGCACCGTGAAATACGGCGAAATGAAGCGGACGATCAGGTCCTTGAGAGCGGGAGAAAGGTCAGGGGCGGCCGCGAGCACGGATTTTCCGCCGAGCAGCACGCCGGTCTCGCCGGTTTTTAAATAAGTGGTGGTCGCGTTCAGTTCGTCCAGCGTAAGCCCTTGCGGGAGGCTGAGTATGAAGCGGCGGCCGTCGGTGTGGGAAACTATGGTGGCTACTGCTTCTATTTTAAAAGTATCCGTGGACCGCGCCGCCAGTTCCAGGCCCAGCGCGAGTTCGAAGCTTATCCGGAAATCGGTGTCGAAGTAATAAATGCCCGCGTCTTTGAGCGGGCCGGCCAGGGCGGCGCAAGAAATCCCCGCCAGCAGAACACCGGAAAGCACAAGTAAGCGTTTCATCCAGACAAGTTTACAAAATTGCCGTCCGCCCGGCTGTAAGGATTATGATTTTTTATTCGCCCACTCCCGCAGCCGGGCCGCGCGCGGCCCGTCGCCCGTATTCTGGAGTATGTCGGCGATCACCTCTAATGCCCGCGGTTCTTTCGTGAAGTCATATACGAAGATGGAGTTCCCTACCCATGCTCCCGGCGTATAGTTCTCCAGCCATTTCATTAATTTCCGGTTGTTGTAGTACATGGCCGCCCGGTTGGAGGCCGAGATAGCGAATATCAGCGGCTGCGCTTCGGCGGGGTCGATATCATCGCCCTTTCTGGGCACATCCGTGAAGAAGGCTACAGGCACGTACCGTATTCCGTACGCATGCGGGTCCGCGGTGCCGAAGTAGGATAAATAGATAGGCGGTGAGCCGAAAGACTTCACAAAACCGCCCAGTTCTTTGAGTCCCTGTCCGATGTCCAGGTTCGCCTCCGCGAGATAGCGGAACGATTGTATTTTGTCGGGAACAAGAGAATTAAAGTCGCTGAAATAATCAGGATAAGCGGCGAACGCGGACCAGACGTAGCCGGCGGCCATAAGCCACAGGCACCCCCGGCGAAACAGGCTGCCGCTGTCGTAAACTTTAGCGGCCGCTATGCCGGCGGCGACGCAGCAGAACGGGTAGACAGGCAGAATATGCCGCAGACCGATCTGAAACTTTGAGGTGCAGGCGACGGCCATCCATATGGCGGCAGGCAGCAATACGAATGCCGCCACAACGGCCCACGGACCAGAGCAGAGGCCGGCCCGCCACGCCCCAAGAGTGCCCCTGGCGCCGTTGATCAGCTGCTCCAGGCATTTGAACACCGCCAGCGCAAGTAGAAATAGAAGTATCAACGGGGTCTTAAGCAGGAAACAGACCGGGAAGTAGTACCACCAGCCGTCAGTGGAAGCATAGCCGAAAAGATAGGAAAGGTGAAGAACGCCGTGTTGTGTCTGTGCGAATACCCAGCGGATAGTTTCCCAGAACAGCCAGGTATTATTGAAGTGGTAGGCGCACAGCAGAACTAACGCGATGGCCGGAAGGCTTATTGCCAATATGCGCGCCGCGCGCCGCAGGACGCCGCTATCACCGCTCATTAACCAATATGCCGCTGTCGAAAGCGGCATGAGCCCGAACATGATCATCGCGCTGGTCTTTGAGGCCAGGGCGGCCCCCAGCAGCAGGCCGAAGAGGACATAGAGGCCCGAATGCGGTTTATTGGTGAGAATGATCTTATAAAGCGTATAAAATGCGGCGAAACAAAATACGGTCACCCCGAAGTCGGTCATAATGAGCGGGGCGTTGGCAAGTATGACCGGGCATAGAACATAAAGGAAGGCAGCCGCGGCAGCAGCAATGCGGCCGCCTAACTTAAGCGTCCAAAAGTAGATAAGTACGCAAAGCAGCGGGCTCAACCCCCAGAATAATGCGTGGCGCCCGGCGGCAAGGATGGAATCGGCGGACAGCCGGTTGTGATACAGGAACAGGTCGGCGTAAGCGAACATGTCCTCGCCCTTGGCTTCCGGGCTTTCGTCGAATGAATCGGGCCGCGAGACCAGCAGAGGCAGGGCCGCCAGAACGCGGAGCAGCGGAGGATGATCGGTCTGCTTATACGAACCAGTGCGGAGGTAATGGTAGCCGGTGACCAAATGCACACCTTCGTCATAGGTAGCGGCCTGCCTGTTAACCGCGCAAGTACCCAGGAACAAGTGGAGGGCGAGCATGACCGTCAGCACGGCGCCGTCTATCCATAATTTCGGGGTTAGCCGGCCCGCCTCGGCGCGGTTCTGGTCGGGCATGGCGTTTTTTTTAACCATATAGTCGAAAGCCGGTATGACTATAATACAATCCGCTTAAAAGAGTTGCGTGAGGCAGGCACTCTCCCTGAATATGTGCTGTTGCCCGCGGAACGCCCCCTTATTTTGTCTGTCCGGCGAGTTTATATAATGCCTTAAGCTGGGGCTGGACATCGTAGCCGTAGGGGATGCGGTTCTTGTATTCGTCTATCAGGTCGGGCCACATCCGGAATCGCTCGAGAATTGTGAAGAAGCTTTGTGTCGTCCACCCGTTTTTTTCAAGTTCTTCAAGAATATTCGGTTCAACGCGGGTCCCGCCGCCCGCTACCGAATATAAATAGGCGCCTTCTTTAAAATATTCCAGTTTAATGCGCTTTTCCCAGAACTCATTAAATACTTTTCTGTCCCGCTCGTTCCAGTAATATGTCTTATATATGGGATTGACCCTTATTGCCTCTCTGTAATTTATCAGTATGTGGGTTATTCTATTGTCGTCCAGTATCTTTTTAAAATCATCTCCGTCTTCCGCCTGTTTTAGCAGCTCCATCAGAGGCTGCAGATTGGTCTCAACGGAATAGGAAACGTAATCACGTTTTAAATAAAATGCCTTGTTCTCTGCTGAAAATAAAATTCGGCTGTTTGCGGGAAGATTCTCGTTTATCCATTTTATCACCGAGTACGAAGGATTGGGACAGCCTGTTTGGCTTACGGCCAGGAAAGAGTTTTTGTCGGAATTCTTACATAAATACTGGGATACCTTGAGGCCCCAGGCCACGTTCAATGAGAAGAATATGTTCGACAATATGCAAAAATAAAAAAAAGCCATAAAAAACGGATTTTTAGCTATTTTTTCCGCGTAATAGGCAAAGAAAATGGCCAGCAGGGCAAAAGACGGGATGAGGTAGCGGAACAGCGGGGTTCCCAAATACCAGAAGCAATAGCTCAGGAGGAACGTAAGGATAAGATACGACAGTTTTCTTTCCATGTTCCTGAATAATAAGATGAACGGGGTGAGCGACAGTAAAAGCGGGCCTATCATGTTCTGCGACTCGCCGGAATAGATGGTCATAACCCAGGGCGACTTAAGGAAATCCATTAATTTAAAACTGAATATCGCAAGGGGCGTGGCAATTATGGCTCCTCCGCCCCCGAAATCGTACAGGCCCCTGCCTCCGAGTATTTTATAGAAAAAAGGGTAAACCGGGTTTCCTGTGAAGAAATAGTTCTTTATAAGGTAAGGCAGAATAAAAGCGAGAACAATAAGGCTGAAAACAGCGAATTTCTTCATCACTTCCCGTTTGCCGGGGCAAGATCTGATCAAGTGAACGAGGACCGCCGTGGTTAAGGCGGCGGCGAGGAACGCGGCAGTGTATTTGGCCGCTGCGGCAGCTCCCAGGAAGATCGCCGAAAGCCAGAGATACTGATATTTATTCTTGTCCACCCAAAGCATGAAAGAGAACAGAGAAAGGGCGAAGAAGAAAGTCAGCCCTGAATCGTTCCCGCAGCCCCATGAGTTGAACAGGACTATCGGGAGGCTGTAGTAGATGAGAGCCGCCATAAGCCCGACGGTGGCGTTGTAAAACCTCCTGCCTATGGCAAAAATGACCGCGACCGAAACGAAAGTCAGGACAAAATGCATAAGTTTTGCCAGTATCTCATTGCTCAAAAGCAGGGACAGAGTATAAAGCATGTTGATATTCAGCGGGAAATTGGAATGCATGAGATAGTCAATGGGCGCGATCTTATGATTAAGAACGTACAGGTTCGGAACGGCGAGCTGGTAAACAAGGGCGTCGTAGAAGTTCTCCGGCATTATGGCCATCAGGGCGTTAAGCAGAAAGATAGCTCCGCACAAGCAGAGCATCGCGATTTCGTTTATATGGAATTTCTGTTCTTTTACGGCTGAAAGGTCGGCGGCGGGCCTGAAGCCCCACAGGGAGGCCGCCAGGAGAACGAGGACAGCGATCTTAACATAAAGCGGATAAAGCAGCCCCAGAAAGCCGGAGAAAAGGGTCAGATAGATCAGAGCAGTGATGCCGAGCCCTGTCGAAAAAACGATGTTCTCCAGCCGCTCCGTCTCAAGTTTAAAAAAAGACAGGATCCTGCCGCCCAGCCTGCAGGAAACGAAGGTAAGCGCCAGCATCCAGAAAACAGGGAGCAAAGACTGGAACACCGTCTGGAGTATCCTTTTAAAAAAGAGAGGAAGGTCGGGGATAGTTATAAGGCGGATCGGAAAGGGCTGGCTTTTGAAATAGTTATAGGCTACCAACCCCGCCCAGATCACGACAATGGAAATAGTTAGGAACCGGCCGAACCTGAAAAACGGCGTTTCTTCAGGCCTGGCTATTTCCGTTCTTTTTGCATGGTTTTTCCCCTTCGCCATATGTCAGATTATACAAAACGCTCCGGGTGCCCGGTAAACTCGCCCTCAGGCTGTTGTTCTGTGATTTCCCTGATAAGGAAAGAACTTCCGATAATACGTTATGTTTACTCCGGGTCGCTGCAGGCTGAGTATGCGGTGAAGCAAAAAGAGGGATCAAAAACTGCGGGGATTCCCAATCAGTGCGTGGTCTGGTTCCCGGGGGAAGGTTCCGCGGCTTCGAATTCTATAAAGAATACTCGCTTGTTCCTACCCCCAGGTCGCGGCCGTTCTCCGCGAAGGGGTCCGGATAGAACTGTTCGCCGCCTCCGGAGCGTTCCTCTCCCCGGTCCTCCCCGGCCCGGGCGGAGTCCTGCCCCGCGTGCGGTGTTTCGGGCTTTGTCGGAGCCGCTTTCGCCCCGTATCTTGAAGTCATGCTCATCAGTCCTGTTCTTCTCATGGCCAGCATCTCCTCGGTCCGCCGTATCCCGGGCAGCAGCATCCCCCGGCAATATAAGTTTACCACCCGCAGGCGGAGACGTCCTGAGGCGCTGTGCCCATCCGGCCCGGGAAAAATGACGGAATAATCCGCACTTAGTTTTACCGTTCATTTACCGTCCCGCGGGCCGTCAGTTCAGCGCGGCCGCGCGCTTCAGCTTGCTCAGCCACAGCGCCAGTTCCACCAGGTCCAGGTCCGTAATTTCCGGGAACCCGGCGGCCGCCGCCAGCGCGCTGACCGCGGCGCCTTTGCCTTCGAACCGTATCATGGCTATGGCCTTCCCGCCGTACTTCACTTCATAGGCCGGCGCGCCGCAATTGCGGTAAAAATCCGGCCAGTTCAGCGCCCTGTAGATATAGGCGGTAAGGCCGTCCTCTTTTTTAGCCCGGTAAGTTTCCGCGAACAGTTCTTTTACTTTCCATTTCATAACCCCTCCGTTCTCCCTGAGATGATCCGGAAGCCGTTCCTGGTGCTGCCAATAGCATAGCAGACCAACCCGACATACGCGTGTCGGGTTGGCGGGCGGGAGTTCGCGCGGCTTTTACAGCCTGAACAGATAGGAGACCTTGGTGAACAGCGTTTCCGTGGTGCGGGTCAGGCGCCCGTTGTCGCCCGTGACGTTCACGTCGTAGCCCAGGTACGCCGCCGTGCCGGGCGCCAGCACCCGGCTCACCAGCGCGTCGGCGAAGCCGCTGTGTTTCAGCGTGCTGTAATGGTAGACCAGCCGGCTGGAAGTTTCTTTGGTCCACTGCATGGAGAGCTGGGTTTCCCAGACGTTCTCGCTGAACACCCGCTCGCCCGACTTCTTGTTCAGGCGGCTGTTGAGCAGGGTCTGGGAGAGCTGCAGCCGGGAGGACGGCTTCAGGGTGAAGGAAAGGTTCCAGGCTTTCTTTTTACCCAGGAACGGATAAGGGTTGTAGTTTATCCCGTCGCCGGCCGTCAGGTCGGCGGAGACGGCGAGGAACTTGGACGGCTCGCTGTAAAAACTTAGCGTGGCGTATTGCTTGCGGTAAGCCACGGCACAGTACCGCTCCAGCGTGCTCGGGCGGTAGGTCAGGCTGAAGCTGGTCTGACGGGGGAACATCAGGCTGCCTTTCACGTAAAGGTCCTCGTCGGTAAAGGTGCCGCCGTGGGTATAGCTGCGCGAATAGGCGGACGAGAGCGCCCAGTACTGCAGCGGGCCTTTATCAGCCCAGAACTTATAGCCGAAGAACGCGGCGCCCTCCCTTACGTCCGAACGCATGATAAAGCCGTTCTCCGCCTTAAAATCCGGGCTGATGTCGTTATAGTTCAGGTACCAGGTCATTTCCCGGCCGGATCTCATAAGGTTGGCGTAGGAGGCCTGCCCGGAGCTGTGCCCCGCCGAAGAGCCGGTATGGGCGCCCAGGGTCTGGAACTCCAGGGTATGGGTATCGTCCAGCTTCAGGCTGCCGTCCAGGCCGGCTACGCGGTTAAAATCCCCGCTGAAGGCTTCGCGGCCGCTGTAGATCAGGCCCAGCGAGGACCCCCGGCCTATATCGGTCTTGAAGCGGGCTATCTCCGACTTCGATCCGCCGTTGGCGCGGTCTTCGGCCACCAGCGCGCCGGCGGTGTACAGACCCTGTTTTCCGGTAAGCTTCACGCCGTAGCCGGGGTCGGCGATGGTGCGGGTATGCGCCACGTTCACCGGCGTTGAGAAAACATCGGCGTCCTCCATGAAGAACGGCCTTTTCTCCGGCGTGAAAACGGCGTAGCGCTGGTTCACCGTAACCTGCGGCGAGTCGGTCTCCACCTGGCTGAAATCCGGGTTGAGCGCGGCGCTCATGGTCCAGGCCGGGGTCAGGCCATAGCGCAGGTTCGCTCCCAGCCGCAGGTTGGCGTCGCCGTAGTGGGCGGCGGCGGTGAGCGGGGCGCGGGGGTCCACCCGCGCCGCCGTAAATTCCGGCATGAGGTCGAATTTGGAGCCCGAGCCTATGTCTTTCAGGCCTTTTAAAGCCGCGCTCTGCGTAAGCATGCCCCCGCGGTCCGGAGAACACGGCGGCCACAGGTCCTTTTCGTTCTTTCTCTGTATATTCCTGAAAAGGAAGACCCGCCACGGCTGCTCGGCCGCGTCGGCGAAGCGCAGGCTTTTAAAAGGTATCTTCATCTCCACCACATAGCCGTCACCGGTAACTTTGCCCTTCGAATACCAGACCAGGTCGGGGGTGGTATCTTCCGAGCCGTTGTTGTTGACGGCGTCGGCCTGCACGCCGAGGGGATTGGCGAAGAATTCATAGGCGCGGCGCCGGTCGCCGAAAGTATCCACGATCAGGCCGATAGAATCGTCCGAAAAAATATCCTCGCGCCGCGACAGGTTCGCCCTTATAAGGCCGGGGCGCGAATCTTTGGCCGCGAACGCGGCATAAATATTGTCATTATCATAGCCCAGATAAACGATAGTTTCCTCGGTGGCAGGCTCGCCTTCGCGCGGCTGATACTGGGCCAGGCCCGGCGCGGCGGCGGCGGTTTTCCAGACCTCGTCAAGGACGCCGTCTATTACCGGCGGCGCGGCGAGGCGGCGTATTCCCAGGGCGGGTCCGGTGGTCTGCGCTTGCGCGGCGGAGACGGAAAGTATCAGTAGGCAGGCTGCGATTATTTTCATGGTTCAAAATTCCTTTGTCGGCTTTTCCCTTCCATTCTAATACGCTGAGCTCCCGTGATCGGTTGCGTCAGCGGTCCGCGCGGACAGCATTTTAGCGGGGAACCCGCCTGGATGGGCCGGCTCGCTTATAGCAGCGCAATATTTATGCCAATACAGGGGGGAATAAAATATCCTCATCTGAAAATCCATATTTTCAGATGAGGATATATTTTCGCCGCGCCGCGCGGGCCGGTGCGGCCCGGGTGCTAATAGATCTTTTTTTGCGCGCCGTCCCAGTCCATGAAGTACACTCCGTCGGCCGCCGCTATCAGGATGCCGTTGAACGTGGCGGACACGGCGCCTTCCCTGACCCGCCAGGCGTTGCTGGCCGCGGTATGCGGCAGCTCCCACAGTACGAAGTTGCGGGTATTGCCGGCGTCCGCTTTTACCAGGTATTTATCCCCGGCGTTGAACCAGAGGCTGCCGGCGGCGGCGCGCAGCAGATAAAGGCGGCCGTCGGTCACCCCGGTCTTTTTTGCGATGTCCCCGGCCTTTACGGGCGGCAGGGCTTTCCCGTTGCGGGTGATTATATAGAAGACGGGGTCCAGGAACTCCTCTTTGAAGTCCTGGGAAGCTACCTTCGCCCAGTCAGCGGCCGCTATATTGCTTTTGCCCGTCTTTGCCCAGGCCGTTCCGTCAGGCGTAATGGAAACGTTCACCCTCGGGCTGAAATATCCCGGCCAGACGGCCTCGGCCTTCGCGCCGGGGCGGCACAGATAGGTGGTATAACCGGCGCTGCTCTTAGCCGGCACCAGGAAAGCGGGGCCGTCCGCCAGGCGCAGGCCGGGCACCGGGACGTTCGTTCCCAGGGCGCCGGGTATGGTCCAGCGGTTGCTGCCGTGCGCCAGCGTTTTTCCGTCGCTCCTGAATTCCGCGGCCGCACCCTCGCCGAGGTATTTATTCATCAGGTAAGCGTGGGCCTGCGCGTTAGTTGCGCCTATTTTTTTCCATTCCAGCCCCGCGGTTCCGGAGGGCATGGCCGAATAAAAGATGCCGTCCGGCATGCGGTACAGGATGCCCGGGTTCCTGCCGCCGGTCAGGTCGGGTATGCCGCCGCCGTTGAGCGCGGCGCGCTCGGTGAAACCGTCCGGCCCGCCGCTGAGCAGGCGGCCCGAGCGGTAGGAATTCATGTACAGCACCCAGGTCTCTCCGCCGGTTCCCCGCGCGGTCCTGGCGCCGGCGTAGGTCATATCGGGAAAAAGATACGTAAAGCCCGCTCCCCGCGTTTCCCCGCCGGGTTTTATTACCGCGCGCCGGCCGTTCTCGCCTATCATGAACATCTCGCCGGTGAAAGGCTTCTGCACCAGCATCGTCCCGTCGGAGGGGGGCGCGCCGGTGTACGCGTCGAGCGCGCTGAACCCGTGGTAATCCGCCACCGGCAGCGTAACCTGCCTGGCCCTGCTGTTGAGCGTTCGCAGCGCGGCCATGGAGGCCAGCGCCGGCGCCGCCAGCAGCAGGGCTATGGCGGCCAGCCTGGCGGCCGTACTTATGACTTTCCTGTCCGTTATCCCGGACAGCAGTTTCAGCGCGCCGGCGCCGCCGGCCAGGGCCATTACGCAGATGGCCGGTTTAAGCGCCCCCAGCGGGAGCAGCGCGAAGTGGAAGCTCTGGAAGACGGCCATGGAGCCCAGCGGCAGGAGGGTGGCGGCTACCGCCGCGGCGGCCAGGGCGGCGCCGGCTATGCCGTTCTTGAAGGCGTAGGAGAGCGCGAAGCCGTAAACCGCCAGGTAGGCCAGGCCGAAAAGGTAAAAGCTGTAAACCTGCCCCTGCGCCTTCGTGAGATGTTCCAGCGGCAGTGTGAACCCCATTATAGCCCAGGCCGCCAGCGTAAGCGCCGCCGTCTCCAGCAGCGCGGCCGTCAGCGAAGAAAGCAGCAGCTTATACTGCGCTACCGGCAGCGGCTGCTCGGTCATGGCTGCCTGGCCCCCGGCCGCCTCCGAGCCGGCTATGCCGGAGAGTATCAGCGCGGTGAGCGGTATGCCGGCCAGCGCCCAGTAGAACATGGCGAGGTTCACCGCGTCGCGCGGGGACATGGGGCCCGTCTTTAAGGCCAGCGCCAGCGGTACCGAGGCGAGCAGGGCGGCGAAGATGACGCCGAAACCCAGGCGGCTTTTCCGCAATTGAAGCAGTATAAGGCTTTTCATATATTTAGTCTCCCAGCAGCGCTTTAAAAGCGGCGTCCAGTTCCAGCGGGGTTATCTCGGTCCCGTCCGGCAGGCCGCCGGCTTTAAGCGCTTCCAGTCTGTCCCTGCCGAAAACGGCCAGCTCGGCCACGCTGCCCGCGCGGCTTATTTCCTTTACCCCGGGGCCGGGGGGCACCGTGCCGGCCCGCGCGCACACGCGGAAGGTCTCGGTCTTAATATAATCCGCGCTGTGGTCGGCCGCTATCCTGCCGTCCCCGAGCACGCAGACCCGGTCCAGCAGCCCGCCCATCTCGCCCATCCGGTGGTTGGAGATGATTATGGTCCTGCCGCCCTCGGCCAGTTCGTGCACCAGGCCGTTCAGTATATGGTCGCGCACCAGGTAATCCAGCCCCGAGGTGGGCTCGTCCAGCAGCAGCAGGCGCGGGTTATGGGCGGCCGCGCAGATCCAGGCGAGCTTCGCCGTGTTGCCTTTGCTGAGGCTGCCCGCTTTCGCTTTCGGGTCCAGTTCCAGCTTTCTGCACAGCTCCGCGGCTTTCGCCGCGTCCCAGGCCGGGAAGAAGCCGGCGCGGAAAGCCAGCGTCTCCTCCACCGTCAGGAACCCGTGGAAAGCCGGCTTTTCAGGCACATAGCCTATCAGGCCGCGCAGCCGGCCGCTGCCGTCGGGCGAAAGCCCCAGCGCCGTAACGCTGCCGGCGTCGGCGGCCGTCAGGTCCAGCAGTATCTTGAACAGCGTGGTCTTGCCCGAGCCGTTGCGGCCCAGGATGCCGATAACTTCCCCTTCGGCGGCTTCCAGGTCCAGGGCCTCCAGCACTTTCCGGCTGCCGAAGCTTTTGCACAACCCGGCGGCGGACAGTATTATTTTCTTGTCATTCATATAGCTTCCTTCTTTACCCTGCCGAGTATCGCTTCGATGTCGGCTGATGACAGGCCGTTGAGCAGGCCTTCTTTTACGGCTTCGGCAATGCGGGCTTTGAGATTCTCCGTATCGGCTTTGGCCAGCGCGCCGGCGCGGGCGGAAACTATGTTCTCTTCGCCGCGCTGGGATTCGAAAAAACCCTCGGCGGTCAGCTCCCGGTAGGCCCTGGCCACGGTGTTTGGGTTCAGCGTGAGCTGCGCGGCCAGCGCCCTTATGGAGGGGGCCGCGTCGCCGGGCCGCAGCAGCTTTCTGCGCACCAGGCCTTTGAAGCCGGTCTTGATCTGCTCGTATAGCGGAGCCTGCGAATGGAGATCTATTTTTATCATAACTGTAATACCTTACTAGTACAGTGATAGTATAGCAGGCCGGCGGCTTTCTGTCAAGGGGGGGCGGCAAAGTAACGTCGAGGAAAATATATAACCGGCTTATCTTGGATTGGGCCTTGACAAGTCAAGTTCGCTCTGTTATACTCGATATGTAGTACTGTTCTCGCGGTTGCGCCGGCCAGTGTTGCGGCAGTTTCGGTGAGGGAGGTAAGGCATCCGGCGCGGTTTCCCGGTCCCGCGGTCCGAACGGTCGGCGCGGTTCCGCCCGGGAGGGTGGTCAGGCAGTTGCGGTGTTCTGGTCCCGGCCGCCCCGGCAGCGTAGTGCGGAGCAGCGTAGCGCAGTGCGGCGTGGTCCTGTGCAGTGCGGTGCAGCGCGGTGCAGTTGCGGTCCGGTGTGTAGCGGTGCGGTGCGGCGTAGCGCGGTATAGTGAGGCATAGTGCGGCGTAGCGCGGTGCGGTGCAGTGCTGTGAGTACTGGCCTGTGTGCCACGTGAAGAGCCCCCGCTTCCGGGGGCTCTCGCTTTTAACGGGAAAGGGCCGCCGCGCGGGCGTAAAGGCAGTTCGCTTCAGGCTCCCGGCCTTCGGAGGCGAAAAGGGCCGCCAGGTCCTCAAGGCCTTCCTTATCCGAAGAAAGATCATAGATAAAGATGGAATAGCCCGCGCTGAAAACGGGTTTGCGGCTCTTAAGCCAGAAAAACGTTCTTTTATCCGTATAATTGATGCCCTGCAGATTGCCGGCGGAAACCGCCAGCAGCGCCTCCTTCATCCCGCACACGTCAACCCCGGTGCCCGTCAGGGCGATATTTGAAATGATCTCCAGGGGTACGTATTTTATCCCGTAACTTTCCGGCCGCGCCGTGCCGAAATACGAAAGTATCACCGGGGGGTTGCCCCTGCCTTTCAGCCAGGCCGCCGCGGTCTTAATATCCTGCCCCCAGTCCAGGTTCGAATCCGCGAGCAGCTTGCTGCCGTTGGCGGGGCCCCCGGCCAGCTCATTGAAATAGGCCAGGTAGTACGGGTGCGTGCGCAGCAGCAGCCAGCCCCAGGAAAGTACGAGAACGGCCGCGGCCGCGGCGGGCAGGTACCTGCGCGCTTTAATTATCCATGCGGCGCCTATGCCGGCGGCCAGCGCGGCGAAAGGCATCACCGGCAGTATATGCCTGCAGCCGAGCTGGACTTTTGAAAAGAACGAGGCCGCGAAATAGACTGCGGGCGGGACCAGCACCCAGACCCAGTTCCTGCCGGGCAGCCTGAAACAGGCGAAGAGCCCGGCCAGGCCCAGGAACATCACGGCCAGCGGCGTCTTTACCGCGAAAGCGAACGGGAAATACCACCACACGCCGGCCGGATAATAATTGCCCCAGGCAAAAGAGGACCTGCCTTCAGATAACCGGCCGAGCGTGGCCGAAAGGCCGCTGAAATAAAGCCCCGGGTGGAAACGATAGACGACAACGACGGTCAGCGCGGCCGCGGCAAGCAGCAGGCCGCAGGCCGTGAGCAGACGGCCGCGTTTTATGCCGCCTTGTAAAGGACCGTCCAGGAGCCACAGCGCCGCTATCAGCGGCGGAAGTATGAACATGCTGAACTTGGAGGCCATGGCCAGCCCGGACAGGACGCCTGCCAGGGCCGCCCAGCCCAGCTCCCGGCGCGCGCTCCCGCCCGGCGCGGCCGCCGGCGAACTGCGGGAAAAGCGGCAGGCGGCGGCCACGGCCCCGAGGAAAAAAACCGCCCCGCCGGCGTCGGTAGTGACCAGGGCGTTGTTGGATAAAAAAACGGGCATGAACGAAAAAACCGCCACCGACAGCAGCGCGGCCGGGGCGCCGGCCAGGCGGAAAGCCAGCTTATACAGGAACAGGACCGAGAGCGCGGTCCACAGGAGAAAACCGAAGAGCCGCGCGGTATTCAGCAGCCGCCCGGCGGGCACGGAATTCTCGTACAGGAAAATGTCGGCATACTCGTACGTCATTTCTTTGGCGAAAAAAGGCGAGGCGGCGAAG
Source organism: uncultured Elusimicrobia bacterium (assembly GCA_903879915.1). GTDB lineage: Bacteria > Elusimicrobiota > Elusimicrobia > Elusimicrobiales > UBA9959 > UBA9959. Next base: position 36,744 of record CAIRNJ010000088.1, read on the forward strand.
GTGCCGGGGCGCAAGGCCAGCAGCGGCAGCGCCGAAAGCATCTGGGCCAGCGGGGGATGGTCAGGCGTGCTCACCTGCCCCGCCGCCCAGCCGCAATAGCCCCCGGCGAGGTGCACCGGCTCGTCATAGGTGGGCGCGGCCGAGCGTATGAACGAAACGCCGGCGAAAAGGTGGAAGGCTAATGCCGCGGCGGTCAGAGCTGTCAGCGTTTTGTTTTCATTATCCATGAACAGTTCAATAATACAAAAAGGGGAACGGTTTTTTTGCGCTTGCCGTCCGGCCGCCCGTTTCCGGGAACGCCCGCGCGGTTATATTATAAAATACAGGCTGATGCTGAGAGTTATCCACGCTTCCGACCTGCACCTGAACACCGGCGCCGACAAACAGTACGGGCTGGAGGTGCTGCGCGAACTTATCGGCCTGGCCAATTCCAGGCAGGCCGACTTCCTGCTGCTGGCCGGAGATCTTTTCGATTCTTTCCGGGACCTCAAGGACAACGCCCTGCTGGCCGCCGTGCGGCTGGAACTGCAGGCGCTGCGCAAGGACTGCCGCGCGCTGTACATCCCCGGCAACCACGAGGACCTGGGCCGCGGGCACAAGGACAAGCTTTCGAATTTCAACTTCGGCCGGCTAGAGCTGATGGCCGACGCGGCCTCCTCTTTCGGCGGGAAAACAGCCGAGACGCCGGACGCGGAATTCGTCTGCGTGCCGCACGCCGCCGATTATTCCGGCTACCGCGGCTGGAAGCTGCCGGCCAAAACCCCGGGCCGCGCGCGGGTGCTGCTGATGCACGGCGCGAATTCCGCGGTTTACCGCGGGCCCGACCAGGAGGAGCAGCTGGCCGGCGTTATCCCCGACAGCCTGTTCGCTTGGCTGGAAGCCGATTACGCGGCGCTGGGCCACGTGCATGCCGCCCGCGAAACCCTGATAGGCGGCGCGCTGGCGGTCTACTGCGGCTCCGCCCGCGTCTGGCGCAAATGGGAGGAGGGCCCCCGCAAGGCCGTGTACTTCGAGATAGACGGCGGCAAAATAGGTCCCAGGCAGGACCTGACGCTCGGCTCGGCCGGGGAGTTCCGGTTCTTCACGCTGCCGGTAAACCCCGATTCCTCCATAGCGCCGGCCGCCATGCAGGCGCTGCTGGACAAATGCCCCGCCCCCTACAAAGATTACCTGGTGGTGAAGTTCTCCGGCCTGGTGGAGGACGCCAACGCGCTGGCAGAGGTGAAAAAGGTGGTGGAGACCGTGATAGGCGCCAAGAACCCGCGCAGGCTGGAAGTGCTCTCCGACGACGTGGAGAGCTGCGGCGGGCTGGCCGAGAACGCGCTGGCCAGGCAGTTCCTTGAAAAGCTGGACGCCCGGCGGCCGCCCGAGGGTTCGCCCGGGATGCCGCTGTGGCTGGCCGCGCGCAGGCAGGGACTGGCCGCGCTGGCGGGCGGGCAGGACTAGCATGATACAGAAGCTCATCCTGGAGGATTACGGCAAATTCAAAGGCCGGGAATTCGAGCTGGGGCCCTTTACCGTGGTGTACGGCCCCAACGAGGCCGGCAAAACCACGCTGTTCGACGCGCTGTTCGAGGCCGCCTGCGCCGGCGCGCCCCGGCGCGGCCAGGTGTGGGGCAGGCTGGCGGCCCGCTACGGCGAGGGCCGCAAGGCCCGGGCCTCCGGCGACGTGCAGCAGTTCGGCGACGCCGTGGAGTTCCTCGAGTTGTTCTCCATCCGCGCCGGGCAGATAAGCGTGGACGCGGAAAAAGGCGGGTCGTGGGCCGAAGCCGCCAAGAATTCCCTTTACCGGCACGGCTATAACCCGGCCGAGATAGCCGAAAAGCTGGAGAAAAGGGCCTCCACTTCCAACGCCACCAGGCACCAGAAGAACCTTAACCGCCTTAACTCCGACCTGGCCGGGGCGCGGGAGCAGATAGCGCAGCTGCGCGGCCAGGAAGCGGCCGTGGCGGGCGCCAGAGAAGGACTTTTAAGGGTGGAAGCCGAGCTGGCGGCTTTGGAGGTCCGCAAAGCCGGCATAGAGGCCGAGCTGGCCGCCGCCGACGGCCTCCTCGAAGGCCATAAAAAAGTGCGCGCGCTGCACCAGGCCGCGCGCGACAGGGATTTTACCGCGGGAGTGATACAGGCCGAGAATAAGCTGGCTGAGCTGGCCGCCTATAAAACGGAGGCCGTAAAAGAATACGACCTGCTGCTGGAAAAAATAGCCGAGGCGGGCCGGGGGGCGGCCGAACTGGGCGGCACCATCAACGCCGCGCTGGACACCATCGAGAAGCTGGAAACGGAAAGCTGTTCCCTGCTGGAATCGCAGCGGGCGGCGCGCCGGGCCTCCGAGACCGCGCAGAAACTCCTGCCGGAAGTCAGCAGTATTTCCTCGTTCAGGCACGGCCTGTTCGCGGTGCTGCGCCTGCCGCCCGGCCTGCGCTACGGCATCTGGGCTTTCGGCGCGGCCGGCGCCGCGCTGGGGCTTTACCTGGCGCGCCAGACGCACCTGGGCTACGCGCTGACGGTTTTTTTCGCCGCCGCCGCCTTCGCCTTCGACCGCTACCTTTACCGGCCCAAGGATTCGCCCGCCGACCTGGCCGCGGAGCGCCGGCGCCTGGAGACCGTTTATGACCAATGGGTGCGCAGGGGTTTCGAGCGCGCCGAAATAGAGCGGCCCTCCGTCACCGAAGTGATGGAGGCCATGATGAACTTTAAAAGCATGGCCGTCAGCTGGGACATGGCGGTGGAGAACAACCGCAAGGACGGCCTGGCCGCCCGCGCCGCGGTGAAAGCTTTGGAGGACAAAAGCATAGCCCTGGCGGAAGAACGGGAGAACTGCGCCCTGGCCGCGCAGGAATGGCTGATGCGCGCCGGCTGCGCCAGCCGCGACGAATATCTGCTGAAGGCCAACCAGTATAAAACCCTGGACGGCGAAGCGGCGAAGTACGCGGGCAGGGTACAAGAGCTGCTGGCGCTGGAAAGCTGCTCCTCTACGGCCGCGCTGCTGGCGCTGCTGGACAGCCGCGTGAAAGAGCTGGAAGCCGCCGGCGTGCGCGCGCGGCCCGACTACGAAAGGGATATCGCGGCCGGGGAGAGCAAAGTAAAAGAACTGGCCGCCGCCCTGCAGGCGGAAGAGGCCGCGCTGACCGCTAAAAAAATAGAGCGGGAGAACCTGACCGCCACTTTCAACAAGGACCTGGCGAAGATCCCGGAGTCGCTTAATATTTTCCGCCGCAAAGAGTACGACCTGGAACAGGAAATAGCGGCCGACGCCCTGGCCCGCGCCGGCGCGGAGCTGGCGGCCGCCGTCTACCGGGAAATAGAGGCGGATTCCTCGCGCAAGTTCGCGGGGCTGGCGCGCGAGGTGGGCGCGATGCTGGCCCGGGTGCTGCCGGCCTCCGACCTGCAGATAGGCAGCCTGGCGTTGGAGAGCGTGACGCTTAAGGACGCCGGCGGCGCCATGCGCGCGCTGGACCAGCTTTCCTCCGGCACCCGCGACTGCTTCATGCTGGCGGCCCGGCTTACCCTCGCCGCCGCCGCCCGCGCTGCCGCGCCGGGCCTGCTGCTGCTCGACGACCCCTTCTCCGCGCTGGACGAGGGGCGGCGGGCGGCCGCGCTGGACCTGCTTAAATATTTCAGGCAGGAGACCGGCTGGCAGCTGATAATTTTCACCAAGGACAGGGCGCTGCTGGCCGCGGTGAGCAAAGACCCGCAGGCGGTCTGCTGCTCGCTGGAGGCTTGAGAGCGTACGGCGTGAGGAGATCCATGGAAATAGAACTGAGCGAAAAACTTAAATGCTTCAAGCCTTTCCTGTTCGAGGAGCTTTACCGCAGGGAAAAAGCGGAAAGGGCGAAGGGGAAGAAGATCATAAGCCTGGCAGTGGGCGACCCCGATATCCCTACCCACAGCGGGATAGTGGACTGCGCGGTGCACGAAACGCGCAACGCCGTCAACCACCGCTACCCAAATACCAAGGGCAACGAGAACCTGCGCAAGGCCGCGGCCGAATGGCATAAAAAGCGGCACGGCCAGGTGTTCGACCATAACAAGGAGATATCCATCCTCGTGGGTTCCAAGGAAGGCATAGCGCACCTGCCGCTGGTGGTTATGAACGAGGGGGATTACTGCCTTATCCCGGACCCCACCTATCCCACCTACAGGACCGGCGTTATCCTTTCCGGGGGGCGCATGCACGACGTGCCGCTGGAAGAGAAGAACGATTTCCTGCCCGACCTGGGGAAGATCCCGCAGAAGATAGTGGACAGGACGAAACTTTTTTTCATTAATTACCCCAACAACCCCACCGGGGCCGGCGTGACCACGGCTTTCTTCAAGGAGCTGGTGCGGTGGGCCAGGAAGAACGAAATAATAATAGCGCAGGACGCCGCTTACTGCGAGCTCTATTTCGGCAAGCCCACGCCCAGCATCTTTTCGGCGCCCGGGGCCCGGGACGTGGCGGTGGAGTTCTATTCGGCCTCCAAGACCTACTGCATGGCGGGCTGGCGCGCCGGCTGGGTGGTGGGCAACAGCCGGCTGGTGTGCGCGCTCAACCAGCTTAAAGAGAACATCGATTCCGGCCAGTTCAACGCCGTGCAGAACGCCGTGGCTTACGCGCTCAGGAACCACGATAAGATAGTGCCCGGCATAAGGGAAAGGTTCAGGCTCAGGGCGGCGGCCTTCAGCCGCGGCCTTAAAGAATGCGGCTGGCGCTTCGCCGAACCCGAAGGCAGCTGCTTCATCTGGGCCAAGCCCCCGGTGAAGACCGGCTCCCTCGACGCCGTCTGCCTGATGCTGGAGCGCATTTCGCTCCTGGCGGCGCCCGGTTCCGGCTTCGGCAGATACGGGGAGGGTTATGTAAGGTTCTCGCTCACGGAGCCCGAGCCGGTGCTGGCCGACGCGATAAAAAGAATAAAGGCGCTGGACTGGAACAAGCGCTGAGCTCCCGCAAAAAAGGAAATATCATGAACCCTCTGCTGTCCGGCGCGGCTTTGCCCAGGTACGACGAGATACGGCCCGAACACGTGGCGGAGGCCGTTGCGAAAATGGCCGAAGAGGTGGAAAAAGGGCTGGCCGTGATCGAGGCGGATCCCAGGCCGCCGACGTGGCCCACGCTGGTGGAAGAGCTGAACACGCTGGAAGAGTGGTTCACCCGGGTCTGGTCGCCCGTAGCCCACCTTAACGCGGTGCGCAATTCCCCGGCCCTCCGGGAAGCCTACCAGGCAGCTCAGCCGCGGATAGTGGCCCTGGAGCTTAAGGTAGAGCAGTCCGCGGCTTTGTACGCGAAGCTGCTGGCGGTGAAGAACGGCCCTGAATGGGGGAAACTGGACAAGGGACAGAGGCGTTCCGTAGAGAAGCGCATCCTCTCGGCCGAACTGTCCGGCATAGCGCTGGCCGGAGAAAAAAAAGAGCGCTTCAACAAGATAGAGGAGGAACTCTCCCAGCTTTCGACCAAATATAATAATAACGTGCTGGACGCCACCAAAGAATTCAGGCTGACCCTGACCGCGGCGGCCGAAGCGGAAGGGCTGACCGATTCCATAAAGGAAATGCTGGCGCATTCCTACGCCCGGCAGAATCCGCCCGCGAAGCCCGACCCGGCCAGCGGGCCCTGGCTGCTTACCCTTGACGCGCCGGTGTACGTGGCTTTCATGCAGTTCGGCAGCACGGCCGCGCTGCGCGAGCAACTTTACCGGGCTTTCATCTCCCGGGCCTCCTCCGGCGGCAGGGATAACACCCCGCTGATGGAGGAAATACTCAGGCTGCGCCGGGAAAAGGCCGCGCTGCTCGGCTACGGGACTTTCGCGGAGGTTTCGCTGGCCACCAAGATGGCCAAAAGCGTAGGCGAGGTCACGGAACTGCTGGAGCAGCTGCGGCAGGCTTCGCTGGCGCCCGCCAGGGAAGAGCTGAAGGAAATAACGGCGTTCGCCAACGCCGCCGGCCACGCCGGAGGGCTGAACCAGTGGGACGTGTCCTACTGGGCCAAACGGCTGGAGGAGAAGAAGTTCGGCTACACCGACGACGAGCTGCGGCCGTACTTCTCGCTGGAAAAGGTGCTGCAGGGCATGTTCGCCGTGACGCATAAACTGTTCGGCGTCACCATAGAGCCGGCCGACGGCGAGGCCCGGACCTGGAACCCCGACGTGCGGTTCTTCAAGGTCTTCGACGGGGCGAAAAAACATATCGCCTCCTTCTTCCTGGACGCGTATTCGCGCCCGGAGGACAAGCGCGGCGGCGCCTGGATGAATCCCGTGGTCGGCCGCAGGGTTTCGCCGGCCGGGTTAAGGATCCCGGTGGCCGCCCTGACCTGCAATTTCACTCCGCCGGTGGGTGAGAAGCCCTCCCTGCTGTCGTTCGACGAGACCAATACGATGTTCCACGAGTTCGGCCACGGCCTGCAGCACATGCTTACCGCCGTAGGCTACCCCGACGTGGCCGGCACCAGCGGGGTGGAGTGGGACGCCATCGAGCTGGCCAGCCAGTTCATGGAGAACTGGTGCTACCATAAAGCCACGCTGCTCGCTCTGGCCAGGCACTATAAGACCGGCGGGACGCTGCCTGAGGAAACTTTTAAAAAAATAAAGGCCGCGCGCTCCTACCGGGCGGGCATGATAATGCTGCGGCAGCTGGGCTTCGCGCTGACCGACATGGCGCTGCACGCCGCGGAAAAGCCGGACATAAAGGCCATAGAAAAAGAGGTGGCCGAAAAGACCGCCGTGCTGCCGCCGCTCGACGAGGACAGGTTCCTGTGCTCTTTCTCCCATATTTTCGCGGGCGCCTACGCCGCGGGCTATTACAGCTACAAATGGGCGGAGGTGCTCAGCGCCGACGCCTTCGGGGCTTTCGAGGAGGCCGGCCTGGAGGACCCCGAGGCGCTGGCGCGGACGGGGATCCGGTTCAGGGATACGGTGCTGGCGCTGGGCGGCAGCGTGCACCCGGCGGAAGTTTTTAAGTCTTTCAGGGGGCGCTCCCACAGTGCCGAAGCGCTGCTGCGCCACAGCGGCCTGCTCCGCGGTAAAAAGGAATAAAAGTTCCTGCGGCCGCGGGAAAACATGGTTCAGGGAGCCAACCTGATAATAATAAGGCTAACCTCAGAATCCGCGCCTATATATTCATCTGTCGGGCCGGTCCGGAGTTATCCCTAACTTTATATCTTTTAAAAAAGCCTTATTAATTAAGCATTTATCTGCTCAGGCCTATAGCCCCAGGCCTAAGGGCCTATGTCGAAGGCCTACGGGGAGGGCCTACGAGGGCCTAGGCTTTCCCGGCCATAAAAACATGGCCGGGTAGGTATTTGGCCACTTTAAGAAAGTCATGCCGGGCCGTATACTATTGGCATGACGATACTCAAAAACCTTTCCA
>CAIRNJ010000089.1 GCA_903879915.1 uncultured Elusimicrobia bacterium
GCAGCAGCTCGTAGTTGTCTTCCAGGATCTCGTACACGTCGATCTTGGCCTTGGGGGGGGTCTTGGCCATGGAGTACGAGCTGTAGAAAGTAGCCTGCGCCACTTCCTTAAGGCTCCTTTCAGGGTCGTTGGCGCCCACCAGGTGTATGGCGAAATTGGGATCGTAGATTGGCATGAAGCTGCCCAGCCCGATGATATGGTCAAGGTGATAATGGGTCAGGCAGATCCAGATGTTCTTGTAATAGCGCTTGCGCTCCGCTATCTCTTTGCCCAGCTCGACTATGCCGGTGCCGGCGTCGAAAATGAACAGGTGGTCTTTGGTCTCCACCGAAACGCAGGACGTCTGGCGGCCGTAGCGCGAGGCGGAGTTCGGCAGCTGCGCAGCCATGCCGCGCGCGCCCCAGACGGTGACGCGCAGTTGCCCGGCCGAGAGGTCGCTGGCCTGGGGAGAAAGGTCTTCCCGGATAATTTCGGGCATCGGCGCTGCCGGCGGCGGGGCGGCGGCGGCCCCGGCCGGGCTGCCGTCCAGGATGCTTTTCACGGTCTGGAAAAAAGTTTCGATGTTATAAGGCTTCTGCAGGAAGAAATCGGCGCCGAACTGGAAGGCGCGCTGCTTCTCCACCTGGTAGGATTTCCCCGAGACCACTATGATCTTTATGTGCTTCAGGGCGGGGTTGGACTTTACCGCCTTGCAGATGTCCATGCCGCTGACGCCCGGCATCATGATGTCGGTCACGATCAGGCGCGGCATCTGGGCCTTTATCGTGTTGATGGCCTCCATGGAATCCTGGAGCAGCGTGACCTTATAGCCGCCGTCCACCAGGAGGTCCCGGGAAAGCTCGCCCACCATGGGGTCGTCGTCTACAACCAGCACATCAGGGTTTTCCATATTTACTATAATATATTATACATATTTTCAAGTTAAGGAAATATTGCGCGCCTTGGGAGGCCGAATACAACTTATGATGCGTATAATAGCCGGAACCAAGAGAGGCCGCACGATATTCACTATCCCCAAGGACAAGTTCGTCAAGCCCGTTTCCGCGCGGATACGGCAGTCCCTGTTCGACATCCTGCGCCCTTATATCACCGGAGCGGTCTTCCTCGACCTCTACGCCGGCACGGGCGCGGTGGGCATGGAGGCCCTGTCGCGCGGGGCGGCCAAGGCGGTCTTCGTGGAGCACGACGGGCAGTGCATGAAGGTCATTGAAAAGAACATCGCGGCCCTCGGGTTCGCCGACCGGGCCAAGGCCCTCAAGGGCGACGTCCTGACCGGCGTGAAATGGCTGGAGCATTTTTCCGATTACAAGGGCTACGACATAGTTTTCATGGGCCCGCCCTACCGCACCGACGAGAACCTGCCGTTGTTCTACAGCATGCGGACCCTGGAGATGCTGGCCGAGGCCCGCATCACCTCCCCCGGGGCCCAGATCGTGGTGCAGCACCACATCAAGGAAGAGGTCAAAGCCCCGGCCGGGCTGGAGCTGTTCCGCCGCGTGAAATACGGCGATTCGTTCGTGGATTTCCTGCGGTTCAAAAAATGATCTTCGACCCCCTCGAACTCAACTACAGCAAGATCCGGGCCTACATCGACTGCCCGTTCCTTTACCGCGCCATCTACGTGGAGCGGAAGTTCGCCCCGCAGACCCCGTTCTCCTCGCTGGGGCTTTCGGTGCACCGCGCCCTCGCCCGCTATCACGCCGGGGGGCGCGACCTCAGCGACCTGCTGGCGCATTACGAGGACGCCTGGCTGCACCAGGGCTACGCCAGCGCCCAGGAGAGCATGGAGTTCTACAAGCGCGGCTCCGGGGTGCTGGAGAACTGGTGGATCTACAACCAGAACAACAAGGCGGAGATCCTTTACTCGGAAAAGCATTTCGCGTTCCCTTTCGGGAAATGGCTGGTCAAGGGCACCATAGACAGGGTGGACAGGGTGGGCAAAGGAGCGGTCGAGCTGATAGATTACAAGATGGGGTTCGAAGGCCGGAAGCTGGAGGACGTGACGGGCAGCCTGCAGCTGGCCATTTACGCGGCCGGCATCGAGCGCGCGCTGAACCTGAAGGTGGTCGCGGTCTCCTACCTGGTGCTGTGCGGCCCGGAGAAGATCTCGGCGCCCTACGACCCCGCTTCCGCCGCCGCCACGCTGGAGTTCATAGACCGGACGGCGGAGAAGATGCTGGCGCTGGAGATGTCCCGCAAAGGCGACTGCGCCCGCTGCGCGATGCGCAATTCCTGCCCGGAATCGTCCGCGCGCGCCGCGGCCTCTCCCGCGGGCAAACCGCTGGCCTCGGGGGATATAGTTTAAAACTGCGGGAATATGGTATATTTGCTTTAGGGGTATATGCTCAAATACATTCGCGCCCTGGACCGCGGCGAAGTCACTAACTTCTCGCGCAATTCATACGAGGTGGTCTTCTCGGTCTTCATGATCGCCCTGGCGTATTTTTACCGCAGCAATCCACAGGTTTCCTACCCCCAGGTGCTCTATTTCTTCCTGCTGCTGCTGGGCTCCAACTTCGTTTTCAACTACCTGCTGCGCCGCCGGACCTCCGTAAATCTCTGGCTGGTGGACCTCATCCTGCTGGCGAACATGTGGATCATCACCGGCGTGCTTTACTGCTCGGGCAAGGGCGATTCCTACTTCTGGGTGCTGTACCTGCTGCCGGTCTTCGCCGCCTCGCTGATGGCCAGTTTCAAGGACGCGGTCGGGATAGTTTTCCTCAGCGCCCTGGCCATAACCGCGCTGTCCTGGCCGCTGGGCGGCGCCGAGCTGTCCCATATCCTTTCCCTGGCCGTAAAGCTGTCGGTGCTCATTTTCTCGGCCGGCGTGGTCTATAATACCGCCCAGTCGAGAAAAAAGGCCGAGGCCGGCCTGGCCGCGAAAAGGAGCGAGGTGGAGCATCTCGCCAAGCAGATAACGATCAGCGAGGGGGACCTGGTAAAGACCGCCTCCGTCGGGGAAGTGGGCGCCATGGCCAGCGGCATCATGCACGACCTGGGCAACGCGGTCTCCGTCATCCTGCTCAGCGCCGAGATAGCGGTCGAGGAAGATAAACCGGAGAAGACCGACCTCCAGCGCATAGTCCGCGCGGCGAGGTTCGCCAAAGAGGTGATCGGCAGCGTGATCAGCATCACGCGCAACCGGGACTACGAATTCAAGCGCATCTCCCTGAAGGAGCCCGCCGATAACGCCGTGCTGCTTACCGAATCCCCGGTGCGCAAAAAAAGCGTGACCCTCGAACGCGAGTTCCCCGACGGCCTGCCCGCGCTGCTGCTCAGCCGGGTGCACATTGAGCGGGTGTTCATAAACATCATCTCCAACTCGGTGTCCTTCGTGCCGGAGGGCGGCCATATAAAGCTCTCCGCCGCCGCGGCCCCGGGCGGGGTGCGGGTGACCCTGACCGACAACGGTCCCGGGTTCCCGGAAAATCTGCTCAACGGCGGGATCAAGGCCTTCGCCACCACGCGCAAGGAGGCCGGCGGCACGGGGCTGGGGCTTTTCGTCTGCGAACAGATAGTGCAGCGCCACGGCGGGACCATCACGCTGGACAACCCTCCCGAAGGCGGTTCCAGGATAACCGTTTTCCTGCCTGTCGACGGGCCGGGAGACAAAAAAGATATCAGGGAAACTACGGGCAATTGGCCGGCCGCGCTGAAATAGCCGCCGGTCTCACCGTTACTTACCGTACCCCCAGAACAGCCACAGCATAGCGGCGCCCAGGCCCACCCTGTAGACCAGGAAAGGCCCGAGGCCGTGTTTTTTCAGCCAGGCGAGGAACAGCCCTATGGCCGCCAGCCCGGAAAGGAAGGACGCCGCCAGCCCCCAGGCGAAAGCCGCGTTGAGGTCGGCCCCGGTAAGCTTAAAAGCTTCCAGCAGGCCGGCGCCCGCTATCACCGGCGTGCCTATCAGGAACGCCAGCCGCGCCGCGGCCGGGCGGGAATAGCCCAGGAAAAGCGCGGCCATTATCGTCATGCCCGAGCGGGACGCGCCGGGCATCAGGGCCAGCGTCTGCGCCAGGCCTATCAGCACGGCGTCCTTCAGCTTGAAAGCGCTTTCTTCCAGTACCTGGCGCGGGCGCCGGTCGGCCAGGTATATAAATAAGGAAAAGAAGACAAGGCTGCAGGCTATCCAGCGCGGGTCGCGGAAAGCCGTTTCGGCCTGGTGATGCAGCAGCAGGCCGGCCGCGCCGGCCGGCACCGAGGCCGCGGCCAGCAGCCACAGCGTGCGGCCTTCCTGCTCCCGGGGCCGCGTGAACGCGTCTCTGAAAATTTTCAGCCAGTCACCGGCGAAGTAAAGCAGCACGGCCAGCAGCGTGCCCAGGTGCAGCATCACGTCGTAAGCCAGCCCCTGGTAGTCCCAGCCGAACACGCGCGGCGCCAGCGCCAGGTGCGCCGAACTCGAGATGGGGAGGAATTCCCCTGTCCCCTGCAGCAAACCCAGGACCACGGCCTGAAACTCAGTCATTGACGATCTCCGTTCCGGGGTAATAATGGCGCAGTATTTCCCGGTATTTATAGCCTTTACGCGCCATTCCGTCGGCGCCCCACTGGCACATCCCCACGCCGTGCCCGCTGCCTTTCCCTTCCAGCATCACATAGTCCTTCCCCGGGGTGATCTTGAAATACGAGCTTCTTACGGCGTTCCAGCCGGCCCGCCTTCCGACCCCGTGGTAAAAATCCGTGGCGGACAGCGCCACGCGCCTCGTGCGCGTGTAGAGCTCGAGCGCCGCCGCCCTGCCCGAAGCGCCCCAGGCGCTGACGCGCAGTCCGCGGGCTTCCTCGCCGGGGGCTATCCAGCCGGCGTCCCTGGCGATGCGCGTAAGGCCGGTAAAAAAGATCTTCGTCTTCCAGAAAAAGCCGGGGGCGCCGGCGCAGTACGGGGCGCCGGCCGGGCCGTCGCGCACGGAGACCAGGTACGGCTTGCCTTCGAAAGGCCAGACATAGGCCATGGTTTCCGTGCGGCCGCCGCAGGCGGAATGGTAGTAGGTGGCGGCCGGGCGGCCCTTGTAAAAAAGCAGCTGCCCGCGCGTGGCGTCGGCGGCTTCGGCGGCCCTGGCGCTGATGGCCCCGAGGCCGCCGTAAAGCTGGCAGTGCGTGGAGTCGCACATGTTGTAGCCTTCCTTTATATGGTTGGCCATGCGCGTGACGGTATAGGTGCGGGCGGCCACGGCCTGGGCTTTATAGGCCTCTATCTGCGAAAGGTCCTGGGCTTCCCCGGAGACCACACCGGCCAGATAGATCTCGAGGTCCACTTCGTTTATTATCTTCAGCAGCCCGCGCTCGGAGGAAAAAACTATCGTGCCGCGGTAGAGGCGGCGCGGCAGCGCCTTGCCCGAGAGCCAGACGCCTGCCCCGTATGCGGAAAGGCTTATCGTTCGCGCGTTTCCCGTCCTCAGCGCGCCGTCCATGGCCACGGCGGCGCCTTTCGCCGAGATCCTGGCTTTGCCGGCCAGCAGGCGCTCTCCTATGTAGACCGGGCCGCCGGCCGGTTCCAGTTCCACCGCCGCGGTCTTGTGCAGGGAATACAGGCGCACGGCCAGCTGCCTTTCCAGAGGGAAGGCCGGGGCCGCGCAGGCGAGAAGTAAGAAAAGGACCTTTTTCAGAAAGCGTTCCCCGGTGGGACGTAGTACTCCGCCAGAGTGCCGGCGGGGTCGGCGGCGAAGCCGGAGCCGCCGGTAGTCAGCCGCACGAAGCCGGCCGGGGAGAGCGAAAAGATCCTGCGGCCCAGCAGGCAGCCCGCCAGGATCCCCAGCAGCGGCTGATGGCCCACCACCAGCAGGCCCGCCCCGTCGCGGAGCCCGGCGCCGGAGAGCAGCTGCAGCACTTCGGCTATATCCCCGTCGCTGAGCGGGGGCGCCGTGAGCCTGCGCGCCTCCGGAAAAAGAGCGGCCGCGATGTCGGCGGTGGCGGCGGCGCGCAGGAGCGGGCTGGAGATGATCAGTCCCGGGCGGAAGCCGGCCGCTTTAAGATGCTGCGCCGTGCGCGCGGCTTCGGCGAGGCCGTATTCCGACAGCGGGCGCAGGGCGTCGCTGTCCACTCCGGCCTCGCCGGTGCTGAGCGCGTGGCCGTGCCTGAGCAATACAAGATCGTGCATTTGTTTTATCCTTACAATGGAACCGGGGTGTTCCGGCCGGAGCGAAGAACTCATGTTTATATTTTACTAAATTCGGCGCGCGGCGGTCGCGCCGCGCTCCGGGCGCCGGCCGCCCGCCGCGCGGGTATTAATTCTTCTTATCCGGCCGCCGTCCTCCGGCGGGCCCGCCGGGCGGGCCCCGCAGGCGGGGAACCCCCGGAACCGGCCCCGCGGGTATTAGCGGCGCTTATAGGCGGACGGCCGGGGCGGCGCCGCGGGGCCTTACATATGGAACTATAACTGCGCGAAGTTAACTATAATATAGCACCAGCCAATGTTAATTCGACAACGGAGGTTACGCGGTGAACTACCATATATTAAAAAAAGACGAACTGGACGGGTTTATCACTGGACTCGCCAAGAAGATGAAAGTCTGCGCCCCTGTAGCCAAGGGGCACGATAACTTCGCTTTCGAGGAAGTTACCTCGGCCGGGAATATAGCCCTGAACTATATCCCCACCATACTGCCTCCCAAAAAATACTTCATGCCCCAGCGCGAAAAGCTGCTGGACTTCGACCTGACGGCGGGGAAACCCAGCGATACCGCTAACCTGGAAGCCGAAGAGCTGGCCATTTTCGGCGTGCACACCTGCGACCTGGCCGGCATCCAGTGCCTGAACCTGGTCTTCTCCGAGCGGCCCCGGGACCACAACTACCTGCGCCGCAAGGAAAAGATCTTCATCATCGGCCTCGAATGCAATAACTACTGCGACACCCACGCCAGCTGCGCGCTGGTGGGCAACCACTACCCGAACGGCGGCTACGACCTGTTCTTCACGGACCTGGGCGACAGGTTCATAATTCACGTGGGCACCCAGAAAGGCGAGGAACTGGCGGAAGGCATGGGCCTGGCCAAGGCCGCGCCCGCCGACATGGCCGCGCTGGACAAAGTGCGCGACGGCAAGAAGAAGTCTTTCCAGAACGAGATCGGCGTGGACCCCAAGAAGCTCCCCGAGATCTTCGCCAAAGGCGTGGACAGCAAGGTCTGGCACGACCTGGGCGGCAAATGCGTCAGCTGCGGCAACTGCACCAACGTCTGCCCCACCTGCTACTGCTTCGACATGGCCGACACCGTCAACCTGGACCTGAAGACCGGCGCGCGCAACCGCACCTGGGATTCCTGCCAGTTCGAGACCTTCGCCGCCGTGGCGGGGGGAGAGAACTTCCGCGAGGAGCGCGCCGCGCGCCAGCGCCACCGCTTCTACCGCAAGTTCAAGTACCCGCTCGACAAGTTCTACCGCGCTTTCTGCACCGGCTGCGGCCGCTGCACCCGCACCTGCATGGCCAAGATAAACCTCAAGGACACCCTTAAGGCCCTGGCCGCCGAGAGCAAATAAGAGGACAACTATGACCGAGGAAATAAAGAATTCCAACTGGAGACTCCGCAAAGGGCAGATCATCGCCGCCAAGCAGATGACGGCTTCCGAAAAATGGTTCGACATAAAGCTCGACGACGGCGACCTGGACCATGAGCCGGGGCAGTTCGTGCAGGTGGAGCTGTACGGGATCGGCGAAGCGCCCATCTCCGTCTGCTCCAGCCCCACGAAGCGCGGCTCGTTCGAGCTGACCGTGCGCGCCGCCGGGCGCCTGACCAGGCATATGCACTCGCTGGACGTCGGGGACTGGGTGGGCATACGCGGGCCCTTCGGCAAGCCGTTCCCGGTGAAGCTGATGACCGGCAGCGACCTGCTGTTCGTGGCCGGGGGCCTGGGCATAGCGCCGCTGCGCTCGCTGATAAATTACGTCATCGACAACCGCCGCGAGTTCGGCAAAGTGGACATCCTGCTGGGTTGCAAGACGCCCACCGACATGCTGTTCGGCTCGGAGATCGCCGCCTGGCAGAAGCGCCTGGACGTGAACTTCTCCTGCACCGTGGACCGCACGGCCCCGGATTGGAAGGGCAACGTGGGCTTGATCACCAGCCTGATCCCCGGCGTCACCATCAACCCGGAGAAGACCTTCGGCGTGGTGGTGGGCCCGCCCATCATGTACAAGTTCGTCATCGCCGAGCTCCTGAAGAAGAACCTGCCGGAGCGCCAGATCATCCTGTCGCTGGAGCGGCACATGAAATGCGGCATGGGGAAATGCGGCCACTGCCAGATAGACCACCCCAAGAACTACTACTGCTGCAAGGACGGCCCCACCTTCACCTACGAAGAGGTGAAGGAAGCGAAGAAACTTTAATACGGAGAACAACGATGAAAACAGAAAACACTCCCGCGCCTGCCGCCGCCAAACCCAAGGTGGCTTTCTTTGACTTCGCCTGCTGCGAGGGCTGCCAGCTGCAGGTGGCCAACATCGGCGAAACGCTGCTCGACGTACTGGGCGCCATCGACGTGGTGGAATTCCGCGAAGTGATGAGCGAGAAGTACGACCAGGATTACGACGTGGTGATAATCGAAGGCGCCATCACCGACCATCACGCCGAGGAGCGCATCAAGGGTATCCGCGCCCGCGCGAAAGTGCTGATAGCCTACGGCGCCTGCGCCACCACCGGCGGCATCCCGGGCATGAAGAACTCCTTCGTGCTCGACGAGATCCGGGCTAGCGTGTACGGCAAGGACTATAAGCTGTTCGACAGCACGCCCACCCGGCCCATCCACCAGGTGGTCAAGGTGGACTATTACATACACGGCTGCCCCATCTACCCGCCCGAGCTGATAGAGGTGCTGAAATGCGCGCTGCGCGGCCTGCCCTACACCGTGCCCGACAACCCGGTCTGCTCCGAGTGCAAGCTCAACGAGAACGTGTGCATGTACGAGCGCGGCGTAAGCTGCCTGGGCCCCTGGACCAAGGCCGGCTGCAACTCCTGGTGCGTCAACAACGGCAACATCTGCTACGGCTGCCGCGGCGAGGTGAAGAACCCCGCCAAGAACGCCGCCAACGACCTGATAGCCAAATACAACCTGAAGCCCGAACTGATCAAGAACAAGTTCGACATGTACAACAAGTGCAAGGAGGCCGATACCAAATGACCACCGAGAATAAGAACCTCGATATTAAAGTCGAATACGTCACCCGCGTGGAAGGCCACGGCAACATAGTCGTCAACGTCAAGGACGGCAAGATAGAAAAATGCGAGTTCCACGTGGTGGAATCGCCCCGGCTGTTCGAGGGGATGCTGCGCGGCCGCTCCGTCTTCGAGGCCCAGCACATCACCTCCCGCATCTGCGGCATCTGCTCCTGCGGCCATTCGCTGGCCTCCATCCAGGCGGCCGAAGACGCGCTGGGCGTGACGCCCACCCCCCAGACCATAAAACTGCGCAAGCTCCTGCTGGACTACGAGTTCCTCGACAGCCACCTGCTGCACATCTACCTGCTGGCCGCGCCGGACATTTTGGGCGTGCCCTCGTTCGTGCCGCTCATCCAGACGCATAACGGCGTGGTGCGCCGCGCGCTGCGCATGAAGAAGGCCGCCAACGACGTGTGCGATATCCTGGTAGGGCGCCACGTGCACCCGATCAGCGCCATAGTGGGCGGGTTCACCAAGCTGCCCAGCCCCAAAGACATCG
Source organism: uncultured Elusimicrobia bacterium (assembly GCA_903879915.1). Lineage (GTDB taxonomy): Bacteria > Elusimicrobiota > Elusimicrobia > Elusimicrobiales > UBA9959 > UBA9959. Next base: position 9,646 of record CAIRNJ010000089.1, read on the forward strand.
ACGCGCAGATAAAGATACTCGAGAGCATGGCCGACGACCTGGCCGAGACGCTGGCGCTGGCCAAGACCCTGAAGTTCCCGGACTTCCACCGCGAGACCGAGTACGTGGGCCTGGTCTCCGACGACGGCGAATATCCGCTGCTGATGGGGGATATCGGCTCCACCGACGGCAAGCGCATCAGGAAAGCGGACTACAAGAAGGCCACCAACGAGTTCATCGACCCGCGCTCCTCGGCCAAGTTCACCAAGCTGTCCCGCGAAAGCCTGTTCGTCGGCGCGCTTGCCCGCTTCAACCTGAACGCCAGCAAGCTGCACCCCAAGGCCAAGGAAGTGGCGGACGCGCTGGGTTTCAAGCCGGTGTGCCACAACCCGTACCTGAACACCGTGGCGCAGGTCATAGAGACCGTGCACTGCTACTACCACGCGCTGGACATCCTTAAGGACCTTAAGAAGACCGGCCTGGACTACAAGCAGGCCGTCACCGTGGGTGTCAACGAGAAAGGCGCGGTGCCCGTGCGCGCCGGCCGGGGCGTGGGCTCCGTAGAGGTGCCCCGCGGCATCCTGCACCACTGCTACGAGACCGACGCCGCCGGGATAATAAAGCAGGCCGACTGCATCATCCCGACCAACCAGAACATAAACAACATCGAGTACGACTTCGCGAAGTTGCTGCCCGAGATCATCACCCTGCCCAAGGAGACCATACGCCTGAGGCTCGAGATGCTGGTGCGGGCTTACGACCCCTGCATTTCGTGCTCCACGCATTACCTTGATGTCACATTCGTGGACTGAAGAGGTTAAAGCGGCGCTGGCCCCCAAAGGCCGGACGCTGGTGATAACGCTGGGAAGCATATTAAGGGCCGACGATGGCGTCGGCCCTTATGTTTATGAACATGTGAAGTTCGCCCGTCCGGACCTGCGGCTGCTGGACGCCGGCACCACGCCGGAGAACATAGCGCAGACCGCCATAGACTGGCGGCCCGACAAGGTCATACTTATCGACGCGGCCCATTTCGGCGGCAAGGCGGGGGAACTGCGCGTGATACCGCTGGAAGCCATCAATCAGCAGACGGTACTGTCCACTCACAGCTTCCCGCTGTCCGTTACATTTTCCATAGTTAAAGAAGACACCGGCGCGGAGCTGGTGGTGGTGGGCGCGCAGGTGCGTTCTCTGGACTATAAGGAAGGCATGTCGGCGGAAGTGCAAGAAAGCGCTTCAAAGCTGGCCGGATATTTTAATAATATAGTGTAAACGCGGCAAGGAGCTATCAATGTCGATCTTTCAGATCAAATCGGTAGACGAAATAATGGCGGAGTCCCACGAAAGGGGACATAAACTGCCCCGGGTGCTGGGCTCCTTCGACGTTACGATGATAGGCATCGGCGCCATCATCGGCGCCGGCATCTTCGCCATGCTGGGCGAGGCGGCCACCAAAGGCGGCGCGGGCCCTTCGCTGATAATCTCCATCATCCTCACGGCCATAGCCTGCGGCTTCGCCGCGCTGTGCTACGCGGAACTCGCCGCCATGGTGCCCATCTCGGGTTCCGCCTATACCTACGCCTACGCCACCCTGGGCGAACTGGCCGCCTGGATAATCGGCTGGGACCTGATCCTCGAGTACGCCATCGGCAACGTGGCCGTGGCCATCAGCTGGTCCGGCTATTTCAACGATTTTTTAAAAAGCGTCTTCGGCTTCGGCGTACCGCTGTGGCTGCGGCTGGATTACCACACTTTCCTGAAGTCGGGCGCGGACATCGCCGCCGTGCCGCATCTCTTCGGCGTGCCCATCGTCTGCAACCTGCTGGCGGCTACCGTGGTGGGCCTGCTTACCTGGCTGCTGGTGTACGGCATCAAAGAGAGCACCAGGTTCAATTCCGTGATGGTGGGCATAAAGCTGCTGGTGCTGGCCACCTTCGTGGTGGTGGGCATCTATTACTTCGACCCCAAGAACTGGGTGCCGTTCGCGCCGGGCGGCTGGAAGGGCATACAGGTGGGCGCGGCCTACATTTTCTTCGCCTACATCGGTTTCGACGCGGTTTCCACGGTGGCCGAGGAGACCCGCGACCCGCAGAAGAACATGCCCATCGGCATCATCGGTTCGCTGATCATCTGCACGTTCATTTACGTGCTGGTGACGGTGGCCCTGACCGGCATGATGCCGTTCACCGAGTTGAAGGACAAGATAGCCGAGCCGCTGGTGGCCGGGCTGCAGTATAACCACGCGGCCTCGTGGCTGGTGGGCCTGGTCTCGCTGGGCGCCGTGGTGGCCACCACCGCCGTGCTGCTGGTGTTCCAGATGGGGCAGCCCCGCATTTTCTTCTCGATGAGCCGCGACGGCCTGCTGCCCCCGTATTTCGCCAAAGTGCACCCGAAGCACCACACGCCCCACGTCACCACCATCTGGACCGGCATTTTCGTGGCGGGCTTCGCGTCGTTCTTCAGCCTGGACACCATGGCCGAGCTGTGCAATATCGGCACGCTGTTCGCGTTCGTCGTGGTGTGCGTCGGCGTTATAATACTGCGCGTGAAGGACCCCGCCCGCCCGCGGCCGTTCAGGGCGCCGGGCGGCTACGTCACGCCGGTGCTGGGCATCTTCTTCTGCCTGTTCCTGATGCTGGGCCTCGGCTTCATGACCTGGATGCGGTTCCTGATCTGGCTGGCCGTCGGCCTGGTGATCTATTTCTTCTACGGCTACGAGAATTCGCGGCTGCGCACGGGCAAGCTGGCGCTCAAGGCGGAAGCGGCGGGCCCTGACGCTGAAATTTAGGAGCAGGAACTTTAAGGAGACCTATGCTGGATAAAATGAAGCAGCTTTGGGAAATGAAGCGGAAGATGGACGAGATAAAGAAAGAGCTGGATACGCTGGTGCTCGCCAGCGAGGACAACCTCGTAAAGGTGGAGATCACCGGCTCGCAGGAAATAAAGTCCGTCACGATAAAAGTGGAACTTTCCGGCGCCGACAAGACGAAGCTGGAAGCCTCATTGACGGAAACCGTGAACCGCGCCGTGCGCGAGTCCCAGAAGGCGGCCGCCCAGAAGATGAGCGCGCTGGGGAGCATTCCCGGCCTGGCCTGAACGGCCCGCGCGGCAGCAGCGAAAAACCCGGCCCCGGCCGGGTTTTTTTGCGGCCCGGCCGCCCAAAAATGCGGGGATTGACAAGTCAAGCCGCGGCTGTTAGGCTATAGGTGTATGAGCTATCCCGCCGCCGCCGTACTGGTTCTTTTCGCCTGTGCCTCCCCGGCGCCGGCCCAGGACCTTTGCGGCCTTAACGGCCTGGCTAAAGGCTATACGGCCGCGCAGGACAATACCCGGGTGGCCGTGCCCGCGCCCGTGCCTGTGGACCAGAAGACCGGGCGCCCCTACGTCAAGCCCGCCCCGCCCAAAGATGATATCAAACCGCTGGTGCTGCGGAACCTCAAGGCCTCCATAGCCTATTGCGACGCGCATATGGAGGACTGCAACGGCGCGGGCAACTGGCTGCGCAACTTCGCGCAGACCATAGGCAACGGCCGGTGCAACAACCGGGGCTACAACTGCGTCAACGGCGTGCTGGAGATGTGCCAGGGCCTGCTGGAGGAGAAGGAAATAACGCCCATGTATTATATGGCCTGCGCCGCCATGCTGGGCAAGCTGGGCGAGCGGGACTGCGCCGGCGGGCGGGCCTCCTGCGCGGGCCGGCTGCAGGGCTCGCTGTATTTCAGCCTGCGCGCTTCGGCCGCCTGCTATAAAAGCTACGAGGGCGACAGGGCGCAGCAGGTTAAGGCCAAAGCCCTGATGGACCGCTTCGGCACGGCGGTGAACCGCAGCGTCGGAGGCGTTTACGTCCGGGACGCGGCGCCGGCCCATTCTACCGCGCACATCCTGGTCTGGGAGGGCGCGGCCGAGGCCCGCAACATCGCCATCGAGAAAGTGCTGGAATTCACCTTCGAGAAACTGGCCCTGCACGGGGCGGGCGCGGCCGTGAGCGCCGCCGGCGGGCCTTTGCTGGTCTTCTCCGGCTTCATGGCTTTCCACGAAATAGCCGCCGCCCGCATGAACGACGAGGTCTGTCTGAACTGGAACACCTACTACAACGGCAGCTACGCCAACGTCACGTCGTCGCTGGCGAAGATCTCCGGTTCTATCAAATAGCGCGGTGAAGGGCGGCCGCCCACAGCATTTTCCAATCTAAGAATGAGCCTGAAATCACTCGTCGTGATTCCGTCGTGTGTTTGTAGCCTGTCCTCCTTTCAGGAACAGATTTA
>CAIRNJ010000090.1 GCA_903879915.1 uncultured Elusimicrobia bacterium
CGTGCTGCCCCGCCCGCCCCGGGCGGGGCAGCACGTTTTTCAGATTTCTGCATTTGTTTTTTTCCTTTAAAATTAAAAAATTAAATGGCGCAAAAAATTCTGCATTTTTAATTTTTTTGAAGAGCGGGGGCACCCGGTTGATAGAAAACCCTCCCAGGCTCGCTGTTCGCTCGCCCTGGCGGGCTTTCCTGTTAATTAAATGTCGCCCCCGGAGAGGCGGAGGCTAAAACCGGTACAGCCCGGGCAAGCCGGGCTGCCCCGGTATTAGCAGGAATTTATCCCGCCCGCCCATTCTTGCCCGCTTTCCCGCTGCCGCAGCGTAAAAGCGTGCATTTACCCCTAAAAGAAAAAGACAAAGAACTGTAAAATAACGTATAATACCCTTATGAAGCGCTACAACATGGTTTACGCCGCGCAGGCGCTGGGCGTAACAAGACAAACCCTGTACAACTGGATCAAGAAAGGCTGGGTTAAGCCTGGCAGGGATTACCGTGATTACCCCGTATTCACGGAGGCGGACATCCGCAAACTCAAAAAGTGGAAAGAGACCATAAGGTAGCCATATGAAGACCGCTCTATATCTGCGAGTATCCACGGAAGACCAGGCGAGGGAAGGCTATTCCCTTGAGGTCCAGAGGGAAACCCTCGAAGCTTTTGTAAAACGGGAAGGCCACGAAATTTTCAAGGTCTACTCGGACGACGGTATAAGCGGCGCCACCACGCGCAGGCCCGCGCTTGCCGCACTTTTGGCTGACGCCAAAGGCGGCAAGTTCGGGCTGGTACTGGTAGCCAAACTGGACCGCTTCAGCCGCAACCTGAAAGACCTCTTAATTCTGGTGGACGAGCTTTGCAGCTACGGCGTAGGCTTTAAGTCGGCGGGGGAACCCTTTGACACCACAACCTCGGCCGGCAAGCTTATGTTTCAGCAGCTTGGCAGTTTCGCGGAGTTCGAGCGCAACCGCATTGCGGAGCGCGTATTCCCCGGCATGGTCAAAGGCGTTCAAAAGGGTAATTGGCAGGGTTCGCGCTACGCGCCCTACGGTTACGCCTACAACAAGCCCGCCAAGCTGCTGGAGCTGGTTGAGAGCGAGGCCGAGGTTGTGCGGCAAATCTACGCCCTGTACCTGGAGGGCAAAAGCACTTTATCCATAGGCGCGGCCCTTACCAAACAGGGCGTCAGAAACCGCAAGGGCAACTATTTCGGCACCAAGACCATAGGCGATATCCTTAAAAACCCTATCTACACCGGAAAGATCGTCTGGAACACCCACCATTACGACAAGGCCAAGAGAACGCCAAAGGGCTATAAATACGTCAAAAACCCCGCCAGCGAGGTTATTACCGCCCAGGGCAGGCATCTCCCCATAATCAGCGCGGAAGCCTTTGCGCAAGCGCAAAAGCTTCGCGCTGAAAAACGCATAACCATCCGGCAGGCCAAGCCGGGGGACTACTTATTGTCCGGCCTGATATTCTGCGGCAACTGCAATCACAAGTTCGTGGGCGCGTCCGCGGTCTCCAACCACCGCACCAAGGCCACCAAGAAATGGTACCGTTGCTCTTCAATAACCAACAGTTATAAGACCTGCCACAATAAGAGCATCAAGGCGGAAGTCATCGAGCCGCAGCTTGAATTATTCCTGGAACTGTTGCTCAGAAGTAATGAATTTGGGAACCGATGGCCGAACATGACCGTGCCGCCCATAAAGTTGCCGGAAGACGAAAAAGAGGCTAAAAAGGCGGTTCACCAAAGCCTGTCAGACAATTTCGCTAAACAGGCGAAATTGACTGACGCCTACATAGAAGGCCTCATGTCCAAGGAAGTTTTCGAGGCTTCAAATAAAGAGCTTATGGAGAAAGGCGAAGAGCTGAAAAAGCTGGCGGCCTTCTACGATTTGCGCCAGATAGACCGCGAAAAATCCGCGGACTATCTGGCGAAGGCGCGCACGTTCCTTTCCGACGGTAACATAGGAGAAAAAGAGCCGGACGCCGCCGACAAGAAAAGGCTCCTGGGCGTGCTGGTCAGGAACGTGAAAGTCGGGGACAAAAAAATTAAAAATGCAGAATTTTTTGCGCCATTTAATTTTTTAATTTTAAAGGAAAAAAACAAATGCAGAAATCTGAAAAACGTGCTGCCCCGCCCGGGGCGGGCGGGGCAGCACGGCGGGTCTGTATTATCACCTTCGGCTGCCAGATGAACGAGGCGGACTCGGAGAACATCGCGGCGTCTTTCAGACGTCGCGGGTTCGAGCTGACCGACGAGATCAAGAAGGCCGACGCCGTGGTGGTGAACACCTGCACGGTGCGGCAGCGCGCCGAGGACAAGGCCATCTCGCAGATAGGGCGGCTGCGCCTGTGGAAAGAAAAGCGGCCCGAGGGCAAGCTGTTCGTGGTGGGCTGCGCCGCGCAGAAGCTGGGGGGGAAGTACCTGAAGAACCGCTTCCCGTTCGTGGACGAGGTGGTGGGCGCCAAGGCTATAGAGGATTTCGAGGACGCGCTGATAGCGCAGTTCGGCCCGGACGGCGGGGCCGAGGCGGCGCACCAGAACATGTTCCGGTCGCCGCAGACCGCCTACGTTACCATCATGCGCGGCTGCTCGCTCAAATGCTCCTACTGCATAGTGCCGGCCGTGCGCGGGCCGGCGGTGTTCCTGCCGGCGGGGGAAATACTGGCCGACGCCGCGGCGAAAATAAAGGCCGGCGCCAAAGAGATTGTTCTGCTGGGCCAGACCGTCAACGCCTGGCGCGGCGGAAAGACCACGTTCTCCGAACTCTTAAACAAAGTCCTGGCCCTGCCGGGGCTGCAGCGGCTGCGCTTCATGAGCCCGCACCCGCTTTATTTCGACGACTCTTTTACCGCGCTGCTGGCGCGCGAAAAGAAGCTGGCCCGCTACCTGCACCTGCCGGTGCAGTCGGGCTCGGACCGCATCCTTAAGGCCATGCGCCGCGGCTATACCCGCGCGCAGTACCTGGGCCTGCTGAAGAAGCTGCGCGCGGCGGTGCCGGGCATGACCGTCTCGACGGATTTTATAGTGGGCTACCCGGGCGAGACCGAAGAGGATTTCAACGATACGCTCTCCATGGTGGCGGAGGGCGGGTTCACCATGGCCTATTGTTTCAAGTATTCCCCGCGCACGGACAGGCCGGAAATGGCCGCCACCATAAGCGGGACCGTGATGAAAGCCAGGCTTGAAAAACTGCTGGCAGCCGTCAAAAAGAACTCGAGCCTTGTTTTAAATGAAAGAATTGGTAAAATAGAGGAAGTTCTCTTTGAAACAGAAACCTACGGCCGCACCTCAGGCAATTTCTCCCTGCGGGTGAAGGCGGGCGGCACCCCCGGGAAAATGGCCGAAGTACTGGTGGCCGGGGCCGAGAAAAATACTTTGAACGGAAAGGTACTATGACTAATAAAAAAACCAGCAAGGTCCTGAAAGAAAGACGCAGGCACGTACGCCTGCCCATCCTGCACGGGATCCTCGAACCGGTAGAGATAGAATTCTATACCACGGACGAGCACGGCAAGAACGTGCCGCAGCCGGCCATCCTGGTGGACCTCTCCGCCGGCGGCATGCGCCTGATAACCTTCATGCCGCCGCCCCACACTAAGGAACTTAATATAGTTCTTAAGCTGGGCGGGATAAAAGGCATCCCCGTGACCGGAAAAATTTCCTGGGTAAAAGAAAAAGGCGGCGTGTTCATGAACGGCATCTCGTTCAGCGACATCAGCCACGACGACCGCAAGATGATCAACGAAATGGCGGAAGACTATTCCGACTGCGACACCCGCATAGCGCTGAAACTCCCGGAAGTATGCGTGGAAACCTGCCGCGGGCACGGCCTGTGCAACAAGCCGCAGAAGGACGAGCCGCTGTTCAAGAAAAAGTAAAAGAACAGGCGGCTGAACTGCCAGGCAGCCGGAAGAAACCGGCTGCCTGCTGTTTTTAGTGACCGCCGCACCGCGCCACAACACATGTCCCTTCAGCCCATTAAACCTATTACCCTGATGGGGGCCAACGCCTCCGGCAAGACCGAGATAGCGCTGGAGCTCGCCCGCCGCGCCGGCGGAGAGATAATTTCCGTAGATTCAAAACAGATATATAAATTCCTGGAAGCGGGCACGGCCAAGCCGGCCGGCGCCTGGACGGACACGCCCGAAGGGCGCCTGTACCTGGCGGAGGGCGTGCCCTACCACCTGGTGGACACCCTCGACCCCCGCGCCACTTACGACGCGGGGGCTTTCGTGAAGGAAGCCAAAACTATCATGGCCGCGGTGTGGACGCGCGGCAAAGTGCCTATCATGGCCGGCGGCACGGGCATGTACGTGCAGGCGTTCTGGAACGGCCTGGACGAACTGCCGGCCGCCAACCCCGAGCTGCGCCAGGAGCTGGCGGCGCTGGTGCAGGCCGGCGGCAAAGAGGCGCTGCACGCCCAGCTCAGCGCCCTGGACCCCGAAGCCGCGCGCGGCATACCGGCCGGCAACGTGCAGCGCGTGATGCGCGCCATAGAAATAACCCGGCTGGCGGGCAGGCCGGTGTCGCAGATCTGGTCCGGCAAGTTCTTCAACGCGCTGCCGGCGCACGAGGGGAAATTCGTTTTTTTGAAATGGAACAAGGAACTGCTGGCCGAACGGGTGAAGCGCCGCACGGTGCAGCGCTTCGATGCCTGGGCCGCCGAGACCCGCGCACTGCTCGACGGCGGCTACGCCCAGGACTGCCCCGGCCTGAAAACGCTGGGCTACCCGCAGGTTATGGATTTTCTGGCGGGAACTATTTCGAAGCCCGACGCCGTGCATGCCATAATTGCGGTAACCATGGCCTACGCCAAACGGCAGAACACCTGGTTCGCGCGCTATAAGAACGCCCTCAGGCTGGAACTGGAGAAATTCGAGGACTACGACCCCGCCGCCCTGGCGGAAAAGATACTCAACGCATGAAAGCCATACTTGTAGGCGCCGAACTTAAAAGCACACGCCAGACGGCCGGGGGGGAGACCGCCCTGGACGAGCTGTGGCGCCTTACCGAGACCGCCGGCATCGAGCCCGTCATAAAGATGCGGGTGCGCCTGGCCAAGTGGAACCCGGCCACGCTGGTGGGCTCGGGGAAAGTGGCGGAGCTCAAAGCCCTGGCGGCCGAGACCGGCGCCGGGGCGGTGATCTTCGACGACGACCTTACACCCGCGCAGCAGCGCAACCTGGGCAAAGAACTCGGCGTGATAGTGGCCGACCGCACGCGCCTGATCATAGGCATCTTCGACATCCGGGCGCGCACGCGCGAGGGCAAGCTGCAGGCCCGGCTGGCGGAATTCTCGTACGCGCTGTCGCGCCTGGCCGGCAAGGGTTCGGCCATGGACCAGCAGCGCGGCATGATAGGCGGCCGCGGCGCCGGAGAAAGGAAGATAGATTACAACCGGCGCGAGCTGCGCGTCAAAATTACAGAGCTGGAGCGCGAGATAGAGGCCATCAAGCGCGAGCGCAGCACCCAGCGTGGCCGGCGCGACGCCGTGCCCATGCCGCAGGTGTCCATAGTGGGCTACACCAACGCCGGCAAATCCACGCTGCTCAATTTCCTCACCGGCAACCGCCACGGCATTTACGCCGATGACAAGCTGTTCGCCACGCTGGACCCCTCCACCAAGCGCGTGCGCCTGCCGGCCGGCGGCTGGGCGCTGTTCACCGACACGGTGGGCTTCATCCAGAAACTGCCGCACGCCCTGGTGGCGGCCTTCAGCGCCACGCTGGAGGAGATACGCTACAGCGACCTCATCCTGCACGTGCACGATCTTTCTTCCCCGGACACCCGGCTGCAGCACGACGCGGTGATGGCCACGCTCGGCGAGCTGGGAGCCAGGAACATCCCGGTTATAAACGTTTTTAACAAGGCCGACATGGTCAAGGACGCCGCGGTAACGGCCTGGGCGCCGCAGCGCCTGCGGCCGCGGTTCGTTTCCGCGCTCACCGGCGAAGGCATAGGCGACCTGCTGCTTGCGGCCGAGCGCGCGCTGTCCCTTAAATGGAAGGAGCAGGAACTGCTGCTGCCGGCCGGCTCCAAGGAGCTGCTGCGCGAGATCTACGCCAGCTGCCTGGTGCAGGAGGTTTCCTACGGCGAGCAGGGCGTGACGGTGCGCTTCAAGGCCACCCCGGAGAACTACGCCCGGCTTAAGAAAAAAACGGCGGCCGGTTAGGCCGCCCGCTTTTTTATATAATTAAAAAGATGACGAATATTAACGTAGGCCTTCTTTTTATCGCCAGCTATTTACTGGGCGGCATCCCCACCGGCTACTTAATAGGCCGGCTCAGGGGCATAGATATCCGCCAGCACGGCTCCGGCAACCCGGGCACGGCCAACGTGTACCGCACGCTGGGCAAGCTGCCCGGCATCTGCACGTTCCTGGTGGATTTCCTGAAAGGCTTCGCTCCGGCCATGGTAGCCATGCACTTTTTTTACAACGCGCAGGGCGCAGACGGCTTCAGCAAGGGACACTGGTGGATACCCGTTACGGCCGGCGCGCTGGCCATAGCCGGCCATATCTGGACCGTCTTCCTGGGTTTCCGCGGCGGCAAGGGCGTGGCCACGGCCGCCGGGGTGTTCATGGCCCTGCTGCCCGTGCCCACGGCGGCGGCGTTCGGCGTTTTCGCCGTTGCGGTAGCCATCACCAAACATATCTCGGTAGGCTCCATGTCGGCCGCGGTGGCGCTGCCCGTACTCTGTTTCTTCCTTACCGACGCGCACCAGCGCCCTTTCACGCTGCTGGCGCTGGCCGTGTGCGCGCTGATCTTCTATACGCATATAGCGAACATCCGCCGCATCCTTAAAGGAAAGGAGCTGTCCTTCAAGCACAAGGAAGATCAGGCCCCCGGCGGCGGAGAAAAAAAGTAAATAAGGCTTTTTAATGACAAAAGACAACGCGGAAGAGAACAATGTCGAGGTGCGGATCTATTCCATAGCCACCAGCCTCACCGAATCCATAATTTTCCTGGACGAGACCGAGGGCACCCGCATACTGCCCATCTGGATAGGCCCCATGGAGGCGCAGGCCATAGCCATACGGCTGTCCGGCTATCCCTCGCCCAGGCCCATGACGCACGACCTGCTGTTCTCGGTGATAAAGACGCTGGGGCTCAAGATAACCGGCGTTACCATCACCGACATCGTTGAGAACACCTATTACTCCCACCTGCGCATAACCGAGGCCGACGGCACCCGCCCGCGCAACGTGGACGCCCGCCCGTCGGACGCCGTGGCCATGGCGGTGCGTTTCGGCTGCCCCATTTACATCAACGAGCGCGTGTTCGGCAAAACGCAGGTGCTCTCCAAGCCCATCACCGAGGACGAGGTGGTGAAGTTCAAGCACGACCTCAAGAACCTCAAGCCCAACGATATAATCGGCCAGCTGCTGGACGGCAGGCTCCCGCCTTCCGGCGGCAAGGACGAAAAAACCGACGAAGAGGAAGAAAAACAGGAGGGGGAACAGGACGATGAATAGACTAGATCTTATACGCGAACTCACCAAGCACCTTACCACGGAGAAAGACGCCAAGATGGCCGTCTGCAAAACTTTCGAGATAATGACGGAAGCCCTGCGCGAGAACCGCAAGGTAGTGATCTCCAATTTCGGCACCTTCAAAGTGAAGGACCGCATGCCGCGCCAGATGCGCAACCCCAAGACCAACCAGCGCGTGATGGTGGGGCCGCGCAAAAGCATACGGTTCAAGCCGTCGAAAAAACTTACGATAGGGATGTGAGCGGGGAAGGAAAGAAGAGCCGCGGATGACCGAAAAGAAATATTTGACCATGCGGGAAGCGTCCCGCAAAGCGCAGGTGCCGGAATATACCATGCGCTACTGGGAGACGAAGTTCCGCCTGCTGCGCCCGCTGCGGCTGGCCAGCGGCCACCGCCGCTACACGATTGCCGACGTGGAGACGCTGCTGGAGATAAAAGACCTGGTTTTCGTGAAGGGCTATTCGCTGGACGGGGCGCGCAAGGCGCTGAGCGCAAAAAAGCGGCAGAAGAAGCCGGCGGCGGCGATGCCGGCCGCGCCGGTCGTTACAAAAGCCACTCTGCTCGACGAGATAAAGAAAGACCTGCGGCAGCTGATACAGGAATTATAATTCCTTTTTGCTATAATAAATGCGCGGGTAATTAGTTCCGTTCCGTTGGAGTTGCGTTACCGGGGTGTGGCTCAATGGTAGAGCGCTCGCTTGGGGTGCGAGAGATTGCGGGTCCGATTCCCGCCACCCCGATAAGGCAATTCAAACGGTGAAAGCCGGCCAAACTTGGCCGGTTTTTATTTTGCCCTGAATAAGGGAGGACGGAGAGCCTGAGCGCGATTTATTTTATAAAATACAGGTACGGGGAATGCGCCGCGGGGCGGCAGAGTTAGGGAGGAGAAAAATTAAAATGAACTTTAAAACGATAATTACCGGGGTGCTGGTACTGGCGGCGGCGCCGACGGGCGCTTCCGCGGGCTCGCCCGCGCCGCAGGCCGCGCAGGCCGAAGGCGCCAACCGCATAGCTTTTTCTTTCTACGGCAAAGCCGCGAAAACCCCCGGCAATATTTTCTTTTCCCCCTACAGCATGAATACCGCTTTCGCCATGGCCTACGAAGGCGCCAAGGGGGAGACCGCCGCCGAGATAGGCAGGGTTTTCGGCTTCGCTAAGACCAAAGCCGTTGCACGCGCCAACGCCGCCTCGCTGGCGCGCGGCCTGGCGGCCGCGGCCCGGGGGGCCGAGTTCGCGCAGGCAAACTCTTTCTGGGCGCAGCAGGAGTACAAGTTCCTGCCGGACTACGTTAAGGCGATCAGCGGCGGCTACGGCGCGGAAGCCCATTCCGTCAACTTCGCCTCCGACACAGAAGGCGCGCGGCAGCAGATCAATGCCTGGACCGAGGGAAAGACCAAAGGGAAAATAAAGGACCTGTTCGCGCAGGGCGCGCTCAACGCCCTCACGCGCCTAGTGCTGGTCAACGCCGTTTATTTCAAAGGCCAGTGGGCGGCCGCTTTCGACAAGGCGCGCACCACGGACGAGGAGTTCACGCTGAACTCCGGAGAGAAAATAAAAGCACCGATGATGCGCTTCGGCGGGGACCAGGACCTGGAATACGGTTCGGCGCCCGGCCTGCAGACCCTGCGGCTTCCTTACAAAGGGGGCAGCCTGGCCCTGCTGGCGGTGCTGCCGAAGGATAAAAAGGTTTTCGCGGAACTTGAACGCGGCCTTACGCCCGCGAAGCTGGCGCAGCTGCGCAAAGGGCTGTCGGAGCAGAAGGTGAAAGTGTTCCTGCCCCGGTTCACGTTCAGCGCCTCCTACCAGCTCAACAGCGCGCTGGCCGCGCTGGGCATGCCCGCGGCCTTCACCGACGCCGCCGACTTCTCGGGCATGGACGGCACGAAAAAACTTTTCATCCAGAAAGCCGTGCACAAAGCCTTCGTGGAGGTGAACGAAGAGGGCACCGAGGCCGCCGCCGCCACCGGAGTGGCCATGGGCCTGAAATCCATGCCGGCCTTCGACATCCCGGAATTCCGCGCCGACAGGCCTTTCGTTTTCTTTATCGAGGACACGAAGACCGGGCTGGTGCTTTTTATGGGCCGCATGGAGGACCCGGGCAAGCAGTAGGCGGAAAGCGGGGGGAACGGCTTTCTCCCGGCCTGAAGATTTGCTATCATCTACGGGTAGCGGAAATTGGAAAAGATCGGGGCGTGGCTCAGCTGGTAGAGCGCTCGCTTCGGGTGCGAGAGATCGTGAGTTCAAATCTCACCGCCCCGATTTTACTTCCAACCGGCCCCCTCTCAGCTACGCTCCCCTCAATGCCGCAAGCCCCCAGGACAGCCCCTTGACATGTCATGGGCACAGCCTTGCCTAGCTATATCCTTTTTAGTATTATTACATGGTCGCGCGCGGAAGATCGGCCGGACGGCTGCGGGAATATATTATGCGCCTTAGTTTCAGGATCATAGGCAAAGTACAGGGAATAGGCTACCGCTGGTTCGTAAAGGAAGCCGCGGCCAGGCATAACGTGTGCGGCTGGGTACGCAACGCCGCGGACGGCTCGGTGGAAGGGGAAGCGCAGGGCCCCGTGCCGGCGCTGGACGACTTCCTTAAAGAGCTCAAGACGGGGCACGTCTGGGCCGCGGTGAGCGGCGCCGAAACGCAGGAAATGCTGGACAGCGGCGACGAAGAAACAGATTTTCGCATAAAACAGTCGGAAGACCGGCCGTAGAGCCCGCGGCGAGAGGAAAAAATGTCAGAAGAAAAAGAAACGGAAGAGCAGGAAAAAGAAGAGCCCGCCAAAGAGGAAAAGACCGGCGAGGTCATTCCCAAGGAAAAGCTCAGCTCCATCAATATCGATTCCACCAACCAGTACATCCGCAAGATCAGCCAGATAGACCATAAGGTGACGCGCGAGGAATCGCACGAGCTGTGGAAGCGCGTGAAGCGCGGCGACCGCCGCGCCAAAGAGCGCATCATGGAGCTGAACCTGAAGCTGGTGATCCCCATAGCCAAGCGCTTCCTGTACGCCGGGGCCGACCTGATGGACCTGGTGGAGGAAGGCAACCTGGGGCTGCTGCACGCCATCGACAAATTCGACCCGAAGAAAGGCTTCCGCTTTTCCACCTACGCCTCCTACTGGGTGGAGCAGCACGTGCGCCGCTCCGTTGAAGAGAATTCCAAGACCATCCGCATCCCGCCGCACGCGTGGACCGCGCTGCGCAAGTGGCTCAAGCAGTGGGACGCCATGCACGGGAAACTGGGGCGTGATCCAACGATGGCCGAAATGGCCAAGCACATGCACTGGAACGCCAACCAGGTGCGCACCGCCCTCAACGCTTCGGAGATAGTCACCGGCCTGTCCTCCATCGAGACCCCGCTGTCCAGCGGCGACGAGATGGACGACACCGTGGGAGACACGCTCAAGGACACGGCCGCGTCCAGCCCCGACAACCTTATTTCCATCCTGCGCCTGCACGACGAGCTGAAGGACGCGCTGGTGGAGATAGGCGACAGGGAACGCATGATAGTGGAATACCGCTACGGCCTGTCAGGCCAGACGCCGATGACCTTGAACGACATCGGCAAAAAGCTCAACCTGTCCCGCGAGCGCGTGAGGCAGATAGAGGAGCGCGCGCTGCTGCGGCTGCGCCGCGTTGCGGCGAAGATGGGGCTTATCGAACTGGGCCGCCGCCCCGACCACGCGAACCTCCAGCCCGGCTGGCAGCAGCCGAAGGTGAAGACGGACATACTCGGCGACGCGATACCTACCAAGCCGTACGTGCCGCGCAGCCAGACGAAGAACAAAAAAGCGAAACGGGGCAAAGCATGAACCAGGACATCCTGCAGACGGTTTCCAGGCTGAAGGCCATAGTCCGCGACGTGCCGGACTTTCCGAAGAAAGGGATCATCTTCAAGGATATCACCCCTTTGCTGGCGGACCACGCGGCCTTCTCCGAAACGATCGCGTATTTCGCCGGTCAGTTCCGGGGGCGCGGCATAACGAAAGTGCTGGGCATCGAGGCCCGCGGCTTTCTGCTGGCCGGCCCCATAGCCATGGCGCTGGGCGCCGGCATAGTGCCGGTGCGCAAGAAAGGCAAGCTGCCGTACAAGACCCTCTCGGCCTCTTACGAGCTGGAATACGGCACGGACACGCTCGAGATGCACGTTGACGCCGTCAAGCCGGGCGAGAAGGTGCTGATCGTAGACGACGTGCTGGCCACGGGCGGCACCGCCGGCGCCGTCTGCGAGCTGGCCGAGAAAGGCGGCGCGACGGTAGAGGGAATAGCCATGCTGATAGAGCTGGAGTTCCTCAAGGGCCGCGCGAAACTGCCCGGCCGCGACATTCAGGCTTTGCTGAAATATTAAGCGCAGCAGTAACTGCCCCCGTCGTTCAACGGATAGGACGAGAGTTTCCTAAACTCCAAATAGAGGTTCGATTCCTCTCGGGGGCACCAGCTTTAGCGGCAGCAACGGAGAACAAACTATGCCTTCAGAAACATGGATAGACAGCGGCAAGATAGCGGCGCCGGGCAAAGTCGACCAGACGCTGAACTGGATAAAGAAGAACCGGGAGACCGTCATAGGCTCGGTAGTCATCGCGCTGGCGGCGGCCCTTTTCGCCGTGTATTTCTTCATTCATTTGCAGAGCACGCGCGAAACCGCGTGGAAGAACCTGTTCATAGCGCAGCAGACCGGCTACGGCGGCGACCTGCCCAAGGCGGCCGCGCTGCTGGGCGAGGTAGAGACCGTCTACTCGAACACCACCGCCGCGCCTTACGCCACGCTCACCAAAGGCGACCTGCTTTTCGCGGACGGGAAATTCAAGGAAGCCGGCGAGGAATACGCCAGGCTGACCGCCCGGCCGGCGAGTCTGGCGCCGTTCGCGCTGTACAACCTGGGCAAGTGCAGGGAAGCCCAGGGCGACCTGACCGGCGCGCAGGTGGAATACTCGGCCATGCTCGAAAAATTCCCGGAGCACTTCCTGGCCCCGGAATGCCATTTATCCATGGCGCGCGTGCAGGAGATCTCCGGCGCGAAAGACGCGGCGAAGGCCACCTACGAAAAGATCGTGCTGCTCTACCCCGACACCTCCTGGGCGGCGCAGGCCAGGGAGCGCCTGACCGCGGGGGAACAGAAGGCCCCGCCCGCCAAGAAATAACCGCGTGTTCTTCCCGGAAAGCCCGGCCGGCGCGCCGGGCTTTTTGTTATCCGCCCGACGACGGAATTATATAATACGGACGGGCCGGCAAAGGGGAACTGAATGAAAAAACTGCTGTATCTTTTTATCGTGCTGGCGCTGCCGTACCGCGCGGCCGCCCAGGCCGCGCAGGGCCCGCTGCTCGGCACCTTCAGGCTGGGGCTCGGCCTGCCCGGGAACCTGAACGTGGCGGGCGCGAACCGTGACTCGGACGAGGATACGCAAGCCGGGCCGGCGGCGGGGTTCGAACTGGTACGCGGGTACGGCGACGTAGGTCTGGGCCTGGGCCTGGAACTGCTGCCGCGGCGCGGGCTGCAGCGCGCGCCCGGCACCGCCTTCGGCTTCCTGGCCCTGCCGCTGATCTTTGAAGTCTCCGATTACGGGAGCTACGACAGCGGGGCGCTGACGCCCTACTTCCGGCTGCAGGGCGGGCCCGATCTGTTCCTGCCCGGCCGCGCCTTCCTCGGAACCTCGAAGAACGGCGGGCCGAACGCCTGCGCCGGCATAGGCGTGGGCGTAAGGAAAAAGCGGGGCTTCACGGCGGAGCTGAGGTTCAGCTTCTACCGGGCCTCGCTGGACCACAACAAGATACGGCTGCTGTATTCGGCGCCCGGAATGACCGCGGGATATTCCTTTTAAGCGCGGCAGGCCGCACGGGACGGAGCGGCGGACAGAATTTGTTATAATTTATAAATGAGACGCCAGGCCAGGCTTTACCCCGCACTTTCCATCCTGCCGCCGCTGACCGCGGCGCTGCTGGCTTTCTCCTCTTACGCGCACGCCACCAAGCTCGACCTTTCGTCCGAGGTGGAATTCAAGGGCGCCAACTACGGGCACCTGATCTACGGCGCACAGCGCAACTCGCAGGCCCTGTACACGGAAAGCGCGGCGCTCGGCTTCGTAATAAAGGACATCCGCCTGGAACAGGCGCCGCAGTCCACCATGGAAGTAGGCATCGTTCTGCAGAGCGTGGGCGCGGGCGCGTCCTCCGGCACCGTGGTGGCCTCGCCGCAGTTCTCCGACGCCGCCAACCGCCTGCCGCAGAGCAACGGCACGCCGTTCGTACGCGAGGCGTACGTCAGGATACTCGATTTCGTAAAGCCGGACGTCACCGCCACTTTCGGCAGGCAGAGCTTCACGCTGGGCCAGGGCATAAGCCTTGCCAGCGACGACCTCGGCCTGCCGGGCGGACGGCTGGAGATAAAGAACATCTACCACGGGATCAAGACCGATCTTTTCTTTTTCCGCCCGTTCAACAGCGTCGGCTTCACCCAGTTGTACGGCGGCTCGGCCTACTATCCGGGCAGCGAAGGCGTGTGGCAGCTCTACCATTTCTGGCAGCAGGACACGGCCGCCCCCGGCGACATAGTGTTCGACACCGCGGCTAAGACCAAGAAGTTCACCGGCCTGCGCTACGTGCTGACGCAGAAACAGCTTTCCTTCGACGGCGAGGCCGTGATACAGCGCGGAACGTCGAAGAAAAGAACGGGGGGGACGGCCGCTTACGAAGCCCACGCTTTCATGATGACCGGCTCCTGGAAGCAGGACCTCGCTTTTTTCGGCAAGTCCAGGATACGCCTGGGCTACGGCAGGTCCTCCGGCAACCCGGGCGCGAACGCGGACACGGACAAAGCTTTCTTCCCCGCTTTCGGCAAGAAATACAAAGGCCTGGAGCGCAGCGGCTACGGAGAGATAGCCGGCGCCAGCCTTTACGATATAGTAAAGACCTCGCCCACGGCCAACGGCCTGCCGGACGGGGTCTCGGGCCTGAACATTATAGTGATAGGCGCGGACCTGACGTACAGGAAGCTGCTGTTATCGGCCGATCTTTATAAGTTCAGGGCCACCAATAACGCCTCCGGCGGCTCGCTGCAGATAGCCAGCGAGTGGGACCTTAAAGTGACCTACCCCTTGAGCGACAGGATGCGCCTGACCGCCGTTTACGCCACTTTTACCCCGCTGGGCTTATACCTGGACAAAACCCAGTCAAAACTCGTCTACGGCGCAGTTTCAGCCAAATTCTAAGACCTCTCCCGGCATCCCCGGAACCGCCTGCCCCGCTTAACGAAGCGGGGCGTTTTTTCAGGCAACGGGAGACAGGGGGGGACCGGATGGCAGGAAATGGAGCCACTGAACGGCAAAAGCCCCGGAACAGGCCGGGGAGGGGGAGAAAACACCCCGAACCAGCCACAGCAGCCCCCTTCTTCCCCCCTTTCACCCTCAAAAAAGCAGGCCGTTCCGCTGTTTCGCAGCAGCACGCCCCACGACGAGCTGCCCGACTTATCCACAGGGTTATCAACACCGTGTTGACATTAAATGACATATGATTGCCATGTGTTGACATATAAATAGATATAGGCTAATATTATGTCATATGACAAATTTCAGGCTTAGAATAAAACATCCTTCCGGGGCGGAATTCGAAGCGGAAGGCCCCGCGGAGCTGATCCTGAAAGAAAAAGACTCCTTCCTTACCAGCCTGGGGCAGCACCCGGCGCCGGAGCGGCAGCCGCCACAGGAACAGGCCCAATGGGCAGCCATCACCGAAACCGGCCGGGAAGGCCTCCGGCTAAGGGTAAAACACCCGGAGATCAAGGCGGAAACGGCGGCGCTGATACTGCTTACGGCGTGGAAATACCTGGGGAACACCCAGAAGCTCAGCGCGCTGGCGCTGGCAAAAGGCATCAAAAGCTCCGGTTATTCACCAGGCAGGCTGGACCGGCTGCTGGCCAGGGCCGACAAAGAAGGGCTGACAACAGCCTCGGGGACCAAGCGCAGCAGGGCTTACCAGATAACAGCCCGCGGCGCGGAAAAAGCCTGGCTGGAAGCCAGGAAACTGGCAGCCTAGACGCCTGACATATATAAGAAAGAAAGACATATAAACCCTGCCAGCGAGCCGGGGCCGGCCGGAGCCAGCCGACAGCCACCGATCAAGCCACCAAAAACAGCCAGGAACAACCGCAACAGCGCAGCAACCCCCCGCCTGCAATAACTGCTTACGATAACATATATTATGTTAACATATGCATCCCCCTTGATTACAACGGCACTTCAACAATTCAAATCAACAATTATCAAATAATGCTTATGTCATAAGCATTATTTTACTATTACTGATACCATTTATAGTTTTTTATTACTAGCAGAGCAAATCCCCGACGGAGAACCGTTTTTTAATGTTTTTTCGAAATTGAAAATATGAAAAGTTGGCAACTTTTTGAAATTCTAAAAACATGAGACCGCAAGATCAGCCAAAAAGCACGGTCTTTGAAAATACCATGTAAGACCCCTGCCGGCGCCTTTTGAAAACTTGCAAAATCAGCCAACTTTTCAAATTCCGGAAAAGCGCCCGGCTACTACCGGTCGGCAGATCGGAGCCGATAGCCTGCCCCGCGCCACCCCTTCCGGTCCAGCCATGCCCACACCCCCCCTGGCCGCCTGAGCGGGGCCAAGCCGCCCCCGCCCCACCCAAAAGTACCAGGACAGCAGCTCAGGCAGAAAACAGGTCTTCAGGGCCTTGAGCGGAAAATACCAGGAAGCGGGAAAAGAGCCGAAAAAGCGAAAAGGCCGGCGTAAAAAAACCGGCAAATAAATTTACGGGGAAAACAGGACAGCGCGAAAAAGCCTGAAAACCACGGACATCCGGGAACCGTTCTTAAGGGGGTAGCATGGCAGGCAGCAAAAGGAATTATAAGGAGAGGGTGAACTGGGAACAGGCTGTTTTATGGCGCAAAAACCGTCCCCGGAAAGTCCGGCCTGAACCGGAACCGGCATACCAAGGGGGGCTGCCCGCACCAGGATCGAAGCGCATAGAACGCCGGCCAGGCCGCTAAAGGTCCGGAATTCGGAATACCGATAAGGAGGAATTTCAGGGCTTCAGGCGGAGGGAAAAGGGGAAGATCCGGGACCAACGGCTTTCCCCCCTCACAAAAAGCCGGCGCCAGGCCCGAACAGCGGCGGCAGCGGGGTTATTTTACAGCGGTTTTCTTTTTCAAGGGGGCCGGCGCGGTCTTTTTCGCGGCCGCTTTGAGGGCTTTCTCTATCTTGGCCAGCAGCATTTTCCCCTCTTCGTGGGCCGGATTGAGCTGGATAAGCTCATGCAGATAACCGTAGGCGGCGTCCGTACGCTGGTTGCGGTAGGCGGCGTCGCCGGCCAGCCAGAGCAGGCCGGCCCGGTCCGAGAATTCCCGGGCCGCGGCGGAACTGGCGGCCGCTTTTTCCAGGAAGCCGGAGGCCCCGGCATAGTCCTTAAGGTCGTATTTTATCCGGCCCTCGGCGTAATCGGCCAGGAACTCCCCCTCGGCGCCCAGCCGCCGCAGCTTCGCCAGCGGCGGCGCGTAGTCCTGGCCGTTCTTCCAGGCGGACAGCGCCAGGTTCTCGAGCAGAACGGCGTCGCTGCCGCGCCTGAGCAGCAGCGTTTCGTATTCTTTGACCGCGCACGGGAAATCGCCGGAAGAATAGCAGAGCTTGGCCAGCAGCATCCGCGCTTCCGCGTCGCCGGGCCTGTTGTTGAGGAACTTGCGGTATTCCCGGGCGGCGAAATCGTAAAGCCCCACCGCCTGGTACATGACGCCCAGGCAGTAGAAGGAATTCACGTCGGAAAAACCCAGCGTGCGGGCGCGCTCGAGGTCGGAGATGGCTTCGATATAGAAAGCGGGGCCCAGCTGGTATTTCAGCCCGCCCGCCTCGGCGAGCAGGATCATGTTCCCGGGGTCGGCGGCCAGCCGCTCGCGCAGCCCGGCAAGCCTGCGCCCGGCCCGGGCCGGGGAAACGGCTCCCTGCCCGGAGCGGGGAAAGAGGGAGGAGAACGAGGTTCTGTGCGCGGCAAAAACGTAAAGTGCCGCCAGGGCTATGAACAAGAACAGGCCCAGCGGCACCTTATAGGAACAGGCGAACTTCGAGACCGCTGTCTTTAAAGAAGACAGCCGCGGCTCATAACTCACCTTCATCCTCCGAGTTCTCCAGGAGGATCTGACCCAGCGTCAGAGTCGGAGAACCCTTGAGGTACTGCGCCACGCGCTTGCGGTCTTCAACCTCTTCGCAGCGCTTCACCGAAAGTATCAGCCGGAACGCGGTGGAGTCGATGGCGGTGACCACGGCGTTGAGCTCCTGGCCTTCCTTGGGCTCGCCCTCGGCGCCGTAATCGTCGGGCAGGATGAAGCCTTCGGTGTTCTCGCTGATCTTCACCAGCGTGCCTTCCTTGGCGACGGAAACCACCTTTACTTTAAGGCGGGCGTGGCGGGCGAAACGCCGCTTGAGCATATCCACGGGATTGGCCATCAGCTGCTTGAAGCCGAAAGCCAGGCGTTCGGTCTCCTTGTCCAGCGAAAGAACTTTGCATTTCACGCGCTGGCCGCGCTTGTAGGTTTTGAGCTCGGCTTCCATGTTCTTCCAGGCTATGTCGGACAGCTGCACGAAGCCTTCGATGCCCTGGAAGCGGACGAGCAGGCCCTCTTCCGTGACCTTGGATACCACGCCGCGCACGATATCGCCGGGCCTGACGCCGCCCAGCACTTCGGTGCGCCGCAGCTTCTCGTCTTCCTCCAGCACCTGCCGCCGGGAAACCACCACCTTGCGCTCTTTCTCGTTGAAGTCGGTTATGTAAAATCTCACCTTGGCGCCGGCGGGCAGGTAATGCTTGTGCGCGCCGCCCAGTTCGGAAAGGGAAAGGGGCATGAACGCCCGCACGCCGGAGATGTCCACGATATAGCCGCCCTTCACGGTCTCCAGCACTTTGCCCTTCACCCGCTCCTTGGCCTCGAACATCCTGCGGGCCGCGTCCAGCGCCGCGCGCTCCCGCGCGCGCCGGTGGGACAGCACGGTGTTGCGGCCTTCGCCGCCCTTCTTCTCGAGCACGGCTTGCACCTCGTCGCCGGGCTCGGGGGTCTTTTCGTCCTGGAACTCGGACAGCGGGATTACCGCTTCCTTCTTTTCGCCGATGGCCACGAAAACGAATTCCTGGTTCACCTGCACCACTTTGACGGTGACGATTTCGCGCGAATAGACTTTCCCGGAAACCTCCGCCTCGGCCTTGAGCAGGTCGGCCATGGACATGTCGTCCTCGGGGGGACGCGCGGCTTCCTTGTGCTGGTCTTCCTGTTCTTCTGTCTGCTGGGGTTCGTTGGTTTCCATGGGGCTACTGCTCCTTCGTTATTGAGAAAATGTCCGACATCAGCGATTCTGAAAATTGCGCATAGGCGGCTTTAAGGTCCGCACCGGCAGCGGGCTCGAAGCGCCTCACCGTACCGTACTTAATTATTATTTTACCTAATTTTAAGAAGTTATCGCTGTTGAAAATTCTGGCGGTCAGCACCGGCGCCCCCGATTTATGGGCCAGGAAAGCCGCCCCGGCCTTGGCCGGCAGCTTGCGCCCCCTGGCCCGGGTGCCCTCGGGGAAGATGATCAGGCAGCCGTCCTTCTTAAGGGCGCCCAGCGAACCGCGCAGCGCGCCCAGGTCCCCCCCCTCCCGGCCGCGGTCCACGGGGATGGCGCCCCAGCGCAGGATGAACCAGCCCAGCACCGGGATGGAGAACAGTTCTTTCTTGGCCATCACGTTAACCCGCCTTACCAGCGCGGTGAAGGAAAGCAGGGCGGGAGGATCGGAAAGGGAAAGGTGGTTGCAGACTATTATCAGGGGGCCGGTGCGGGGTATCTTTTCCAGGCCGATCACTTCGATGGAGTTGAACAGCCGGAAAAAAACCCGGAAAAGGAGGAACACCAGGTCGAGCGAGGCCTTTATCACTCGGCGCTCCCGCCCGCGGCCGCTTTGAAAAGTTCCACTATCGCGTCCACCACCTTCTCCCTCGGGACGGAGGTGGAATCCAGGTAATGCGCGTCGGGGGCTTTCGTGAGCGGGTTGTTCTTGCGGCCCGAATCCTGCGCGTCGCGCTTCACGATGAAGTCCAGGATCTGGGCGTAATCGGCCTCCAGGCCCTGCGCCCGCAGCTGCTCGGCGCGCCGGACGGCGCGGGCCTCGGGCGAAGCGTCCAGGTAAATTTTCAGTTCAGCGTCGGGGAAGACGTTGGTGCCGATGTCGCGCCCTTCCATCACCACGCCGCCGGCCAGCCCCGCCCGGCGCTGCATGCCGCTCATGAACTGCCTCACCCCGGCGAACCGCGCTATGCCCGAGCTGGCCTTACCCACCCTCTCGTCGGTGAGTTCGCTGCCCAGCAGCCGGCCGTCCAGCGAAACGCCGGCCTCGGGGCCTTCGCCGCGCGGAAATTCCCAGGCAAGCGTCCCGGCGAGCCCCACCAGCGCGGAGTCGTCCTCCAGGTCCAGTCCCAGCTCCAGCGCCTTCCAGGCCAGCGCCCGGTACATTTTTCCCGTGCTGACAAAGCTGTAGCCCACGCGGCCGGCCACCAGCTTGCCGACGGTGGATTTGCCCACGCCCGCGGGTCCGTCTATGGCTATTACCAGGCCCCTCGCCCTCGGGGTCACCCGGCCACCGCCACTTTATTGGGAAGGTTCGCCTTGTTTTCTATGCCCATCTTGCGCAGCGGCCGCACCCACTTGGTGAAGGCGGAGGGCTTCAGCGAATATTCGTGCACCAGGCGCGCCACCTCGCTGATCGGCTGGTAGCTCTCCCAGTTCAGGCGCAGGATGCGCACGCCGGCGTCCTCCATCTCCTCGATGAACTCGTAGTAGTTCTCCTGCAGGCTGCGGAGGTAATCCGGGGAAATAGTTTTTTCCATGTTGCGGCCGCGGGCCTTGATGCGGGCGATGGAGGTTTCGACGCGGCAGTCGAGGAAGATCATCAGCTGGGGATAGACCATTTCGCGCAGCACCATGTTGTCGAACAGGTCCAGGTAGGTGTTGTAGTCCATGTCGGAGATGATCTTGTCCGGGTGCCGGTTGAGCATGCGGGCGAAGATAGTGTCTTCCCAGATGGTCCTGTCCTGCACCACGCCGCGGATCTTGCCGAGGCTGATGCGGGAGATGAACTCGCGGTGCTGGCGGAAGCGGTGGTTGAGCAGCCAGATCTGCATGATGGTGCCGAACTGCTTCATGTCGCCGTAGAAATTCTCGAGGTAAGGGTTGCCGCCGACCTCTTCGAGCACCGGCTCGAAGTTAAGCGCCTTGGCCAGCTCCATGGTGAGGGTGGACTTGCCCACGCCGATGATCCCCGCTATACCTATATAGCCTTCAGCGAACATAAGTACCTTCCTTTGTGGACCAGAATCAGTTCCCTTACTTGCGCGGCTCGATCTCCTGCTCTATGCCTTTTATGGCCAGCAGCACGTCGTCGGGGTTGGAAGCGGCCTGGATGATATCCTCGAGCCTGGCCATCCCTTCCTTGTGCATCTTCACCAGCGCCTGGTTGAAGCTCTGCATGCCGTAGAAGCCGCCTTTCGAGATGGCCTGCGTCACGGAATCAATGGCGTTCTCCGCTATCATCTTCTTGATGTGCGGGGTGGTGCACATCACTTCCACGGCGGGGATGCGGCCGCCGCGGGTGCAGGGCAGCAGGCGCTGCGAGATGATTCCCTTAAGACTTTCGGAAAGCTGCATCCGTATCTGCACCTGCTGGTGCGGCGGGAACATGTCCACAATCCTCGAGATCGTCTGCACCGCGTTCATCGTGTGCAGCGTGGCGAACACCAGGTGCCCGGTCTCGGCGGCCGTTATGGCCGCCTGCGTGGTCTCCAAATCGCGCATTTCGCCCACCAGGATCACGTCGGGGTCCTGCCGCATGGCGGCGCGCAGCGCGTCCACGAAAGAGGTGGTATCCGAGCCCAGCTCGCGCTGGCTGATGATGCATTTCTTCTCGGTGAAGGAGAACTCTATGGGGTCCTCCACCGTTATGATATGCGCCTCCCAGCTCTGGTTGAGGTACTCGATCATCGAGGCCAGCGTGGAGGTCTTGCCCGAGCCGGTGATGCCGGTGACCAGGATCAGGCCGCGCTCGTTGGTGAGCAGTTTCTTGATGGAATCCACGGGCAGGCGCAGTTCCTCGAAAGTGGGGATCTTGAGCGGGATGTGGCGGATGGCCACGCCGATCTTGCCCTTGTGCGTGAAAACGTTGAACCGGAAGCGGCCCAGCTCGCCGCCCTCGAACGAGAAATCCGCCTCGTGTTTTTCCTCGAAGATCTTCCTGAGCCTGTCGCTCATCAGCGGGAACACCATGTCCTCCACTTCCTTCTGCGTCATGCTGGAGGAGTTGATCGGGGTGATCGCGCCGTTGATGCGCAGGAAGACGGAGGAGTCGCAGCGGATGTGGGTGTCGGAAGCCTTGTTCTGCACCATCACTTTAAGCAGGAGGTTGAGATTTATAGCCATAGTTCACCTGGGCAACGCCGTACCGCGGCTGAAGTTACCTGAGCCTCCTGACGCCGGGCTGCCTGCGCAGATAGGCCGGCTTGTCGAGGTTATCCCCGCAGCCGGACGACACCTGCTGCTGGTCGGGAGGAAAATCGTCGTCGAGCCGCGGCCGGCGCGGGCCCCGCGCCTTGATGCGGGCCAGGTCGCCGGCGAGCTCGCTGCGCTTGGCCGGGAACCCGGTGGCGATCACGGTGATCTTCAGCTCGCCGCCCATGGCAGTATCGAAGACCTGGCCGTGCTTTATGGCGGCTTCGGGGTTGGCGGCCTTGGTGATGTATTCCATGGCCTCGCTGATCTCCACCAGCTTGATGTCCCGCGAGCTGGTGAAGTTCACCAGCAGGCCCTTGGCGCCGTTGATCACCGCGTTCTCGAGCATGGGCGAATGCATCGCCATCTGCGCGGCCGTCATGTGCCTGTCCTCGCCGGAGGCCTTGCCGATGCCGATCAGCGCCTCGCCTGACTTGGTCATGATCTTCTTGACGTCCGCGAAATCCACGTTCAGCTCGCCCTCGCTGGTTATCACGTCGGAGATCCCCTGTATGGCCTGGCGCAGCACGTCGTCGGCCAGCCGGTAGGCGTCGTCGCGGCTGGCTTCGCGGTCCACCTCGGTGCGTATGCGGTCGTTGGGGATCACCAGCAGCGAGTCCAGGTGCTTGCGGAGCTCCTGTATGCCGGCCTGCGCCTGCTCGGCGCGGGGCTTGCCCTCGAAGCTGAAAGGCCGCGTGACCACGCCAATCAGCAAAGCTTCCGGGTTGATCTCCCTGGCTATCTGGGCCACCACGGGGGCCGCCCCGGTGCCCGTTCCGCCGCCCATCCCGGCCGTGATGAACAGCAGGTCGGCGTCGCCCACGGCTTCCTTAATAAGGTCCACGGATTCCAGCGCGGCTTCGCGCCCCTTGGCCGGATCGCCGCCCACGCCCAGGCCCTTGGTGAGATTCTCGCCTATCTGTATGCGGTTGGGCGCCTTGCTGCGGCGCAGGTCCTGGGCGTCGGTGTTCACCGCCAGGAACTCCACCAGGCGGATATCGGCGTCCACCATGGTGTTGACGGCGTTGCCGCCGCCGCCGCCCACGCCCAGCACTTTGATGACGGCCTCGCGGCCGTGAAAATCCCTGTTGTAGCGTATACGGGTTTCGGACATAAGCATTAAATTAAAGGCCGCCGGAATTCCTGACCGCCCGGGCCTTTACCACCGAGCGTTCAGAACAGATCTTTGAACCAGCGCCAGAGTTTCTTTTCCACCGAGCCCGACCGCGTGGTGCCGGGCACGTCGGTATTCCAGGTCTTCAGGTTAGGATAGCAGACCAGCGCCACGGCGCCCAGGTACGGCTGCGTAAGATATTCCTCGGGACACTGCAGGATCTCCTGCGCCGCCACGCCCAGCCGGGCCTGGCTGAGGTCCAGCAGCTGCTCCGCGGCCTCGGGCATGCCCCGCAGCAGGGCGCCGCCGCCGGTGAGGATGGCGCCGCCGGGCAGCTCGGCGTAGTTGGAGGTCTGCACCGCCTGGTTTATCTTCTCGAAAATTTCCTCCGCGCGCGGCTGAATGAAATCCAGCAGCTCGCGCGGCTTCACTTCCTTCTTGGTGCGGGCGTCCAGCCTGGTGACGCTGATCATGTGGTCCTCGTCGACCATGTTGGAGAACACCGCGCCGTATTTTTCCTTTATCTCCTGGGCGGCCGACATGGTGGTGCCCAGGCCGTAGGCGATATCGCGCGTGACGTGGTCCCCGCCCAGCGGGATCTCCTTGGAGAAATGGATGCTGCCCTCGGAGTAGACGGCTATCGAGGTGGTCTGGCCGCCGGAATCTATCAGCAGGCAGCCCAGGTCCTTCTCCTCCTCGGAGACCACCAGCTCGCCGACGGCGAGCAGCGTGTAGATGGTGTCGGCCACGCGGAACCCGCCCTTGAAGACGGATTTGACCAGGTTGTTTATCACGGGCGTGGAGGCCGTGACGATGTGCACGCCCACTTCCAGCAGGGCGCCTTCCATGCCGATGGGATTGGGCACGCCGCGCTGGCGGTCCAGCGAAAAGCCCTGCGGGATCACATGCAGGATCTCGCGGTCGGAGGAAAGCGGCACGGTCTTGGCGCTTTCGATCACGTTGGAAACGTCCTCGCCGGTGATCTCCTTGTCGGTGCGGGCGATGTTGTAGCCGCCCTTGTTGTCGAAAGCCTGGATATGCGAGCCGCGCACGCCGAGGTAGACCTCGCCCACCACTTCGTTGGCCTTGCTCTCGGCCGCGTCCATGGCGTGCTCGATGGCGCGGGCGGTCTCCTCGATATTGACCACCACGCCGCCCTTGAGCCCCTTGCAGGGGGCGGAGGCCCCGGCCAGGATGCGTATCTTGTTATGTTCCTCGTCGCGCTCGGCGATGACGCAGGTTACCCGGGACGACCCCATGTCGAGTCCGGCGATAATTTCGGATTTTCCCATATTATTAAAACTCCAGGAGGCCGGCCGGCCCGGACCGCTCAGCAAGCGCTGCGGTTACCGGGGCTCGGAAACAAAGATCTTGCCTTCGTTGAATGTTCTTAAATCCACCCGCAGCGGGCCGACGCGTTTTGCCGAGGCGTCTTTAAGGACTTCGCTTAATCTTAATATTTTTAGTCTGGTGAATTCAAATCCCCCCCACAGGATGTAAGTACTGTCGGCAAGGGTGAGCTCGCAGGCGGCGGCCTTCAGTTCGCAGGCCAGTTTTACCGGCTTCGAGGGGAGCAGCCCGGAAAAGGACCTTATTTCGCCCAGGAATTTCACCAACGCCGGGGCCGGGCCGGTGACGCCCCTGACCTCGGTGATAAAGGCGGGGTCCTGCGGGCCGGAAAGATTCTCGCGCATTATCCGGCCGGTCTCACCCAGGTAAACGGTGGTCCCGTCCAGCAGCAGCGGGGCTACTACAGGCTCCACCGCGGCGGACACGGCCGCGGTGCCGGTAAGGAAATTGCGGGTCACGTGCGCGGAAGACAGCGCGGGATGCAGGCGTTTCAATTCCTCGGCCAGTTCGCTGCAGCGCCGCGAGGTAAGCGGAGCGCTGACCGCCGCGGCCAGCAGCGCGCGGGCGGAAGCCGAGGCTTCCGGCGCGGGGCAATCGACCGCCACCGACGACGGACGGAAAGCCGTCAGGCGGCCCTCCAGAAAACGCCGGGAAGCTTTCAGCGATTGGCCGGAAAGCCACCCGGCCAGCGCCAGCGCCATTACTATGCCGGCGGCCGCCCCGCCGTGCAGAAGCAATTTGTTGCGCACTTTGACGCGCATCGTTCTCTTGAATCTTTTTCTGGCGGCCATTCAGTATATTATAGTTCAATTTTGCCTCCGGGCAAAATTGCCCGGAGGGCGGCCGCGCCGAGGCTATGCCGGAGGCGCGGCCGAACGTATCCGCCGCGCAGCGGCCGCGAGCTCTGCGAGCGCGGACGCGGTCCGGGATCGTTCACTTTTGCCTCCGGGCAAAATTGCTCTGAGGGCGGCCGAACGTATCCGCGGATAGTGAATGCCGGCGCCTCCGCGCCTGGACCCTGTCCCGTTTTCCCGGCTAAATTTTCCAAAGTTTTGTTTTTGTTGTATAATTACGGTGTCGTACATCAGCAGTCAGGCGCCCGTAGCTCAGGGGTAGAGCATTCGCCTTTTAAGCGAGTGGCCGCGCGTTCGAATCGCGCCGGGCGCACCCCTTTTCTCCCTCTCAGGCCGAAAATGAGCATCCGAAGCAAACTGATAATCTTCATGCTCGTTCTGCTTACCGCCGTCTCGGCGGTAATGGCCTTCCTGTTCCAGCGCAACGAATGGTCGTCCATCTCCTCCAACAGCCAGCGCAAGAACCTCCAGATCCTGCTGGCCATGTCGGAGGTCTGCAAGGAAATGTCGGATACGCCGGACAAATCCTACGCCTACAGGTATTTCAAGACTTTCCTTAAGACCCCTGAGATCATACAGGTCTCCTGCAGCGGCGCTAAAGGCCGGATCTTCCTGGAAGACCGCTACTACAGCCCGCAGCCGCCGCCTTTTCTTTACCGCTATACCACCTTCCCCCCGCCCCGCATCGGCACCTGGGAGACCCGCAGCGACGGCGGGGTTGAAATACTCAAAGCCTCGGTCAACACCCTGAACTCTAAAAAGCGGACGGTCACCGCCAGCGTCGATTTTTCCACGCAGCTCATCTACCAGGAAATGGATTCCTCGCTGCGCCAGTCCTCGGCCAGCTTCTTCATAATACTTTCCATAGCTTTCGCGCTGGGCTGCGCCGGCACCCTGATCATAACCCGCGTCATCTTCACCCCTATACAGTCGATCGCCGAAGGCGCGCGCATAATCGGCTCGGGGCGCCTCGACCACAGGATCCCCGTTACCAGCAGGGACGAAATGGGCATGCTGGCCTCCGAGCTTAACGACATGGCCGACAAGCTCAAAGAGGTGTCGGACATGAAGCAGGATTTCGTGTCGAGCATAACCCACGACCTCCGCTCGCCGGTGACCGGCATCGAGCTTTGTTCCGACATCATCCTTAAGCTCGTCGAGAACCGGGAGCAGGCCAAGATCCCGGAGCAGGTGTTCTCGATAAACGAACATTCGCAGCGCCTGAACCGCTACATAGATTCGCTGCTGGAGATCTCGAAGATGGAGTCCGGCAAGATGACGCTGGACCTGAAGACGGTGAACCTGGAAGACCTGGCGGACCGCGCGGTGCGCGCTTTCAGGGCGTACGCGGAACAGAAAGGCCTGAAGCTCGAGTTGATCGTGGGGCAGGATATCCCGGCCACGCGCGGCGACCCCGACAGGCTTTACCAGGTGCTGGCGAACGTCATCGGCAACGCGGTGAAGTTCACCGCTTCAGGCTCGGTCAGCGTGTTCATAGAAGCCACGCCCGGCTGGCAGAAAGTCCGCGTCTGCGATACCGGCATAGGCATCCCGCCCGGCGAGACCGCCAATATTTTCAGCAAATTCTACAGGATAAACCGCGGTAAACGGGACTACCCGGCGGCCGGGCAGGGCACGGGCCTGGGCCTGTTCATAGCGAAATTCATCATCGAACAGCACGGCGGCAGGATCGAGGTGGAAAGCGCGCCGGGCAAAGGCAGCTCGTTCGCGGTGTTCCTGCCGGCTTAGGACGTTCTTTATGCGCCCGAAACAGACCATCCTGGTGATAGACGACGAACTCACTCTGCTGAAGTCCGTCAAGGAACGCCTTGAGCTGGAAGGCTTCAACGTGCTCACCTCCACCACCGCGGAGCAGGCGCTGGCCACCATCGCCCGGTTCCCGCCCGACCTGATGGTGGTGGACCTGCGGCTGCCCGGCATGAGCGGGCTCGACTTCTGCAGGGAGGTGCGCGCTTCGGACGGGCCCTCCAGGACAGTTCCGATCCTGTTCCTGACCACCGACAGGACGGAGATCAGCAAGATACTCGGCCTCGAGCTGGGCGGCGACGATTACATGACCAAGCCTTTCAGCCCTGCGGAATTCGTGGCGCGGGTGAAGGCCCTGATAAGACGCAGCCTGCTGAGCGACGAAAGGGACGGGGCCGAGGAGGTCCTGGCCTCCGGCGAGCTGGCCATAAATTACCCGAGGCACGAAGCGCGCGTCTCGGGCAGGCTCATCGACCTTGCCCCCAAGGAGTTCGAGATACTTTACCTGATGGTAAAGAAGAACGGCCGGGTAATGACCCGCCAGTTCCTGATGGAAAGGATCTGGGGCCGCCCGTACGAGAACACCAGCCGGGTGATAGACACCCACATAAAGAACATCCGCAAAGCCCTCGGGGAAATGCAGCACTGCCTCCTGACGGTGGAGGGACTCGGCTACAAATGGACGCAGCCCGAATAGCGCAGGGCGCGGGCGCGAAACTTCACAAGAACTTCACACTCTCCGCACACGAACAACCAATTTGATATGCTATAATTTTTTTGTCAAGATAAGTTTTCATATTACACGGGGAGGAGTTATGCAAAATAGAAAAGGTTTTACGCTGATAGAACTGCTGGTGGTCGTGCTGATCATCGGTATCCTGGCTTCCGTGGCCATACCGCAATACTTTAAAGTGGTGGAGAAAGGCCGCGCGAGCGAAGCTATTTCCATCCTTTCGTCCGTCTGCGCCGCGCAGGAAAGGGAACTGCTGCGCAACGGCTCTTTCGCCACCTCCACGCTGAACCTGGACATCAACGTGCCAGTGATGAACTTCTTCAACGCGCCCGTGCTGACCGCCGGGGCCGCGGGCACCGGGGCCGGCGCTACCATTACCATCCAGAGGAAAGCGGCGAACCCCGCCCCCCCCGCCGCGTTCGGCGCCTACACCATGACGCTGACCTACGCCGGCGCCGGCGTAAAGACCATAACCTGCGCCACCGCGGGCACCGACCCCTGCACTTCGCTGGTCCCGTAAGCCGCGAAAGACCGCAGACAGTTCTGCACTTAAGAAAACCCGCTTTGCGGGTTTTCTTATTTTCAGGCCCGGTCCGCCTGCACCGGCGCGGACCTCAAACTTCACAAGAAACTCACATCCGCCACACACGTATACGCGCCTTGATATGATACAATCTCACTATAAGGACAGACAGGGGGTATTATGCAAAATAAAAAAGGTTTTACGCTGATAGAGCTGCTGGTGGTCGTGCTGATCATCGGTATCCTGGCTTCGGTGGCCATACCGCAGTACTTTAAAGTGGTGGAGAAAGGCCGCGCCAGCGAGGCCATTTCCATGCTTTCCTCCATCTGCGCCGCGCAGGAAAGGGAACTGCTGCGCAACGGGTCTTTCGAAACCTCCACGCTGAACCTGGACATCAACGTGCCGGTGATGAAATTCTTCAACCCGCCCGTGCTGACCGCCGGGGCCGCGGGCACCGGGGCCAACGCCACCATTACCATCCAGAGGAAAGCGGCGAACCCCGCCCCCCCCGCCGCGTTCGGCGCCTATACCCTTACGCTGACCTACGCCGGCGCCGGCGTGAAGACCATAACCTGCGCCACCGCGGGCACCGACCCCTGCACTTCGCTGGTCCCGTAAACCGCGGACCTCGGCTATCAGCGAGTCCTGAGAAATAAGAAAGCCCGCTCCCGCGGGCTTTCTTACTTTAACCTTTTTCCCGCGGCTATTCGCCGCCGGCCTGCCTGAGCTTCTGCTGCAGCTGCTCCACCGTCTGCCGCAGGGCCTCCTCGCTGGCGGCCAGCTCCTTGATGCGCTGCTCGTATTCGTCCCGCGCCACGGAGCCGGTCTTCCTGGCCCGCTCCTCCTCCAGCACGGACCGCAGCCGCTCTATGTTCCTGCCCGCCTCTTCGGCCAGGGCGCGGTATTTTTCCGCCGCTATTTCGTTGGCGCTGGCCTCGTCGCGGAAAGCCGAGATCTCGGAGAGCAGCGTTTTTTCTTTTTGCGCGAAGTCCTGCGCCTGCCGTTCCTTCGCGGCGCGCAGCTCGCGCCGCTCCGCCTCCAGGCCCTTGGCCGCGGCGGCCTTGAACTCGGCCTCCCCGCGGTCGCGGCGCACCAGCTCGGCGCGGAGCAGCTCCCCGTCGCGCTTCAGGGCTTCCAGCTGCTTGTCGCGGGCGGCTCGCTGCTCTTCCGCGGCGCGCAGTTTCAGCAGCGTATCCTCGTATTTTTTCTCCCGCGTTTTCACCTCGTCCTCGAACGCGGCCTTGAAATCCTCGTATTCGGCGCGCAGGGTCCTGTATTCCTTCTCGCGGGCGGCCAGCCTGGCCGCCAGCTGGGCGCCTGAATCCTCGGCGCTCTTCCTCTCCTGGGCCAGCTCCATCTGCAGGGAGGAAAGCTGCTGCTGGCGGTCCTCGGCGGTTTTCTTGATGCTCTCGAAGCGGCCCAGGGCGTCGGAAAGCCTTTCCCTGAAACCTTCCAGGGTTTTCCGGTACGTCTCCTCCTGCGCCTGGCGCACCTGCGCCGCGGTCTCCAGCTCGTGGTTCTTGCGCTCCACGATCTCGGAATAGCGCGCCACCTCGCGGCGCACGGCGGCCTCCGCCTTTACCGCGGCCGCCGCTTCCTCGTCCGAGACGCGGACGGTAAGCGCGGCTATCTTATCCTCCAGCACGCGCCTTTCGGAGCTGAATGCCGCGCCCAGCGTTTCTTTTTCCGCGGCCGCCTTCACCAGCGCTTCCCTGGCGCGCATGACCTCGGCGTCCCTGACGGCCAATTCGGCGTCCATGGCCTTTTCCTTCTCGGTGTAAAGCCGTTCCAGGCGCTGGCGCTCCAGCAGCAGCAGCTCCTCTTTTTCCAGCCGCGACGCCTCGAAGGCGCGCGAAAGCTCGGCGATCTTGTCGTCGCGCAGCTTGAGCGTTTCCGCGCTGCGCTGGGCGTTCTCCTCTATGGCGGCGGCGCCCCGGGCCTTTTCCTCGGCCAGCGCCAGTTTCAGCTCCTCGCCTGATCTCTGCAGCGCCATTTTAAGCATGCCAAGGGCCGCCTCCTTGCGCTCCAGGGCGGCGGCGGCGGCCGAAGTTCTTTCCTCCAGTATCTCGGAGAACTTCTCCTGCTCGGCGGCCTGCTCCTGGCGCGCCTCGGCGGCGGCGGCGGCGGCGCGGGCCTCATACTCCGCTTTGAGCTTCAGCTTGAAAGCGTCGAATTCCGCGCGGTGCCGTTCCGCGGCGGCCTCAAGGTCTCTGCGCAGCCCCGCGGCCTGGTCGCGGCCGGCGGCGCGGTCCTTGGCCAGTTCCTCCTGCTCCCGGCGAAGATGCACGATCTCTTCCGTCTTCAGGCGCAGGCTGTCCTCGTAGCCGCGCGCGGCGGCGTCCAGCTCGGCGCGCAGGTCCCGCGTGTGCTTCTCGGTCTCCACTTTCAGGCGCACTTCGTACTCCGACTGCAGCTGCCGTTCCCTGAAAGTGAATTCCTCCTGCTTGGCGCTGTACTGCGCCTGCGCCTGCCCCAGCTTCTGCGCCAGGGCCTCCCGTTCCGCCTGCGTTACGCGCACGGTCTCCTCGAAAGTCTTCAGGTTGCGCTGCAGGTACTCTATCTCCTCCTGGCGCTTGGCTGTGTCTTCCTTATAGCCGCGCTCTATCTCCTGCAGCTTTTCCGCCAGGCGGTTGCGCTCGTGCTCCACCGCTATTTTCAGGCGGCGCGGGATCTCGGCCTCCATCTCGCGGTACCGGTTCCGTTCGGCCTCCACCGCCAGCTCCATTTTAGTTATGCGGCCCTCGTACGCGGCCTGCTGGTTCTTCTTTTCCTCTTCCAGCGCGCCTATCACGCCTTCGAGGCTGCGCATCGCGTCCTTGTAGCGCGAAAGGTCCTCGTCCCGGCGCTTCACGGCCTCGGGCAGCTCGCTGAGCTGATGTTCGAGCAGCGAGACCTGCGCTTTGAAATTGTCTATTTCCTGGTTCTTCTCCAGTATCTTCTTGTCTATCTCCAGCTCTTTGCGCCGCAGGGCGCGCTCGCGGTCCTCGGTATCCTTCACCCAGCTGTCCTTCGCCCACTTGAGCATGACCTCCTGCTTCTTAAGCTCCTCGGCGGAACTCTGCTCCCTTTTTCCCAGCTCCTCCACCCGGTTCTGGTAGCTGCGGTCCAGCGAACTTTTTATGGCCGCCGCCTCGTCCGCGTACTTCTTCTTCTCCTCCTCCAGCCGGGCGCCGTAAACGCGCTCGAATTCCTGCTGCTTGGCCAGCTGCTCCTGGCGCAGCTGCCACAGTTCCCCTTCCACCTGCGCCCAGCGCCCGCGCAGCTCCTCGGACTTCTGCTGGTAGTCCTCGTACAGCCGGGCCTCCTTGAGCTTGAGCTGGTCCTCGTTCTTGGAAATTTTCTCCTCCAGCTCCTTTTCGCGCTCGTTGAGGCGCTCGAGCCTGGCGCGGAACTGGTTCTCCACCGAGTCCTGCCTGGACTTCAGCTCCTCCTCGTGGGCGCGCGTAGTACGCTCGATGTCGGAGGTCTTCGCCTTCAGCTGGTTCTCCAGGAAAGCCACCTGGCTGCTCTTTTCCTGCAGGTTCTGGCGCGTCTTCAGGTCGTCCTCGTGCAGGGCGCGTATCTTGTCCAGCGCCCAGCGCAGGGCCAGGCGGGCCGTCTCCACGTCGTTTATCGTGGTCTCGTTAAGGGAGGATTCGTCAAATTTTTCGTTCATAGTTAAACTCCGTCCAATACATTGTGCAATTTGAGGCCGCCGCCTTTCAACAGATACGCGGTTGTCCGCATTGTAATTATAGGTGCCGGGCGGTCAATTAAAGGTTACATTTACATTAAATAATTGTTCCGCGGACCGCTGCGTAAACGGATATCGGCGTAAAAGTTGACAATAAAACTTATGATTGATAGATTAACAGTAGGCCGCAGCTGACGCGCATAGATTTACCGCCGGTCCAAAGACCGCGGCAACGATAGAACGGGGGCGGCAACCTACAAATGAAACCCATGGCCCTTGAAAAGAAAAAGATCATCGTCGGAGAAAATCAGGCGAAAGTAATAAAGGACAAGTACCTCCGGGACGACAATACCGTGGAGGACCTTTTCACGAGGGTGTCCCATAACATCGCCCTTTCGGAAATACTGCTGCATCCCCGGGCGGAAGAGTGGGGCGTGTTCGAGGGGATAAGCTTCAGGAAGCACGAAACCGGCGCCGGGGAAAGCTGCTCCCGCGCTATCCTGTTCCATGAGGGGCTGGCCGACTCGACGGCGCGCGAGGCCAACTTCCTGAAACTGGTGGCCAACCTGGAAAAGGTCTACAAGGGCGCGGAAGAGGCGCGCGGGGCGGCCGACCGCGCGCAGACCGGCTTTTACAACATGATGGCGGATTTCGATTTCCTGCCCAATTCGCCGACCCTGATGAACGCGGGCCGCGAGCTGCAGCAGCTTTCAGCCTGCTACGTGCTGCCCGTCCCCGATTCCATGGAGGGCATAGCCCAGGCCCTGACGGCGCAGAGCCTGATACAGAAATCCGGCGGCGGCACCGGCTTCTCGTTCTGCCGGGTGCGCCCCAAAGGCGACACGGTTAAGAAAACCCACGGCGTGGCCTCCGGCGCCATCTCGTTCATGAAGCTGTTCGACAAGCTTACCGACGTGGTGAAGCAGGGCGGCACGCGGCGCGGCGCCAACATGGGCATCCTGCCCTACTGGCACCCGGAGATCAGGGAGTTCATAACGATAAAATCGCAGCCGGGCGTGCTGGAGAACTTCAATATTTCGATAGCCCTGGACGACAAGTTCATGAAGGCCGTGGAGACCGGCGCGTCCTACGACCTGGTGAACCCCCGCACCGGCGCGGCGGCCGGCACGGCGAAGGCCAGGGAAGTGTTCAATTCCATGGTGGAATCCGCCTGGGCCACCGGCGACCCCGGCATCGTCTTCCTGGACCACATCAACCAGACCAATTCCAACCCCACCCCGGCGCTGGGCGAGATAGAGAGCACGAACCCCTGCGGCGAGCAGCCGCTGCTGCCGTGGGAATCCTGCAACCTGGGCTCCATAAACCTGGCTAACTTCGTGACCGGCGAACTGACCAAAGGGAAACTGGACTGGGACCGCCTGGCGGAAACGGTGCGCAAGGCCGTCCGCTTCCTCGACGACGTCATAGAGATAAATAATTACCCGCTGCTCGAGATAGAGAAGATAGCTAAGGGCAACCGCAAGATAGGCCTGGGCATCATGGGCTGGGCGGAGACGGCCGTGAAACTGGGCCTGCCCTACGACAGCCCCGCGGGGCTGGCGAAGGCCGAAGAAGTGATGGGCTTCATAAACGACAAGGCACTAGCGGCCTCCGAGGAACTGGCGAAAGAACGCGGCGCTTTCCCCAACTGGAAGGATTCCATCTACGACGCCGGCGGCAGGCACTTCAGGGGTACGGCGGCCAGGCCCCGCAACGCCGCGCGCACCACGATAGCCCCGACGGGCACCATAGCCATAGCGGCGGGGCTGCAGGGCTCCGGCATCGAGCCGTTCTTCGCCATCGCCTACACGCGCTACAACGCCAGGGCGCTGGACGCCATAAAGAACAACCACGACCCCGAAGCCAGGGACACTTTCTTCGAGGTGAACGCGCTGTTCAAGCAGCTGGCCGCCGAGCACGACTATTTCGGGCTGGACGAGGCGACGCTGTGGAAGAAGATCGAACACAACCATAAGGCGGTGCGCGGCATCCCCGAGATCCCCAAACGGATACAGGACCTTTTCCCCACCGCCCACGACGTGTCCATAGAGAACCACATAAGGATACA
This sequence comes from uncultured Elusimicrobia bacterium, assembly GCA_903879915.1. Classification (GTDB taxonomy): domain Bacteria; phylum Elusimicrobiota; class Elusimicrobia; order Elusimicrobiales; family UBA9959; genus UBA9959. Next base: position 34,106 of record CAIRNJ010000090.1, read on the forward strand.
GGCGGCCTTCCAGAAGCACATCGACAACGCGGTCTCCAAGACCATCAACATGCCGGCCTCGGCCAGGACGGAGGATGTGAAGAACTGCTACGTCCTGGCGCATAAGCTGGGGTGCAAGGGCATGACCGTCTACCGCGACGGCTGCAAGGCGCAGCAGGTGCTGAACATCACGCCGGGCACCCAGCCCCAGGCCAGGACCAAGAAAAAAAAGACCGCGTACCAGTCCTTCGGCGTGTCGTCGGAGTATTTCCAGCTGAAGACCGGCTACGGCCCGCTGCACGTGCACGTGAACTACAACGAGCACGGCCCTTACCAGGTGTTCACCAACATGCCGCCGCTGGGCACGGAGATCAGCGGGCTGACCTCGCTGATAGGCATACTGCTTTCCAAGTACCTCGAGGAAGGCGGCGACCCGGTCAAGATCATCAAGCATCTCAACTCCGTGAAAGGCGACAGGCCCGTGGGCCTGGGCGACAACAGGATAAACTCGGTGGCGCACGGCATAGCCGTGGCGCTCCGGAGCCACCTGAAGCGCACCGGCATCATAAACACGGACCAGGAGATAAACGGGCCGGAGAAGCTGGAGCTGTGGGAAGCCTCGCGCACCCAGTACTGCCCCAAGTGCTACTCCTCCAACGTCAGCTACGAGTCCGGCTGCTCGGGCCCCAACTGCCACGACTGCGGCTACTCGGAGTGCTCGTAAGAGCGGCCGGCCCGGACGGCAGCGAAGTTAAAAACCCCGCCGAACAAGGCGGGGTTTTTATTTTGCCCCAAAGGCGGGCGTATTTTTATAAAATGTATCCATGAAGAAAGGGCTTTTTATAGTGCTGGAAGGGCCGGACCGCTCCGGCAAATCCACCCAGGCCGCGCTGCTGAAAACCTGGCTGGAAGGCCTCGGCCGCGAAGTACTGGTCACCCGCGAACCCGGCGGCACCTACCTTTCAGAGAAAATACGCAGGATACTGCTCGATCCCAAAAGCCGGATAGAGCCGATGACGGAACTTTTTCTTTACGAGACCTCGCGCATCAAGCACACCCTTGAGAAGATAATCCCCGCGCTGAAAGCCGGCAAGGTGCTGATCTCCGACCGCTACACGCTGTCCACCACCGCCTACCAGGGCTACGGCCGCGGCCTGCCGCTGAAGACGGTGGAAACCCTCAACAGCATCGCCACGCTGGGGCTTAAGCCCCACCTGACCGTGGTCATGGATATCCCCGACAGCGTCTTCGCCCGGCGCGAACGCGAGGACGAGAAACTGCGCGGCGCCGACCGCATAGAGCGCGAGCCGGGCAGCTTCCGCCGGCGCGTGAACCGGGCCTACAAACTGCTGGCCCGCAGGCCCGGGATGACGCGCATAGACGCCGGGCGGCCGGTGGAGGAAATACAGGCCGAGATACGGGCCCGCGTGGCCAGGATCTTAAAACGACAAAAAGGGGAACGGTGACCGGCGGCCCGGCGTATTGCCGCCCGCGCCTTACCAACGGCTGAACTATGGCATTCTCATCGATACTCGGCCAGGATAAGACCATAAAGCGCCTGCGCTCGCTGGTGGAGACCGGCCGCGTGCCGCCGGCCATGATCTTCCACGGCCCGCCGGGCGTCGGCAAATTCCCCGCGGCCCTGGAGTTCGCCGCGGCGCTCAACTGCACGCGCGTTGCTTTCACGGAGGCCGCGCCGGCCGCGGCCGAAGAGCCCGCCGACGGGCTTTTCTTCGCAGAGCCTGAGCCCGCCCCGGCCCCCGCGCCCGCCGCCGCGGCGCGGCCGCCGGAAAGCCCGGCCCCCGCGCCGGCCGGCGATTCCTGCGGGCTCTGCCGCTCCTGCCTGCAGGCGAAAAGCGGCGCGCATCCCGACATCCGCGTGGTGGACACCCTCTTCCAGGCCGCCCTGCTCGACGAGGACGAAAGCGCCAATTTAAAAGTGGACACGGTCAGGGAACTCACCCGCTGGGCGCAGCAGAAGCCGATGCTTTCGGATTGGAAGATCTTCGTTATCCGCGACGCGGAAGCGCTGGTGCCGCAGGCCCAGAACGCGCTGCTCAAAACCCTGGAAGCCCCTCCGCCGAACACCGTGATCGTGCTGACCACGTCGAAAAAGAACTCGCTGCTGGCCACCATCCTTTCGCGCAGCTTCCCGGTGGAGTTCGCCCCGCTGCCGCGCGCAGTTGTGGCCGAGTTGCTCAGCGCCCGCGGCACCGACCCGGCCGAAGCCCGGAAGCTCGCGGCGCTGTCGCGCGGCTCGATGGAAAAAGCGGCCGAGGCCGGCGGGCTGATGCTGCGCCTGGCCAAGCTGCGGCCCGGCGATCCCGCCAGGGCCTTCAAGTTCGCGGCTGGCCTGCCCAGGGACAGCCACCTGGCGCGCGAGGAAGTTAAGACTTTGCTGGAGCTCGCGCTGGGGCGCATCAGGGCCGCCTGGCGCGCGGCCGACGGGCCGGCCAAGAATAAATTCACCGCGCTGCTGCGCCGCACGCTGGAGCTGCGCCGCATGGCCGACCGCAACGTTTCCTATTACCAGCTCCTCGAGGTGACCCTGCTGGAAAGCGAAAGAGCGGGGCTAAGGCTGGAAGACCTGCTGGACACCGCCGCCGCGGAAGCGAACGGATGAAGACGAAGACATATTACATCACCACCCCGCTCTATTACGCCGCCGACAAGCCCCATCTCGGGCACGCCTACACCACGCTGGCCGCCGACGTGCTGGCGCGCCACCTGCGCGCGCGGGACATCCCGGTGCAGTTCCTGACCGGCACCTGCGAGCACGGCGCCGACGTCGAAAGAGCGGCCCGCGAAAAGAACGTGGCGCCTAAGGTCTGGTGCGACAGGACCGCCGCCGATTTCCGGGCGCTGTGGAAGACCCTGAACATAAAGTACGACCAGTTCCTGCGCACCGCCGACCCCGCGCACGAGGCCGGCGTGCAGGCCGTGTTCGAGCAGCTCCTGGCCAGCGGCGACATTTACTCCGGCGCCCGCGAAGACCTTTACTGTCCCGCCTGCGGGACTTTTTACGACGAGAGCGAGCTGAAGGACGGCAGGTGCTCCGAGCACGCGCGCCCGGCGCAGCGCCTCAGCGGGGAAAGTTATTTCTTCAGGCTCTCGAAATACGGCGGCGCGCTGCTGGAACATTACCGGGAACACCCGGATTTCCTCTCCCCCCGCTGGCGCGCGCAGGAGCTGGTCAGTTCCGCAAAAGCGGGCCTCAGGGACGTTCAGGTCTCCCGCTCCAAAGCGGCCTGGGGCGTGCGCGTCCGGTCGAACCCGGAGCACACCGTGCACGCCTGGTTCGGCGCGCTGCTCGGCTACGCCGCCGGGGCCGGCTACCACCCGGAAAAGCCCGCCCACGATTTCAACTCGCTGTGGCCCGCCGACGTGCACCTGGCGGGCAGGGAGAGCTTCCGGCTGCACGGCGTAGTCTGGCCCGCCATGCTGATGGCCCTCGGCCTGAAGCTGCCTCACAAGGTTTACGCGCACGGCTGGTGGACCATCAACGGCGCCAGGATGGCGAAGGCGCGCGGCAACTACATAAAGGCAGAGGACCTGGTGAAGGACTACGGCGTGGACGCGCTGCGCTATTTCGTTTTCAGGGAAGTCGCGTTCGGGCAGGACGGGAATTTTTCCCCGGAAGCGTTCCACCGCCGCTATAACGCCGACCTGGCCAACGGCCTGGGGAACCTCTTCTCGCGCGTGATGAACATGGCGGCCAAATACCTCGACCACCGCCTGCCGGAAAAGCCCGCGGACTGCGAAACGTTCGGACAGCTTTCTTCCTGGACCCCGGCCATCCACCACAGCATGGAAACCCTGCAGTTCAGGGAGGCGCTGGAAAAGATCTGGCAGGGGATAGGCACGCTCAGCCGCCTGCTGGACGAGAAAAAGCCCTGGGTGATGGCGAGGACGGACCCGGCGGCGCTGCGGACCTTCCTGCACGAGCTGGTCTGGTGCCTGCGCCTGATAGCCGCCTGGCTGGACCCCTTCATGCCGGATACTGCCAGCCGCATGCACCTGCAGCTGGGCGTGGGCAAGCTTTCCGCCGACGGCGCCGAGCCGCAGAGCGTGCCGCCGCTGTTCCCCCTTAAATAACAGTTCCGGAAATAAAAAAGCCCGGGCCGAAGGCGCCCGGGCTTCTTTTGTCAGCGAGAATTTTACTCCAGCACTTCCCTGCCCCTGAAGATCTTCCTGAACGCCCCGTACAGCCAGGCCAGCACGCCGGACAGCGCGTAGATGGAGAAGAACAGGAACAGCGCGTCCTGCGGGTAGCGCACTATCATGGAAAGCACCGCGGTTATCAGCAGGATGCCCTTTATGGAATTGGGCTTGAGCATGTCGCCCTTGAACGCGGCGTACGGCGCGGAGGAGACCATCAGCAGCGCCAGCGCTATCATGATGAAAGGCACGATGCCGTACACGAACGGCATCCGGTCCATCACGATCTGTATGCCGCGCATGCTGCTCTCGCCCTCTATCATGCTGTAGGCCAGCACGAACGAAACGAGGATGCCGGCGGCGCCGGGAATGGGCAGCCCCTGGAAATAATCCTTCGAGCTGCCGCCGAAATGCGACTTCACGTTATAGCGGGCCAGGCGCAGCGCCCCGCACAGCACGTACAGGAAAGCCACCGGGTAGCCCCAGTAGCCGTAGTCCTTGAGCACGAACTTATAGACCAGGTACGCCGGGGCGATGCCGAACGAGATCCAGTCCGACAGCGAATCTATCTCCACGCCGAAAGAGCTTTCGCCGTGCACCAGGCGCGCCACGCGGCCGTCCAGCATGTCCATCACGTAGGAGATGATCAGGAACCAGGACGCCCGCACGTACTCGCCTTCGGAGGCCGAGAGTATGGAAAAGAAGCCGAAGGCCATGTTGGCGATGGTGAAGATGGACGGCAGCACGATGGCGCCGGTCTTCTTCAGCTTGACCATGTCTATGCGTTTCGGCTTTACCTGGATCTCTTCGTTGTTTAAGGTCATAGTTTGATTTCCTGTCCGCGGCCTACCAAAGGCCCAGAATGGTCTCCGAGCCCGCCACCGCGTCGCCGGGCTTCACCAGTATTTTCGCCGACTCCGGCAGGTACACGGCCACCTGCGAGCCGAAATAGATCATGCCCACGCGCTCGCCTATCTTCACCTGCTGCCCCTCGGCCACGTAGCAGGCTATGCGGCGCGCTATCGAGCCGGTTATCTGCTCTATTTCCACGGCCCGGCCGCCTTCGCCGGTGATGCGGATGCGGTTGCGCTCGTTGTTGGCGGCCTCGGGCTTGTAGGCTATGGCGAACTTGCCCTTAGTGTATTTTATGCTCTCCACTTTGCCTTCCATCGGCGAGCGCTGCACGTGGACGTTGAGCACCGACAGAAAAATGCGCACGACGGTTATCCCGGGCGTGCCCTCGTTCTGTATGGTCATCACGGTGCCGTCGGCGGGGCAGGCTATCTGCCCCGGCGCGAACACGGTGTTCCGCTCGGGGTCGCGGAAGAAATAGGCGGAAAAAGCCGCGAAGAAAAGCCCGAGCAGCAGCAGCGGCATGCCCACCCACTTGCAGCAGGACAGCAGCAGCCCGCCCACGACGGCGGCGGCCACGCCGCCCGAGATAAGTTTTATTCCGATAGGAGCAAATCCCATATCAGCCTCCAGGATTAAATTACCGCATATCCGCTAACTACAAAAACGTGCCCGGGGCGGGACTCGAACCCGCACGGAGGAGACCTCCAGCTGATTTTAAGTCAGCTCTGGCTACCAGTTACAGCACCCGGGCCCGTTTAATACTGTTACGTCCTCTATGCGTAGGCTTAAGGCTGTGACAATTCGGGCACAAAATACGCAGATTTTCCAGTCTATTATCACGCCTGTCGCCGTTTATATGATCCAGTTCCAACGGCAGATACCCATCCGCTGTAGTTTTAGCCCAGCCGCACTCCTCGCAATGCATGGGCTTCAATTTCGCTGCAAACAACCTTTTTTTTAACTTAAAACTTTGAAAAAAACTTTTTTTGACCAAAATTTTTTCAAGCGGGATCCGAACAACGCCTTTAACGCTCAACCCTTTATTCCAGGCTCTGCCTTTAAAATGCGCTATTTTGATCCCCAACTCGGCAATGTACTTTTTTATCTGCTCGTAATTGCCGCCGGCTTCCCGCAAATTCAATTTTAAAAGAACCTGCCTGTAACTGGAAGACGCAGCCACGGCATTGCGCAGTTGAATTTCCGACCATGAACGGCGATTCATGTTTTAATGCTAACTAAATGGCACACGCAAAGTCAAACAGAGAAGATCGCGTCTACCAGTTCCGCCA
>CAIRNJ010000091.1 GCA_903879915.1 uncultured Elusimicrobia bacterium
ACAACACTACAGACTTGGTAGCAGCAAAATCAACCAAAAGGAGGCCTGGCCTGGTGGCTACTGCTTGGGTAACATTCTTAATTGATTTGACAGGGGATGAAAGGCCCAGAAGAACATAGGCCATGGTGCCTACTGCTGACAGGGGGGGCCGCTGGGCCCTTGACAAAACCGGAGCCGCCACCTATCCTATTACTTACTTATATTAGCGTGCGGGCAGCCGGCGACTATGAGAACTATCGTATTAACCCTTATCTTTGTTCCGCTGTTACTGGCGGCAGGTCCGCTGCGGCCGCTGGCCGCCGTCAATAACGGCGATCCGGCGGTCGCGCCTGTAGCCGAAATAACGCCCTCGCCCGCGGCAGTGCAGGAGGGCGCCGTGATGCACGATCAGCATCATAACGGCCACCCGCCGGCGGGGCCGGGCGGCGAGGATTTTATGCTGTTCAGGCGCAACGCGACCGACAACCCGGAAATTTCAGCCGCGGCCCTGGTGCGCCTGCTGGAAAAAATGCCGCCCGAAGAGGTGCCCGAGTTCCGCAGAAGGAATTGCGGGAAAATAGTGGAACTGATGACGGCTTTGAACAAAGGCCGGGCGGAAGGGGGGGGAGGCGGAGAGGAATATCAGCGCATCGCCGGGCAGCTCGCTCCGTATAATCTCATCCCCATGGACCGTTTCGGCAACCGTGACGGCGGCCCCCCGCGCGCCGGCTTTATGGCCGACGGCGGCCCCCAGCGCAAGGGAACGCCGCCGGAAAAGGACCCGGTGGTCTCGCTGATGAACGCGCGCATAGCTATGGATTCCGGCGACGCGAAAAAAAGCGAGGCGGCTATAACGGAAGCGGCCGCCTCTTTCCCCGATAACTCCTCCGTGCAGTCGGCGGTCGCGGCCTATTACGCCGAGCTGGAGAATTTCGCGATGGCCGAAAAAGCCGCCACGAAAGCTATTAAGATGGACTCCAATTCCCCGGACGCTTATAAAACGCGCGCTATGGCCAGGGCTTCCCTCGAGGACAGGAAAGGCGCCATCGAGGACATCAAGAAGGCCGTTGCCATGGACCCGGACGACGAATCCGCGCGCGTGCTGTCCGTTCTGCTTGAAAGCCGCAAACCGGTGCCCACGCTTAAAACCGTTTCCTCCCTGCAGGACATGAAGCGCTCGCTGGGGATCTCCGAGGATTCTCCCGCCGAGGTGAAGAGCGCGGCGATGGCCTCCTCCGGGGCCCTGGGCGGGGCCGGAGAGCAGGAGGAGGCTTCCGGGCGGCCTCCGCTCGCGGTCCCCGATTTCGCCCGGTCAAAAACCTACCTTAAGACCGCCCTGGCGAAGAACCGCCTGGGGGATTACGAGAGCGCCGCGAACTACGCGTCGCTGGCCATCGAGAAGGATTCCGGCAACCTGGAAGCTTACCTGGAACGCGCCAACGCTTATAATTTTATGGGCAAGTACGAGAACGCCGTGCGCGATACCAGCTACGTGATAGAGAAGGACCCGCGCAATATGCAGGCTTTCAATATGCGGGCCTGGGCCCTTAACCGCAACGGCAAGGCCCGGGACGCCGAAACCGACGCGAGCCGCGCGATAGGCATCAACCCTAATTTCGCCGACGCCTGGTTCAACCGCGCGCTGTCTTACGAGAAGCAGGGCGATTACAAGCGCATGCTGGAGGATTTCAGGCAGGCCGCGGCGCTGAGCGGCTCTTATTCCAGCCGCTACCAGGACGCCGTGGCGCAGTACGGCCCGCGCGTTCCGGGCTTCGTCGCCACCGGGGGCGCCGCGTACCGCGGGGAGATGGCCGCTGCCGCCGGGCACGCCCGCAGCCCGCTCAAGCGTTTCCTGCTCCTGCTGGTCTTTTCGCTTACCGGCGGCGGCCTGGTAGCATTGGGCCTTGTCCATATTGTGACCGGCAAGAAGGAAAAAGAGACGGCCGAGGCCCGCGCGACGCACCCCGACGTGCTGTCTCCTTCCGTCTTCTACGAAGGCGTGACCACCGGCAAGTATAAGATAGAGAAAAAGGTGGGGGAAGGCGGCATGGGGCAGGTTTACCAGGCCGTGGACCAGTCCCTGGGCCGGACGGTCGCCATCAAGAAAATGAACGAGGAGATAAAGGTCAACGACCGCGAGAAACAGCGCTTCCTCGACGAGGCGCGCACCGTGGCGCTGCTGCACCACCCCAATATCGTGGAGATCTACACCATCTTCGAAGAGGAAGGCGACATCTACCTGGTGTTCGAATACGTGCAGGGCAAGACGCTGGACAAGGTGCTGGACGCGGAGGTGCGCATCCCCTTCGACCGGGCGCGCTGCATCTTCGACGGGGCGTCCAAGGCGCTGGCCTACGCGCACGCGAAAGGCGTGGTGCACCGCGACCTCAAGCTTTCAAATATCATGCTTTCCGACGAGGACGGCAGCGTGAAGGTGATGGATTTCGGGCTGGCGCGGCGCGCCAAGGAATCCCTGGCGCTGGTCTCGAACAGGGAAGTGGTGGGCTCGCCGGCTTACATGGCGCCGGAACAGGAACTGGGCGTTTCCTCGGTGGAGTCCGACGTCTATTCCCTCGGGATCGGTTTTTACGAGGCGCTCAGCGGCGTGCTGCCTTTCCACGGGCCGGATTTCCGCTATCAGAAAACGCACAGGTCATACCAGGCTCTCAGCGCGCTGGTGCCGGGGCTTCCCGCGGGCACGGACGCCCTGCTGGACAAATGCCTGGCGCCGGAGCCGGAGAACCGCTTCCGCAGCGTAGAGGAATTCCGAAAGGCTTTGAACGAACTCGCGTAAGGACGGCGGCGGCCGGCTCAGGGATTGTTCCCGGGGCCGGTCTTTTTTTGCGCGTCCAGGGCGGAGGCTATGTACTGGAAAGCTTTGCCGATGCTGTAGGTCTTGTGGCCGGGGGGAAGGGTTTCCATCAGCCTGCGCACCGCGGTCAGATCGTCGCCCAGCGTGACGATGGGCGGCTCTTTGTAGCCGCTGGCCCAGGTCTGGGGGAAACCGGCCGTGGCCAGCAGCCCGTTGCACAGGCAGACCCTGCCTTTGGTGTGCGGGACCTTGCCGCCTTTGCGCACGTATTCTTCCTCGTTCTCCGCCGGGCAGCGGAAACGCAGGTCGCCCTGCGGGGTGAGGTAGGCGCTTTGCAGAAAACCGATATCGCAGACCCGCCTGCGGGCCGAATAGACCTTCTCGTCCGATAAAGTGCCGGGGATCTGCGCGACTTTGAACGGAAAGCCGCTGGGCGAGGTCCTGCCGTCGGTCTTGATCTCCAGAGCGTTCCTGGAGATCATCTCCAGGGCCTGGTTGCGGAGTTCCGGGGCGAGCCCGGACTGCCCGCTGAGAGCCGCGGCGGTGCCGAATTGTATGCCGGAGGCGCCGAGAGCCAGCGCTTCAGCGAGCCGCTCCGGGCTGCCGTAAGCTCCGGCCATCCAGAAAGGCAGGCCGAGGCCGGCTATGGCCTTGACGTCGATAGCGTCGGCTTCGGTATAGATCACGACAGCATCGCCCTGCTTGTTGAAAGCCTTGCGGCCGGGAGGAGCGTTATGCCCTCCGGCCACCGAGCCTTCTATGATGAAGCCGTAGGGGCGGGAAACCGGGTTGGAGGCCAAAGCTTCGGCCAGGGCGAAAGAGGAGACTATGGCCAGGAACTTAGGTTTAGGCAGGGCCGGAGCTGCGGCGCCGGCGCCCAGCGTGTCCGGGCGTATGCAGACCGCGAATTCGCCCGAGTTGGAATCGGTGCCGTAAACGCGCAGCGCCAGCGACGCGGCCTCGTGCCTGGAAAGTTTATCGATGATCCCCGGAATTTCGGCCGGGCTGCCGGCGCCCATCGCCACATAGTCCACGCCGGCCAGCATGGCCCCGTAAAGGCCCCAGGGCAGCGGGCGCTCGACTTTGCGCAGGTAATTGATGCCGACCTTCCCGGCATGGCCCTCTTTGGCCAGCCAGACTTCCGCGAAATTGGCGGCCAGCGTGAGCAGCTGGAATTCGGGGTTGGGCTCCCAGAGGGAAGCCGGGCCGGCCGCCCCCGGGACGCGGGTGAGTTTACCGGTGGGGGTGGCTTTGAACGGCGCCGAGGCCGGCTTGCCGTTCTCTATGAAATAATTCTTCAGGAGCTGCCTGAGCGGGAGTTCCAGGGCCGGCACGCGGCGGCTGAGCTCGGCGAAGGCCCGGCGCACGTGGCCGCCGGGGTCGCCCTGCTGCAGTATGCGGGCGTAGACTATGTCCAGGGCCGTCCCCGAAACTATGCCCATGCCGCCCAGCAGGGAAACTATGCGGGACATGACCCAGCAGGAGATCCAGATGCCCATGCCGCCGGAGATTATGACGGGGTCCTGCTGTTGGGCGGGAAGGCCGGAAAAGGTGGATATCGGGTCGTTTACCATTGTGATTCAGTCCGCAACGTATAATTATAGATATTTTCGGCTTCCGTGTCACCGCAGGAACGGGAAACGGGGGGCGCGAAAGCCCGGTGGTCAGCGCTTTAATTTGAAAAGCCTGGAATATTCCAGCGAAAAGCCGGTGGTAAGGTTCGAAGCGGAGCCGCCGAGCTTCTTGCCCGAAGCGAGGAAATAACTCGCGAACGGGTTTATTGTTATATCGCCGTACAGCCGCGTGCTCAGTCTGAAGTTCAGCTCGAGCCTTTCTTTGAGGTCGTTGACCGTGTCGAAGCGGCTGCGCGCGAAATTACGGTAAGTGCCGTCCGCGTTCAGGGTCAGGGCCGTGCCCGGCACCGGCCAGGCCAGGCGGAAGCCGGTTTCGGCCGCGTACTGGGTGCGCGCCGGGGAATAGGTGTAGACCTGCTCCGTGGTCAGGCCGGCGTAAAATTCCTGCACGTAAGTGCCCTCGAACATTTTCAGGCCGGCCTTGCCCCGCAGCACTTTCCTCAAAGGCAGGGGGGTGGCCCTTGAAAATTCGGTGTCGTAGGCCGCCGTCGCGAAAGGGCCTATTACCAGCGCTCCCAGCGCCCCGTTGTAGCTCTTGAGCCGGTACCGGAGTTCGTTCTCCAGTATTATCTGGTCCACGCTTTCGGTGGTCACCTGCGGCCGGCCGGAGGGGCGCAGCACCAGTTTCCCGTAGTCCGCCGAGATCCCGGAATCGAACCTGAATTTCCCGCTGTGGAATTCGGAGAACAGCTTGCCGGAGCCCTGTATCTGGGTCTGGTCCACGGCGCTCAGCCGCGACTCGTTGACGCCCGCGTAGCCCGTCCCGGCGGAGACCGACGTGTTAACCATCTGCAGCGAAAGGTCGCGCAGGTTCAGGCGCCAGATGTCGCGGTTCTCCGGCAGGTCCGCCGCTGCGGCCTTGACCGCCCTTTCCCAGGCCTCGCGCGTAGGGGAGCCGTCCTTCAGGGCGCGCAGGCTTCCCGTCACGGCCTCGTGCAGCGTGACCGGCGGGCCTTTTCTCCTGTGGAACCCGTTCTTGCCGGCCAGCAGGCTGGCCGGCAGCGCGGTAAGGTAGTATTCCCCGTCGCTGAGCGGCAGGCCGGCCACGCGGCCGGCGGCGTCGATGCCGGAGACGGCGTAATACTCTTTTTCCCTGTACGACTGGGCCGAATAATACGCCAGGGCGTTCATGGCCGGCGGGACCTTTCTCGCGAAATTCCTGAGAAAGGCCCCGGGCACCCAGACCAGCTCTACCGGCTCGTCCGGGCCCAGCCAGACCTTTACCAGCGAAGAGGGCGTATCGCCCAGCACGTTGCTTATGCCGGGCGTCAGCTTCAGCACCGCGACCTCGGCCTTGAATTTTTTCCTGAGGAGGCCGGCCGCCATGTTGAAAAAGTCGGGGACGGCGTAGATCGGGAAAGGGGGCCTGTTGTTCAGCGAGATGCGGCGCGGGTCGGGCAGCAGCGCGTCGCCGGAGCCCATCAGGCTTTTGATGATGCGCTCTTTCATCTCCGTCTTTTTCTGGTACTGGAAAGGTTCGCTGGCGTCCTCGGGCCGCGGCGCGGCTTCCGCCGCCGTGAACTCGCCTTCCTGGTTGAATTCCAGGGTTATCCTGCCGGCGCCGCTGGAGTCCGGGAAGACCGTCAGGGCCGGGCCGAAGCGCGTCTCTTTGCTCCAGTTCGCCAGCTCCACCCGGTTCTTCCTTACCGGGGCGGTCTCCCCGGTCCTGGGGCCTATCAGCACGTCTACGCCCGCCGTGTTCAGCAGCCAGCCCAGGTCCTCCTTTCTGGAGAACGTCACCGCCACCACCGTCCCGGAGTTGAATTTTCCGCGCAGTTCGGCCAGCAGCGCCGGGAAAGCCTCGCCGGAGCGGGGGTCCCACGGCGCGAAAGGCGAGCCGCGCAGCGCGGCCAGCGTGACCGGGTTGTAGGGAAGCAGGGAGATGAACGCCACCGTAGTGCCGGCTATCTCCCGCAGGGCGTAAGGCTTTATGACGCCCGCGAGGTCGGGGTCGGAGATCTTCACGTTGGAGCACACGAATTCCGGCGCCGAGGAGGAGAGCTGCACTCTCCCTTCCTTGGACAGGCGCCAGAAATTCGTCAGGTCCGGCTGGTCCAGCGCGGCGATATCGGTGCCGGCGGCGGCCAGCTCGTCGAGCAGCAGCCCGTGGCCCGCGTCCCCGGAACTGGGCGGCCTGGCCTCCGAGGCCCCGAGGCTTAAAAGGAGGTTGGAATCCTTGTTGGAGGCCTCTTCCACCGTGTCGCAGCTCGGGCTGTCGAGGCCCATCGGGAGCCCGAGGCTGGTGAAGATCCTTCTCCCGGAGTCCACAGCCAGGCGGTGTTCCATCTTGAAAGTGGGCTCCCACAGCCGCTTCTCCCGGAAGGAGGGGACGTACAGCACGCGGAACTTAAGCCCCGACGGCGAATACCCGGTAAGTATCTCCGCCGGCAGCTGTTCGGTCTTCAGGCCGGCGGCCCGCGTAGTCTCGGAGAAATTATCCAGCAGGTCCCTGGGCGGAACGATCAGGGAATTCCCGCCCGCTATGATGTCCAGCCTTCTTTCGAACGTGTAGCGGGTGGTGCGGCCCAGTTCCGCCGGGCCCAGCTCTTCCGGGCCGTTGATGACGAATTTCGCGCCGTTGGTATAGGTTATGGCGCTGTTGACGCTCTCCAGCTTTATCGTGCCGGTGGAGGCGGCGAACTGCTCCACGGCCCCGGCCAGGCCGAAAGTGATGCGGTATTCGTGGTCGAAGTAGTGTATGGCCACGCTGGAGGCGGCGTTGAGCGCGCGGGGCGAAAAAAGCAGCAGAACGGCCGTCAGCGCCTGGAGTGTTTTCACGGGACTAGATTAGCATTCTTCGAGTTCCGGTTCAAAATCGGTATAATATTATTCGCAGGGAAAACCCGCCGCGTGCCGCCAGTGAGCGTTTCTTTTTTTAAGGAGAAAATTATGAAAGCCCTTGTGAAAGCGAAACCTGAAAAAGGCCTCTGGCTGCAGGACGTCCCGAAGCCGCAGATAAACGACAACGAGGTGCTGGTAAAGATCCGCCAGACCGCCATCTGCGGCACCGATATACATATTTACCAGTGGGACGAGTGGGCGCAGAAGACCATTCCCGTGCCGATGCACGTCGGGCATGAATTCGTGGGCGAGATCGCCGAACTCGGGAAGAACGTCAAGGGCCACTTCCTCGGCGAACGCGTTTCCGGCGAAGGCCACATCGTGTGCGGCCACTGCCGCAACTGCAAGGCCGGCCACCGGCACCTGTGCGTGAACACGAAGGGCATAGGCGTGAACCTCCCGGGCTGCTTCGCTGAGTACCTGGCCATACCGGCCGAGAACGTGTTCCCGCTGCCGGAGGGCGTGTCCGACGACGAGGCCTCCATCCTCGACCCGCTGGGCAACGCCGTGCATACGGCGCTTTCCTTCGACCTTATCGGCGAGGACGTGCTGATAACCGGCGCCGGCCCCATCGGCATAATGGCCGGGGCCATAGCCGGCCATGTGGGCGCGCGCCACGTGGTGATAACCGACGTGAACGATTACCGCATGGACCTGGCCCGCAAGCTGGGCATAAAGAACGTGGTGGATTCCCGCAAAGAAAAGCTCCCCGAAGTGATGCACCGCCTCGGCATGACCGAAGGTTTCGACGTGGGCCTTGAAATGAGCGGCAACGCGCAGGCCTTCAACGACATGATAGGCTCGGTGAAGATGGGCGCCAAAATAGCGCTGCTCGGCATACTGCCGCCCAACACCACGATCCCGTGGAGCAACGTCATCTTCAAGGCCCTTACGCTGAAATGCATCTACGGGCGCGAGATCTTCGAGACCTGGTACAAGATGTGCGCCATGCTTACCAGCGGCCTGGACATAAAGCCCATCATCACGCACCGCTTCCCGGCCAGGGATTTCAAAGAGGGCTTTGAAATAATGTCTTCCGGCAGGTCGGGCAAGATAATACTCGACTGGACGAAGCTCTGAGCGGGCCGCGCGAAGCCCGGGGGAGCCTCCCGGGGCAGGGCGGGACGAGAATAAAGACCGGGAAACCCACGATGATGAAGAACTTCAAACTGTTCGCCGCCGTAGCCGCCATGCTGCTGCTTTCGGGCTGCGGCTTCGTCAAAGGCAAGGCCGCCGGCTATTATCTGTCCAAAGCCCGCGCCACCGCGCAGAAGGCCGGCCCCGCGCCGGCCGAACTCGAGGAGGCTTTCGCGCGGGTGGAAAAGGCCTCCGGGTACGCGCCCGACTCGCCCGCGGCCGTGGATGTGCTCGACGACCTGGCCGCCGCCAGCGAAAAGAGCGCCTTCGCCAAAGGGCAGGAACTGCAGTCGGCCATCCTTAAGAAAATGATAGCGCGCAACGGCGCCTACTGGCCCGCGCGGGAATCCCTCGTGAGCTTCCTGGCCTCGCGCGGGGACTTGAGCGGCCTGGCCGACGAGGCTATGGCCGCCGGAAAACTTGCCTCTGATTCCGATAAAGATCCCGGGAACCGCTATTGCGCTCTGCTGGTGCAGCTGGCCGCCACGGCCGCCTCGGTGCCCTGGCTGGAATCGGAAGCTTTCGTCAGCCTGAACAAGTCGCCCGAGGTCTTTTTCGAAAAAGCCGGCGGCTATTCCGCGGCCGCGGAGCAGGTCTCGGCCATCAAGGCCGAGCTGGACAGGATGACCGCCGCCGACGCCGCGCTGAAAAAAGTCCCGCCGCCGAAGCTCGCCTCGGCGGCCGAAGTGGCCTGCGCCGACGCTCTGCGCGATAAGGACGCGATAGCGCGGGCCGCGGCTTTCAACGCGAAAGCGGCCGCCGAGCCGGCTTTCAGGAACGCCGTTACGATGACCATACAGGGCAACGCCGCTCTGGTCGGCAAGGACTACGCCCGGGCCCGGGCCTTCTACCAGGGCGCGCTGTCCCGGTATCCCGGGCTGCTAGACTCCCGGCGCCAGCTGGCGGAGACGGATTTCCAGGAGGGCGCCAGCCTTGCCGCGGTGGGCGGGGCGGCCAAGGCCGCCGACCAGCTGCTGGGCAGGGCCTATGCCGGCGCCAACGCCGTGATCGCGGCCGCCGGGCAGGCCGCCAACAGCATCCCTTTCCTGAAGCCGGATAAGTTCATCGGGGATACCTATGCCCTTAAGGCGGCGTCCATCGCCGCCATACGCGCGGTGAAGGGCGCTAAGCTTAAAAAAGCGGCCGCGGCCAGGCTTGAAGCGGATTTTAAAGCCTCCCTCGACGAGGCGCTTAAGTTCAACCCCGAAGGCCGCCTGGCGCGCGAGCTGAACGAGCGCTATACCAAAGAAGGATTTTAGGGCGGTTTCCCGGGCCGCCTTTGTGGCTTATATGAACGCGCGTCCACATGTACGATCAGGCCCGCCGCTTCCGCGGGCGCTCCCCGCCGCGCTGCTGCTGGCGCTGGTCTGCGCGCGCGCCGGGGCGCAGGCCCCGCCGCTGCGGGGGGGCGTGGAGGCTTCTACCGTCCCGGCGTCCCAGGCCAGCCTGTTCCAGCAGAGCAATTTATTCCTGAATATCTCGAAGAATTCCGAACGTTCGCGCGTGGGGCTGGATTATTCCATGAAGTGGGATTTTTCCGACCTGCTCTCCTTCCGGCCGAGCCTCAGCACCCTGCTCACAGAGGTTAAAGCGCTTACTTCCTGGGATATAACCCGGAACACCAGGCTTAACTATTACGGCTTTAAGACCAATCCCTGGCGCCTGATCATCGCGCACGAGGATCCGCCTCCGGCCGCCGCCGCGGAGGGCCCGACCGGCGGCGGGGTGGTCAACCGGGCCGCCGCCGGTCCGCGTAAGCGCCTGCGGCTGTCCGTGTCGCCGCTGGTGGACGATATCAAGCTGAACTTAGAGGACAGTCTGCGGGAAATGCTGCTGCGCGGCTCCCTCAGGAACCTTTCCCCGCAATGGGAGCGCGCCGGCAAGGACGGCCGCAGGGAGTTCGTGCGGGACGTGCTTTCCCTGGGGATCTGGGACGCCCCGCTGCCGCTTATCAGGGAGAGCCGGGGGGGGCTGGAGTATCTCAGCGAAAGCCCGGCGCCGAGGGCGGGGGCGGGTGCGAGACCCTGAAAGTATTGTATTATTTCCTGAAGTTCAGGCGCGGCGGCGCGCGGCCGGGGGAAGAACAGCGATGCTTAAAATTCTGGCGGTGGAAGATAACCCCGCCATATTGGATTTTTACAGGGATTTTTTCGGCGAGGCCGGCTTCGAGGTCCAGACCGCCGAGGACGCTTTTTCCGCGATAACGAAGCACCAGCAGTTCAAGTCCGACCTGATAGTGCTCGACCTGAACATCCCCGCCGGCGGGGGGATGCTGGTTTTCGACACGCTGCGCAACCGCCTCAACGACCCGGTGCCCATTATCTTTTCAACAGGCAAGCCTGAGCTGCTGCCCAATCTTAAGAATATCTGCAACGTGGCCGTTGTGAGCAAGCCCGCCGATCCTGAATTCCTTATGGCCACCGTTAAACGCCTTCTCCCGAGGCATTTCGGCCAGGCCGTGGACAACAATCCGCCGCCTCCTCCGCCGCCGCCCCGGCTTCCCCCCGCCGTAAAGCAGAAAATACTGGTGGTGGACGACGACGTGGTGATACTGGAGCTTTACACGGAAATACTTTCAAAGGCCGGTTTCGAAGTGCAGACCGCGGAAGACGCCATAGGCGCGGTCACCGTGTTCCAGAACTTCAAGCCCGCGCTGGCCATACTCGACGTGGACATGCCGGCCGGCGGCGGGAAGAAGGTTTTCGAGCGCCTGCGCATACAGCTCGCGTCCTCCGCCCCGATAATATTTTCCACCGGCTCACCGGAATCCGTGGCCGGCCTGGAAAGGAACTTGAACGTCATGGTTCTGAAAAAGCCGCTTACCCCGGAGATCCTGCTGGCAGCGGTGAGGAAACTTCTTAAAATAGGCTAGGCCCCCCGGCCGCCCCGTTCACCGCCGGCTCCTATGAAATTCAATGAAACGCTGAAAAGGCCCGCCGTTTTACTGTGGGCGCTGGCGTTCTGCGCCGTGCCGGGCCGGCTCGGCTATTACGGCGCCGCGCTGTATAAAGCTTCGTCCGGCCTGGACAAAGCCGCGGCGGCGCTGACGCTGGAGAACGCCGAGGCGAAGGCGCTGGCGCAGGAAGTGCGCGCCGGGGCCGAGGACGCGGCGTTCTTCAGCGGGCTGATGGAGCTTTACCCCGAGAACAAGGGCTACCTGCGCACGCAGAAGGCCATAGCGGAAGAGGTGGACGTGCTCAGGAAAGCGGCGGGCGCCCGCCTGGGGGGCCGGCTGCATATCGCCGTTGACACCAGGGCCAACAAACTTTATTTCAAGAAAGGGCTGCGCCTGCTGTGGGCCGCGGACTGCTCGGTAGGGCGCGGCGGGACCATCAGGGACCGCAAGACCGGCCGCTCCTGGCTGTTCGCCACGCCGCGCGGCGAATTCCGGATAATAACCAAAATAGACAGCCCGGCCTGGCTGAAGCCGGACTGGGCTTACGTAGAGAACAAAGAGCCCGTGCCGCCGCCGCAGGACCCCTCGCGCAAAGTGGAGGGGGAACTGGGCAAGTACGCGCTCGATATCGGCGACGGCTACCTGATACACGGCACGAAGAACGAGGCCGCCCTGGGGACCCCGGTCTCCCACGGCTGCATCAGGCTGGGCGCCGGGCCGCTGGAGAAGCTTTATAAAGCCGCCCCGACGGGCACGAAGGTTTATATCTACTGATGACGCTCAAGACCGAGATCCCTTCCGTTGTGCTTAAGGCGCTGGGCGCCGCGCTGCTGGCCCTGCTGTGGCTGGCCGGCTCGCGCCTGGCCGCGAAGCTGGAGACGGTCAGGCCGGACGCCCTGCGCGTCGAGGCGGCCGTGGCCGATGCCGGCGCCGCGCTGGAAGAACTGCGCGTGCTCAGGGACCTTAAACTGCGGGACGTGGACAATTATAAAAAAGCGCTCAAGGACCTGGCGAAGTCGAAGACGGCCGTTTACGAGGCCGGGGCCTCACTGCAGGAAGAGAAGCGCCTGCTGGAAAAGCAGCTGGAGATAATGACCACTTACCTGGAGCTCAATGAGGAGACCGGCAAGATCGCCCTGATGCGCGGGGACCATTCGCTGAAAGATTACCCGTTCCAGTATTCCCCGCTGAAGTCGTTCGGCCCCGGGAGGCAGGCCATGCCCGCCGCGGCCAGGATAATCTCCAAAGAGCGCTACGCCCATCCGGAAAGAGGCAGGGTGGAAGAGGCGGACGGGAAGCTGACCTGGGAGCCGCCGCAGGTGGGCAAAGACCCCCGGAGCGGCGGCCTGGGCGAGTTCGTGCTTTTTACGGACGGCCCCCTCATTCTCCACGGCCCGGCGCCCCAGAAAAAACTGCACGAGGCTTTCCCTCACGTCTGCCCCGGCGTGACCGCCTACACCGCGCGCGCCCTGTACGAGAACGTTTTCGTCGGCACCAAAATAGTCCTCATAAAAAAGAAAAGACCGCAGCCGTGACCGGCTGACCGCGGTTGAATGCGGTGACATAATATCTGTTTGTTGGAATTGAGTATTATGTCACCGTAGTTCTATTGGAAGCGGATGCTGCGGCTCATATCCTGCTGCGGCTCGGAAGTGTCCAGTTTCATGTCCATCATTTCCGGGATCTCTTTATTTAAGCCCGCCGCTTTCCCGGTATGCGGGATGTAGGCGCTCAGGGCGGCTATCTTCGTGACGGCCTCGCCCTTGCCTTCCTTCTGGCCTACCTGGTAGGAAACCGTGCAGCCTGCCGGGCTCTTTACGAAGTCGGTGCCGCCGCGCACGAGGATGCCCTCTATAAGTTTCGTGTTCGCGTTGAAGACCGCCGAGCCGGAGTTCCCGCCGAAAGTGTCCAGGTCGGTCATGAAAAAGTACCGCGGCGAAGCGTCCCGGACGCTGGCCGAGCCGGCGACTTTAAGCGGCAGCCCTACCGGGTGGCCTATCACAAACAGGCCGGTCCCTTTAGCTGCGCCTTTTCCGCGGTTGACGGCCAGCGGCTTATGGTTGGTCACCTTCCTGTCCAGCTGTATAAGCGCGTAGTCGGGCCCCGTGCCGCCGTTCACCATGTTGCCTATCAGCATGGCTATAGCGCTGAGGAAAGTGGCGGGCTGGGTGCTTAGGTCGCGTTTTATTATCCTCTTGCAGGCGTAAACTTCACCTGCAGGGATGGTGGTGGCGGCCGGAGCCCCGGCTCTCCTTATGCTGTAGCCGAACACGAACCTGGCGCCGGCGCAGCCGGCGTTGTCCACTATGCAGTGGCCGGCGGTCATTATAATGTCTTCCCCGACCAGCGTGCCGGAACAGAAAGCGCCGGCGGGCTGGTCCCTGAACCTTTCGGACGGGCAGAGCTTGAGGGCGTCGCCGAATTTTACCGTGCGCAGCCTGTAATTGCCGCCGTCGGCCTTAAGGTCTTTGGAATCCCACAGCGAGACCACCGAACCCGCGAGCCGCTGTATATCGGCCGAGGCCTCGTGATACTCGAGCCGGTTATCGTCGCCGTAGATGCTTCTGCCTTGCGCCGGAGATAACAGCGGGAAAGCGGCGGTCAGCAAAACCGCGCTTAAAACCAGTTTCAGCGCTTTCATATATTTCCTTTATAAACGTAAAGCGTTCGATCCGAAAAAAACGGCCTTACGCGTATGTTATAGCCCCGGCGCCGGCAAATGTCAAGAGCGGCCCGGATAGTCCCAACGGATTTTTTACTATAATTGGACGTGGGAAAATATGCATAACCGTATAAAGCGCCTTGAGGAACTGGTAAGCGGCGCGGCCGCCGTAATCCAGCGTCTCAAAGAAGAGAACGAGGTCCTTAAGGGCCAGGTGGAACTGCTGGGCGCGGCGCGCGGCAAGGCCGCCTCCAACACCGCGGCCGCTCGCGAGCTTGTGGATTTTAAAGCCAAGGTCCGGCGGCGCCTCGAGCGCATCTGCGCGAAGATAGAGAAAGTCAACGACCTGCAGCCGGGGCTGTTCGGAGGGGAAGAAGATGAATAACAACGAATTCGAGGCCAAGGTGCGCAACCGCCTGATAAAATTCCCGGCCGTGGACGGACTTTCCCAGCTGGAACTGAGCGCCATCGTCGGCCAGGTGGAGAAAAAAATGAACAAGGTGGAGGAGAACCTCGCCATAGTTGACTCCTCCAAGATAGCCATCGTGGCCGCTTATGAGTTCGCGGTGGAACTTTACAACCTCAGGCAGCAATCCGAGACCAACATCACGGCCAATTCCCAGAAAGTGGAGGAAATGATCTCCAAGCTTGAAAGGTCCGTAGAGAAGGCATAGCCCGTCCGCCGCCGCGGCAGCACAATATGACAGACCCGCTTTTTGAAGCGCCCCCGGACCCCGCCGCCGAAGACGGCGGGCCCGCCTTCGCCCCGCTGGCCGCCCGCCTGGCGCCCAGGGACCTGGCCGATTTCTCGGGGCAGGAGCATATCCTGGGCGAGGGCAAGCTGCTGCGCCGCGCCATAGAGGCCGACACGCTTAAGTCGGCCGTTTTTTTCGGCCCGCCCGGCTCCGGCAAGACGGCCCTGGCGCGCTACATAGCCTCCCGCGCCAACGCCAAGACCTTCGATCTCAACGCCGTGATGGCCGGGGTGGCCGACCTTAAAAAAATAATCGAATTCTCGCGGGGCCTGGGCGCCGGGCTCGCGCAGCGCCAGCGCGTGCTGCTGGTCCTCGACGAGATCCACCATTTCAACCGCACGCAGCAGGACGTGCTGCTCCCCTCGGTGGAAAAAGGCGAGATCATCCTTATCGGGATGACCACTGAAAACCCTTTTTTCTACATCAACCAGGCGCTGCTGTCCCGGTTCATCGTGGTGGAGTTCAAGCAGCTGGCCACCGAACACCTTTCCGCTATTTTCGACCGGGCGCTGACGGCCGGGGCCGGGCTGAAGGACCTTAACCCGAGCGTTACCCCGGAAGCCAAGAATTACCTGGTGGAGAATTCCTCCGGCGACGCGCGCCGGCTGCTCAACGCGCTGGAACTGGCGGTCATCACCACCAAGCCGGGGACGGACGGCCGGCGCGTGATAGACGAGTCAGTGGCCCGCGAAAGCATACAGCGCCGGAGCCTGCGCTACGACCGCAGCTCCGACGAGCATTACGACCACATCTCCGCTTTCATAAAAAGCATGCGCGGCTCCGACCCCGACGCCGCAACGTACTGGCTGGCCAAGATGCTGGAGGCGGGCGAGGACCCCCGCTTCGTGGCGCGGCGCATCCTTATCTGCGCCTCCGAGGACGTGGGCAACGCCAACCCGATGGCGCTGATGCTGGCGCAGAGCGCGTTCAGCGCGGCCGAGGTTCTGGGCATGCCCGAGGCGCGCATCATCCTCGCGCAGGCGGCCATCTACGTGGCCTGCTCGCCCAAGTCCAACGCGGCCTACCTGGCCGTGAGCGCGGCGCAGGCCGAGGTGCGCGAAGGCGCGGAGCGCGCGGTGCCCCTGCACCTGCGCGACGCTTCCAAGGACGGCAAGGCGCTGGGCCACGGCCAAGGTTATAAATACCCGCACGATTTTAAAGGCCATTACGTGAAGCAGGAATACATGCCCGAGCCCAGGACCTTCTACAGCCCCACCGAGCAGGGCTTCGAGGCGGAGATAGCCAAGCGGCTCAAGCGCCTGCGGGGAGAAAAATGACGGAGCCGAGGATCTATACCGTCAGCGAGCTCAGCGGGGGAATAAAGTACCTGCTGGAGACCTCGTTCCGCGAGCTGTGGGTGGAGGGGGAGATCTCCGGCCTGAAGATCTCGTCGCTGGGGCACACTTACTTCGAACTGAAGGACGCCAATTCCAACATCTCCGGCGTGATGTTCCGCGGCTTCGCGGCCAATCTGAAGTTCGATCTCGCCAACGGCCTGCTGGTGCGCGTGCGCGGCAATATAACCACTTACGACAAGCAGAGCAAATACCAGCTGATGGCCAAAGAGATCGTGCCCGCGGGCATCGGCCCGCTGCAGCTGGCCTTCGAGCAGCTCAAAAAAAAGCTGCAGTCCGAGGGGCTGTTCGACGCCGGCCGCAAACGCCCCATTCCCGCGCTGCCGCAGAAGATAGCGGTGGTCACTTCCCCGACGGGCGCGGCCATCCGCGACATCCTTTCCATTTTAAAACGGCGCTACGCCAACATGCACATCATCATAGCGCCGGTGAAGGTGCAGGGCGCCGGCTCGAAGGAAGAGATAGCCCAGGCGATAAAAGACCTGAACGAGGGTTTCCCGGACATCGACGTGATGCTGGTAGGGCGCGGCGGCGGCTCCATGGAGGACCTCTGGGCCTTCAACGAGGAAATAGTGGCCCGCGCCATAGCCGGCTCGAAGATACCGGTGATCTCCTGCGTGGGGCACGAGACCGATTTTACGATAGCCGATTTCGTGGCCGACCTCCGCGCGCCCACGCCTTCGGCGGCGGCGGAGCTGGTGGTGAAAAGCAAGGTGGAGCTGGCGGCCAATATCGCCGGGCTGGAGCGGCGGCTGCTGCAGAGCCTGCGCATCTATTACGAGAACCTCAGCGGCAAGTTCCGCCGGCTCATTTCGAGCAGGCCCATGGTGAACCCGCTGGTGCTGCTGGAGCGGCCCGTGCGGCGGCTGGACGACGCGGTGGAGGGGCTGTTCGCGGCTTCGGCGGACAGGCTGCGCCGCGCCGGCGAGAAATTGAATTTACAGAGCGAGAAGCTTAAGGCGCTGAGCCCGCTGTTCCCGCTCAGGAAAGGCTACGCGATAGTTAAGAACGCGCAGGGCAAGGCGGTGAAAACCGCCGCCACGCTGGCCGCCGGCGACAGGCTGTCGCTGCAGTTCGCGGAAGGCAGGGCGGAGGCCGAAGTGCTGGGCTCCGGTACGGCCGGCGGCGCCGGCGCCGCGGCGGACAGGAAAAAACGGCGGCCCGAAAATAACGGCGGGAGCGCGCCCGAACAGGAGACTTTATGGTAAAAAAAACCAACCCCGGCGGTTTCGAGGAAAAGCTTGAAAAGCTAGAAGAGATAGTGGGCAAGCTCGAGGACGAGAACACGCCCATTGAGGAATCCCTTTCTCTGTTCGAAGAGGGCGTGACCATTTCCAAAGAACTTTCCGTGAAGCTGGAGGAAGTGAAGCGCAAGATAGAAGTGCTGCGCAGGGACGCCGAGGGCAAGCTGAAGCTGGAAGCCTTCGAGGACGGGGACGGCGATAAATAAACGGGCTTATATAATGAAAATGCGCCTGGACCTGGCCTGCGTGGAGCAGGGGCTGTTTGAAAGCAGGGAAAAAGCCCTGCGCGCCATCATGGCCGGGCTGGTGGCCGTGAACGGCAAACCCGCCGACAAAGCCGGGCAGGCCGTGCGCGACGGCGACGCGATCTCATTGCTTAAAAGCGACTGCCCCTACGTGTCGCGCGGCGGCCTTAAGCTCAAGAGCGCTCTGGCTAATTTCAGCATAGAGGCCGGCGGCAGGATCTGCCTGGACGTGGGCGTGGCCACCGGCGGGTTCACCGACTGCTTCCTGCAGGCCGGGGCGAAAAAGGTGTACGCGGTGGACGTGGGCGAAGGCCAGATCCACGAAAAAATAAAGAACGATCCCCGCGTGGTCTTCATCCCGCAGACCAACGCCCGGTTCCTTAAGCCGGAAATTTTCAGCGAAAAGCCCGGGCTTTGCGCCATCGACGTTTCTTTCATCTCGCTGAAGCTGGTCCTTGGCCCGGTATTCGGCGTTATGGCCCCGGGCGCGGAAATGGTGGCGCTGATAAAACCCCAGTTCGAACTGTCGCCGGCCGACCTCAAGCGCGGCATAGTCAAGACCGAAGAGCTGCGGCTTAAAGCCGTTGAGAAGATGCGCGCTTTCCTTGAAGACGCCCTGCCCGGAGTCGAGGAAAAAGGCCTGATGGATTCGCCCATAAAAGGCGCCAAAGGCAACCTGGAATTTCTCTGGTACCTGAAAAAATGAAATATAGCCTGGCTTGCGTGGTCTGGGAGCTGACGCTGGGGTGCAACCTTAAATGCCTGCATTGCGGTTCTACCGCGGGGCGGCGCCGGACGCGCGAGCTTACCACCGAGGAGGCGCTTAAGATCTGCGCCGACCTGAAGCAGGCCGGCTGCCGGGGCGTGGCCCTGATGGGGGGCGAGCCGCTGCTGCGCGGGGATTTCTTTACCATAGCCTCCCGCGTGCGCGAGCTGGGCATGGAACTGTCCGTAATAACCAACGGCACCATACACAGCGAAGAAATATTCGCGGGACTAAAAAAGCTGAAGCCGCGCGCCGTGGCCGTAAGCCTGGACGCCGCCGGCGCGGCCCTGCACGACCGCATACGCGGCGCGGAGGGAGCCTTCGCGAGATCCGGCGCTTTCATCGAACGCTGCCTTAAAGAAGGGCTGCCGGTCAGCGTTATCACCACCGTGCATAAACTGAACATAAAAGAGCTGCCCGGGCTGCGCGACCTGCTGAAGGGCCGCGGCATCGCCTGGCAGGTGCAGACCGCCGGGGCCGAGGGCGGGCGGTTCTCCGAAGAATTCCTGCTGGACCGGGAGGAATTCTACTCCGTAGGGCTTTTCGTGGAGGCCTGCCGCCGCGAATATACGCCGGAAGAACTGCCGGTGATCGGCGCCCACGACCTGGGCTATAACTCGCTGCTTTTAAAGAACGTTTCGCTGTACGATAAATGGGAAGGCTGCCAGGCCGGGATCTCGGTGGCCGGCATAAGGAGCGACGGCGATGTGCTGGGCTGCCTGGCCATCAACGACGGGCGTTTCATCGAAGGCAGCGCGCTGGCGACGCCGTTCTATGAACTGTGGAGCAGGCCGGGCGCTTTCAGCTATACGCGCGGTTCTGAAACAAGCCAGGCCGGGCCCAATTGTTCCGCCTGCGGGCACGCGCAAGCCTGTAAAGGCGGCTGCAGCGAGATGTCCCTGATGAAGACCGGCGCGCTGCACAACGACCCGTACTGCTTCTGCGCCATTGAAAAAGAGCTTTTCGCGGAAGAGCTAGGCGATCCCTTTAAAAAACTGAAGCTGCGCCTCGCCGGTTTAGCGGGGCGGGGCGCTTTCAGGCGGCTGGGGCGGATGTTCTCCGGGGAAAGAGGGGCCCGTGAAAATTAATATCGGCTGCGGCTACAACTACCTGCCCGGCTATCTGAACATAGATGCTTCCATAGCTTCGGCCGCCGACAGGAGGATGGAGGCGCACGCGCTGGACCTGCCGGACCGCTCCGCGGAAGAAATTAAAGCCCTGCAGCTGGTCGAGCATCTCGGTTTTTTTAAGACCAAGTTTTTCCTGGCCGAGTGCTGGCGGGTGCTGGCCGCGGGCGGGACGCTGAGCCTGGAAACCCCCGATATCGAAAAAACCTTCGAGGTTTTTTTGAACGGCGACCACAAGGTAAAGGAAGCCGCCCTGGGCTGGGTGTACGGCTCCGAAACTCCCGGCATGAACCATCTTTACTGTTTCCCGGCCGGGCTGCTTGAGGAATTGCTGTCCGAGGCGGGGTTCGAGGTAACGGCCCTAGCGGCGTTCAACTTCCAGCCCGGCCGCCCCGCGCTGCGCTTCTCCGCGGTGAAGAGAACCGCCGAAAAAGCAGCTCTGAACGCGGCCCTGCGGCGCCGGCTCGCGGAAAAGGGCCTGGCCGGTTTTTCCGACGAGCTGGAGGCGGCGGGAATGGATTTTGTTATAAGGCGGCTGCTGGGCTGCGGCGGCGATAAGGCGCGGGCCCTGGAGCTGGCGCTGTACAGCGCGCCCGCGGTGCTTGAATTCTTTTCCCTGGAGGAGGAGAACGAACACCATCCCTCGGCCGAAGCCCTGGCCGCGGCGAAGCTGGCCGCGGCGGGCGTGCAGGCGCAGCTGCTCTCGGAGCTGGAAAAGAACTGCGCCGGGGGGGAGGTTACGCAGGAAGCTTTCGCCGCGGCGCTGGAGCATGGCCGCGGGCTGCTGGCCGCGGCATTGAGGGGAGAAACTCCGGCTCCCGCCGGCCCGGGACCGGCGCCCCTGGTTTTCACTTTTGACGCCGCCTGCGCTTTTCTCGCGAAAAAACGGGCCTTGCTCCGCTGACCGGGGGGCTTGTTGAACCCGGGGCGGCAAAAAATGTAGTATTGAACTATAATTTAAGGCATTAAAGCCGGAAAATTTACCCGGGGGCGCTTAAGTCCCCGGGAATTTATAGGAGAAAGAAAAATGAAAAAGACAGTACTGTTCGCTCTGCCCCTAGTGGCTCTGGTGTTCGCTTTCGGTTGCAAGAAGCAGGAAGCCCCCGTGGCCGAGCAGCCCGTGGTCGAGCAGCCCGCCGCTGTAGCCGCTCCCGCCGCGACTCCCGCTCCCGCCGCCACCCCCGCCCCTGCCACCACGAAGAAAGGCAAATAAGGCACAGGCCTCAGGCAAAAAAAATCCCGGCGCCCGTTCAAAGCGGGCGCCGGTTTTTTTATTCCCTGTCCAGCTATTCTTTTTCGAATACCAGCAGGGTTTCCGCGTGCGGCGTATTGGGGTAGAAGTCGAAGCCCGCGGAGCGGATGATCTTATACTTCTCCAGGAAGAACGCCGCGTCCCTGCCCTGGGTGATGGGGTTGCAGGACAGGTAAATGATGCGCTTGGGCAGTATTTCCATGATCCGCTTTATCACTTTGTTATGCAGCCCGGCGCGCGGAGGATCGAGCACCAGTATGTCCGTCCCGTCGAACAGGTCGTCGGCGGTCTTTTCCGACAGCGAGCAGACCATCTCGAAGTTGGCGGCGCCGTTGGCCGACGCGTTGAGCGCGGCGTATTTCGCGGAGTTCGCCGAGGATTCCACCGCGTAGACCTTGTCCGCCAGGTCGCGCAGCGTAAGGCCTATCACGCCCACCCCGGAATAAAGGTCCACCAGCTTGCCGCATTTGAAAGCGGCCCCGCGTATCTCCTTGAGCGCCTCCTCGAAAAGTTCCATGTTGTTCTGGAAGAAGCAGTCGAAGCCGTAGGAGAACTTCCCGCCCAGCAGCTCCTCCGTCACGAAATCGTCGCCCCAGGCGCTGAGGATGGCGTCCACCTGGCTCATCGGGCTGAGCGGGTTGGAGTACGCCGCCACGAAGCCGTTGAGACGCGGGCTTTTCATGTCCGGCAGCACTATATCCTGCCTTTTGAGGTAGAGCACGGCCACGCGGCTGCCGGGCTTCTTCGCCTCGCGGATTATCAGCGTCTTGACGTCGGAGGTTGAAAGGTTCAGCGAATTGATCATCGCCAGGATCTCCAGCGCGGCGGCGTTGGCCTCGGGGCTGATCAGCGCGCAGCCGCCGGGCAGCAGGTACATCTCGCGGAAATTGCCGCGCTTGTGGAACGCGAAGGACAGGTGCCCGGCGGGGCCCGTGAAGCTGTACTCTATTTTCGTGCGGTAGCCGAACGCCTTCGACGCGGTGTAGAACTTGTCCAGCCGTATGGTCTCCTTGGTGGTCTGGTAGAGCAGGTCCTCTATCAGGCCTTTTTTCGTCTCGCACTGGAATTCGTAATCCATCACCTGCCAGGGCGAGCAGCTGAGGTAATGGTCCTCGGCGGGAGCTACGCGGCGGGGGGAGGGGGTGAGGACCTCTATCAGTTCGGCCTCCATGAAATTGCGCTTTTCTACGGTAGTTCTCACCCGGGCGGTCTCATTGGGCAGTACGCCGTAGCAGAACACCACCTTGCCGTCCGAGCGGCCCAGCGCTTTCCCCTCGCCTACTATTTTCTTGAATTCCACGGTAAGTTCGCGCATAGTTCCAAGCCTTTTTGCGGTTAATTTTATATACTTTATTAAATATAGGGGAGCGCGGACAATGGCGGCTGCGAATAATATTTTTTCCAAAATTGATTTCGATAAGCTCGCCGTCAGGGTGCTGGCGGTGTTCGCGTTCGTGATGCTTTCCTATAACCTGCTGGTCTGCTGGAAGGTTTACAGGGAAGTGCCGCTGCGCGAGGCCGCCTCCCGCTCGCTGATGGCGGCCGGTTCCCGGTATTTTTACGACTCGGGCCTGTCCGAGCCCCTGGCCGTATTCGCGCTGAAGGCCGCCGTGTTCCTCGGCGCCGACCCCGACGCCGCGGTACGGGCGGAGGGGCTGGCGATGTTCGCCGCCGTGACCGTGCTGACGGTGCTGGTGCTGCGCCGCCGGGCCGGCGTTCTCGCGGGCCTGATGGCCGCGCTGTTCCTGGCCGCGAACCCGTACCTGGGCTATTACGCCATGCAGGGCGACACCCACCTCTACGCCCTGTTCTTCCTGCTGCTTTTCTGGCATTACTTCGACCCCGCCGCGCTTAACAGGCGCCGGGCCGTCCTGGCCGGGCTTTGCGGCGGGCTCGCCTGCCTGGCCCGCCTGGACGCCGCCTGGGCGGTACTGCTGGCCGCCGGGCTGTTCGCGGCGCTGAATTTCCGCAGCTTCAACTACAAGGCCGCCGGCGTTTCCCTGGGCCTGGCATTCCTGCTGGTGATCCCCTATCTGGCCTATCAGCGGGCGCATTATAAAAATTCTTTTTACGCGCAGGAGCTGGCCCTGCGCCGCTGGGCCAACATCGACCAGTACCGGCGCGACCCGGCGGCGCCCATGCTGACCGCGCCCCTGTCCGCCGCGGCTTTCGTTTTCCGCGGCGGCGCGGCCGGCGCGCTGCGCGGCGCTTTCAGCGGGCTGGGGCGCAGCCTGGCCTATGAGCTGCCCAAGGCCGTTCATTACAAGCTTATCATCATTTTCGTTTTCCTGGGTTTTTACTCGGCCTTTGTCCTGAAGAAAGACGCGCTGCTGGTCTTTCTGGCCGCGGTTTTTCTGCCGGTGCTGGCGCTGGCCCCCATCAACGAGATCTCCGCCGCCGGCGGGATCACGCTGCGGTATTACCTGTGGACGCTCTGGGCCTTCTGCGCCGTGGCAGGGCTAGGGTTCCAGAGCGTGCTGGAATGGATGGAAACCCAGTTCGGCGAATGGGCGGCGGAAAAAGAAAAGATCATCCTCGAGCTGGAGAGGAAGAAGGGCAAACCGCAAGTGCGGAGGTGAACTTATGAACGGTAAATATAAATTCCTGGCCGCGGTCATCGGTCTTTTCCTGCTGCCGTTCCTGATAATCAGCGGGCACTTCGTTTACGGGAACACGGCGCTGCGCAAGAACGACATGCTGCGCTATTTCGAGATGCGCACCCTGGCCGGGGCCAGGATAATCGCCAACGAGATGAACGCGAACTACAACCTGTCGCGGCTGACCGGAGATAAAAAATTCAGGGAGGCCGGCGCCGAGGGCAGAAGGGCCGCGATGGAGCAGCGCACCAAAGAAATGCCCTTCATCTATTCCGAGCTCGCGCTGGTCACCGCCGCGGGCCGCGAGGTCTGCCGCGTGTCCGCCGGCAAGGACGGCAAGCCCGCCATCGATTACGCCAAAAGCGGCGTGTTCGAGGAGGCCGCGAAAACAGCGGCCCCCGCTGGGGCGGTGGAATACGGCGAATACACTCCGCCGGCGCTTATCCTGGCGCAGCCGGTGGAGACCTCCGGCGGCAAGCCCGGGTACTACCTGGCCGGGCGGCTGAGCCTGGCCTACCTCGGGGAAGTGATCAGGCTGCTGGGCAAGAATTCGCTGGGCAATTTCGGCCTGCTGGACGGCGGCGGCCAGGTGATAGCCGATTCCATGAACATGTCCACCGTAAGGCCGGGCATCCAGGCGCCGCGGGAGATCCTGACGCTGGTGGCCGCCGCGCAGGAACGGGTCATCCAGAATTTCACGCGCGAAGTTTTTTTCAAGCGGCGCGCCAGCCTGGTTTCCGTCTCGAACGTGCCCGGCACCAAATGGTGGGTCTACGAAATAATGGACGCCGGCGACATCCCCTCCAAAGGCTTCTCCAGCGCCAGGCGGGTGGTCCTTTCCGGCGTCCTGCTGATAGTCATTTTCGGGTTCGTCGCCTATAGCCTGGCCTTGCGCTGGCTGGTGCCCGGGCGGGAAGAGGAGCAGCGGGAGCCGGAGGAAAAATGAGCCTGGCCCGCCGCCTTTTAATTTATTGCCTGGGCGCGGCCCTGTACGCGGGCGCCTGCGCGGCCGGCGAACCAGAGGCCGAGCGGGCCAGGGCCGCCGCCCTCTTCGACGGCGGCGGTTTTTACGCGCTGCCCGGGCCCGTGGGCGGCCGGCCCGGCGCGAAGAACGAATTCCTGCGGCAGATGAAGGAGGTGCTGTCCTCCGGCGCCTGGAACGGCCCGACCCCGCAGCTGCGGCCGTTCATGTTCCGGAACTCTTCGGGGGGGTGGACCGCTCAGGCGCAGAGCTCCGGCCTGGAGGGCTTCCTCTGGACCAAGAAAGAACTGGAGGGCAAATACGGCGTACAGCCCTTCCTAAATAACCTGAACGATTATTTCGTCTATCTCGATTCCCTGCTTAAGAACGTGTCCTGGACCGGCGAGCTGCGCACGGCGCTGGACGGGCTGAAAAATTCCCGGCTGCCGGCCGAAGAAAAGAGCTCCCGGCTCACCGCTCTCCTGGAAAATTACATATCCGGCCTGCAGGCCAACATGGCCCGCTACGACCTGGCCGCCTGGGCCAAGAAGGCCAGGATCTACGAACTGTTCCCGCGCGCCTATAACCTGGCCGGGCGCCGCGCCGCAGCGCAGGGCGCTTTCTTCCGCGAGTTCCGCGCCGCCGACTTCGACGTTATAAAGCGCATGGGTTTCGATACGGTCTGGCCCATGGGTATCCTGCCCATAGGCGTACGCGGCCAGACCGGCACCGGCGGCGGCTCGCCCTACTCCATCAGCGACCATTCCACCGTGAACCCGGACCTGGGCACCGAGGAGGACTTCAGGGGGTTCGTGAAAGCCGCCCACCAGGCGGGGCTTAAGGTGATAGTGGATTTCGTGGTTAACCATACCTCGCTGGACTCGCAGCTGCTTGGTGAGAACCCGGATTATTTCGTAAGCTTCCGCTACGACGGGGCGTGCCCGAAGGACGGGTATTTCGAAAGCTGGCACGACGGGCAGAAATACTGCGTGCATCACGGCGGCTTCGAATACGGGGACGGGGTCTCGAGCTGGATAGACACCGCCCAGATAAATTATTCCGATACCGGCCTGCGCGACCGGATGACGGCCATCGTCAAAGGCTGGGTTACCAAGTTCGACGTGGACGGGTTCAGGGTGGACATGGCCTACCTGGCCCTTAACAACGTGTTCGCCCGCACCTGGAAGAAGACCATGCCGCCCGGGGAATTCTACCGCCAGCTTATCTGGACGGTCAAGGAAGCCAAGCCTTCGGCGGCGTTCATGGCCGAAGCCTACGCCTACCAGGAGGACCTGGGCGCGTGCGGTTTCGATACCATCTACAGCAAGCACGAGGACGCCAGGCCGGAGGGGCAGACCGGGTGGTACAACGCCACCGAAGCCGGCAATGCCGGCGCGATACAGAGTTCCGTGAACAGGGCCGCGTACCTGGCCTGGCAGACCGGCGGGGCGGGCTCGGTGATGTTCCTGGGCAACCATGACGAACCGGCCCCCGAAACGGTTTACGGCCGGCGCCTGCCCGCGGCTCTGGCGCTGACGCTGTTGTATCCGGGCGGCGTAATGATGTATGCCGGCGCCGAGATAGGCTATGACGCGGCTGTCCCTTCGGAGCACAAACCGCTGCCGTTCAGCGTGCCCTGCGAAATTAACTGGAACGGCGGCGACCCCGCGGTGAAAAAAATTTACCAGGAGGTCCTGGCCGGGGCGGCCGCCCTGAGCGCGGAGCTGGGCGCTTACGATATCGAACCCCTGTGGCCGGGGCCCGGGCAGAACTGGGCCGGGTATATCCTGAAGTCCAAGGACAAGCCGGGCCTGCGCAAGGCCGTTATCGGGAACCTCACCTGGAACGCCACCCGGGCCGAACTGCCGCAGGCCGGGTTCACCGGCAGCCTGGAGCCCGGCGAGTACCGGCTGCTGGATCTGAAGTAGCGGACCGCTATTTGCTATAATTAACTAAGGGTAGAGATATATAAAATTTATCGGCGATCGGTAGCGAGGGCAATGTGCTGCGTTCTAATCCGCATTTGATCGAGCTTAACACCGGGCTTTGGCTTAAGCAGCTCCGGCTCAAGTATTCCATGCCCGAAATGACGCTTTCCTCCGTGCCGGACGACGAATGGCAGGAACTGCGGCACCTGGGCTTCGATATTATCTGGCTGATGGGCGTCTGGGCTCTCAGCCCGGAATCCGAGCGCGTGGCCAAAGCGGACAAGGCGCTGCTCGAGGACGTAAAGCGGCTGCCGCCCGGCTTCGGCCCCGACGCGATAGGCGCCTCCCCTTACTCGGTCTTCTGGTACAAGCTCAATCCCGAATTCGGTTTCGAATGGGAGCTGAAGGGCCTCAGGGAAAAGCTCAACTCCATGGGCATGAAGCTGATGGTGGACCTGGTCTCCAACCATACGGCCAAGGATAATCCCTACGTGCAGGAACACCCGGAATGCTTCATCAACGGTTCCGAAGAGGATTTTAAAGCGCATCCCGACTGGTTCTTCGAAGTGACGGTGGGGGACAAGAAGCGCTATATCGCGTACGGCCGCGACCCCAACTTCCCGGCCTGGACGGATACCGCCCAGCTGAACTATTTCAACCCCGATACCAGGGCGCGCGTGCTCGACGTGCTGCTGCGCATAGCGGACATGGCCGACGGCGTGCGCTGCGACATGGTGATGCTGACCTTGAACGAGATCCACGAGACCACCTGGGGCTGGCTGCTCAACCGCAGCAGCTACCGGCGGCCGCAGGACGAGTTCTGGGAAAGCGCCATCCGCGCGATAAAGGAAAAACACCCGGAATTTGTTTTTCTGGCCGAGGTTTACTGGGGCCTGGAATGGCGCGTGCAGCAGATAGGGTTCGATTATACCTACGACAAAGGCACCTACGACCGCCTGCGCTTCCACGGGCCGCAGGAAGTGCGCGGCCATCTGCGCGCCGAGAAGCTTTACCAGAAGCGGTCCGCCCGCTTTATAGAGAACCACGACGAGCAGCCCGCGCTGACGGTCTTCGGGAAACAGAAGGCGCTGGCGGCGGCGGTGGTAGTCTCCACGATAAAGGGCCTGCGGTTCTACAACGACAACCAGCTGGACGGCGTGAAAGTGCGTCCGCCGCTGCAGCTCAAAGAGCTTTATGAGCGGGTGCCGGACCCCGAAGTCAGGAAGTTCTACGTTAAACTCCTTAAGATAACCGACCATCCCGCCTTTCACGGGGGGGAATGGTCGCTGGTGGACGTGCGTCCCTGCGACGCGGAAAACCACAGCAACGTGAACATCCTTGCCTGGTCCTGGGCCCAGCGGCGCACCCTGAAGGTGGTGGCCGTGAACTATTCGGCCGAGCCCGCCTGCGGGATCGTGAACGTTTCCATCAAGAGCGACGGGGAGACCACGGCCCTGTTCGAGGAGCTCTCCGACCGTTTCTTCTCCTTCAAGGCCGAGGAACTTTCCGGCGGCCTGCGGCTGAAGCAGATGTCCCCCTATTCCGCGTACATCTTCGACGTGGAATTTTAAGCCCCATTACCTGTTCCGCCCCGCGCCTGGCCCCGGATCCCCATCCGTCTCCGGTATCTTTTATATAATTTCAGGATGAAAACCTTAAAGTTCATCCTGCCGTTAGGCCTGATATTCTTTTTGCCGGTCTTTAGCCGCGCGGCCTCGGAATTCTGGCTGACGAAGGCGGACGGCTCGGTGAAGTTCCAGAAACAGCCCGGCCAGGTCCCGTTCACGGCCCGGCCCGCCGTGTCATCAGGGCCGGTCATCGCTATCGACCCCCGCGTGACCTACCAGGCGATGGACGGCTTCGGCTGCACGCTTACCGGGGGCAGCGCCGGCCTGCTGTTAGGCCTGCCGCCGGAGGAAAGGGCCGCCCTGCTCAAAGAGCTGTTCTCCGCTGAAGGCGCCGCCATAGGGCTCAGCTACCTGCGCGTCAGCATAGGCGCCTCCGACCTGGACGAGCGGGCGTTCTCCTACGACGACCTGCCGCCGGGCGGGCGCGACCCCGGGCTGGAGAAATTCAGCCTCGGGCCCGATAAGGCGGCGCTTATCCCGGCGCTGAAGGAGATATTGAAAATAAACCCGGCGCTGAAACTGCTCGCTTCGGCCTGGTCGCCGCCCGCCTGGATGAAGACCAACGACAGCCCGAAGGGCGGCTCGCTGCGGCCGGAGTATTACGGCGCTTACGCGGCTTACCTGGTGAAATATATCAAAGCCATGCGGGCCGAGGGGATAGCGATCGACGCTCTCACCATACAGAACGAGCCTTTGAACCCGGACAATAACCCCAGCATGTTCATGCCGGCCGAGACGCAGGGGCTTTTTATAAAGAAACACCTCGGGCCCGCGTTCGCGAAAGAGGGCATAAGAACAAAAATACTTCTGTACGACCACAATTGCGACAGGCCGGAATACCCGCTGGACATACTGGCGGATAAAGAAGCCCGGAAGTATGTCGACGGTTCCGCTTTCCATAAATACGGCGGCGAGATCACGGCCATGGCGGCGGTGCATGACGCGTACCCGGACAAGAACGTCTATTTCACCGAACAATGGGTGGGCGGGCCGAGCAATTTCGCGGCCGATTTCAAGTGGCACCTGGGGGCTTTGATAATAGAGGGCTCCAGGAACTGGAGCAGGACCGTGCTGGAGTGGAACCTGGCCTCGGACCCGGCCTACGGGCCGCATACGGAAGGCGGCTGCCTGAACTGCCAGGGTGCGCTGACCATCGGCCCCGGCCTTGTAAAGCGCGACGTGGCGTATTATGTGCTGGCCCACGCCGCGAAATTCGTCAGGCCCGGTTCCGTCAGGGTGGCCTCCACGCTGCCGCCGTCGCTGCCCAACGCCGCGTTCAGAACGCCGTCGGGTTCGCTGGTGCTTATAGTCCTTAACGGCTCGCCGGCCCAGGCCAATCTTATCGTCCGGTACGGCGGCAAGGACGCGGCGGTGACCCTCCCGGGCGGATCCGCAGCCACGCTGGTCTGGGACGCCGACTGAACGGACCGGCCGCAGTATGCCTTACGGCTCGCGGGCCAGCGTGTAGGCCGTGACCGACTTCGCCCCGGCGGCTTTCAGCTCCGCGGCCAGCGCTTCCAGCGTGGCCAGCGTAGTGGCTACGTCGTCTATCAGCAGCAGGCGGCGCCCGTTCACAAGTTCCGGCTTTACCGCTTTGAAAGCCCCGGTCATGTTACGCCTGCGCTCGGTTTTCGAGAGCGAGGTCTGGCTGGGCGTGTTCTTTACGCGCCTGGCGGCGCCGGCAAGGTAGAACAGGTTCCTGCGCCGGGCCAGCCCCCGCGCCAGCAGCTCCGCCTGGTTGTAGCCCCGCGCCGCCCGTTTCGACGGGTGCAGCGGCACGTCCAGGATGAAATCGTGTCCGGCGAAGACGCCGAACCTGTCCATGGCGGCGGCCATCTCCGCGGCGAAGAACTCGGCCAGGTCCTCCCTGCCGCCGTATTTGAACGCGTGCAGGAGGCTGCGCAGCTGCGGATTGAACACCAGCGCCGAGCGCGCGGCATCCAGCGCGCGCGGCCCCGCGCCGCGGCAGTCGTAGCAGGCCGCGCCGCCGGCGGTCAGCGGCAGGCCGCATTTTTTGCAGTGCAGTTCCGGCAGCGGCTCCAGCCGCGCCGCGCAGGCCGGGCACAGCGGCCCCGGCTCCAGGTAAGGCAGGTCGGCGGCGCAATGCGGGCAGGCCCGCGGCAGCACCGCGTTCAATAAATATTTCCAGATCTTCCCGGGCTCTAACCCCATTTTCCCCGACCCCCCTGAACTTCTGCCGCCGTTCTAGAACTGGAAAGTAAGCGTGCTGCCGGCCTGGTAGGACACGTATTCGTCCTGCTTGAGGTACTTGTGCCACAGGCGCTGCAGGCCAAGGTTGAAAGTGAGGCGCAGGTTCTTTGCCGCCTCGTAGTCCGCGCTGGAGTTCAGCGAGAACAGGCGGCTGTTCTCGGCGATGGTGATGGGCGAGGACTGGATGGCGTAGCTGAGCGTGGTGGTCCAGATGATGCGGTTGGTGAACATTATGGTCTTCTTGGTGAACGGCACCCGCAGGCCTTTGGGCAGCTGGAAATCGGCCTTCATCAGCAGGCTGGGGGTGATGGTCTTCGTGTTCTGCGTCACTATGCCCAGCGTGCCCTTCGTAACGTCGGAGACGTAGTCTACCTTCGGCGTCAGGCGCATCTTGCGGTAATCCATGGCGCCCTGCAGCGTGAAGTCGTTGTGCCTGACGTCCTGCGTGACGCGGTCCAGGCGCAGGTCGCGCTTGCCGGACAGCCGCAGGTTATAGCTGGCGGCGGTATCAACCTTGTTTATCAGCTTGAAGCGCAGGTCCATGCCGTAAGTGTCGGAGTTATCGAGGGAGATGTCCCTGGACTCGTTGCTGTTGTGCGAGTATTTTATGTTCACGGTGGCGTTCTGCGCCCAGCGGCCGGTGCGGGTGAGCACTTCCAGCTGGGACATGGACACTATCATGTCGGGGAACGTGCGGTTGACGTTCTTGGTGATGGTCCCGGTCACTTCGGAACGCTGCACCGCGTTGCTGTAATTGTTGGTCACCGACAGGGTGTTCAGCGTGGCCAGCCGGCCTTTGAGCCCGTAGCCTTCGAAAGGCTGCCAGCGCTGGTTGGAGGTTACCGTATCGCGCAGCGTGACGGAATTGCGCAGGGCGAGCGGGCTGGACGGCCTCAGGGAATCCCTGAGCCAGATCTTCGAGCGGGTGTCGTATTCCTTCTCTATGTTGGACCAGGAATCGCCGTCCTGTATCTGGTAGTTGGAGGACAGCGTGAGCGAGCGCAGCAGCTTGCTGGTGGGCAGCAGGTCGTTCATCGACAGCGTCAGGCTGACGGAGCCCTGCGCCGTCCGGGTCACGGCTTTGATCATGCCCGGCGAAAAGACCGCCGAGCTCCGGGCCACCGTGACGGTGGTGATGGTGAGGTTGTTGTTCTCCATCGTGGTGATGGAGTAGCTGGCCGACGGATTGAACCAGCGCGCCAGCGGGAAATTAGAGTTCAGGTCCACCGTCTGCTGCATCGATTTGGGATAGCGTTCGAAGGTGGCGGGCGCGCTGAGCGGAACGCGCTGTTCCCTGGCCGTCTGCAGCGCGTAGCCCGGGTTGAAAGAAGCGCCTTTCCAGGGCACGAAAGCCAGCTTGCCCCCGTAGATATCCGTGCGCTCGTCGGTGTCGTACAGGTCGGCGAGGTTGAGCAGGCGGGTGGGGTCATAGGTTACCTTGCTGCGCCCCAGCGAGTAATTGGCGTCCACCTTCTCCGGCAGCAGGAAGAAAGAGCCGGGGACGGCGTAGGTGAAATTGGCGGCGTAGATGTCCTTGTTGTCCTTGCGGCTCAGCACCGTATAATCCGTTACGCCTTTGGTGTAATTGAAGCCGAATTTGGGCAGCGCCTTAATGGCCAGCGAGCCGGTGGCGGTGCCGTCGAATTTTTTCACGCGGCCCTGCTGCATGGAGTTCACCAGGTTGTTGGAGCCGGTGACGAAGGCGTTGGGCGTGGCCGTTATCTGCCGCGCCGCCGTAACGTTGACCGGGAGGAAGGAGAGGCGGGTAATGTTCATGTACCCGGTCTGCTGCTCGTTGTCCTGGTTGGCAATGACAGTCACCGGGGTCTGGAAATTGCGGTCGACGTAGCGGTGCTTGCCGCCGAAGTTCAGCCACCCGGGGATCTCGAAAGAGCCTTCCACTTTGCGGGCGTTGCCCACCCGCGTCAGCGGCTTGGCCAGGTGGACCTCGTTGAGATAGACGGTGCCGCTATGCGCGGCCCCGTCCGCGGCGGCCGTTACGCCCGTGATGATCTGCGACACCTGCTGAAGGCTGGGAGTACCCCTGGAGGAGATCGTTACATTGTAATTGGAGCCGTTCGTCCAGATATCCGGTATGTTATCCCCGTTGAGGTCTTGCTGGTCGATGGTTATAAGGCGCCATTCCGTGAAATCAGCCAGCGGGATCTCGGCCCGGAAATAATTATTCGCGTCGCCCAGCTGCAGGTAGAAACTGGTGTTGGGATACAGATTTTCGGGTTTGATCAGGAAGCGGAACTCCGCGTGCTGGGAAATGTCCACGGGGCGGGAGAATTTCCTGTACACGTAGGCCGTAGAGGTCGAAGTGATCCCTTCGTAGCTCAGCGCGAGGGTCTGCTCCGAGAGGTTCTTCGAATTGGTCTTCTGCTTCTGCTCGGAGACCGTGCCGTACAGGTCCTTGAAGACCCCGGGCGCGTCGCCGCCGGCCTCGTAAATGGGCGTATAGCTGACATTGTCCAGGTTGTTCTCCGCCGCCACATGCAGGATGCCCGTGTCCGAAGGCGTGGTGCTGTCCTGCACGTTCCAGGTGTTCCCCACGGCGGAGATCCTGGCGAATTTTATCGTGCCGGACACCGGCGCGCCCGAGAACGCGGACTTCTTGAGCGAGATGCGCACCTGCTTAATGGCGTTCCATTTATAGGCGTCCGCGGAGGCTATTTTCATCGGCATGATGAGGGTGTGCCAGCCGGAGAAGTCAATGGTGTTCTTAAGCGGGGCGAGAGAATCGTTATTGTCCGTGAACTTTGAATTACTGACATAGCCGAAGCTGCCGCCGGTGAAGTCCTGCGCGTCCAGGCGGCCGTTCCTGTTGAGGTCCTCGGAGTCCAGCCGGCCGTTGGTCCCGCCGTAGCGCCGCTGCGGCAGGCCGGGCGGGGCGTAGAGCCAGCCTATATCCTCCGCGTTGGAAACCTGCTCGTCGCAGTTCGTGTCCTCGCTCTTGGGCGCGTTGGCCAGCGTCAGGCCCGAGGTGCAGACGAAGTTCTGCCCGCCGGTGTTATCCGCGTCCTCGTTTATCTGGCCCATGTGAATATTGAACTGGGGGCCTTCGGTGCCGGCGGCGGTACCGTTAGACCCGAATACCACCAGCTCCATCATGTTCTTCTGGGAGAAATCCACCCCGGTGGGGGAGAGCGGGTAAACTATCGAAACTTCGGAAGAAACGCTGAAATCATAATGCACGGAGAGCACCTGCTGCGTGCCGTCGGACGTGGAGGCAGGGTTGATGTCGCGCAGCTTCACTACCTCGCTCTGCCAGTCGAGCGCGTCCGGGCTCGCCGGGGCCAGCGTCGGGTTGGCGGCTATGAACCAGTAGTTCCTGTCCAGCGAGGCGGAGTCGTCCTGCTTCACGCCTTCCATGTTGTCGACCAGGGCGTAGTCGTTCATGTTCGGGTTCATCCGGCTCTGCGCGATCTCGCCCGACAGCGTGGTCCTGAGCCCCAGCAGGTTCAGGCCCTTGAACTGGGCGTCGCCTTCATAGACCATCATGCTGTTGGTCAGGTCCGTGACGCTGGGCACCGAGTTGGATTTTATGCCGCCCTGGTAGAGCAGCGTCGAGCCCAGCGAGAAATGGCTGCCCAGGTCGTAGGACGCCCGGCCGCCGACCAGCGACTGGTTGCCCACGCCGCCGAAGGGCGAAACTTCGTAGGTGATGTCTATCTTCGCGTCCTGGCCGATGCGCTCGGGGTAGTAGAAGGTTATGAAGCCTGACTCGTAGTCTATGAAATAGTCCTCGTTGCGGCCGAATTTAGCGCCGTTGACGCGTATAACTTCCGACTGCAGCACGATGTCCGGCTCGAGCAGGAAGGTCTTGAACCGGTAGGAATATTCCACCCTTATCACGCGCTTTGAGACCGGCGAGGCGGAATAGACCTGCGGGTCGGGGCTGGAGGCCGGCGCGCCGTCGAGCGTGAACGGCTGCTTGAGGTGGAATATGCCCTGCTCGAAGTCCACCTCGATGTTGTCCGGGTACTTCGGCATATTGTTCGTTACCGTGGGCAGCACCTCGTTGCGGTTCAGGTCCTGTATCTTCAGCGTGAAGTTCCCCCGGCCGTCGTCGCGGACCAGGTTGCTCTGGCCGATGGAATAATAGGTCTTCTGCTCCTGTAAATGCGACACCTGCAGGCTCGAGACCGCCGTGTCGGAGGACAGCGCGATATCGTTCTGCGTCTTGATTATGGCGGGCGCCACCACGGCGGCTAAAGCGGTGACTGACGTAGTGGAGGGGTTCTGCGAAAGATAGGTCCCGCCCGCGTTCTGGTAGTCTATGATCACCACGTCCTGCGTGTTGAGCGTGCGGTTGAAGGTCAAAAGGCCCTTCGCATAGTCCATGATGTAGTCGGTGCCGGGGTTCAGCAGCTGGAAGCGGCCGGTATAGGACGAGGTCTGTACGGCCATATCCTTGCCGGTCATGGCGAGCACGATGACGCCGTCCACCGGGGCCTGGGTCTGCTGGTCTATGTAGATGCGCTCCGACGCCGACTTTATCGGGAGACGGGCCGTGTTGCCGAAGGACACGTCGTAGTATTTGCGCCGCAGGTAGCTGGTGTCGGCCAGGTCCGCGGTCTGGAACTGCGTGTTGCCGGTATACTGCTTGGTCTTCGTCACGCCTTTGGTGCGCGAGCCTACGAAAGTGAATTTCAGCCGGTTCGTCTTCAGGTCGGCCCTGATGCCGAACAGCTGCTTGTTATAGGAAACGAATTCTGTGGCGGGCAGGGAAAGGTCTATGTCGCCGAAAGAGACGTTCTGCACCACTTCGTTGGCGTCGCCCTGGTAGACCACGGAGATGTCCTGTTTGTCCTGTTT
This sequence comes from uncultured Elusimicrobia bacterium, assembly GCA_903879915.1. Taxonomy (GTDB): domain Bacteria; phylum Elusimicrobiota; class Elusimicrobia; order Elusimicrobiales; family UBA9959; genus UBA9959. Next base: position 34,852 of record CAIRNJ010000091.1, read on the forward strand.
AGTGTCGTCATAGTCGACGTTCACGGTTATCTTTTCGCCCACCTTGCCCTGCATGCGCACCTGCATCTGCTGGGTTATCTCGAACAGGCTGAGGCTCTGGGCGCGGGTGACGGTGGTCTGGCGGTTCAGGAACTTCTTGCCGCTGTAGCTGAGCGCTATCACTTTGCGCCCGGTCACCGACAGGGTCGTGCCGGATTCCTTGAACTCCACCTGCGGTTCCGGCGCCAGCGGAGCGCCGGAGGAGACCTCCACCGCCGGCGCGGGAGCGGCGGTTTCTCCGGGGATATTGCCGCTCTCCACCGCTTCGCGCGCGGCGTTCCAGGCGTCTTCGCTGTAGGAGAACGGCAGCTCCGAAGCCAGCGCGTCCAGCCCGGGCGTATCGGCCGCGGTGGAAACGTCCGCGTCCAGCAGCGGGCGGCCGGTGTCCCGCTCCAGCAGCAGGAAGCGCTCGCCCGCCGCGGAGCCGAGCTGAGCCGGCAGTTCGGCCGCGCGCGCGCCTGCCGCGCATGCCAGCAGCGGCAGCAGCAGCGTCAGCGACAGTTCCCTGAGTTTTATCGGTCTCAAAATAGATTTCCGGGCAAACGCAAACTGCCCACCGTACAAAGGGGGGCTGCGGCGCCGCGATGATTCCACGGCGACGTCCATATATAATAGAATAATTGGTATGCTCGTGCCCATAGCCCGGCTTTACATCCTGCGCGTTTTCGCGAAACACCTTCTGCTTTCGCTGTTCGTCTTCGCGTCCCTGCTGGTGATGCTGAATTTCGTGCAGATGGTCAACCAGGGCGTGCTGGCCGGCTTCTCGTTCTATTTCCTCGCCAAGAGCATGCTCTACCTGGCGCCCAACATCCTGGGCACTTCCCTGCCGCTGGCTTTCCTGCTGGCCGTGCTGCTCAGCCTCGGTCAGATGTCGCAGGACGGGGAAATAATGGCGCTGCGGGCCGGCGGGTTCTCTTTCTACGATATTTTTTCCTGGGTTTTCGGCGCGGCCGTTCTCTGTTCCCTGTTCCTGGTGTTCGTCAACAACTGGGCCGGCCCCAAAGGCCTGAAGCGGTCCACCGATTACACCATCTCGATGATAAACCGCGTCACCAAGATAGAGCTGAAGCCGCGCACTTTCCAGCAGATCTCCGACTGGGTGCTGTACGCGCGCGAAGTGAACGGCCTTACGGGGAAAATGAGCGGCGTGAAGCTCATCCAGCGCATCAATAAAGGCGACTCCCCGGCGTTCGTCACCAAGCTGACCGCGCTCGACGGGCGCTACCGGATGGCCCGCGAGCAGGGGCTGGAGATAGAGCTTTCTGACGGGCAGTTCAGCCAGACCGACTGCGGCAGCGCGGGCAAGCTGCTTTACGGGAGCTTCGCCTCGTACAAGACCATGCTCCCTTTCTTTTCCGAAAGCGGCCGGGCGCGCAAGCTCAACCAGCGCGAGATCTCCACCCCGGGCATCATGGCGAGGCTGCGCGACGGCATAGCGGACGAGCAGGTGGCGGCCAAATTCCGCATTGAGGCCGCCTCGCGCTTCGCGCTGGCCCTGGCGCCGCTGGTGTTCTTCCTGGTGGGCGCGCCGCTGGGCGTGGCGCTGGACAAGCGCGGGCGCTCGGCCGGTTTCGCCCTGAGCCTGCTGATAATCTTTTTTTACTACGGCCTGACGGTAAGCGGCATGGTGCTTTCGCGCAAGTACCCGGGGCTTTTCCCCTGGGCCGTCTTCGCGCCCGCCGCGCTGACGGGAGCCGCCGGGCTGTGGCTGTGGAAACAGCGCCTGTTCGCCAGGTGATCCGCCGATGAATAAAATATTCTACCGCTACATCGCGCGCAGTTTCTGGGCCCCTTTCGGCTTCGGGTTGGCGGTGTTCTGCCTGCTGCTGATCTTCGGCAGCCTTTTCGACAACCTGAACTTTTTCATGAAGAGCGGCGCCGGCCCGGGGCTGTTCGCGCGGTATATCCTCTACCAGACGCCTTATTTCATGGTCAAGATGATGCCCATCGCCACGCTGCTGGCGGTGCTGTCCGCGCTGGGCGGCATGATCTCGCGCGGCGAGTGGAAAGCCGGCCTGGCCGGCGGCTGGCGGCCTTTCGATATGCTCAAGCCCCTGCTGGCCTGCGCGGCGCTGACCGGGGCCGGCCAGCTGCTGCTGCAGGAGACCGTGGCGCCGGATTTTTACCTGCGCTCCGAATACATCTTCGAGAACAAGCTGCGCGAGCGGGACGACTGGCGGCAGGTCATAAAAAAGGACGTTTCCTTCTCCGCCGGCGACGAGGTTTTCGTGACGGCGCGGATCTTCGACGGCCGGCGCCAGCTGATGGAGGGGGTAATACTCAACATCTATAAGGAAGGGCGCCTGTTCACCGAGGTGAACGCCGCCCGGGCCCGCTGGCGGAAGGATGCCGGCCGCTGGGTCTTCTCCGACGGGGTGTCCATAAAGTACGCCGGCGAGGCCGCCCCGATAATGAAAAATTTCGACGCGTGGGAGTCCGGGGTGTCCGTGCCCCCTGAGGACCTGATCCTGGAAAAACTCGTTCCGGAAGGGGTCTCTTCCCTGGAAGTGCTGCGCCGGCTGCGCCGGCTGCGCGTGGTGGGCTCGCCTTCCACCGCCGAGAACACGCTGCTCTGGGTAAAGCTGGCCGCGCCGCTGGCGAACCCGGCCATGGCCCTGATAGGCGCCGCGATGGTGCTGATGCTGCGCACCAACAACAGGATCCTGGGCTTCGGGCTGGCCGTGGGCGTGGGGTTTTTCTTCTGGGCCGTTATAATAATGACGCAGGAGGCGGGCAAAGCCGAACTGCTGCCTCCGTTCGCGGCGGGACTGGCGCCCAGCGCCGTCTTCGCCCTGGCTTCGCTGTGGGGCCTCAGGCGCGCCCGCGCGATCTAGCGGTCCTAACTTCGCGGCTTCGGCATTGTCGCTCTCTGCCGCTTCCCTGCGGCCCGGCATAACAGCTCCTTATCTGTTCCCGCCGGTAACCTGCACTCCTTGAATACAGCTTCAGGTTCTTCCCTGCGTAACCGCGGCGCGGTCTTTCCCTGCTTTTATGCCGTTATCGTAACAGGCGGGGATGACGACCTGAAGGCCTGAACGGCTTGACTTGTCAAGGCCTATTTTTAAGATAAAGCGGGGCTTCTCTCCGACGAGAAAGCGCGCGGCCCGGCCGGGGGGGGGCTGGCAGAATCCGAAAAAAGCGTCTATACTATCGGTAGGGAATTCCGGGAGTTTTGCGGCAGCCCGGACGGTCGAGAGGCGGCAGCGGTTTCTCCGGTGAAGAGCGCGCCTGGCGCGGCTCGGGAGAGGGAGTTATGGAAGGCAATTCGAAACCGGTTTTCGTGCTCGCTTTTGCTTCCACCGTTGTTCTTACCGGCGGGTTCCTGTTCTTCGTCTATATGGACGCGGAATCCAGAAAGCCCGAAGGGATGCGTTCTCATTTCGATCTCCGCGGCGCGGCGTCCACCGCTTCCGTTTATTTCCACGACGTCGAAAAAAAAGGCGCGGAGCTGAAAACCAGGGCCGGGAACTATCTCTCCGGCTTCTTCGGCGGCGGCGCCGGGCCCGCCGCTCCCGCCGTGCAGACCGCGGACGCGCGGCAGGAGCCCGCCCAGGAGCAGTATTCCGCCGAGGACGAGTTCGAAAAATATTTCAAGAAGAGTTCCGAAGACGGCGGCGCGTCCGGGGGTAATCCCTGGGCGGATATGGGCGAAGGCGGCGCGTCCGGCGGCGGCGTGGCCGGCGGCGGAGCCGGCGGCAGCCTTACCGAAGCCGCAGCCGGGCCCGCTCCCAAGGCTGCTTCCAAGAAGGTGGCGTGGGACGGCTCCGCTTCCCCCGAGGTCAAGGCGCCGGCCTATTCTCCGCGCGCGGTGCTTAATGTGCCGGCGCAGGAGGGGCTGCGCAGCGCGGCGCCGCGGTCTTTCGCCTCCCTGACCCCCAGGGAAGGGCCGGGCGGTTCCGAATCAGGTCCCGGCTACGGCAAGGGCAGCGCGGACTACGGTGACAAGGCGCGCAACGCCGCCTCAGGCTTCAACAATGCGCAGGGAAAAGGCACAGCTTCTCTTGACGGCGCTTCCGAAAGCGAGAGGTCCGGGGCCCAGAGCAGCTATAATTCCAAAATGTCCGGCGGCGCCGCGGCCGCGGCCGGAGCCGGTGCCGTGGGGGGGGGGTCTGCTCCTGCCGCTTCCGGCCCGAAAGCGGCCGAGGACGGCAAGGCCGGGGCGGCCGCGGATGGTAAAACCGGGGCCGACGCAGGAAAAACGGCCGACGCGGATAAAACGGCCGCCGGCGCCGCGACCAAGAGTAAACGCGACAAATCTATGCTCTCCCCCGACGATGCCGTGGAGGAAGATACGGACCTCCTGAAATCAGTGGTCACGGACAGGCAGAAAGGGCTGGAGGTCAAGTATGTCACCGACGAGGAGGCTAAGGTGCCTCCTGAGCCTACGCTGCTGAAAGCTAACGTCACCGACGGAGATAACACTAAATCGGCCGAGGTGGCCGCACCCGATTCTCCGAAGTTTGCCAGTCTGCCCGCAGCGCGGAAGCTGGAGCTGCGAAAAGAGATCCACAGGTTTTTAAAAAGGATAGAGGTCAGGTTCGAAAGCCCGATGACGGGGATCTATTCCACCTCCTGCAATACTACCCCGGAACTGTGCGCCGACCATGGGATCACCATGAGCTATCTGACCATGACCACTGAAAACAGCGGGCAGGTGGTAATGGGCCTGAAATATGCTAATACCAGGTGGCGGCGGCATGTCATAGATTTTAAACGGCCGGACGGGGTCACAGGCGGCCAGCGTCACCGCCCGCAAGCGCCTGCTGACGATCAGAAAAGCGAGGAATAAGCCTTTCCCGCAGTTCCCTCCCCTGCTTCCTTAATTATATCGGATGGGCCTTTGGACCCATGCCCGGACTGCCCTTTGTGCTCATGCCAGGGAAAGCCATTAAACTTATAATTTATTAGCGCAGTATTTGGAACTGTTCGGGCCGCGTTCTGAAGAACGCGCAATCTACAACAAGGCGGATCCTGCATGAAGAAGATCAACGGGTTTATCGCGCTGTCGTTCTTAAGCATTCTCTCCACCGGGGCTTTCGCCCTGGATATCGCAAAACCTCTCCCTAACTGGATCGACTCCGCCCGCGAAATATCGGACGGGGGGGCTCCTTCCATAACGTACGGGGAAAAAGCCGCGCCCCCGGCCGATTTCCATATTCCCGCCGAATACGAGCCCGTAGGCGCCGTGGTCATAGGCTGGGCTGGCTACACCGATATGCTTGCCGCCATAGGCCAGGCCGTGACCGGCCCCGGTCAGGCGCAGCTCTGGGGCGTCGCCGCCCCGGCCTCCATACAGGGCGTGCCCGCCGCCAAATACAGCCGCATAAACGCCAAGATAGACACCGTGTGGATGCGCGACTACGGTCCTTTCGGCGTCAGCGCCGGCCAGAACAAGCCCGGCATAGTGGACACCACTTACCGCCATTACCAGTACCGCCGCAACGACGATGCCCTCCCCGCCAACCTCGGCAAGGCCAAGAAGATAGAAGTGTACGCGATGCCGATAATACTTGACGGCGGCAACCTGATGGTGGACTCCAAGGGCAACCTGTACATGACCAAGCGCACCTATATCTGGAACTCCGACAAGACCCAGGACCAGGTGGACGCCGCGCTCAAGTCCTATTTCAGCGTCAAGAACATCTATACTTTTGAATATTCCGGCTATCCCGGCGAGCCCTCCGACGGCACCGGCCATATCGACATGTTCATGAAGCTGCTCAACGACCACACGGTGCTGATCTCCGTGGCCGACACCGAGCCGTTCAAGACCAATTCCGAGAAAGCCATGGCTTTCTTCAAGAACCGCAAGGCCGCCGACGGCGAAATGTTCAAGGTCATACCGGTCAAAGCCTGGCAGGAGAACGGCACCTGGTACACCTACACCAATTCGCTGATAGTCAACAAAGTGGCCATCATACCTTCCTACTCCGGTCATTCCACGGAAGAAGCGGCCGCCAAAGCCGCCTACGAGGCCGGGATCCCGGGCGTGACCGTGGTGCAGGTGCCCTCCGACGACAGCATCACCGCCGGCGGCTCCATCCACTGCGTGACGCAGACCATACCGGTGCTGCCCGGCAACGCCCTGAAGGCCAGCGACGTTTATACGGACGTGGTCTTTACCGAGCCCGTGACCCCGCTGCGCGGCAACGGTTCGACGGCCGTGGAGCAGCTGCTGAACAGCCTGTAAGCCTTAGAGAGAAAAATAAAGAACCGCCCGCTTTCCGCGGGCGGTTCTTTATTTATGTCCTTTCAGTCTTACTTTTCCGAGAAAAGCAGGTAATAGCCGCCGCGGGGCCTGAGGGCCCCGGCCGGGATGCTTTTGTTCCCTTTCGCGGCGGCTTTGAAAATATTTTTTTTAGCGGGACCTGCGGCCATAAGCACCACCAGGGCGGCGCGGTTGATAGCCTCCGGCGTGAGCGTAACGCGCCTGCGCGGGGCGGCGCCGGCCGGGGCCAGGGAAGGACCCGCGAGTTTATTGCCGGTGCCGGGCGCGGGAGAGCCCGCGAACAGCGACGCGGTATGCCCGTCCTCGCCCAGGCCGAGAATAACTATATCGATAACGCCGGCCGGCCCGGCGGTGGTCCTCAGTTCTTTTTCATAGGCGGCGGCCGCGGCGGCGGGGGAGCTGTTCCTTACCGGGTGCAGGTTGCCGGCCGGGATGTTTATTTTCGAGAAGAGCCGCCTGCGCGCCTGCCCGAAATTGGAACCGGCGGCGGCGCGGGGGACCAGTCTTTCGTCCGACATGAAAAAATGTACCCTGTCCCAGGGAAGGGCGGCGGCGGCCAGCGCCTTGAAAAGCTCCAGAGGCGTCTTCCCTCCGGGCAGTGCAACGGTGAAAGCCGGCGCGCGGCTAAGGCGCAGCGCGCGCCTGAAAAGCCCGGCCGCGCAGGCGGCCATGGCGGAACTGCTGCGGAATCTTTTTACCTGCCGGACCTTCAAAGCCAGGCCCTCCCGTCTTTTTCTATCAGCGCGGCGGCTTCGGCCGGCCCCGGCGTGCCGGGCCGGTAGCGGTACAGCGGATCCTGCGCCGGGGCGCCCTGCCAGGCGGCCAGCAGCGGGGAAAGGAATTCCCACATGAAACGCATTTCAAAAGGGCTCAGGAACAGCGTCCTGTCGCCGGCCATGGCGTCTATCAGCAGGCGCTCGTAATCCGTGGGCGCGGCAAATTCCTCGGCGTGCTCCCTGTAGTCCAGGCCCATCGTTTTTTTAGTGAAGCAGAGCTTGGGGCCGGGGTGCTTGGTGATCAGCGAGAAAGAGACCGTTTCCGCCGGCTGCATGTTCATGGAAAAAATATTGGCGGGGCCGGTGTCCATGTCCTTGAAGGCGCCGTGGGCCGGCTTTTTATAGACCAGGTCGATGCTGGTGCGCTTGAGCCCGGTCTTTTTCCCGGCCCGGACGTAGAAGGGGACGCCGCGCCAGCGGGCGTTGTCCACGCAGAACTTGAAGGCCAGGAAAGTCTCGGTCACGGACCCGGCCGCTACGCCCGGCTCGGCCAGGTACCCGTCATATTGCGCGCGCACGGCCTGCCCGGGCTGCGAGCCGCAGGGCCGCTTCAGGCTTTCGAAAAAGCGCTTTTTCTCCGTTTTAAAGTCGGTGTCCCTGAACGAGGCAGGCAGGTCCATGGCCGTAATGGCGGCCAGCTGCAGCAGATGGCTCATCATGTCGCGGGCCAGGCCCATGCGCTCGAAAAAAGCCGCCCGGCCCTCCAGCCCCAGCTCTTCGAAGACCGTTATCTGCACGTGGTCGATGAAGCCGGCGTTCCAGGTTTCGTCGAACACGCTGTTGGCCGAGCGCAGCGCCAGCACGTTCTGCACCGTCTCCTTGCCGGTGAAATGGTCTATGCGGTAGATCTGCTCCTCGGCGGCGGCCTGCTTCAGGCCGGCTTCCAGCGCGCAGGCGCTCTCGAGGCTTTCCCCGTAGGGCTTTTCTATTATCACGCGCGACCAGCGCGCGCGGTCGCCGGGGGGGCTGAGCAGCCCGGAATCCCTGAGTTCCCGCGTTATAAGGCCGAACGCGGCGGGGGGAGTGGCCAGGTAAAAGAGATGCTTGCGCGGCGCGCCGAATTTAGCGCCCAGCGCGGCCAGGCGCTCCGCCAGGCGGGCGTAAAATTCCGGGCTTTCATAATCCGCGCGCAGGTATTCCGTGCGGTCCAGGAAATCCTTGAAGCAATCCGGGCTGAGGCCGCCCTCCGACTTCTCTATTATCGCGGCCAGCCGGCTTTCAAATTCCGGGCGGTCCAGGGGCGTGCGGCCCGCGAACAGCAGGTAGAAATTCTTCGGCGCGAGCTTCTTGCTGCAAAGGCCGAACAGCGCCGGAATGATCTTCCTGCCCGCCAGGTCGCCGGTGGCGCCGAACAGCACGAAGCCGCAGTTCTCAGGCCTGGTCTCCTGGCAGAAGCCTATTGTTTCGGTCATGGTTCAGGGAATTATAGTATTAATCCCGGGCGGAAACACCCGTGTACCGGGGCTGTTCCCCGCCCGCGGCTTTATTTGGCGGTGAGGTAGTTCACGAAAGCGCTCCAGCCGGTGGCCTTGTCGAAAGCCAGGTCGGTGTATTTGGTCTTCAGCGTGGAGGAAGCGCTGACAAAAGTGGCCGTGGCCAGGTTGGCGGCTGAGTTGGGTTTCATGAACGGGAGATAGATGGAAACCCCGCGGCTCTTCGCGTACTTCTTGCCATTCGCGCTGCCGATGGTGAAATTCTCCAGCACAAGACTGCTCGTTATGTAGCTTTTGAGCTCTTCGGCCGCCGCGTCCAGGGCGCGGGTCTGCGGTGAGCCGGCTATCTTTCCCTCCGCAATTTTCGCGGCCATGCCGCGCTGCGCCAGCTCCACGAAATCGTAAAGATCGGCGCAGTTCTTGTACTGGTAGCGCAGCACGTCCTTCATGGCCTGCCTGTACGCCAGTTTGGCCTCCGGGCCGGCGGCGGCCTGCGCGGCCAGCGCGTATTTTTTTACGGCCTCCTGCAGCCCGTCGGTCTTCGAGGTGTCTATCAGGGAGAAAGTCCCCGGGTACCTTTTGTACGTGTTCCAGACCGCGCTGTTGTATTCCGAATAGGTGCGCATGAACCCGGTGACGAAAGCCGCCGGCGTCATGCCGGGGGCGGCCTTCAGCGGGGCGAAAAGCTTTGCCGGCTTGAAATGCCCGGTATAGCTGACCTCCTCCGAGCCCAGCAGGAACTCCGCCCTGGTCCCCACCTCGGCGGCCACTTCCGCGGTCTGCATCAGGCAGTCGTCGAAAATAAGCACGTCGGCCCCGCCGAATTCCCGCAGCGCCGCGCCTATTTCCGGAGTGGTGATGTAATTGTTTGTCACGTCGTCGTAAGAAACGCCTTTCTGGGGCGCGGGGGCCGTTTTTTTCCTGTCCACCCAGGCACCGCCGTGGTTGCTTATCACCACTATGTATTTTTCCGCCGGGAAATTGGCCTTGGTCCAGGTCACGAAAGAGACCAGGTTCCTGTAGTCGCCCATGTCGAGGTTCTCGGGGGAGGGCAGCCGCAGCGAGGTCGCTATCGTCGTGTGCCTGGGGTCGGGGTTCTTTACCACGTAGAAGCGGCGCGTGCCTTCCCAGGCGGCCCCGTACATATTGGCTACGGCGCAGGTGCTGCAGGCCGGCTTGGGCTGCACCAGCCCCACTTCCGCAACGATATTTATGTTCGCGTCCGAGCCCACTTCCTCCAGCTCCATCAGCTTGCGGGCCATGAACGTGCCCAGGTTGTTCTTTCCGTTCATGAACAGCGCTATAGTGTACTTTCTCTGCCGCATCGGCATCCGGAGCAGAACCTGAGCGGCGGGCCGCGCGGGAACGGCGGCCGCTTTTTCCGGGGCGGGTATGTCCCCGGGGGCCAGGGACAAAGTTTCCCCGCCGAAAGAGACGGCGGAGCCGGCCGCCTTCGCAGCCGCGGGCGCGGCCAGCAGCAAAGCGGCGAGCAGGAGCAGACTTGCGTCTCCCTTACGTATCCTCATGGTTATAGTGTAGCAGGCCGCCTTGTCTTGTCAAGGGACCGCCGGGAACGTCGGAAGCGGGCCTACGTTTTTTTCGCTTCGTGCCCGCCGAACTCGCGGCGCAGCGCGGAGGAAAGCCGGTCGCTGAAATTGTCCTTGTTCTGCGAACGGAACCGGCTGAACAGCGCGGCCGAGATGGCCGGCAGGGAAACCCCCAGCCGCGCCGCTTCCTCCACGGCCCAGCGGCCTTCCCCGGAGTCCGGGACTACGCCGGAGACGCTTTGCAGGCCCGGGTCCTTGTTTAAAGCGTTCTGCGCCAGCTCCAGCAGCCAGGAGCGCACCACGCTGCCGCGGTTCCAGAGGGCCGCCACCGCCGCGGGGTCGAGCCCGCCGAAAGGGGAGGCTTTGAGCAGTTCGAAGCCTTCGCCGTAGGCTTCCATCATGGCGTACTCTATGGCGTTGTGCACCATCTTGGTGTAATGCCCGGCGCCGGCCGCCCCGCAATGCAGGTAGCCGCCGTCCTGGCAGAGGACTTTCAGGAAAGGTTCGGCGCTTTCGAAAGCCTCTTTCTTGCCGCCGGCCATTATGCAGTAGCCGTTGGCGAGCCCCCAGATGCCGCCGGAAACGCCGGCGTCGAGAAAGCCTATGCCCAGCTTCTCCGCGGCTTCGGCGCGCCGCACGGCGTCGCGCCAGTTGCCGTTGGCCCCGTCGATGATAAGGTCGCCCTTCTGCAGCAGCGGCAACAGCCCGAGGAACAGGTTTTCCGTGGCCTCCCCGGCGGGGAGCATCATCCAGACCGCGCGCGGGGAACCCAGTTTCTCCGCCAGCTCGGTGAGCGTGGCGGCGGCTACGGCGCCGCCGGCTGCCAGCGCGGCCGTTTTCCCCGGGCTGCGGTTCCAGACCACGGGCCGGACGCCTTTTGACACAAGGCGCAGCGCCATGTTCGAACCCATTTTGCCGAGCCCGGCTATGGCTATCGAGCGCGCGGGGCTCATTTGACCAGCTTTCTGGCCGCGGCGGCTATCTTCTCCGCCGTCAGGCCCAGCGCGGCGTAAGCCTGCCCCGCGGGAGCGGAGGTCCCGAACGTTTCCACGCCCAGCACCGTGACGGGCGCGTTGATAAGGTCCTTCCAGCCGATGCCGCGGCCGGCCTCTACGGCCACTTTGGGCAGGCCGGTCACGAAGACGGAGTCCTTGTACGCCTGCTCCTGCTCGCGGAACAGTTCGAACGAGGGTACGGAAATTATCCGGGCGGCGATGCCGTCCTTTTCCAGCAGCGCGGCGGCCTCGAACAGCAGCGAAACTTCGGAACCGGAAGCTATCAGCTCTACGGCCGGGGTGGTGGAGGGGCCCCTTAAGAGGTAGGCCCCGCGCGGAACGCCGGCGGCTATTTTCTCCCGGTACTGGGTGAGCAGCGGCAGCTTCTGGCGCGACAGCGCCAGGCACGCAGGGCGCTTCAGGCGCACCGCGGTTTCCCAGGCGTGCAGCGTTTCCCAGGCGTCGGCCGGGCGCAGCACCAGCAGGCCCGGGATCAGGCGCAGGCTCATCAGCTGCTCCACCGGCTGGTGGGTGGGGCCGTCCTCGCCCACGCCGATGCTGTCGTGCGTGAACACGAAAACGGCGGGGGCCTGCATCATGGCGGCCAGCCGCAGCGCCGGGCGCATGTAGTCGGAGAACACCAGGAACGTGGCGCCGAAGGGGATCAGCCCGCCGTGCAGCGCCAGCCCGTTGAGGATGGAACCCATGGCGTGCTCGCGGATGCCGAAATGCAGCGTGCGCGCGGGTTCGGCTGTGAAGTCCGTTTTAGTGGAAGGCCCCAGGTCGGCGGAGCCGCCGGTCAGGCCGGGCAGGCCCGCCGCCATCAGGTTGATCACTTTGCCGGAAGCCTCGCGGGTAGCCAGCGGCTTGTCGAAGAAAGTGTTCTCGGGCTTGAACAGGCCCTCGGGGATCTCCCGGCCCAGCATGGCCTTGGCGAGGTCGGCCTTCTCCGGCAGGGCCTCGCTGTAGTTCTTCCAGAGCTTCAGCCAGCGCTTGCGGTCCTTTTCTCCCTCTTCCGCCTGCTCCGCGAAACGCGCGCGCGCCTCTTCCGGTACGAAGAAAGATTCCGTCGAGGGCCAGCCCAGCTTGGCCTTGGTGGCCAGGATCTCGTCGGGCTTGAGCGGCTCGCCGTGCACGGAGTTCTTGTCCTGCTTGGGGCTGCCCCAGCCTATATGCGTTTTGGCGATTATGATGGTGGGTTGTCCGGCTTCGCGCTTGGCTTTCTTTATGGCGGAGTCGAGCTCTTCGAGGCTGTTGCCGTCCTCAACTTCGATAACCTGCCAGTCCTGGGCGAGGAAGCGCTTCTTCACGTTCTCGGTGAAGGCCAGGCTGGTGGAGCCCTCGATGGTGATGCCGTTGGAATCGTACAGGCAGATCAGCTTGCCCAGCTTCAGCGTGCCGGCCAGCGAGGCCGCCTCGTAGGAGACGCCCTCCATCAGGTCTCCGTCGCCGCAGACCACGTAGGTGAAGTGGTCGACGAGCCGGAACTCCGGCGTGTTAAGCTTTTCGGCCAGCAGCTTCTCGGCCAGCGCCATGCCCACGGCGTTGGCAAATCCCTGCCCCAGCGGCCCGGTGGTGGTCTCTATGCCGGCCGCGTGGCCGTATTCCGGGTGGCCCGGCGTAAGGCTGCCGAGCTGGCGGAATTTTTTCAGGTCCTCCATTTTGAGGCCGTAGCCGTAGAGGTGCAGCATGGAGTAAAGCAGCGTTGAGCCGTGGCCGGCCGACAGCACGAAGCGGTCCCGGTCTATCCAGGCGGGTTCGGAGGGGGTGAATTTAAGGTGCCCGGCCCAGACGGCGTAGGCCAGCGGCGCCGCGCCCAGCGGCAGGCCGGGGTGGCCTGAATCGGCCTGCCCTACCATATCTATGGAAAGGGTCCTGAGAGTGTTCACGCAAAGTGTGTCGGTTGTGTCGAATTTCATGGTTTCTCCAGTAGTTTTATCTTCCACGCCTGCAAAGCTATGATGGTCTTGGAATCATGTATCTTGCCGTCTTTCAGCATGCGCCAGGCTTTTTCAAAACTCATGATCTCCACGCGCAGGAATTCGTCCTCGTCGGGCGAGGCCGGGCCCGGGCGCAGCTGTTCCGCAATGAAGATGTGCAGCACTTCGTTGGCGAAAGCGGGAGAGGTCCAATAGGACAGGAGCGGCTTTATCTTTTTAGCGGTGTAACCTGTTTCTTCCTGGAGTTCTGCTTTTGCTCGCGCCAGGGTATCGTCCGCCGGCGAATGCAGTTTGCCCGCGGGTATCTCCAGCGTGGCTTCTCCCACCGGGTACCTGTACTGTCTTACGAAAATTATCCTGCCGTCGGGCAGCACCGGCAGCACGGCCACCGCTCCGGGGTGGTCCATGAACTCCCGCGTGGATCTCTTCCCGTTGGGCAGCGTTACCGTATCTACTCTGAACTTAATGGTCCCCTTAAAGAGCACTTTCTCCTTAAAAGTCTTCTCCACCAGCAGGTGCCCGCTGGCCGTCCTAAGATCTTTTCCCATGTCCCCATTATATAATTTCCGTAAAAACTTAAGTATTCATATCATTCTCAATAAATAGGACCCTTTTTACCGTGGGCTTAGTTATCCCGATGGCGGGGCGGTGAGCGGGTTAGAAAAACACAGGGTCGGCCACACCGTGGCCGCCCTTCCTCACTCGGCTTCCGCGCTTACGCAAGCGGAAGCCTCCGTGAAGGTTTTTCTAACCCGCTCCCCGCCCCGCCATTGCGTTATTGAAAATCATCCATTTGCTAGAATGTTTGCGACTAGTGTACAGGGCTAATTAAAAGATTTATGACATGGCGAATCTGTAAAGTTTTTATCCTTAGCGGCTTGCTGGCTTTATCTTTCTCTGTTAAGTCGAAGGCTATTGGGAAAGTAGCAGGCAAAATAGGAGATGCTGATATTGAGTTCCTGTTGTGGCAGGCAAATATTGAATGTTTTCATCCTTATTTTGCTTTTATGGTTCAGCCATTTTTTGCTGCTCAGTCTCTGCATCATTTGGAAGATCAGATGTGTATTAATAATTGCGTCAGTGATAGTATGTCTCCGGAAATAAGAAAAGAAGTTACGAGGAGATTATCTGATTTTTATCTCAGGCTGGATAATGAAAAAATAAGTGGTTTTCCTCTTCCAGGTGGTTTAAACACTATGCGGCCTGGGTGCGGCGCATCTAAAAACTATATTATTGAAATTATTTCCAGAGATGGGAGTCCGGAAGCTGAAGAGTTTTTTGGAAAAGTTCTGGATTCTGGTGCTAGCGAAGAAATAAATTCTGCCTTAAGGGTTTTGGCTTTTTCTCTAATTAAAAGGCCAAAATTGTACGGTAAAATTACTGAGGACTGTGATAAAGGATTGATTACGGAGGCACAAAAAATAATTAGCCATCTACGGCTAGATCCAATTCGTGCAGTTCCAGAAGCAAAAAAATTTCTCTTAAACTCAGGTAATTTTTCTGATTTTCGTAACGTTGAGATGATATATGAGGACGTATTAAAGCAAATGTTGAAAGTAGAGACTAATGCGAGAATACGTGCGGAAATAAATGATTCGATAGCGGAGATAGAAACTGTAAAGCAAAAGAATAAAAAACGCAGCAAATGAGATAGATTATTATGGGAACACTATTGCTTGTTTTTTTGGGATATTTCATCTATGCCCGTAAGGAAAGTCTATATGGGCGCCTGAAAATTGCTGTTCTCGTTCCTGCTTTGGCGGGGTTTGTCTGGTGCATTGTTGCAGGCAACATATTTGGAATAGCACTTTTTTTTACGTTATATCCATTTCTATTGTTGTTGGTTATAGGATTGTGTGCGTTTGTTGTTCTTACCGACATCGTTTTTGGGAAATTCAGGGTTTCCTCAAAATATTATCTTGCATTTAGTGGCTTGTTGTTTCTATTTTTCATTCTTTGGCATATAGCTCCTATGCTACCTGTTCCAAAGATGGATATGAGCCTATAAATACAAGAGCTTGGGTTTTCAAAAAAGTGCTGAATATTTTGTTCGTGAGCGGGCGGGGGGACCGGGCTGGAAAAACCTTCGCGGAGGCTTCCGCTTGCGTAAGCGCGGAAGCCGAGTGATGAGGGGCGCGCACGGTGTGCGCGACCCCGTGTTTTTCCAGCCCGGTCCCCCCGTCCGCCCTCCTGGTGACCATCTAGTCTTTATTGTAAGATGCCATTATTTCCTGTTTCCCCTGCGGAAATCTCTTAAGTGGCTTAATTATTTATATAATTAGAGACTGCGGAGCAAGTTGGCCGCGAAGATTTTTTTTGTTCGGGGATCGATGTCACCTGAGTTCATACATCTTCATAACCACTCCGAGTATTCTTTGCTCGACGGCATGCTGCGCCTGAGCGACGGCCACGGCAACCCGTCCGAATTCCTCAAGGGCCTGGCCGCGCAGAAAGGCAACGCGCTGGCCATCACCGACCACGGCAACATGTACGGGGCCATGGATTTTTATTTCATGGCGAATAACGCCGGCCTGAAGCCCATCATAGGCTGCGAATGCTACGTAGCCAAAGGCTCCCGCAAAGACCGCGACAAAGCCACCGGCCGCCGCGACAACGGCCACATGACCGTCCTGGCGGGGAACGATGCAGGCTACCGCCACCTCATGAAGCTGGTTTCCAACTCTTTCCTGGAGGGGTTCTACCACGATCCCCGCATAGACAGCGAAAGCCTCGCCGAGCACGCCGACGGCCTCGTCTGCCTCTCCGGCTGCCTCAAATCCCATATAGCCCGCGCCTGCGCCGAGGGCCGCCTCGACGAAGCCCAGAAAATAGCCATGGATTACCAGGACATCCTCGGCAAGGGCAACTATTACCTCGAGCTGATGGACCACGGCATCCCCGAAGAAGCCGCCGCCATGGCCGGTCTCCTCGAGGTAGCCAGGCGCACCGGCATCCCGCTGGTGGCCACCAACGACTGCCACTACCAGAAGAAAGAAGACTGGGAAGCCCACGAAGCCCATGTTTGTATCTCTACCGGCAAGACGCTGGATGACCCTGCCCGGATGAGGCAGACCCAGCACGAGCTCTACTACAAATCCCCCGAAGAGATGATCAAGCTCTTCTCCCACACGCCCGAAGCCATAAAGAACACTCTCGTAATAGCCGAGAAGTGCAACATAAAAATAGATACCAGCAAGCTGCATTTGCCGGCCTTCGACATACCGCAGGCGTACAAGGACAAGCACCCCGAAGGCGACGGTGATTATTATTATCTCAGGGACCTGTGCGAGGTGGGGCTTAAAAAGAAAGTCCCCAATGCCGGGGACGATTACCACAAGCGCCTCGAGTTCGAGCTGGATACCATCAAGAAAATGGGCTTTTCCAGCTACTTCCTGATAGTCATGGATTTCATAAACCACGGCCGCAGCATAGGCGTCCCGGTGGGCCCGGGCCGCGGCTCCGGCGCCGGCGCGCTGGTGGCCTACGCGCTCGATATCACGCGCGTGGACCCGCTGCCCAACGGCCTGCTCTTCGAGCGCTTCCTCAACCCGGGCCGCAAGAGCATGCCCGACCTGGACATAGACTTTTCCGACGACGGACGCGAAAAGGTGGTGCAGTACGTGCGCGAGAAGTACGGCGCCAGCCGCGTGGCCAACATCATAACTTACGGTACGATAAAGGCCAAGAGCGCCGTGCGCGACGTGGGCCGCGTGATGGGGATACCGCTGTCCGATGTCAACGCCATGGCGAAGCTGGTGCCGGCCGACCTGGGCACCACGCTCTACAAGGCCCTCAACGACGTCAAGGAGCTCCAGGAATACGCCCGGGACCCCAAGATCAAGAAGATGTTCGATATCGCCATGAAGGTGGAAGGCCTGCGCCGCCAGGTGGGCGTGCACGCCGCCGGCGTGGTGATCTCCAAGGACGACGTCACCGATTACGTGCCGCTGGCCAACCGCAACAACAAGGAAGTGATCACCACCCAGTACGACGGCAACATGCTGGGGAGCCTCGGCATGCTCAAGGTGGACTTCCTCGGCCTGCGCACGCTGACCATCATAGAGACCGCCTCGGAGTTCATCCGCGCCCTGCCCGGTAAGGAAGATTTCGATATCTATTCCGTCCCGATGGACGACAAAAAAACCTTCGACCTGCTATGCGACGGCAAGACCACCGGCGTGTTCCAGCTGGAAAGCGACGGCATGAAAAAGCTGGTCAAGGGCCTCAAGCCCACGGCTTTCACCGATATCGCCGCCCTGGTGGCGCTGTACCGCCCCGGGCCCATCGAAAGCGGCATGCTGGACATGTTCGTGGACCGCAAGCACGGCCGCAAGAAGATCACCTACGACCACCCGATGCTGGAGCCGATACTCAAGGATACCTACGGCACGATGGTGTACCAGGAGCAGGTGATGGAAATTTCCAAGAGCCTGGCCAATTTCACTCCCAGCGAGGCCGACGATTTCCGCAAGGCCATGGGCAAGAAGAAGCTGGACGCTATGGAGAAGCTGCGCGTGAAGTTCGTGGAGCAGGCCAAGAAGTTCCACGATATCCCCAATAAGCTCTCCAGCAAGATCTTCGACGATATGGCGAAGTTCGCCGGCTACGGCTTCAATAAATCGCATTCGGTGGCCTACGCGCTGGTGGCCTACCATACCGCCTGGCTCAAGGCCAACTGCCCGGTGGAGTTCATGGCCGCGCTGCTGACCAGCGAAATAGGCAAGAGCGCCGTGAATTCCGAGGACAAGGAGAACAAACTGGTCACCTACATCGGCGAGGCCCAGGATATGGAGATAGAGATAGCCGGGCCGAACGTCAACAGCTCCTTCAAGAAATTTTCCATAGAGGACCACAAAGGCAGGCCGGCGATCCGTTTCGCGCTGACCGCGGTGAAGAACGTCGGCGAAGGCGTGGTGGAGGCCATAGTGGCCGAGCGCGGCAGGAACGGCCGGTTCCGGTCCTTCGAGGAGTTCACGCTGCGCGTGGATTCCAAGCAGCTCAACAAGCGCGTGATAGAGTCCATGGCCAAAGGCGGCTGCTTCGACTGCTTCTACCCGGCCGAGAAGCCCGAGATCTCCAGGACCAGGGCCACCGAGGCCGTGGAGGCTTTCTGCGGCGGCAAGGCGCACGACGTCAACCAGACCATGCTCTTCGGCGACGAAAAAAAGGTCGCGCCCGTGATGAACGAGCATACGCTGCTCAAGAACGAGCACGAGGTGCTGGGCTTCTATTTCTCGGGCCACCCGCTCAACAGCTACCGCAGGCACCTGAGCATGGTCTCCAACGCGCAGGTGGACAAGGTGCTGGCCGGCGGCTTCGCCGAGGGCGCGGTGGTGCGCGTGGCCGGCATAGTGGCGCAGTTCAAGAACATCCAGACCAAGAAGACCGGCGAGACGATGGCCAAGTTCGAGGTGGAGGACCTGACCGGCAACCTGGGCGTGGTCCTGTTCCCCAAGAAGTACAAGATGTACGGCGCGCAGCTCGGCCCCAACAAGGTGGTGGTGGTGACCGGCAAGGTGCAGAAATCCGATTTCGGCGAACAGAACTTCGAATTGATAGTGGAAGAGACGTACGGCCTGTTCGAGGCCATGAACAAATGGGCCCGGGGCCTCGTGCTGACCCTGCCGGAGGGCATACTTTTCGACGAGAAGCAGCTGCACGAACTGAAGAGCGCGCTGGGCAAAAGCCACGGCATGTGCCCGGTGTATTTCCAGGTGAACGCCAAGGGCCGCGGCGTCTACATGATAGAAACTACCGAACGGGTGGGGCTCAGCGACGCGCTGCTGCGCGAGATCGAAAAGCTGCTGGGAGATAAAACATGGAAGGTAGAAAGCGGATTCTGATAGCTGACGACGACCCGGATATATGCGACCTGCTGGAATCCTATTTCCGGAAGGTGGGCTATGCCGTTACTATTACCGTGAACGGCAAGGAAGCGCTGCAGAAAGCCGAGGCGGAGAAGTTCGACCTGGTGCTGCTGGACGTGATGATGCCCTATATAGACGGCTACCACGTGGCCAGCGAGATCTCTTCGCGCGGCGGGGCCGACGCCCCCAAGATCGTGATCATGACCTCGCGCGACATAGCCGCCGAGCGGGGCATAATCCAGCTGAGCGGGGCCTGCGACGCGCTGCAGAAGCCGTTCACGCTGCAGGAGCTGGGCGCCAAGATAAAGTCCGCGCTGGGCGAGTAACTTCGCCGGGCGCGGGGGCAGGGTGTAATAACTTAAGGAAGGTTGATGATGAAAATATTAAAAACTGTGCTCGCCGTTCTGCTGCTGGCCGCGGTCCCCGCCATGGCCGAAAAGGACAAAAAAGAGGCCGTAGTGCTGCCGGACGTGGAAATGCTGGACGTCCCTACCGCCGGCATCCTGGATTATTACGGCTTCATGATGAAGACCCGGTTCTACTCCGACGGGGGCGTGCTGGGCTCGCTGAACTTCGGCGTGCTGGAGCGCCTGAACCTGGGCGCCGCCATGACCGTGGACCGTCTGATCGGGTCGGATTCCCCCATACGGATGCGCCGCCCCGAGATACAGGTGAAGTACCGGTTCTACGACGGCGGCTACTATATGCCCGCCGCGGCGCTGGGCTACGACAGCCAGGGCTACTATTATGACGCGGTCTCGAAGAAATACCTGGAGAAAGGCAAGGGCCTGTACCTGGTGGGGTCCAAGGAAATAGGCGTTTCCAATTTCGTCCTCCATGGCGGGTTGAACGTGCCCGACTTCGACAATAACTATCTTTTCGGCTTTATCGGCGCCAACTACACGCTGGAGGACAAGCTGGCGTTCATCCTGGAATACGACAGCATGTTCCACAACGACGACCCCGCCCGCTTCAACGCCGGTACCCGCATTTACATTACCCCTTACTTCCAGCTGGACATAGGCGTGCGCGAGATAGGCCGCAACGACACGTTCGCCAACGGGACGCCGCGCAAGGCGGAGCGCATAGTGCAGATGCGCTACACCACCAGCTTTTAAGCCGGCCGGAGAGCGCCGGCTATATTCTAAGGAGACAAAACATGAAAAAAAAGATCGGAATTTTAACGGGCGGCGGCGACTGCCCCGGGCTTAACCCGGCCATACGCGGCTGCGTTTACGGGGCCGAGAAGTACGGCTACGAATGCGTGGGCCTTACCGACGGCTGGAGAGGCCTCGTTGAAGGCACCACCACCCCGCTCTCCCGCGAAATAACCGAATACATCGTTATGAAGGGCGGCACGATGCTGGGCACTTCCCGCACCAACCCCTATAAGGCGGAAGGCAGCGTGCAGAAATGCCTCGAGACCTTCAAGAGGCTGGACCTGTACGCCCTGGTGGCTATGGGCGGCGACGACACGCTGGGCGTGGCTACGAAACTTTACCGGGACTATAAGCTCAACGTTGTGGGCGTGCCCAAGACCATGGATAACGACCTGAGCGTCACGGACTACACCTTCGGCTTCGACACGTCGGTGACGCACGCCATGGAGGCCGCGCAGTCGCTGCTGGACACCGGCGCCAGCCACCACCGCGTGATGGTGCTGGAGGTGATGGGCCGGCACGCCGGCTGGGTGGCGCTGTACACCGGCATAGCGGCCGCCGCGGACTACGTCTGCATCCCCGAGCGCGCCATCAACACCCCCGACATGATCAGGAAGATCAAGGACGCCTACGCCAGGAAGAAATACGCCCTGGTGGTGACCAGCGAGGCCGCGGAGCTTCCTGAAGCCGGGGAAGGCGCCTCCAAGCGCGAGGTGGACCAGTTCGGGCACGCCATCCTCAAGGACCGGGGCATGGGCGAAAGAATAGCCGCCTTTATAGAGAAGAACACCGGCATCGAGACCCGCTCGGCCGTTATCGGCCACATGCAGCGCGGCGGGGCGCCCACGCTGTTCGACCGGATGCTCGCCACGCGCGTGGGCCTGAAGGCCGCCGACCTTGTGCATGCCGGCCAGTTCGGCCAGATGAGCGCCCTGGTGAACAACAAAATAACGGGCGTGCCGCTGGAAAGCGCCACCGGCGCGCTGAAGGTCGTTTCCAAAGAATGGTTCGACCTGATGGAAGTGCTGTTCTAGGTGAAATCGGGGAAATCGAGGGTCGGGGATCGTGGAACTTTTGTTCTTTTTGATTCTAGATTCTCGATTCTCGATCTTCGGGTTTTATTTAAGGAGCTTTATGGCTGATAATACACAAGTGAAAGCGCCGGTGCAGTTCCAGCGCAAGACCATCCTGATAAAAAAGCACCTGCAGTACCGCTATATGGCGCTGATCTTCGCCAGCGTCCTGCTGGCCTTCATCGTGGTAGGCCTGGACGTGCTCTGGACCGTCTCCAAAGTGGTCAACGAACACCCCATGATGCAGCCGATGCTGGAGGAGATCACGGCCATGGCGCCGCTGTTCGCCATAAAGATCTGCCTGTACCTGCTGATAGTGCTGGTGGTCTCCGTAGTGGTCTCCCACCGCATGGCAGGCCCGGTGTTCAAGTTCGAAAAGAGCTGCTCCGTGGTGGCCGGCGGCGACCTTACGCACAGGGTCTATCTGCGCAAAGGCGACCAGCTGCTGGACCTGCAGGAGCAGTTCAATAACATGGTGACGGCCGTACACGAAGCGGCTAAGGAATACGAGAAATTCCGGGCCGACGCGGCCGCCGGGGGGCTGAAGGACAAGGCCGACGCCCTGGGGCTAAAGATCCGGGAGATAATGCCCGAATTCAAGGTGTGATATGCTGCTTGCCGCGCTGTTAGTCCTTTTTCCGGCCGGGCCCGCGCAGGCCCAGCCGGGCAGCGAGCCGCTGACGCTGGAAGAAGCGGTTACCCAGGCCGTTAAAAGCAACCCGGCCGCGCTGGCCGCCGAGCAGGACATAATAATAGCGCGCCAGCGCATGAGCGAAGCGCGCTATACTTATCTGCCGCAGTTCACGCTTTCCGGCACCGCCAGCCGCGTTAATCTTGATTACCCCTCCGTGCTTGGCCCCGAGCTCGGAGAAAGATATCTCGACCCGCTGATAAGCCGCAGTTTCTACACCCTGCGCGCGAGCGCCCTGCAGCCGCTTTATACCGGCGGCAAGAACGCCAACACGCTGAAGCTGGCCCGCACCGCCCACAACCAGGCCAGGGTGAACTACGAAACCGTAAAAGCGGACGTGGCCCTGGAGGCGAAGAAAGCTTTTTACGACCTGCTGTACCGGACCCGGCTGAAGGAGACTGCCTCTGCCTGGCTGGCCGGCGCGCAGGACTACGCCGCGCTGCTGAAAACCTCCGATCCCGCCGAAGCCCTCGAGGCCCGCGTACTGCTGGCCGGGCTCTCCGGCCGCGCCCGCGAAGCCGTCAGCGGCCTGGACGCGGCGGCCACCGCGCTGCAGAAAGCGCTGAACCGCGAGCCGGGCTACCAGGTGGCGGCCGCCGGGGACTTCGAGCCGCTGCCGGTCAGGGACGAGGTGACGCGCTGCCTGGTAACGGCCATGGAGGCGCGCCCCGACCTGAAAAGCGAGCTTTATAAAGCGCAGATGGACGATATCGCGGTGAATATGGCCATGATCCGCCGCTATCCCACCGTTTACCTGGGCGCCAGCTACGATATAAACGCCTACAAGCTTTCCGCGCTCAACGAGAGTTCGCTGCGCTCCAACAACTGGCTGGCTTCGCTGGCCATCCATTTCCCGCTTTCCTACGATATCTGGACGCAGGTGCGGCAGCGCAAGGCGCAGCAGCGCCAGGGCGAGCTGAAGCGCGTGGAACTGCAGGACAAGATCCGGTTCGAGATAATAGCCGCGCACAAGGACGCGGTTTTCTGGCGGCAGGAAGCGGAGCGGAGGAAAGCGGAGGTGGAGCAGCTTAAAGCCGGCTATAAGGCGGCCGCCGCCGCCGGCCGTTCGCTGGCCGGCCTGCGCGCGGCCGGCGCCACCGCCGAGCTTGAGCGCGGCTGGCTGGAGGCTGTCTATAACCAGCTGATGGCCCGCATCAGGCTCGAATGGGCGCAGGGCAGGGACCTGCCGAAGCAGGATTGAGGGCCGGGCGGTCCTGGATAATTCGCACTATGAAGGTTTTCCCCGATAAATTATTTCTGTCGGCTCTGCTGCTGCTGGCGCCCGTCCCGGGCATGGCGCAGCGATCCGACGACGAGATCCTGCGCGACGCGCTGTGGACGCGCCTGGCGCTGGCGAAGCCGCCCGCGCGCCCCTCCGTGGGGCTGGCGCTGTCCGGCGGCGGCGCCCGGGGTTTCGCCCATGCGGGCGTGCTGGAAGTGCTGGAGGACGCCGGTTTCCCGGCGGACTATGTGGCCGGCACCTCCATGGGGTCGGTGATCGGCGCGCTGTACGCGTCGGGGCTGCCGGCCGAGGAGATCTGGCGCTTCGGCCTGGAAGCTTCCGGCCGCAACGTCACAAGGGATTTCCGGAGCATAAAACTGGTGCGCCTGCTTATCTCGGACAAGCTTATCACGCCCACCCATATAAACCGGTTCATCGATCTGCGCCTCGGCGGCCTGACCTTTGAAAAACTGAAAATACCTTTTTCCTGCTCCGCGATGGATATACGGACGGGGGAGAAAATAGTTTTTACCGACGGCCCCGTGGATATGGCGGTGCGCGCGAGCGTCAACCTCCCCGGCATCTTCGCCCCGGTACAGTACCGGCAGCGCTACCTGGTGGACGGCGGGGTGGTTGATTTCGTCCCGGTGGACGCGGCGCGCGACCTGGGCGCGGACTGGGTGCTGGCCAGCGTTACGGACAGTTCGCCGGACAGCATGCCCGAGAACGTGCTGATGTCCCTTTTACGGGTGATAGACATCCGCGGCTCGCTGCTGGCGCTGTCGGCCGAGAAGAAGGCCGATTTCGTGATGAAGCCCGAAGTGGGGGATATAGCGCTGGCGGATTTCGACAAGTGCGCCGAAGCGGGGGAGGCCGGCCTTACGGAGGCCTTCCGGCGCGTGAACGCCGCAAAAGAAGCGCTGCTGGTCTATTCCGAGCCGTGCCTGGCGGGAAAACCATGAAGCCCGGTATCCTTATAGCGCTGCTGCTCGCCGCGCCGCTGCCGGCCCCGGCTTTCTTTTTCGGGGGGGCCTCCGAAAAGGCGGCCGCGGCGCGGCTGGGCGCGATGCGCGCCTCTTTCGAGGCCGGCGACTGCGCCTCTGTGCGGGAGCTCTCCTCCCCTTTCCTGGACGAAAAGCCCGCGGGCCGGCTGCGCGAGGAGGCCTACGGCTATCTCGGCCAGTGTTATGAAACGGGAGGCCTGACGGACAAGGCCATAAGCCTTTACAAGTTGGCGCTGGAACTGTACCCGGACAATACGCTGTTCGCGGCAAGGCTGGCCGGCGTCTATAACAGGTCCGGGTTTTACGAAAGCGCCGCGCCGCTGTTCCTGAAAATACTGGTCCTCAGGAGCGACGACATCGAGGCCAATCTCGGCCTGGCCCGGGCGTATGCCGGGCTCGGCTTCCTCGGCAGGGCGCAAGAATTCTATGCGAAGGCCGCGGCGCTGCAGAACTTCGCCGTGCCGGAAGTGCTGCGTGAGTACGCGCTCTGCCTGCTCGGGCAGAGGCACTGGGCCGAGGCGGCCGCCATGAACCTTAAAGGCGCGGCGGCCGAGCCCGGCGAGGCTTTCTGGCCGCAGCTGTCGGCGCGGATCCTGGCCGGGCAGGGGGATTATCAGGGCGCGGCGGCGGCCATGGCGGCGGCCATCGCCCTGGCCCCCACCCGGCAGGGCAGGCTGGAGCGGGCGCTGTACCTGCTGCTGGGCGGCAGGCCCGCCGAGGCCATAGAGGCGGCCGACGCGGAGCTGGCCGCCGGCGGCGCGGACGCGCTGGCGGCCGCGGTGAAAGCCCTGGCGCTGTATTCCCTGGGCGAGAAGGAAAAAGCGCAGCCCTATTTCGCGGCGGCGGCCGCCGGCGGCGGCGCTTTCACCGGCAGGCTGGCGGCGGCGTTCCTGGCTGCCGGGAGCAACGGAGGGCGGGCAGCGTGCAAAAAATGAACTTCTGGAAAATGTCGGGCGCCGGCAACGATTTCGTGCTGCTTACCGGCGGGCGGGCGGGTACCGCCGCGCTGAAGAAGCTCGCGGTAAAACTTTGCGCGCGCAGGGCGGCGATAGGCGCGGACGGGCTGCTTTACGTTAACAGCGCCGGAAAGAACGCCGTCAGCGTGCGCTATTTCAATTCGGACGGCTCCGAAGCTTTCTGCGGCAACGGCTCGCGCTGCGCGGCCTGGTGGGCCTATTCTGCGGGGCTTGTCAGGGGGAAAAAATTCCTGCTTAAGACCATCAGCGGCGGCCTGCCCGCCGAGATAGCCGGCCCGGAAAGCGTCCGCATGCGCATGCCGGACGTGGCTGCGGCCGCGCTGTACTTCAAAGGGAAGTATCCGCCGGGCGTGAAGGCGGCGCATTTCCTGAATACGGGAGTGCCTCACGCGGTAGTGCCTGTGGCGGACCTGGAAAACACCGATGTCCAAGGCCTCGGCCGCGCGCTGCGGTACAATAAAGCTTTCGGCGCCCGGGGCACCAACGTGGATTTCGTAAGCGCAGCCGGCGGCCGGATATACGTGCGCACTTACGAGCGGGGCGTGGAGGCCGAAACGCTGGCCTGCGGCACCGGCATGACCGCCAGCGCCGTGGCGCTGTGCCTGGCGGGGAAAGTGAAACCGCCGGTGACGCTGGTCGCGCGCGGCGGCGAAAAATTCCGGGTATGGCTGAAGGCGGCCGGCGCCGGGGCAACGGACATTTATCTGCGGGGCCCGGCTAGAATAACGTTCGAGGGAAAAATACGGATCTGAGGGCCAGGAGACATTATGCTTAAACTTAAAGGCTGTTTCACCGCGATAGTGACCCCGTTCAAAGGGGACAAAGTGGACAAGGAAGCCCTGCGCCGCATCGTCCGCGCCCAGCTGAAAGGCGGCGCGGCGGGCCTGGTGCCGTGCGGGTCCACCGGCGAGGCCGCCACGCTTTCCCCTGAGGAATACCTGGACGTTATAAAGCTCGTCGTCGACGAGGCCAAAGGCCGGGTCCCCGTAATGCCCGGCGTGGGCACGAACTGCACCGCCAGATCGGTGGAGATGGTGAAGAAAGTTTCCGGCCTGGGGGTGGACGGCCTGCTGGCCATCGTGCCGTACTACAACAAGCCCACGCAGGAAGGCATGATAGCGCATTTCTCGGCGGTCACCCGCGCCAGCCGCCTGCCGGTGGTGCTTTACAATATCCCCGGCCGCACCGGGGTGAACATGACGCCGGCCACGGTGTTCGCGCTGCGCCGGAAATTCTCCAGCATCATAGGGATAAAGGAAGCCTCCGGCAATCTCGACCAGGTCAGCGAAATAATAAACATCCTTGACGAGGATTTTACGGTGATGAGCGGGGACGACTCGCTGACGCTGTCCATGATGGCGGTGGGGGCGCGCGGGGTCATCTCGGTGGTCTCGAACATCGCCCCGGCGCAAACGGCGGAGATGTGCGCGCTTTTCCTGAAGGGCGAGCCGCACGAAGCGGCCAGGATCCATCACAACCTGTTCCCGCTGGTCAAGGCGCTGTTCGCGGAGACCAATCCCATCCCGGTGAAATACGCCGTTTCGCTGCTGGGGCTGTGCGGGGACGAGCCGCGCCTGCCGCTGACGCCCCTGACGGAGCCGAACCGCGCCGCCGTGAAAAAAGCTATGATGGTAGCCGGAATTCTGTGAGCGCGCCCGGCGGCCCTCCGCTTCCTCCGGTCTCCCGGCACCTATGAAGATCTTCCTGATAACTTTCGGAAAAAGAAGCCTCGGCGCGCGGCAGATCTCCTCTTATCTGAAGCAGAAAGGCTTTGACGTGGACTTCCGGTTCGTGGAGCCGGAGAAGGCCGCGGCTTTCGATATCTCGGTGTTCGGGCCGGAAGATATCATCGGGATAAGCGTGCTGACCGATCATTTCCCGTGGGCCCGGCAGCTGGCCGGCCGGATAAGGGAGCGGTTCGGCGCGGGAAAACCGGCCATAATCTTCGGCGGGCCTCACGCCACTATCATGCCCGGCGAATGCCTGAAGTTCTGCGACTACGCCGTAAGAGGCGAAGCCGAAGAGACCATGCTTGCGATCTGCACCCGCTACCCGGATATCGGGGCCATTCCCGGGGTCTGCCGCCTGGAGGACGGGCGGCTGGTCGAAAATCCCCCGGCCCCGCTGGTGCAGGACCTGGACAAATACCCGATCCCGGACTATACGGGCTACAAGGGCCTGGACGATTATATAATCCTGGCCTCCAGGGGCTGCCCTTACCGCTGCGCCTACTGCTACAACAACTATTTGAAGAAGCTTTACCACGAGGGCGGCCAGTACCTGCGCAAGCGCGGGACGGAGAATATCATTGCCGAGCTGAAGGCCGCGCGGGCGGCTTTCCCGGGCCTCAGGACCGTCTCTTTCTACGACGACACGCTGCTGGCCAGGAGCGCGGCGGAGCTGACGGAACTGTTCGGGCGGTATAAAAGCGAGATAGGGCTCCCTTTTTTCTGCATGACCAGCCCGGCGCAGCTGACGGACGAGAAGATAAAGATCCTGAAAGGGGCGGGACTCGAGCGCATCCAGATAGGCCTGCAGACCGGCAGCGAGGCGGTCAACTTCAAGATCTATAAAAGGTTCTTCCCCAACAGCAGGATAGTGGAATGCGTGGAGCTCTGCCGGAAGTACGGGGTGGAGATCTTTTTCGACATAATCTTCAATAACCCCTACGAAACGGAAGAGGACGTGGGCCGCACGCTGACCTTCCTGCTGGAGCTGCCCCTGACCCGCAGGCAGCGGCACATGTACGGCTTCAACCTGATCTTTTATCCCGGGACCGAGATAACCGACAACGCGGTGCGCGACGGCTACATTTCCCCGAAGCTGGAGGAGCCTCAGGGCGGGCTGACCATACAGGGGGTCCTGAACACGCCGCTGTCCTTTAATTCCTCCCTGGACAACCCGCTGTGGAACATCCACTTCTCATCCAGGGAAAAAGAGCACTATAACGCTTTAATAGCGCTTACCCCGTATTTCCCGAAACCGGTGATAGTATTCCTGATAAAGCGCCGCGGTTTGGTCCGCCTTATCAGCCTGGCGCTGCGGCTGGCTATCTGGGTGATAGTCAAGACCGCGCTGCGGGAAGATAATTTCGTGATGAACTTTTTCCGGAAGCTCAGATAAGAGCCCGGTCAGCGCCGGCGCAGCAGAGCGCCGGCGGCTTCCAGCCCTTCCTTTACGCTTTCTTCCATGAAGGAATATTTCCAGGCGCCGTAGCGTCCTATGGACCCGGCCTTTCGCGACTTCAGCCAGCCGGAGATAACCGGCAGGGCTTTGGTACGATCCGCGTCGTATATCACATAAGCGCAGGGGATCTTGAGCCAGAGCCGCTCTACGACCTGCGCCGCGCTCTTTATAAGGCCGCAGGCCTTAAGGCCGCCTATGACCGCCGTTTCCGCCGAGGCCAGGTCCGGGACCCGGCCGTCCGTGGCTATCTCGATATAGAAAGAAGCGCAGCCGCGCGGCGCCAGCTCTTTCGAGAAATTGGTGGCCAGGCCGGCGCGGTAAAAAGGGAAACGGGCCTCGGGGAAATAGCCCCAGTGCATGTCCGACTTTACGCCCTTCACGCCCAGGTTAAGCACGTAGACCGTGTTGTGGCGCAGCCGCGCGGCGGCGCGCTTCACCGCGGCCGGAGCGTCCTCGGCGCGGGCGATAAACTCGTTCAGGGGGGAAGTGTTTATGAGGCGTTTGAAATGCACCGGGCCGAAATGCCGCACGTTCGCCACGCCTTTTTTAAGGTTAAGGGTTTCCACCTCGAGGCCCAGCCGCAGGCCCCGCAGGTCCCTGGCCAGCGCGTTCGACAGCGCGCCGATGCCGCCGCGTTTCGGGTAATTGAAGACCGTGTTATAGCCCAGCCCTTCCGCCTTTTTGCCATAGGCGCCTTCGATAACCTCCTCGGGCTTCGGCATAGGGACAAAAGGCGCGCACCATTCGGTGGTGAGCCGCTCCAGCGGGTACTGCCAAAGTTTGGCGTTGTAGGGCAGCATGAAATGTTCGGAGATCCCGTCGCCGAAAACCCGCCGCGTCCAGCGGCTGAAGCTCTCGGAGCCGTCGCCGGGGCCGGAGTTGCCGGAGTTATAGGCTTTCAGGAACCCGCTGACGCATTCCGCTTTCACCCGGCCCGGCATGCCTGAGAGATTGGCCTGGAACGGGTAAGGCGTCCAGCTTTTGTGCGCGTAGATGCGCGCGTCGCGCTTCAGGCTGACGCAATTGGAGCCGAGGGCGCCGAGGATGAACTTCGAGGTTTCGGGCCAGCGCAGGTGCAGCAGGTGCCCGGAATAGTCGAAAAGGAAGCCGCCTTTCTTCAGCGTGGCCGAGAGCCCGCCGGGCCGGTTCTCGCGCTCTGCCACAAGATAATCGGTTTTCCCTTCCAGGGCTTTGGCGGCCGCCAGGCCGGCCAGGCCGCCGCCTATGATAAGAACGTCGGTTTTCAGCATTTGTCGTTTTCTTCCCCGGGGAATTTTATCCCGGTCCTTTTTATGAGTTCAAAGAGCAGCGGCGAACACAGCAGTATGACCGCCGGCATCATGGGCAGCCGGTACCTGATCTGGCTCCAGGATAAAGAATAGATCGCCGTGAACGAGCACAGGTAAATATATACCGGGTAAAGCTCCTTCAGCCTGCCGCGCAGGCGGAACGCCGCCCAGAGGCCCAGCGGGATCAGCCAGCCGTCGCTGAGCAGGCTGACGGCGGTAAGGAGCGGCCAGTTGCCGGCGGAGTACTCCGGTCCCCTGTGCGGGTAAAGCCGCCAAAGCTTGAAGAAACGCCAAGAGGTCCTTTCCATGAAATTAAGCGGCCTGGCCAGTATTTCCTCTTTGGTCCTGGCCTTGAAGAAAGCGTCCCGTTCCTCCTCCGGCAGCGCCATGCCCGCGGCATACACCGGGTTCTGCGCCAGCACGGCGTACTCGTCGGGGGAAAGGATGGCCTCTTTGGGCACCACTACAGGGACGTAGAGCATGAACATCTGCCCCCGGGTGAGGAAGAATTTGCCGGTGTAAGCGCGGTTGTACGCGAGCAGGGGCGATAAAGCAAGGATAAAAGCCGCCGCCGCGGCCAGGGCGGCGCCCAGGGAGAGCTTCCTCAGGGCCAGGGCGGCCAGGATGAAAGGCAGCCAGTAGAAGACGAACAGCGTTTTTGCCGTGGCCGCCAGGCCGGCCAGCGCGGACGCGGCTATTATGCAGCGGCCTTTCCCGGCGCAGGGCTTAAGGGAAAAATGAAGGACGGCAATGCCCAGGAAGACCAGCAGGCTTTCCCGCAGGAGGCGGGCGTCGTAAAAAACTGAAAAAGGATAGAACGCGAAGACCGCCAGCGTGATAAAGGCCGTGCCGGCCCCGAAAAGGCCGCGGCTGGTCCTGTAGAGCAGGTACGCCCCGGCGGAGGAGAGCGCGGCCTGCAGCAGCTTTACGGCGAGGGGGAGCGGCCCAGTTACTTTATACGTCAGCCAGATCAGCACCGAGTACAGCGGTTCCCGGTTGTGGAACAGCCCTCCCCAGTCGGGCGCGGAAAGCATGGCGAGCGCCGTCTTGTGGTATAACGTCTCGTCGGGGTAGATGAAACCGCCGCCGGAGTGCAGCGCGTAAGCGGCCCGCAGCAGGAAGGAGGCCAGCAGTATCCCGGGTACGGAGTATTTTTTAAGGTCTTTCATCTGCGAGGGCAATGTCGATTATGGCGGGAATGGTGTCCGCCCAGGTATATTTTCTTACCGTGGCCAGGCCGCCGGCGGCTATCTTCCCGCGCAGTTCGGCGTCCTCGAGCAGCCGCGAAATGACCGCGGCCATGGCGCGCGCGTCGCCCGACGGGAAGAACATTATATCCCTGCCGTCCGCAGCTATTTCGGCTATGCCCGCCATGCTCGACGAGACCGCCGCCAGGCCGCCGGCCCAGTACTCGTAGATCTTGAGCGTGGTAACGATGCGGTTGGGCAGCGTGTCGAGCCTGGGAATGACCCCGATGGCGGCCGAGCGCATGTATTCACGGGCTTTTTCGCAGGGCAGGTAATCGGTGAACAGGAATTTGTCGTAAACGCCCAGCTCCCGGGCGAGGGCGATGACGTTGGGCAGTTCCCTGCCGCCGCCCACCACCAGGAACCTGGCCTCGGGATGCTTCTCCGCCACGTAAGGGGCGGCGCGTATGAAGAGGTCCACCCCGTGCTGGCGGTCCACCGTGCCGAGGTGCAGCACCGCTTTCTCGGCCCCGGGGTCTTTCGCCGGGGAGATCTGGTCCGTCTCTGCCGCGTCATAGACCACTGAGATCTTTGCGGCGGGGATGCCCTTCGCTGCCAGCAGGTCCTTCATAGCATTCGTGCATACCACCACCTTATCCGCGCTGCCCAGGATCCAGTATTCTAACCACAGCGCGAACGGCGTGGCGAGCTTTTCGAAAAGATTGCGCTTTGCTGCGGCCAGGTACTCCGTGTGGACGTCGGTGACGTCCAGGATGAACCGGAAGCGGAAAAAGAACCGCAGGAAAGGGATGGTGGCGGCCGCGATAGTGTTATGGACGAAGAACATGTCGGTGTTCCCCGCGAACTGCAGGAACTTGCGCAGCAGCCGGATGTTGAACTTAAGGGAGGAGAGTATCTGCGAGCGCTGCTTTTGCGGCGCCCGCAGCCAGTGCGTGCGTATGCCGCCCAGCTCGTTGATCCCGTCGGTAGGCGCGATAATTATCACGTCATGGCCGCGCCGCTTGAGCTCTTCCGCGCATTTAATGGTGCGCAGCGCGCCGCCGCCTTTGACGGGCGCGAGCGAATCGTGCGTGGAAACTATTATCCTCATGTGGTTGCAGTGAAAGCTATTTTCCCCACCAGCGCCTGATGAACTCCCTGTTCTCGCCGGCCCAGCGGCAGGTGTCCTCGAGCCTGGCGGCGCAGGCCCTGGCCGGGCGCCAGCCCCAGTGCTTTTGCGCCAGGCGGGCGTCGGTCACGTAGAAGGGCACGTCGTAGGGGCGGGTGGCCGGAACCCCTTCCGTCTTCCCGGAAGCTTTGAAATAGTCCGCGCAGAAATCGTCCAGTTCCCTGAGGGACATGGCGTTGCCCGCGCCGCCGCCGACGTTCACCACCCTGGGCGCCTTGCCGCCGGGCTGCTTTATCTGCTTTGCCAGCAGGTCGGCTATCTCCTCGGCCGAAACCCAGTCGCGGACCTGTTTGCCCCGGCCGCCGTAGCCGATGAACTTAGGCCGGGCGCCCAGCGCGTACGAGCAGGCCCAGAAAGAGAAGATGCCCTGGTCGGCCTTGCCGAACTGGCCGGGGCCGCCTATCACGCCCGACCTGTTTATCCAGAGGGGGAAGCCGAAAGCGCAGGCGTATTCCTGCGCCATGATCTCGGAGGCCAGCTTGGTGCCGCCGTAGAGCGAAAGCGGGGCGGCGGTAGAAAAACTCTCGGCCACGCCGTGGCGGGAGAAGCCTGCCGGGAAACGGCCGCCCGAGGGGACAAGGCGCCTGGCGGTCTCTTTAAGCGGCAGGGCGCTCAGCGCGTCGGCGGAATAGACCCGGCTGGTGCTGAGCAGTATCAGGCCGCTGCCGTTGTTCTTGCAGTATTCCAGCAGGTTAAGCGTGCCCGTAAGGTTGGCGCCGGTGAGCTGCGCGGAGGTGGTGCCGCTGCCCCGCACCGAGCCCGCCATCACGGAAGGGTTGGCCGCGCAGTCTATCACCCAGTCCGCGCCCGGCAGCGCCGCCAGGTCGTCCGGCAGCCGCACGTCGCCGTGGTGGAACCGGGCGCCCGCTTTTTCAAGGAATTCCAGATTGCTTTCCGAACCCCTGCGCGAAAGGTTGTCGATGCCGAAGATCTCGAGCCCCCGGGCGGACGCCGCCAGCCTGGCCGCTACCCGGCTCCCGACGTAGCCGCAGATGCCGGTTATCAGTATCTTCACCGGGCGCCCCGCTTCACCCAGGCCTCGGCGATCTCCGAGAAGATGGTCTTGAGCGGTATCGTGATATCCCAGCCGGGGTAATGGGCCCGCATCTTGCTCAGGTCGGAGATATAGCAGATATGGTCGCCTTCCCTGTTCTTGTCCACGTACTCGTAATTCATTTTCTTGCCGGTGACGCTTTCTGCCAGCTCAAAGGCTTCGAGTATGGAGCAGGAGTTGCCGCGGCCGCCTCCGAGGTTATACACCTCGCCCGACCTGGGCGCGGCGATGAACGCCTCCATGAACCGGGCCACGTCGCGCGAGTGGATATTGTCCCGCACCTGTTTGCCCTTGTAGCCGAAGACCTTGTATTTGCCGCCGGTCACGTTGACCTTTACAAGGTAGCTGAGAAAGCCGTGCAGCTCCACGCCCGAATGGTTGGGGCCGGTAAGGCAGCCGCCGCGCAGGCAGCAGGTCTTCATGCCGAAGTAGCGGCCGTATTCCTGGGCCATGATGTCGCCCGCGGCCTTTGAGGCGCCGAAAATGGAATGCTTGGACTGGTCTATGGAGAAATCCTCCGCGATGCCGCCCGCGTATTTCGCGTCGTCGTAATCCCAGCGCTTCTCCAGCTCTTTGAGCTTGATCCGGTTGGGGGCGTCGCCGTAGACCTTATTGGTGGACATGTGCACGAAGGGCGCTTCGGGGGCGAAGCGGCGCGCGGCCTCCAGCATGTTGAGCGTGCCCACCGCGTTCACGTCGAAATCGTCGAACGGCCGGGAGGCCGCCAGGTCGTGGCTGGGCTGGGCCGCCGCGTGCACGATGGCTTCCGGCTTCAGCTCCTCTATAAGCTTCAGCACGGAAGCCCTGTCGCGCAGGTCCGCCTCGTAATGCCTGAAGTTCGGGTGTTTAGCCTTGAGTTCCTCGCGGCGCCAGGTGGTGTCGCCGGCCGGGCCGAAAAAATCGGCGCGCATATTGTTGTCTATGCCGCTGACCGCGTGCCCTTTCTCCGCGAAATAAGCGGCTACTTCCCCGCCGATAAGACCGCTGGAACCTGTGATGAGTATTTTCATTTGTCGTCCCGTTGCTTGAAAAGATATACGCTGTGCACCAATAATAGTAATTTATTTTACTAAATTGCGCCCGCCCGCAGTGTGCCGGCCCTGGGCTTAAAGCGCGGCCTTCTCCAGCAGGAGGTTGAGGTATTTGTCCCCGGGGCACAGCCCCAGCAGTTCCTCCGGAGAGGCGGCCTTTGCCGTATCCGTTCCGCCGTCAAGATATTTCAGCCTGAAGCCGAGGGCTAGCAGTTTTTTCAGGAACGCCGCCGGGTCGGCTCCGGCCGTCCTGAGCATGCCGGGGGAGAATTCGCAGAGCATCGTGAGCGGGGCGCAGCGCCGTATGGTAGCTTCCATGCCCAGCAGCGCCGAGTACTCCGCGCCCTGTATGTCCATCTTTATGAAATCCACGCGCTCGTCGGCCGGGAGAAAATCATCGATAGCCGCGGTTTCTATTTTTACCGATTCCCTGCCGTCGGCCGGGGCGAAGATCCTGTGGTCCCCGTGGTGCTCCTCGGAGCGGAACAGCAGGCCGTCGCCGGTGCGGTCGGAAACCGCCTTCCTCACGCAGAGGGTGTTCTTCATGCCGTTGGCGCCGGCGCATTTTTCCAGCAGCCGGAAATTACCCGGGTCGGGCTCGAAGGCTATCACTTTGCCGGCGGCGCCGGCGAGCTTCGAGAAAAGCAGAGTGAAGAAACCTATATTGGCGCCTATCTCCAGCACGGTCATGCCGGGCTTCACCCGCTCCCTGTAGATGCGCGCTTCCAATCCCGACAGCAGCGAGTGCTTCCACAGCAGCGCCGCGGCCAGGCGGTCGATGGAGCTAACGTAGAGCGAATCCTCTCCGACGCGTATGCGGATGTCCTTTTTCAGCTTGAAAGGCCTGAGCGCGCAGCGCGCCAGGCGCCGGGTCCAGTCACGGGAGCCGATGAAAAGCGCCAGGTCTTCCAGCGGTTTGAGGATAAGCCGCAGCATCAGGAGCGCGCCTCCCTGCGCCTGTACAGCTCCACAGGCCGGTTGGCGGGGCCTATCGCCGGGTCTACGGAGAAGCCCGGCACGCCCCGGGGGTAAAAGCCGGCGGCCAGCGCGTATTTCTTTTCAAGGACCGCCAGCGCGGCCTGTTTATGCTGAAAAGCCACCAGCAGGTATTCCGGAAGGTCCTTGTCTGCCAGGCCGCTCAGGCCGGCGGGAGTAACGAGCAGCAGCGGCCAGCGGTCGAGCCTGAAATGGGGCGCGTTGGACGGCTGCGGGAGTTCCAGCAGCCCCATACGCCCCTCCGGCTTCCGGGAATCCAATTCAGCGCCCATCTTAGCGAAATTCGAGGAGGGGGAGGCGTCGCGGAGAAAATTAGCTTCGTACGCGCCGGCCAGCAGCGCGCCCGGGACGAAGCACAGCAGCAGCAGCGGGACCTTCAGCCAGCCCGGAGCCCTGCGGACGAGCCCGCTTACGAATACGCCGCCGGCCGCCAGGCTGAGCATAAGCCAGGGAAAAAACCTCCTGGCTCCGGCGGCAAGATCGGAGGGGATCAGCGCCCCCGAGATAAAGAACATCAGTATGCAGGCGGCGGCCAGCGCCCGCGCGGCGGCGTTCTTCGACAGCAGGCCGGCGGCGCAGCCGGCCGCGGCGGCCAGCGCGCAGGGCAGGCCCAGCGTAGCCGGCAGCGTATGCGTAACGAGGGCGGCCAGGTTCGCCCAGTAGGAGAATTGGGCCGGAGCCGGCCCGGGGGCCATTTCCCTCAGCGCCAGCGCCCACGCGCCCGGCAGGTAAGGGTTCAGCAGCAGGAAGGTCAGCGCCCCGGCGCCCGTCATGGCGCAGGTCCGGAGAAGGGAGCCGCGGCTGAAAAAAGCGCGGCCCTCCGAGAGCAGCAGGGCCGCCAGGAAAATAAGGACGTGGAACTGGCTCCAGTAGCTGCCGGCGGAGACGCCCATGAAGACGCCCGACCAGATCATTGGCCTGAAGCCGGGCGCGGGCAGGGCGCGCAGCACGACGAAAACGGAGAGCAGCCCCCAGAAGGCGGCCCAGAGGTGGGGGGTCAGGTAGTGCGCGTGCACCAGCGCAAGGGGGGAGGTGAGCGCGAAAATAAAAGCGAACAGCCCGGCTTCAGCGCCCTGGAGCCGGCTGGCGATAAGGAAGCACAGGCAGCAGACGCCGGCGAAGGCCAGCGCGCTTAAAAAGCGCCCGGCCGCGTATATCATCCGCAGGGAGCCGGGGTTTTCAAGCGTCCGGCGCATGGACATCCGCTGTATGATCCCCAGTTTTGAAAGCGCCAGGTAGTAAGCGCCCAGCGGGTAAAGGTAGCCGCCCCCGTAAAGGAAGGACGGGGGCCTGAAGTCCAGCTTTGCCGGCTTCATCTGCGCCAGGTCGGACAGCGGCAGCGCTTCGTCGGCGTATTCGGAGCGGATCAGCATCGAGCGGTAGGAGTTGTGCAGAATGGCCGGCGGCAGGCCCGCGCCGAAATCTATGCTGACCGGGGCGTCCAGGTGGGCCGTGTATTTGCCGTCCGTTTCGGCCAGCAGCGGCGTGGAGCCGCGCGACTTGTCGTAAATGTTCTGCCAGCCGGAGGTCAGGGCGTCGAAAAAAGCCGGGGAATTCCATTGCGCCGGGAGTTCCCGGGCGGCTTTGTCCGCGCCGGGCAGGCCCCAGTTGACGCCGGCGAGGGCCGCCAGCAGCGCGAGCGGCGCCAGGACCGCCAGGGGATTTTTTTTCAGGTCCATTGAATGTTTATCCAGCTTTATCGTCCGGCCGCGGGGCGGCGCTCAGGAAAGTTTGAGTTTTTTGAACGCGATGAACGCCATCCGGAAAAGCAGCAGGCCGTGGCGGAAGCGGCTTATTTTAGTCTCGCCGTATTTCCGCTCCTTGTAGCTTACCGGCATCTCCGTTATCCGGAGGTTGAGCTTGCTGGCCCCGAACAGCAGGTCGAAATCCCCGAACGGGTCGAACTCGCCGAAATAGGCGCGCCCGGCCTTGATCTTCTCGTAGTTGGCGCGCAGCAGCACCTTGGTGCCGCAGAGCGTGTCCTTTATCCGCTGGCCCAGCGTCCAGGTGAAGATCAGCGAGAAGGTCTTGTTGCCGATCATGTTCAGGAAGCGCATGGCGCCTTTTTCCATGGGGTAGACCAGCCGCGAGCCGTTTATGAATTCGCCCTTGCCTTCCGCTATCGCGGCGTAGAATTTCTTCAGGTCCTCCGGCACCACCGTCAGGTCGGCGTCGAGTATCATGAACATGTCGCCGGAAGCGGCGTCGAAGCCCTTGCGCACCGCGTCCGCCTTGCCGAAAGCCCCGCCCTGCGGGATTATCTTGACGGGGAGGCCGGGATACCGGGCCGAGACCTCCCGTATCTTCTCCACGGTCCCGTCGTTGGAGTCGCCGTCCACGAAGATCAGCTCGGTGCCTTTGCCCAGCGCCGGCAGTTCTTTGAAAAGCTGTTCGATGTTCCCCGCTTCGTTGCGGCAGGGTACTATGACCGAGGCCGAGTAGGCCGCCGGCGACGGCCTGGCCGGAGTTTCGCGGGCCACTATGAACTGTACCAGCCCCAGGTTCTTGAAGAAAGGCATCTTCGCCAGGAACTTGTTGAGAAAGGGGGAGAGCAGCGGGATTTCGAAGGGCATCAGGAAGCGGTGGCCTTTCTTTATCACCTCGTAATTGTTCAGGTAAAGCAGGTTCTCGATGTCCGCCATGGCCAGCCAGTTCTGGCGGGGGTTCTTCACCTTAAGGCCGGCGGCCTCGGCCAGTATCACCAGCGGCTCCCAGAGCGGGTTGTAGGAGGTTATGGCTATGCGGGTTTCCGGCCCGGTCACTTTCGAGAGGCTGCGGAAGGCCAGCCAGATGTCGTCGAGGCTGCCCAGCAGGTCCTGCATCACCACGTAGTCGAATTTCTCGGCGGTAACGAGGGCTTCCACGTCGTCGGTGGCGAAGCTGAGCCCGGGGTGGCGCTTTTTCGCGGCGGCGGTCATGGCCGGGCTGAAATCCACTCCCAGGCCGCGCGAGGGCTTCAATTCGGCCAGCAGGTCGCCGGTGCCGGAGCCTATTTCCAGCACCGAGGCGTTCTCCGGGATCACGAAGCGGAAAAAATCGCGCAGCTCCGAGTGATAATACCGGTTGCGCGCGCGCCAGGCGTCGCGGGTTCCGGCGGATTCGTTGAAAAAAAATATTTTTTCCGCTTTTGTCATATGTTAAACAGGCCGGCGGTACGCTGGCCGTCCGCGGGCGGAACGCGCGGCCCGCGCCGGGCCGCCGTTCAGCGGCTGCCTTTGTACCACTCTATCGTCTTCCTAAGCCCCTCTTCGAAATTCGTTTTCGCCCTGAAGGCGAACTCCGCCTGCGCCCGCGCGGTGTCGAGCATGCGGCGGGGCTGGCCGTCCGGCTTGGCGGAGTCCCAGCTTATCTTCCCGGTGAAGCCGGTCATGCGCGCGATAAGCCCCGCGAGGTCCTTTATGCAGATCTCGAAGCCGGCGCCTATGTTGACGGGCGCGGGCTTGTCGTAGCGGGCCGTGGCCAGGCAGACGGCCTGGGCGCAGTCTTCCACGTAAAGGAATTCCCTGGTGGCCCTGCCGGTGCCCCAGACGGTCACTTCCGTTTCGCCCGCTTCCGCCGCCGCGAGGAATCTTTTTATCAGGGCCGGTATCACATGGGAGGATTCGGGATCGAAATTGTCGCCCGGGCCGTAGAGGTTCACCGGCAGCAGGTAGATGGCGTTCAGCCCGTACTGCGCCCGGTAGGCCTGGGCCTGCACCAGCAGCATTTTCTTGGCCAGCCCGTACGGGGCGTTGGTCTCTTCCGGGTAGCCGTTCCAGAGGTCGTCCTCCTTGAACGGCACCGGCGTGAACTTGGGGTACGCGCAGATGGTGCCCACGGCCGTGAACTTCTCCACGCCGGAGGTGCGCGCCGCTTCCATCAGCTGCGCGCCCATTATAAGGTTGTCGTAAAAAAATTTGCCGGGATTGGCGCGGTTGGCGCCTATGCCGCCCACCACGGCCGCCAGGTGGATCACCACCTGGGGCCGGGCGTCGGCGTACAGGCGCTTCACGGCCGCCATGTCGGTCAGGTCATAGTCGCGGCTGCGGGGGACGAACACTTCTTTGGCCCCGGCCGCGCGCAGTTTTTCAACTACGCGCGAGCCCAGGAAGCCGGCGCCACCCGTGACGGTTATCCGCTTTTCCGTCAGAGCTATCATCGGTTATTTGCCGACGGCCACGCTGACCGAGGCTTTGACGGCGTCGGTCACCGTCTTTATCTGCTCGCCGGTCAGCTCCGGGTACATCGGCAGCGAGAACACTGTGTCCATCACCGCGTCGCAGACGGGCAGGTCGCCCCGCTTGCCGCCCAGGTGCGCGTACGCTTCCTGCAGGTGCAGCGCTATCGGGTAATAGATCTGGTTGGAGATCTGCTGCTCGGTCAGGTACTTCTGCGCGTTGTCGCGCTTGGCCTTGGTGTCGAAGCGCAGCGTGTAATAGTTGAACGAGTGGCGCGCGTTGGCCGGTACTACGGGGGTAACACAGACGCCTTTCAGCGCCTCGGCGTATTTGGCCGCCACGGCGTTGCGCATCTCGGTCCATTTCTCTACGTGTTTCAGGCGCACGCTGAGCACGGCGGCCTGCACGGTGTCGAGGCGGCTGTTGAAGCCCTCCATCTCGTGGTGGTAGCGCACCTTGCTGCCGTGGTTCCTGAGCTGCTTGAGCGTCTCATAGATCTTGTCGTCGCTGGTGGTGATAGCGCCGCCGTCGCCGAAGGCGCCCAGGTTCTTGGCCGGGAAGAAGCTGTACGTGCCGCAATGGCCGATGGAGCCCAGGTACTTCCAGTCCCCGCCGGCGGGCTTATACTTGCCGGTGAAGGCCTGCGCGGTGTCTTCCACCACGATCAGGTTATGCTTTTTGGCGATAGCCATTATGGCGTCCATGTCGCAGGGCATGCCGTAAAGGTGCACCGGCACTATGGCGCGGGTCTTATTCGTTATCTTTTTCTCGACGGACCTGGGGTCGAGGTTGAAGGTCACCGGGTCGATGTCGGCGAACACGGGGGTAGCGCCCACCTGGGTGATGGTCTCGCTGGTGGCTATGAAGGTGAAGGGGGTGGTTATGACCTCGTCGCCTTTCTTGATGCCGCTGGCTATGAAGGCCATGCGCAGCGCGTCGGTGCCGTTGGCCACGCCTACGGCGTACTTGGTGCCGTTGTGCGCCGCGAACTCTTTCTCGAATTTAGTTACTTCTTCTCCGAGTATGAAATTTGCTTTGTTGAAAACGTTCTTTACCGCGGTCTCGATCTCGTCCTTGATGGGGGGATAGCCGGCCAGCATGTCAACCATTGGTACTTTCATAGGTGAGCCTCCTTGGAATGCCCGCAACTTCGTCTATATTGTATAAAAATACTTCTTAAGCCGACAACCGGCGCGGGCGGCGCCGCACGAGCCTGCTGTTCGGCGCGCGGCCATTTGATATAATTGAGCCATGGAACCGGTACGCAGATTCCTTGACTACGTTGACGGGCTCTCGGCGCGCGAACTCGTGCAGAAGGCCGTGTATCTCATGGCGGGCCTGGCCGCCGCGGTCGTGGTGGCCGGCTCGCTGATGATGCGCAGCATCCTGTCCGACATCCCCTCCATCGACAAGCTGGACGAGTACACGCCCTCCCTTACCACTTACGTCTACGACATCAACAACCAGGTTATAGCCGAGTTCTCGGTGGAGAAGCGCGCCATCCTGCCGCTCTCCAAGATCCCCGTGGACATGCAGAACGCCGTGATAGCCATGGAGGACCAGAACTTCTTCCGGCACTGGGGGATCTCGCCCAGGGGAATAATACGGGCGCAGCTGCGCAACATCATCGCCCACCGGCGCGCCGCCGGCGGCTCCACCATCACCCAGCAGCTTTCGCGCGGCATTTTCCTGAAGCCCGAGAAGGCCTACACGCGCAAGATAAAGGAGATCGTGCTGGCCCTGCAGATAGAGCGGAATTTCTCGAAACAGGAGATCCTGGCGCTGTACCTTAACCAGATCTACTTCGGCAGCGGCGTTTACGGCGTGCAGTCGGCCTCCAAGCTTTACTTCGGCAAGGACGTGTCGGAAATGACCCTGGGCGAATGCGCGCTGCTCACCGGGCTCATTCCCTCGCCGGAGCGCTATTCTCCTTTCAATAACCCGGAGAGGGCCCTGCAGCGCCGCAAGCTGGTGCTGCAGCGCATGATGGCGGAGAATTACATAACGCCCAAGGAGGCCGCGGCCGCGGAAGCCGAATCCGTTCCGACGGAGAAATCCACGCTGTTCGCCAGCCACGCGGCCTATTTCGTGGAATATGTGCGGCAGCAGCTGGAGCCCAAGTACGGCGTCACCCAGCTCTGGAAGGGCGGGCTGAAGATCTATACCACGCTGGACCTTACCATGCAGGTGCCGGCGGAAGACATAATGGAGAAGTACCTGGCGAAGTACGACGCCGACGCCGCAAAAATGCCCAGGCCGGAGGAGGAGAAGAGCGGCGAAAAGAAGGACGACGACGCGGTGGAGAAGTCCACCCCCTCGCTGCAGGGCGCTTTCGTCGTGCTGGATACCAGGACCGGCGCCATCAAGGCTATGATAGGCGGGCGCAACTACCGCGACAGCAAGTTCAACCGCGTTACGCAGGCGGTGCGCCAGGCCGGGTCCACTTTCAAGCCCTTCGTCTGGATGTCCGCGCTGATGAGCGGCTACACCCCGGCGAGCATCGTGGAAGATTCGCCGATGGCCTACTATTACGACGGCAAGGACTGGCGGCTGCTCGAGGGCGCCACCGACCAGTACGCCATCGACCTGGCCATCCAGCCTTTCGTGGGCAACAAGGATTTCAAGATCTGGGTGCCCAATAATTTCGACAGCAAGTTCCGCGGCCGCATAACGCTGCGCCAGGGCCTGGAGCAGTCCCGCAATCTCGCGTCCATCTTCCTGGTCACCCGGGTGGGGCCGACGCTGGTGGCCGACGTGGCCCACCGCGCCGGCATCAAGCGCAACCTGGAAGCCGTGCCCTCCATCGGCCTGGGCACGTCGCTGGTGGTGCCGCTGGAGATGACCAGCGCTTTCTCCACTTTCGCCAACGGCGGCATCCACGTGGAGCCTTTCGGGGTGCTGAAGGTGACGGACAACCAGGGCCGGATGCTGGAAGAGGCCGTGCCCGACGAGACCGAAAGTTTTTCGCCGCAGCTTTCCTACGTGCTGTCCTACATGATGAAAGGCGTGGTGCAGCGCGGCACGGGCTCTTACGCTTCGCGGCTGAAGCGCCCCCTGGCCGGCAAGACCGGCACCAGCCAGGATTCCAAGGACATGTGGTTTATCGGCATGACCCCCGACCTTACCGCGGGGGCGTGGATGGGGTACGACGACTTCATGTCGCTGCCGATGAAGGACTGGACCGGCGGCGGCACCGTGGTGCCCTGGTGGACGGAAATAATGGAGACGCTGCTGAAGGACCAGCCGGTGCGGGATTTCCCCGTGCCGGACGGGATAGTGTTCGTCTCCATCGACCAGGATACCGGCAAGCTGGCGCTGCCCGCCTGCAAAAAGAAGATCCTCGAGGCCTTTATAGCCGGCACCGAGCCGAAAGAATTCTGCGACGTGCAGCATTGAAAGCCGCCTGCCGGGGCCGGGCTTTATCCTCGCGTTTCGAAGTTAAAGGCATACGGTGAGAAACCCTTTCCTGATAATAGTATTCTGCACGCTTTTCGCGCTGGCTTACGCCTGGGCGCTGATCTCCATCATAGAGCGGGAAACCCAGCAGTACGGCCGGGGGCTGGTGTCTTTCGCCGACACTTTCCTGGCGGGGATCTTCGCCCTCGGTTTCGTGTATCTTTCCGACCTGGCCGTGATGTTCCTGAAGCCGGGCCTGGCCCTTTATTACAACGTCCTCCTGCTGACCCTGCTGCTGGGCTTCGCTCTCTATAAGGAATCCGGGCATAAGCTGAGGGAAGTCCTGAGGAACAAAAAACTGCGCGCCGAAATGCGCGTGCTGGGCGAGAGGGCGGCCGGCGACCCCTCGAACGCCGCGTATTTCGAAAGGGCCAGCGAGATCCTGGAAAAGCTGGGGGAACTGGACAACGCGGCCGAGGCGGCGCGGCGGGCGGTAAAGCTGGGGCCGACGGTACGGAACATGATGCGGCTCAAGCATATAGAAGAGGAACTGAGGGGCGGCCACAGCGAGGGGTACGGCGGGTAAAGCGGTCCCGGCGCGCGGCGGGGGCGGCCGGGGAACAATTTAAAAGGGGCCGGCTGTTCATTAAAACAGCCGGCCCCTTTCTCTCTTACAGGTTACAGGTATCAGTCCGACAGCTGGCTGGACTCGA
Source organism: uncultured Elusimicrobia bacterium (assembly GCA_903879915.1). Lineage (GTDB taxonomy): Bacteria > Elusimicrobiota > Elusimicrobia > Elusimicrobiales > UBA9959 > UBA9959. Next base: position 78,003 of record CAIRNJ010000091.1, read on the forward strand.
AGTGGTCCATGGTGTCCTTGGCGCTGTCCACGCTTTCAAAGGACGGGTTGTCGGCGTTGTAGGAATACTGCACCGAGATGTCGTTCTTGTCGCCGGGCTTTTTTTCCGCCTGGTACAACAGCTCGGCGGACACGTCTCCGGGGCTCACCACCTGTACCAGCACTTTCAGTATCTCCTCGTACTTCAGACCGCTCTTGCCGTTGCCCGCTATCACCTTTGAGAGCATATCGGCCTGGGCTTTCCAGTCCCCGGCGGTGCGTATTTTTATGATATCCGTAACCAGCTGCGTCGCTGTCCGGCAGAAGGAGGCTATCTGGTTCGAAAGGCTGTTCTGCTCGTTGCTCAAGGCGTTAAGGCTGGCGCCCAGCACCCGCTCCAAGTCGCGCTGTTTGTTCTTTATCCTGCCGTCCTCTCCGACGGTGGATACCGACAGGACTTTCATCATCACGTCGCGGGAAGCCTGGTCGAGGGTGTTCGCGAACGCTTTTATCAGCTCATTGGCGGGAGCGGCTATGATGTTGGCGACCGCGTTCTCGTTGAAGTTCACGGCGAACGCCATGAAGGTGGCTTTATAATGTTTCTCTCCGTCGGCGGCGGAATCGGGGCCCTGCGCCGGCTGGATGGCGTCCACCGGTATGGCGGCGGCCGAATTGCTGCCCTCGCCATGCGTCCCCACGAAGCGCATTATCCCGTTGACGCTGTCGAGCATCACGCGGGCAGACTCCTTGGTGTGCCTTATCTCGCCTTCTTTCCGCTCGTAGACCATCACGGGGGCCGATACCTTGCCGTCCGTTTCGTGGTTGAACACGGAGACTTCGCGCTCGCTGTTATGCCTGGCCACCGTCCCTACGAAGGGGACGTGCAGCAGGTCATGCGCGGTTTCCCGCGACTGCTGATGGACGTGCAGGGTTTCGTTGCTGCCCGGGGTATGCACGGTCTGGTAAGCGTGCGCGTGGGAATGGGCGTAGTCGGTCAGCACGGGCACATGGATGGTGAACTCCGTGGCTGATTCCTGATAGCCGTTCTGCCCGGAATAGGTGGGCTGGATGCCGAGCCTGCTGTTCCAGTCGTTCTGCATCGCCTGAAGCTCCGTCTCGTCGGTGGTGCTGTTATGGCCGGGGAGGAAGTTCACGCCGAGGGCGAGCTTCGCCAGGGCGGCGACATTGCTCAGTTCGCCTTTCGTGAGCAGCTTCACAAGGGTGTCCATCTGTTCTTTGTTCTGGGGGTCGAGGACGAACTCCAGCAGCACTCTTTTTCCTTTGGTTTTGGAGTGTGAAACGCCGAGGTTCGCGTAGGTGTACTCCTCGAATTTCCTGGCTATCGTGTTCGCCGCCACGGTTCCGGCGAAAGTGCCGAGCTGGGAAGTAAGGGCGCCGGTCATGGCGTCCAGGCCGGTCACCACGGGGGCCGCTGTAACGCCCACCGAAGCGCCGAAGGAGATTATCCTGGCCTGGTCTATGCGCAGGCGGACGCGGAGCTCTTTGTCGCTCATTTTTGCCAGAGATATGGTCGGAAGGCGCTGGTTCTCCGCGCTGAAGGACACGCTTACTGTCACATTGCCGTAGCCGCCGGCCACGGTGGGGGAGAAGCCGGCCCACAGGACGACGGGGACCTTCCAGACTTCGCCGTTCTGCATAGCCGCGAACCGCGAGGCTTTAAAAGGAAGAACGGTCTTGTATTTAAGGAGATCGGCCAGCTGCTTCAGCTCTTTGCAGGCCTTGGTGCCGCCAAGGGGCCTGATGACCATCGAGGACCCTTCCAGCCTGACGCCGCCGGCTATGGAGATGCCGGCCGATTCGCCCAGTTCAAGGAGGGTTCTTTCCTTGCTCAGTTCCAGGCTGAGCCCGGCTTCGTCCACCAGGGCCAGAGTTTTGTCGGAGTATCTGTGGAACCTGCGGTTCACGGTACCGGTCACGCTGCCGATATTCTCGGCTTCGTAGCCGTATTCAACGGGAAGGGCGATGTCTTCGCAGGCGTCTTTTTTGCTTATCCCGGTGTAGAGGTCGTCCCAGAAATTCTGTTCTCCGGCTCCGGGGGTCTCTACGGTCACGGACTGCCAGGCCGGGGCTGCCGGCGCGGCCGGCGAGGGGGCGGCCGCCGCGGGTGTTGTGAGGCCCTGAGTTTGTTTTGTAAGCGCTCCGAGAGCGCCGGTTCTTTCTACGGGGTTGGCATTGCCAGGGTTAAGACCGCAAACTGAAACAAGGAAGGAACAGGCAAGTATGTTGATTGATCTCATTTTCTCGGCGTCTCCACTGCGGACCTGATTTAGCTCTCTGCTATACCTATAGTATAGTGCCCGGTGCAAAACTCCAAAAGTGTCTTAATGCTCATACCCCGCGCCTAAAGATGCCCATACAGCTCTGGGCATTAGATGCAGGTCTTACACCCCCTGATGCCGCGCCGGCCGGGGCTCATTTAAGGATAGGAAAAGGTATAATCAATTAGCTGAATTCGGAATAATGGTGTGATCGGATCATGACTGACCAAGGGAAAAAGCCGAAAATACTGCTGGTTGACGACCTGGAAGATGTATTGGCCGTACTGAGAAAACTTTTTGCCGCCTGTGAACTGTTCGAAGCCAGGAACGCTAAGGCCGCTCTGGACCTGGCCGCCTCGCAGAAGCCGGATATTGTTATTCTGGACGTGCACCTGCCGGACATGAGCGGTGTGGACGTTATGGAAAAACTGGCGCTTATGCGGCCTAAACCCGTGGTAATAATGATCACCGGAGACAGCAGTATTGAAACCGCCGGTAAATCCCTGGCGGCCGGGGTTTTCGCGCACATCACTAAGCCTTTTGCGGCTGATGAACTGCTTGAACAGGTACGCAAGGGGCTGGCCTTTGCGGAGAAGGAAAAAAGGAAGCGGACCCCCTGAGAGCGGCCGCGTGAAAACAAAGAACCGCGCCCTTTAGGGCGCGGTTTTTTTATTCCCTTCAGCCGTAAAAAGCGGTCCCCCTTCTCTTAGCGGCAGGGTTAAGCGGTTTACTTGTAGATCCTCGGGATCCTGGCGTTGGCCGCGGTGCGGCGCACGTGCAGCGCCACCGGCACGCCGGGTTTGGCTTCGGGGATGTCCGTGACGTCCAGCAGGGTATGGACTATGCCTGTCTTGCCGGCGAAATAGGCTTTTTTCCCGTTGATAACGCCCCAGTAGCTGAAGCCGGCGGTTATCCTTATCTGCGGCTCGGTGGGCTCCATCGTGAGCCCGTCCGAGTAGCCCGCCGGGATGGTGGCCAGGCGCATGGCGCGCGGCGCCACGAATTCGCTGGCGTAGCCCAGGGCCTCGCCTTTCTTCACGGTCTTTACCGAAATTATCCGGGCGTAGAACTGCCAGGGCCGGCCGAGCCCGGGCAGGGGGGGGCCTTGCCTGCGTTTCTGATAGACGTCGGTGGGGTAGATGCCGTACAGCAGGTTCCCCACGCGCACCATGTCCAGCTGCCACTGGGGAAAATCGCACAGGATGGCGCTGTTGGCGGCGTAAGCTTTAAGCCCGGGGACCAGCGCGCCCAGTTCGGCCGCCAGATTCCTGAACGCCGAAAGCTTTTCTTCAGCCTCTATCATGTTCTGCGGCGGGCGGTAGGCCAGGTGGGCGGATAGTCCGAGCGGGCGAGCTTTTTTGAAGGCCAGCGCGGAGCGCAGGAAAGCGGCGGCGGCGGCGGGTTCCACGCCCCAGCGGCGCAGGCCCAGGTCGATATCTATGTTGTATTTGACCGGCCCCTTGGCCGCCCGGTCCAGCGCCCGTATAAGTTCGATGGAATCAGCGCAGGGAATAAGCCTGTCCCTGACTATCCCGGGGGCCTCTTCAGGCAGCGAAGGCGCCAGCAGGTGGATCCCGGCGCGGGGAAAATCCCGCCGCAGGGCCGCGCCCTCTTCCGAAGTAAGTACGCCCAGGCAGTCGGCGCCGTTGGCCAGCGCGGCGCGCCCGGCCGCCGCGGCGCCGTGGCCGTAGCCGTCGGCTTTTACCACGGCCATGAAAGCCACGCCCGGCTTCAGCGCTTTTTTTATGGCGCGGGCGTTGCCGGCCAGGGTTTTTAAATTTATTTCAACCCATTTGAGCATAAGAAATAGCCGCGCCGCCGCCCCGCTGTCCAGTAGTTACCACAAAATTATATCATTAACGTAATGCCGGCAAAGGTTATCACGGGTGTTCCGAACATAAGCGCCAAAGCCTGGTTCGCGCTGAAGGCCTATGAGCGGGCGCCGTCCGATATGCTGGTAGCCGCCTCGGGCGACGACGCGCTTTCCTCCTGGCTGCACGCTTTTAACTCCCTGGCCGGCCTGCTCAAGCTGCCCCCTTTCACGGTCTGTCTCTGGGGCGCGGACAGCTCCGAAAGGGCCCGCGCCATGCGCGCGCTGTATTCCCCGGAGCCCGGTAAATTCTATCTCCACGTGGCCGCGCCGGAGGCCCTGGCCGAGCCGCTGATGGCGGGGGAGGCCTACGCCGGGCTGCGCTTCCATTTCAAGCTGGGCTATTCCTATGAAAGGAACGTTTCGCTGGACCTGTTCATAAAGGCCGGCTACGAGCGCACCTCCTTCGTGGAGGAAAAAGGCCAGTTCGCCGCGCGCGGTTCGGTGGTGGATTTTTACGCGCCCGGCGCCGACAAGCCCGTCCGCCTGTATTTTTCCGATAAAAAACTCGAGAGCATACGCTATTTCGAGATAGACACGCAGCATACCTCGGATTTTCTCGACAGCGTGGACGTGCCGCCCAATATTTTCAGCGGCACCGGCCGGCCGCTGGCGGCCTGCGCCGGGCCCGGCTGGAAAATGTTCCTGGACGCCGCGCTGCCCGAGCAACTGCCGCTGGCCGCCGGCGAGCTCTTCGCTTTCAGCGCGCTGGCCGGGGAGGCCGAGGATTTCGGCGCGGCCTCCAACCTGAACTTCAACTCCGACCTGAAACTGCTGGCGGGGGAACTGCGCCGCCTGAAGAAAGCCGGAACGGCCGTAAAGATCTTCTGCATCAACCGCGGCGAGTCAGAGCGCCTGGCCGAGTCCCTCGCGGACGCCGGCGCCGGCGGCCTGCTTTCTATCTCCACCGGCTACATAGAAGAAGGCTTCGTGCACGTCCCTTCGAAAACGGCGGTGATAACCTCCTCCGAGTTCTTCCGCCGCCGCTACCGCTTCGACCCCGCGTCCATAAAGCCCAAGAACAAGTTCTTCAAATGGACCGACCTGAAGATGGGCGATTTCATCGTGCACGAGGATTACGGCGTGGGCCGCTACCTGGGCATAAAGAAAGTTTTTTTCAGGAACGCCTGCGGCGAACAGGTGGAGGATTCCGACTGTCTTTACCTCGAATACGCCCGCAACGACAAACTGCTGGTGCCGCTGTACGATTTCAGCCGCGTGCAGAAATACATCAGCTCCGAGGGCAAGGTGCCGCGGCTGTCGCACATGGACACCAAGACCTGGAACGAGATGAAAAGCCGGGTCAGGAAAGAGGTGGAGGTGCTGGCGCTGGATATCCTGAAGCTCGAGGCCGAGCGCGCCGCCATGAAGACCGCGGCGCTGCCGCACGGCGGCCACCTGGAGGAGGAGTTCGCGGCCTCGTTCCCTTTCGACGAGACGCCCGACCAGGCCCGCGCCATAGCCGAAGTGCTCTCCGACATGGAAGCAGAGCTGCCTATGAACCGCCTGGTGGCCGGGGACGTGGGGTTCGGCAAGACCGAGGTGGCCATGCGGGCCGCCATGCGTGCCGTCGTGAACGGCAAGCAGGCGGCCATCCTCGTCCCCACCACTATACTGGCCGATCAGCACGCCCGGAATTTCACCAAGCGCTTCGCCGGTTTTCCGGTGAACATACAGGTCATTTCCCGCTTCGTGCCGCCGGCCGAGCGCAAGAAGATACTGGCCGACCTCGCCCGCGGGAAAGTGGACATAATAGTGGGCACGCACCGCCTGATACAGAAGGACGTGAAGTTCGCTGACCTCGGCCTGATGGCCGTGGACGAGGAGCACCGCTTCGGCGTGAAGGACAAGGACCGCATAAAGACCGCGGCCAAAGGCGTGCACTGCCTGCTGATGAGCGCCACGCCCATCCCGCGCACGCTTTACCAGTCGCTGTCCTCCCTTAAAGCCATGTCCGTGATCGAAAGCCCGCCCGTCGGGCGGCAGGCCATCTCCACTTTCGTGCGGCCGTTCACCGAGAAAGCCGCGGCCGAGGCGGTAACCTACGAGCTGGCCCGCGGCGGCCAGGTGTATTACGTGCACAACAGGGTGCAGACCATAGAAAGCCGCAAGGCCTACCTTAAGAAGCTCATGCCCGAACTGCGCATAGCCGTGGTGCACGGCCAGATGAAGGCCGACGCCGTGGAAAAGCACATGTGGGATTTCCTCAACCGCAAGTACGACGTGCTGATGGCCACCACCATCATAGAATCCGGCCTGGACATCCCCAGCGTGAACACTTTGATAGTGGAGAACGCGCACGAAATGGGCCTGGCCCAGCTTTACCAGCTGCGCGGCCGCATCGGGCGCGAGAAACAGAAGGCCTACGCCTACCTGTTCTACCCCGGCTGGATGAAGACCGGCGCGGCGCGCCTGAAACAGAAAGCGGAGCTGCTGAAATCCAGGGCCGAAGGCAACGACGAGCCCGCGCCCATCAGCGAGGACGCGGTGCGGCGCCTCAGCGCGCTGGAGGAGTTCACCGAGCTCGGCTCCGGCTTCCGCCTGGCCATGCGCGACCTGGAAATACGCGGCGCGGGGGAACTGCTGGGGCTGCGCCAGCACGGCTTTATAAATTCCATCGGCCTTGAGATGTACATAAAGCTGCTCAACGGCGAGATAGACCGCATAAAAGGCCGCCAGGGGGCGCGCGCGCTGCCAGAGCCTAAAATGGACCTGCTGGTGCAGGCTTTCATCCCCGAAGATTACGTGGGCGACGACATGGAGCGGCTTAACTTCTATAAGAAGCTGCTGAACTCCGGCGAGGCCGAGCTGGACGGCGTGCTGAAAGGCTTCGAGGATATCTCCGGCCCAGCCCCCGAGCCGCTTAAGAACCTGGTGGAAATAATACGCTTAAAAAAGAAACTGGCGAAGAAAGCGGTGCGCGCCGTTACCCAGCGCGGTACGGACCTCGAATTCTTCTTCCTGCCCGGGGCGCCGGTGCCGCCCAAGGCCATAGCGGGCTGGAGCCGCGCTTTCGGCGCCAGGCTTTCCTTCCTGCCTTCGAAGGCGGGGGACGGGCTGCGCGTAAAACTTGCGGAGCGGCCGCTGGAAGTTATAGAACAGATGTTAAAGGCGTTCTGATATGAAAAAACAACTGTCCGTACTATGTCTGCTGGCCCTGCTGGCCGCCCCCGCGGCGGCCGCCAATATCCTTTTTATCGGGGATTCGCACTCCGTAGGCCCCTTCGGCTGGAAACTCGACGAACTGCTGCGCGCCGTGCCGGGCGCGCAGGTGGGCACCTACTCCAGCTGCGGTTCCATCTTCCAATGGTGGGAGACCGGTAAACCCACGCCCTGCGGCTATTTTTTCAGGGACGCCGCCGGCAAGACCGAAAGGGGGGAAAAAGGCCCCACGCCGATCTTCGATAACCTGCTGAAAGAAGTGAAGCCGGCGCTGGTGGTGGTGGAGCTGGGCGCCAATTACGCCGGCTACCCGTCCGACGATTTCGCGGTGAACGACATGCGCAAGCTGGTCACTAAGATCTCCTCCGCCGGCGCCGCCTGCTTCTGGATAACCAGGCCTGATTCCCGCAAAGGCCATGAAGACATTCCGCGCATACTCGGACTTACTTATAAAGCCGTTACGCCGTACTGCAAATATTTCGACAGCACGCAGGTTACGAAATACCCTGCCGCGGGCGGCGACGGCATCCATTACTGGTCCAAAGAAGGCACGCCCATAGCCAAAGCCTGGGCCGAAGCCGCTTTTGCCGCCATGAAACCGCTGCTGGACGAACTGCCCCAGTAGGGGACGTATTTGACTTTTTTACTTATTATTACCAATTCACTTGCCGAAATTTACAAATAGTCAAATAGTCAAATACGTCCCCATGATCGCCGGCTGCGCGGCCGCAGCGGCCCTGCTGTGGCTGCCGAACTTTTTTATCCCAAAACCGCCCCTCTCCCTGAACGACCTGCACCTCCGGTGGCTGATAGCGCCCGGCGAGTATTTTACCGCGGCCCCGGCCCGCCCCGGCATGGTCTGCACCAACCCTGAACTGACGGCCCTGGATAACGGCGCGGAATGTTTCACCCCCCGCAAAAAACCGGGCACCTTCAGGATATTCTGCGTCGGCGGCTCCACCACGCGCGGCTGGCCTTTTCAGCACGTCATTGCCTATCCGGCGCTGCTGGCGGCATATCTGAAAAAAGCCCTGCCCGGCCGTGAAATTGAGGTTATAAACGCAGGTTTCATGGCCTCTGACAGCGTTTCCGACCTGCCGCTCGTCCGCGAACTGGCCCGCTATGAGCCGGACCTGCTGCTGCTCTACGAGGGGCGCGCGGATGTAGGGAACTATGACCTGCGCTCGGCTTTCAGCAGCCGGCTGCTGAAGATCCATTGTTCCCTGCTCCGCAATTCCGCGGTCTACGGGCGGCTAAGGCTGATGCTGCAGCCTTCAGCGGGATTGGACCATGCCAGGAGCGTCCGCCTGCTGTTATACCTGGTCCCGCGCGCCTCTTTCGAAGGGTACAAGCCGTTCTTTCTCGGGAATATACGCAGCATGGGCGCAGCTGCGGCGGCGGCCGGGGCAAAAACCGTTTTGCTTACCCAGGTAACTTTCCCGCCGGCCGGCGCGCCGGTTCCCGAGGGAGTGAACGGCCTGCGCCGCGCCGCCGGGCTTGAGATAACCCGGCGGGAGGCCTTCGTCCTGCGGGCTAACGACTGGCTGCGGGAGTTTTCCGCGCGCGAAAAGGTCCCGCTGCTGGATATTGCCGCCGTCACGGAGGCTGCCCGCGAAAAGGAAAGCGATCTCATCATCCCTCTCCCGGCCGTCCATCCCGACCTGGCCGGTTATTGCCTGATGGCGCGCGCCGCCGCGCAATATTTAAAAAGCGCCGGCATCCCTGCGCCCGCCCGGCAATGGGGGGAGCTGCCCACGGCCGCCGGGGTCTGCGCCGCCGAACTTGCCTTTTCGCACGGCAGCCTGAAAGACACTTATCTGCGGCTTGCCGATTATTTTTCCGCCGCGGGTTATCCGGCCGCGGCGAAGCGCTACCGAACCAGGGCGCTTGAGTACGGTACGCAATAAGCCAGGCGGGATCAGGGGATCGTGCAGCGTCCCCTGGCTTTCTGCTGCCCGGACTTTTTGTATCATAGATGCCGGACCTTATCCAGGATAAAAGCACGGAAAACATATGGAAACCAGGAATATCGCGATAATGCTCACGGATATCAAGGGCTTCACTTCGAAGACCGCCAGTTTTTCCAGGGCCGAGACCCAGGAGCTGCTGTCCAAACACCGCGAGCTGGTCCTGCCCGTGACCGAAAAATTCCATGGCCGCCTGGTCAAGACCATAGGGGACGCCTTCCTGGTGGCCTTTAACAGCCCCACCGACGCGGTGATCTGCGGCGTGGAGATACAGGACGTCCTGAAGAATTATAACGCCGACAAGGTTCAAAGCGGCAAGATAGAGATACGCATAGCCATTAATTCGGGAGAAGTGGCCATCCACGACGACGGCGACATTTACGGGGACGCGGTCAACATCACCGCGCGCCTGGAGAGCATAGCCGAGGCCGGCGAGGTTTTCTTTACGGAAGCAGTGTACCTGTCCATGAACAAGAAAGAAGTTCCGTCCAGCGAGATAGGCTACCGGCAGTTCAAGGGCATCCCCGATAAAATAAAGGTTTTCCGCGTCCTGAGGGAAGTTCCGGTTGGGGCGCAGCCGCCGGAACAGGTGCACGAAGCAGCTCAGCCCGCTGCCCCCAAAGAGGCGCAGTCTTCGGCCGCCGCCCTGCTGCCCGCGCTCAATCCCGCGGGTATCTGCCCGCGGGCCGTCTCCCTTTTTATAGACGTGCTTTTGTTCGCGGTGATATATCATTTTCTTTTTAAATGGGCCAATTCCCTGCTATTCCTCGTGCTGTTCTGGGCGGTTTATCAGACAATGTTCCACACAAGAAGAGGGGCTACTCCGGGAATGCTGATAATGAAGCTAAGGCTGATAGACCTGTCCACCGGGCTCCCGCCGAAAAAGACTTTCTGGCGCGCTGTTCTCAGCGTGCTGTCGGCTCTTCCTGCGGGGCTTGGTTATCTCTGGGCTTTAAGGGAAAAAGACCACCGCACCTGGCATGACCTGCTGACCGACACCCAGGTGGTAAAGGTCTAAAGCGTCCGCGGGACGTCCTCGTCCGTATGGGCTGAAAGCCCGCTGATCCCGATTTGGCTTATTCCGCGAAGGTGCTTGCTGTCACCGGAAGTCTTTGTTCTTAAGGTCCCGATCGAGGGGGATCCCCGCCGCCCGCCTATCCGGGCCAAAGCGCCGTGTTCCGGTAATTGGCGGGGGTCAGCTCCGGCATATGCGGCGCTGCTATCCCGTCTAAAACCAGATTGCTGAATACCCCGTTGGGTGAGAAGGCCTCGGGGTTATAAAGCCAGGGAGCATAGAACAGCCGTATCCGCTTCGCCTCCGGCAGCACTTTGTTCAGCAGCTGTATCAGCGTTATGGTGCAGTTGTTGGTTATTGTGTGGTAGTATTCCCCGCTGCGGTCCACCACCGCCTGGGTGAGCGCGTTGCGGAGCAGTGCCCGCTTCTGCGCCGCGCTCAGCTGCAGTTCGTAAGGGAACAGCTTTTTGTCTTCCGTCAGGCAGGTGAACTTAATATAATCCTCTTCCGTGGCCAGCAGCCAGACTATGCCGTATTCCTTGTTAAGGGCGCTCACCAGGTCCGCCTCCTTGTCAGGGCGGAGCATGGACTCTACCGAAAGCAGCAGGCCGCGGGAAGTGTTGCCGGCGGAATCATTCATCCCTCCGGCCTTGAACGTGAACAGCATGGTGGCGTGCGAAACCAGGAACTCCGGCTCTAAAGGCTTCTGCACAATATAGACCTTATCCACCAGTTCGGGGTCTATCACGCCGGTGCGCCAGTCGTAGGCGTCCGTGTCTGGCTGCTTGCCCCAGCGGACGTTCTTTATGGTGAGCTCTCCGGCGCTCCCCGCCTGCACAAGGCGGGCTTCGCGCTGGGTCTTGTCCCGCCAGGTCTGCGCGATGCCGGCGGCATAAGGCAGGAAGGCGTCGGCGCGCAGCGCCGACAGGTCGTCCAGCCGCCGTGCGCAGCCGTCCAGGGTAATGGCTGTGCCGGTCCTGGCCAGCCGTTCGGCCTGGCCGTAAATTTTTGGGTTGGCGGGCAGCAGCCGGAACGCGCGGCCGTCGGAAGCGGAGAATGAAAAGCCGCCGCCTGTTCTTATTACTTTCCCAGCCACGCGGTACGGCACGGCGAAGCTGTCGTTCAGTTCATCGGTGGTCTTAATAAAGTCAGGGGCCGGCACCGGCAGCCCTGCCGCCTGCGCGCCTCTGCCCGCATCGAGCCCGAGTTGTTCCGCCGCGGTGCCCGCGTAGGCGCCGCAAGTCATCCATAGTATCGCGGCCGCAGTGTATATGATGTTTTTCATAAGGTGTTGTCCTGTTGTCTGTCGTACCCCCAAGAGTCCTTATCATAAGTATAGCCCGCGCAGCGCCGCGCTTCCTGATTCCGGGGGCCCGGGGCGGCCCGGTTTTTTTGCCCAGGAGCGGCGGCTTAACGCTGGCGGGTTTATTTAAACTTATGGTTTAATCACCGGAAGTTGCCAGGACCGCTCAACTAGCGATATAATACCGGGATAGCGGCATGAAGGACCGAACCGAGGACATATGAGAACTATCTTGGCCATCGACCAGGGGACCACCAGCTCGCGCGCGATAGTTTATGACGAACGCTGCCGCGCGCTGGCCTCCTCCCAGCGTGAATTCCCGCAATATTTCCCGCGGCCGGCCTGGGTGGAGCACGACGCCGGGGAGATCTGGCGCTCGGTAGAGGATACCGCCCGCGCCGCCATCGCCAGCTCCGGGGCCGGGAAAGTATCCGCCATCGGCATCACCAACCAGCGGGAGACCATAGCGGTGTGGGACCGCCGCACCGGCGCGCCCGCGGCGCCGGCCATTGTCTGGCAGGACCGGCGCGTCAGTCCCCTGATGGACCAGCTGCGCGCGGCCGGCCGCGAGCCGTTCATCCAGCAAAAGACGGGGCTGCTGCTGGACCCCTATTTTTCCGCCGGGAAACTGAGCTGGCTGCTGGACAATATCCCGGACGGCCGCGCCCGGGCCGCGGCGGGGGAACTCGCGGCCGGGACCATGGATTCCTGGCTCATCTACAAGCTGACCGGCGGCCGCGTGCATCTTACCGACGTCTCCAACGCCTCGCGCACGATGCTGATGAACATCCATACCGGCGGCTGGGACGACGAGCTGCTCTCGCTGTTCAATATTCCCCGCGCCATCCTGCCGGGCATAGCGCCCAGCAGCGGCTTTTTCGGCGAGACCGATCCGGCGCTTTTCGGCGCGGCTATTCCCATCACCGGGGCGGCCGGGGACCAGCAGGCGGCGCTGTTCGGCCAGTTGTGCAGCAGGCCGGGGCTGATCAAGTGTACCTACGGCACGGGCTGCTTCATGCTGCTGTTCACCGGCCCGGAGCCGGTAGCGAGCACCAACCGCCTGCTTACCACGGTAGCCTGGCAGCTGGGCGGGGGGCCGCTGCAGTACGCGCTGGAAGGCAGCGTGTTCATGGGCGGCGCCGCCATACAATGGCTGCGCGACGGCCTGAAGATAATCCGCAGCGCGCCCGAAGTGAACCAGCTGGCCGCGCAGGTGGCGGACACCGGGGGCGTGTACCTGGTGCCGGCCTTCACAGGCCTCGGCGCCCCGCACTGGGACTCCACCGCGCGCGCGGCCCTACTGGGCATGACGCGCGGCACCACCGGCGCGCACATTGCGCGCGCCACGCTGGAGGGCATAGCTTTTCAGGTAACCGACCTGCTGCGCGCCATGCGCAAGGACTCCGGCCGCCGCATAATAACGCTGCGCGCCGACGGCGGCGCCTGCGCGAGCGACCTGCTGATGCAGCTGCAGGCGGACCTGGCGGGGGTGGCAGTGGAGCGGCCGAAGAACCTGGAGACCACGGCCATCGGGGCCGCGATGCTGGCGGGGCTGGGCGCCGGCTTCTGGCGCAACACCGGGGAACTGGCATCCATCCGCGAAACGGAGCGTGTGTTCCGGCCCGCGGCGGCCGCTGACTCAAAAGAGCGCCTGCGGCTCTGGCGCGCGGCAGTAAAACGCGCCAAAAGCCTGGAAGGCGCCTAAATCTGGGACCGGGAGCCGGCGCAAAACCTTACCGCGCCGCGCAAGCCTTTCATTTTCCGGCCCGCGCCGCAGCCCTGGCCGCCCAGAGCGCGAAGAACAGCATGAACAGGCCGAACACGCCCATCACCCCGCCGGCGAACAGGTTCAGGTTCACGTCCGCTCCCGGGGGGAGCGGGCGGGTCAGGCCCAGCGTGACCAGGATCGCGCTGAAGATGGAAAACAGCAGCCCTATCGGAAAACGCAGATCGTCGAGTAATTCGTTAAGCATTTAATTTCTCCTGTATTTTTCAGCGGAATACGAAGTTCAGCGCTACGGTGACCACCAGCACAACAGTACCCAGCGCGGCCGGCCGCAGATACCAGCGGGCCTCGGTCTCTTTCGGCTTCTCCGTCAGGCTGTACACCAGGCCGCGCATTTCCTCGTCCTTTTTAGGCTTGGTGAAAAGGCTGATGGCGATGGTCAGGACGAAGCAGACCGTCCAGGCCAGGATGGAGATGGCGAAAGCCTGCCCCATGCCCGAGCGGAACTCGTGCAGCGGCAGCGCGCCGGAAGCCAGCAGCCAGCCGCCCTTGCCCTCGGCCACGGTCAGGCCGTGGGTCAGGGCCGCCCCGGCGGTGCCGCCCATCAGCCCCCAGAACGCGCCGTGCCCGGTCGCGCGCTTCCAGAACATGCCCAGCAGGAAAGTGGCGAACAACGGCGCGTTGACGAAGCCGAAGACGAGCTGCAGCAGGTCCATGATGTTATTGAAGCTGCGCGCCACATAAGCCGTGGCGATGGAGATAAGGATGCCGAAGATCGTGGCCAGCTTGCCTACGCGCAGATAATGGGCGTCGTCCGCCTCCTTGCAAAAATAGGCCTGGTAGATGTCGTAGGTCCAGACGGTGTTGAACGCCGTCACGTTGCCGGCCATCCCCGACATGAACGACGCCATCAGCGCCGTCAGGCCCACGCCCAGCAGCCCCGACGGGTAGAAATGGATGAGCATGCTCGGCAGCGTCATGTCGTAATCCATGCGCCCGTCGGCCTTGAGCGGTATGGAGAAATCCCCGCCCAGATGCGTCAGTGTTATCGCCACGAGCCCGGGCAGGATGGTGACGAAAGGCAGCAGCATCTTGGGGAAAGCCGCTATGACGGGCGTGCGCTGCGCGTCGGACATGTTGCGCGCCACCATGGCGCGCTGCACCAGCAGGAAGTCGGTGCACCAGTAGCCGAACGAAAGCACGAAGCCCAGCCCCATCAGCATGCCGAACAGCCCTATGCCCATGGGGTTATCGGACGAGGCGCCCATGTACTGCCAGGTGTGGGTCATCACGCCCGGCAGCTGCGCCTTGAGGCCGTCCCAGCCGCCCACCCGCTTCAGCCCTACATACACCAGCGGCACTATGCCCATCACCACCAGGAAGAACTGCAGCACCTCGTTGTAGATGGCGCTCTTAAGGCCGCCGGTAAAGGTGTAGACCGCCACTATGCCGGCCGAGAGCAGCACCGAGAAGCCGAAGCCCCAGCCCAGCAGCGCCTTGAGCAGGATGGCCAGCACGTAAAGGGCCACCCCCGACGAGAACACGGTCATGGCCGCGAACGAGATGGCGTTGAGGCCGCGGGTCTTTTCGTCGAAGCGCAGCTTCAGGTATTCCGGCACGGACCGCGCGCGGCTGCCGTAATAGAACGGCATCATGAAAATACCGAGGAAGACCATGGCCGGGATGGCGCCCAGCCAGTAGAAATGCGCGGTCATGAAGCCGTACTTGGCGCCGGAAGCCGCCATGCCTATGACCTCCTGCGCGCCGACGTTGGCCGAGATGAACGCGAGGCTGGTTATCCACAGCGGGATGCCGCGCTTGCCGCCGTGGCCGCCCAGGAAGTCGCTGCTGCATTTCACCTTGCGCTTTAAAAGCATACCTATGGAAATGACGAACAGGAAATACAGCGCTATGATGACGTAATCGATAGGACTAAGTTTCATTTGTCAGCTCCTTGCTCTCCGCTCACTAGTATAACAGGTTTGTACGGGACCTTCGCCGCGTAGGCCCGCGTTATCCGCTCCGCCGCCGCGGCGCCTGTACCCCGTCTGGCCAGTATCACTATGCTGCCGCCGAATCCGCCGCCCGTCAGGCGCGCGCCGTACACGCCGCTCTCGCCCAGGGCCAGCTCCACCAACAGGTCTATCTCCGGCACCGAAACCTCGTAATCGTCGCGCATCGATTTATGCGATTCCACGAACAGCCGCCCGAGCTCCTTCATATCGCCTTCGGAGATGGCCCTGACCGCGTCCAGCACGCGCTGGTTCTCCGTCACCACGTGGCGCGCCCTGCGCCGCAGCGGCTCCGGCAGGGCCTCCACGCGGGCCAGCCCGGTGCTCGGCACTTCCCGCAGAAGCTTTACCCCCAGCAGCCCACAGGCCTGTTCGCATTCTGAACGCCTGGTATTATAGCCGCCGCCGGAATTGGAATGGCGGACGCCTGAATTTATCACCACCAGGTCAGTGTCGGCCGGCAGTGTTACGCGCTTGAAGCTGAAGTCCAGCGTATCGATGAACAGCGCCGCGCCGTCGCCGCCGAGGCTCGAGACCATCTGGTCCATGATGCCCACCCGCGCGCCCACGAATTCGTTCTCCACGCGCTGGCCCAGTTTGGCTATGGCCAGATCGTCGAGGTCCAGCGCGAAAGCTTCGCGCAGCGCCCGCATCATGGCCACTTCCAGCGCCGCGCTGGAGGAAAGGCCGCTGCCTATGGGCACGGTGGAATTTACCAGCGCCTCGAAGCCGCCAAGGATATACCCTTCCCCGGCCAGGAGTTTCGTAACGCCCTGCACATAATCCGCCCACGCTCCCGCGCGGGCTTCGCGGCCCAGCTCGTAGCTGAAAACGGCTTTGTGCTCCGGCAGGTTGCCGCTGCGCAGCGTTGCCCGCCCGCCGCCGGTCGCCTTAAGCTCCACCACGGTACGCTGGGGAATGGTCATGGGCAGCACATAGCCGCCGTTATAATCCGTATGTTCGCCTATCAGGTTCACGCGGCCCGGGGCCGAAGTTGTTACGGTTTTCATAGTTATTATTTCCTCACCCACACGTCGGGCCTGGCGCGGCCCGCCGTTTCGCGGCAGGGCCAGGCGGGGTCGGCGGTAAGCACTTCCAGCCCGCCCTCGCCGAGGAACACGGTATCCTCTATCTTCGCGCCCGGCAGGCTGGGGTTCCAGGCCAGCGCCATCCCCCGGCCCAGCCGCTCGGCGGAATCGGGCCGCGCCACTGCCTCGCGGGACAAGTAGCCGGTGATGCCGCCCTGATGGTGCCGGAGCTGCTCGCCGGGATAGCCCTGTTCTTCGTAGGCGCGCGCGAGGATGCCGAACAGGGCGGCCAGGCCCGCGCCCGGCACGGAGGCCGCCAGCACCGCGGCCTCCACCTTCGCCGCGCCGTCGCTCAGCGCGCGCTCGGCGGCGGAGGGCTCGCGGAAATAAACGAATCTGGTGAGGTTGGCGTAAAGCCCGCGCCTGCGCGCGCAGAAAACCAGCATGGCCCGGCCGCCCAGCGGCGCCGCCGTCGGCACCGGGTGGCGGTACTTGCCCGCGCGCGCCTCGCCGCCCGCCAGTATCAGCGCCGGCTCTATGCCGCGGGCCAGCAGCGCCCTCGCGCCCTCGCCGGCCAGCCGCGCCTCGCTCCAGCCGGGCTCCGCCGCGGCCAGCGCCTCGCGCATGGCCTGCGCGGCCTCGCGCCCCAGCAGGCGGTATCTGTCCAGCTCCGCGGGCAGCAGCGTGCGCTTGGCCAGCACGAGCGCTGCCGGCAACGCGGCCTCGCCGGGAGCGGGGCGGTCGCTCGCCACCGGCCTGCCGGCCGCCTGCGCGGCCGCGAATTCGTCCGCCGCTTTGCTGTCGGGCCAGTCCGGGGCGAACACGCTGAACCCCGCGGGGAGCTCCTCCGCCTCCAGCCTGGCGGCCTCTATGGAATTGGTAAGTATCCAGGCGCCGTCCTTGGTGATCAGCGCCTCGGCCACTCCGGTCTCGGCGGCCAGCAGCACCACGTTGGACCCGCCCGCGGTGAGCCAGAAGAACCAGTCGGTGCCGCGCAGGCGGACAGCGCCCAGCCCGGCGGCGTCCATTGCGCGCCGCGCCGCGGCCAGCTTTACGGAGCTCTCAGTCATTTATTTCCACCTTCACGGCCTGCAGCTCGGCCGCTTTTTCTTCCGGCAGGCAGTCGTTGGCGAACATGCCCGAGCCCAGCTCGGTGCCGGCCAGGTACTTCAGGCGGCCGGGGCTGCGCAGCGCGGGGTAGATCTCGGCGTGCGCGTGGGCCCACGGATATTCTTTGCCGTCGGTAGGCGCCTGGTGGAACACCATCAGGTACGGGAAAGGCCGGTTCCACAGCGCGTCGTATTTCATCAGCACGGTCTTGAGCGTACGGGCGAAATCCCGCCTTTCCGCGCGCTCAAGGGCCGCCAGCGAAGGTACCGGCCGGGACGGCAGCGCCCAGACCTCGTAAGGGTACCGCGCGCAGACCGGCACGAAGGCAGCGGCGGAAGCTTCCCGGGCCACCAGGCGGGCGCCGCCGGCCAGTTCGCCGGCCAGCATATCCGCCAGCAGGCCGCGGCCGTGATCCTCCATGTATCCGCGCTGCAGCTCCAGCTCGCGCGCCGGGATGGGCGGGATGAACGGATAAGCGTAGATCTGCCCGTGCGGATGGTTGAGCGTCACGCCCATTTCCTGGCCGCGGTTCTCGAACGGCATCACATATTGTATTTCCTCGCGCCCGCCTATTTCCTCATAGCGGTCCGCCCAGACGTCCACGAGCAGCTCGAAGTGCGAGAGCGGCAGCGCGCCCAGGCTGGAGGCCGCGTCCTGCGTGAACACCACCACCTCGCAGACGCCGTTGGCGGGGCGGCTGGGGGTGGGCAGTTCGGGGCGGGCCGAGGCGCCGGCCGCCATGGACGGGAAGCGGTTGTCGAAAACGGCTATATCGTAGTCGCCGACCGGCAGCTCCGTGGGGAACTGCTCCGACCGGCTGGGCGCCAGCGGGTTGTATTCCGGCGGCGGCAGGAAGGTCCTGTTATTGCGGTGGCTGGCGTAGGCCACCCACTCGCCGCGCAGCGGATGCCAGCGCAGGTGGGGGTCGGCCTCCACGGGCTCCGCGCCGGGGCTGGGGGCGCGCAGGCCGCCGGGAATAGGCCGCCGCGAGTAAAGCAAAAGCTGTCTGCCGTCCGGCTTTTTTAGTTTTATTTTTTCCATAAGAATTATCGGTTCCGTCCTCGCTGTGCCGCGGCGCGAACGGTCCGCTCGCGCGGGAACTCTCCGCCGCCCGGCAGAAGTTTTAGCCTGTAAGAGAAAGAATATTTTTTAGCCAGCAGCCGGTACTGGTCGTGCGGCAGCGCGCCCCAGCTGTCGTCGCCGCCCAGGCCGCGCTGGGCCAGGTCCACGTGCAGGTAAACGCCGGCCCGCGGTTTCACGTCCGCGGGATGCTGCTGCTTCTTGGTAAGCCCCGGGTCCAGGTCTTCCGCCATATTATGCAGGGCGCTGAAACAGAAGGGCCCCTCGCCGGACACCCGCAGGCCGCGCCCGCGGGCGTCACGCAGCGTCAGCCAGCGCGCGTCGGTCCTGTAGCCGTTCTCCTGCGGGCGTATATAGTCCGTCTGCGCCAGCTCCGCCACCCTGGCGCCGTACCTGCCGAGGAACGCGGAGGTTTTGCGGTCCGGATAATTCTCCCAGGGGCCGCGCCCGTAGTATTCCAGGCGGTCATAGGCCTGCGCAAGCTCCATCCGCATGCCGAAGCGCGGCAGTTCCGGCAGGTCCCTGCCGGTCAGATCGAGGGCGCAGGTGATCTTTAGCGAGCCGTCGCCCAGCAGCAGATACTCCAGGGCCAGCGGCACCGCTATATCCGTAAGTTCGTACTCCGCCGTAACGGCCAGCCCGCCCGGGCCGGGCTTGCCGGCCCTGACGCTTATAAGTTTTTTGCTGCGGTGCGCCGTGCGCCAGACCCCCAGCTCCGCCGGCATATTGTTGCCGAAATCGTTGTCCGTGGGGGCGCGCCAGAAATAAGGCTCCGGGTAAGCCAGCAGCACCCGCTCACCTTTCACCGTGTACTGCGCCAGCCGGCCGTCCTTCAGGTCCAGCTCACCGGCGAGGTCCCCGGAGCCGAAGGCTAGCCTGTCCTCTGAAAAAGAAACGCGCGGCGCGCCTTCCGGCCCTTTGCCGGAAAAATAGTTCTCGCCGTCCAGCGCGAACTGCTCCGCCGCCAGCTCATGTCCGGCCGGCACCAGCGCGGAAGCCTTCTTCGTGTACGCGCGGACGTTCAGGAGGTATTCTTCTCCTGCCTTCGCCTTTCTGCGCGGCAGCGGCAGCGTTACCTCCGCCGCTCCGTGCGGCGGCAGCGCCACCGCGAACTCTCCTTCTCCGGCCGCGGCTCCGTTCTTAAAAAGCGTCCACTTGAACGAAAAATCCTTAAGATCGGTGAAATCGAAAAGATTGCGCACCGTCAGGATATTCCCGCGCAGCTTCTCTCCGCCGAAAATTATGTTCTGGTACACCTTCTTAACTTCGAACAGGGCCGGATGCGGGGTCCTGTCCGAAGCGAGCAGTCCGTTGGCGCAGAAATTCTCGTCGTTGTTGATGTAGCGGAACGAGCCGTCCGGCGCCTCCGACCTCAGCCGGTACGCGCCCAGGTCGCCGCCGTACGCCCAGTACGGGCCTTTTTCGCCGGCCGCCCTTATCCCCTGGTCCACCCAATCCCAGATAAAGCCGCCCTGCATGTGCGGACTGCCCAGGATGATGTCCCAGTATTCTTTGAAATTGCCGGTGCTGTTGCCCATGGAGTGCGCGTATTCGCACATGATGTAAGGGCGTTCTTTTTTCGCGGCGGCGTAGTCTTTCATGGCGCTCACGCGGGGGTACATCGGCGCCACTATATCCGTGTTCCAGTCCTCGCCGGCCTGCTCGAACATGACCGGGCGCGAGCCGTCCCGCTCTTTTACCCATTTATACGCGTCGTGGAACACCGGGCCGTTGCCGCATTCGTTGCCCAGCGACCAGATGATGACGGAGGGATGGTTCTTGTCCCGCTCCAGCAGCCGCTCGACGCGGTCCAGGTGGGCGGGCGCCCACTGGGGCAGGTAGGCCGGGTGCCTGGTCTTGTCGTAAGGGCCGCCCTGGAATTCCACGCCCATGCCGTGCGCTTCTATGTTCGCCTCGTCCACCAGGTACAGGCCGTACTCGTCGCAAAGCTTGTACCAGAGGGGGTCGTTGGGGTAATGTGAGGTCCGCACGGCGTTGATGTTGTTCTGCTTCATCAGCCGTATGTCGGCCAGCATCGTAGCCCGGTCGGCAACGCGTCCTTTCTCCGGGTGATATTCGTGCCTGTTCACGCCCTTTATCAGGATGGGGACGCCGTTGACCTGCAGCCGCGCGTTCTTTATTTCCACGCTGCGGAAGCCCACCTTGCACCCGGTTACTACCGTGGTTGCGCCGTCTTTGTCTTTGAGCTTGATAAGGAGGCTGTAAAGGTAAGGCCGCTCGGCGCTCCATTTCTGAACGTCCTTAACCGTGCCGGAGAAGACCAGTTCAGGAGCGGCACCGCTTTCCGGGACGTCTTTTTTTACGCTGAAAACCGGCTTCCCGGCCTTATTCGTCAGTTCCACGGCCACGGACGCGCCGGCAGGCGCGCCCTTGAGCTTTTTCAGGCTGACGGCCGCGCTGAAGACGCCGTCTTGGTACTGCGGGTCCAGCCCGCTCCTGACGAAAAAGTCCCAGATGGTAAGCTGGGGCGCGGCGTGCAGATATACCTCGCGGTCTATGCCGCTCAGCCGCCACATGTCCTGGTCTTCGATATAGCTCCCGTCGTGCCAGCGGAATACCTGTACCGCCAGCAGGTTCCCGCCTTTTTTTAGATGGCGGGTAATATTGAATTCGGCCGGACTTTTCGCCGCCTTGCTCATGCCCGCGAACCGCCCGTTAACGAAGATCCGGGCGTAGCCGGAGATGGAACCGAAGCAGAGGCGGATCTCCTTGCCGGCCCAGCCGGAAGGGACGGTAAAAGTTTTCCGGTAAGAGCCTACCGGATTATAATTGTTGTCGACATAAGGCGGGTTGGCGGGGAAAGGGTAGATGACGTTGGTATAGAGCGGCGTTCCATGGCCGGCCAGCTCCCAGTTGGAAGGAACGGGGATCTCCGGCCAGGCGGAATCGTCAAGGCCTTCTTCGTAAAATTTCAGCGGCCTGTCGGCCGGTTTGACGGCGTAATTGAATTTCCAGTTCCCGCAGAGCGACTTATAGAACGGCGACGCGGCAGTGTCATCCGCCAGCGCCCGGGCGGGAGTGTCGTAAAGCGTGAAGCCGGCGCGCGGCTTTTCTTTGTTCCGCTCGTAGACCAGCGGCTCCTCCCACTCGTTGGGGGACACCGCCGGTCCGAAGCCGGGAGATCTCCTATTGAACATGTAGTCGCCCATATAAGATATTCTAGTATCCTCCGCTTGCCCGTTCCCTGAGGCTAAAAGCCCCGGCGGTCCTGTTTTCCGGCCCAGGAGCGGCGGCTTCACATAAATGGTTTTTTATAAACCCCGGGTTTAACTGCCGTCCGCTGTCATTTGAGCCGGAGGCTTAAAGAGGGAATAGGCGGTCGGAATATCGGGAGAGCGCGCAATGTCCGTTAAACTTCCGCATACGCATGGTGCTTTTGTCTTGAGGCAACGGTGAAAATAGGCCTTTTAGTCCTGCGAGATATTCTCTTTATGCTCAGGTGCTCCGCTTTATCCCGCCCCGCTGTCCCGATAGCCTAACGTTAGCTAAAGCACTGACCCGATTATTGCTAAAATAGCAAGGAATAAGCTTGCGATAGCAGCCCTTATGTTCATTACAGCTCATCAGCCCCACGGAGGGAACCATGGAAAATAAATTCGAAGAACTTCGTAAACGCTGCGAGGAGATGGCCGCCTTGGGGTCGGCCGGAGCGCTGCTGGGCTGGGACCAGAACGTCTATATGCCGCCCAAGGGCGCGCAAGCCCGTGGCAGAACGCTGGCGGTGATAAGCGAGCTGGCCCATCACAAGCTTACCTGCAGGGAGACCGGGACGCTCATAGCGGACCTTTACGACTGGGCCCAGGCCAAGGGATACGACAGTTTCGAGGCGGCTTTCCTGCGCGCCATAAAGCGCGACTACGACCAGGAGGTCAAGATCCCGGCCGAACTGGTAAAAGAGCTCTCCCTGGCCACCACGGCCTCTTTCGAAGCCTGGCATAAGGCCAGGAAGGCTTCCGACTTCGCCATGTTCGCCCCGCACCTGGAGAAGGTGGCGGAGCTGAACCTGCGCAAGGCGGAAGCGCTGGGCTACGATAAGTCGCCTTACGACGCGCTGCTGGACCTTTACGACGCCGGCATGCGCCGCGAGAAGCTGGACGGCATTTTCGCCGAGCTGGCCGCCGGCCTGACGCCCGTGATAAAGGCCATAAACGAAAGGGCGGACAAAGTTTCAAGCGCCCCGTTCAAGGGCGATTTCGCCCCCGCCGCGCAGCTCGGCCTCGCCCTGGAGATAGCCAGGGCGCTGGGCTATGACCTCGAGGCCGGCCGCCAGGACCTGGCCGCGCACCCGTTCTCCAGCGGCATACTTTCGCCCGACGACGTGCGCATAACCACGCGCACGCAGGCCGACTGGCTCCCGGCCTGCGTCTACGCCTCCATCCACGAGACCGGCCACGCCCTCTACGAGCAGGGCTTCCCCGGTGAATTCGCGTTCACCCCGCTGGCCTCGGCCGCCTCCCTGGGCGTGCACGAATCGCAGTCGCGCTTCTGGGAGAACCTGATAGGCCGCAGCCGGCCTTTCGCTGCCTGGGCGCTGCCGCTGTACCGCAAGCATTTCCCCGGCAAGTTCGACAGCCTCACGCCCGAGGACATCTACCGCGCGGCCAACCGGTCAGAGGCCTCGCTGATACGCGTGGAAGCGGATGAAGTCACCTACAACCTGCATATAGCGCTGCGCTACGAGATAGAAACGCAGCTGCTGGACCGCAGCCTGAAGATAAAGGACGCGCCGGAGCTCTGGAACGCGAAGATGAAGGAGTATTTCGGCATAACTCCCTCCAACGACGCCGAAGGCATACTGCAGGACGTGCACTGGGGCTACGGCATGATAGGCTATTTCCCGTCCTATACCATCGGCAACCTGATCTCTGCCCAGCTTTACGCCGCTATCCGCAAGGACCTGCCCGGCATGGACGCCATGATAGAGAAGGGGGAGTTCGCGCCGCTGCTGGCCTGGCTCAGGCGGAAGGTGCACGCGCAGGGGCGGAAGTACCAGCCCGAAGAGCTGCTGGACCGCGCTGCGGGGCAGAAGCTCAGCGTGAAGCCTTTCGTGGAGTACATAAGAACGAAGTACTCCGCGCTGTACGGCTTTTGAGCGTCCTCCGAGTTATATGCGCCCTTCGCACGCGGCTTTGGCGGCTTTCCTCAGGCAGGTCACTATTACCAGCGGCGTTAAAATAACGCCCGCGATAAATCCTAGCAGCCCGAAGAGACCTCCGCGCAATCTGGCGGCGCCATAGCTGTGTTCCGCGTATTTGCCGCGCGAGCCTAAAAAATAGCCTGCCAGCGCCATCGAGATCGGGGTCATCACGATCGCGATAGGGGCAAGAATAATGCTCTCCACCGCCCTGGCGCGCTTGTGGCTGGAGATAGGCGCTACATGGGGGGGAGGTACCTGGGCCGCCAGGGAGACCCGCCGTGCGGCGGATACGGCCGCGGCCTGGTCTAAGACAGGGTCCGGGAAAGAGCCGAGCCTCACGGCCGGCGCCTGCGCCGCCCCGTCCAGGGTTCTGGCGGAAAAAAGCCTGGCGGCTTCAGGCGTGCCGGCTTCGGCGGCCGCGGACAACTCCGCGGCCAGCTCGAGCGAAGCGCGCGAGGTCTGGGCGGACGCCCCGGCACCGGTCAGGGACAGAAGGATAAGCAGCGCTCCCGCCGTTAAGTGTTTGTTCATTTTATCGCTCCCGCCGGCAGCCGCGCGAGCAGCAGCTCGAACAAAGTGTTTATGAACGCTATCCGGTCGAACGGGATGCGGGAACTTTCGCTGATGGTAGCGTTATGGTCCGGGGTCCCGGCGGTTATAGTATAAGCGCCGGGCAGCAGCGCGCTTTCGGTAGGGACAACCCCGTCGTTCTTCATTCCGTGCTCCAGCAGGAAATTACGGATCATCGCGTTCTCCGTATCCATGGAACCATCGTCGTTATCTACCCACGAACCGAAAGAGACGAAAGGGACCCGGGCGGTAAGGTAGGCGATGCCCTCCGCGTTATCCTGCTGATATCTCGTGCGCGTATCTACGGTAAGGTCCAGCAGCGACAGTTCCGAACCGCCCAGTATCGACAGCGCGGTCCACATGGTAGTGAGCCAATTCTCGAGCACATAATCCGCGATCAGCGTTCCTTTAAAAGGGCTCTGGATCGTGATCACGCCCGCCACTTTCGCGTCCAGGTCCGGCTCGGCCAGCAGCGCCTCAAGCGTATCCAGGCCGCCCTTGCTGTGCGCCACTATAATGACCGGCCCGGGGGACCGTCTTACGCTTTCGGCTACCCTTGCGGCATTATCCACTACCGAACTTTCGGACCTTATATCGACGATGCGCGCGTCTATCCCGTTGCTGCGCAGCCAGGCTATCTGCGAATAAAAATACGGCTTTTTCGGCATCTGCGGGCTCTTGTCCAGTAATTCCGGGGCTACCGAACTGTTGCTCAGGAACCCGGGCACGAAAAGAACGCGGTATTCGCCCAGCTGCAGCGGAACGGTTCCGCCCTGGGCCCGGGTCTTTTCCGGAAAAATTCGTTCATATTCCGCTGAAATGTCTCCCGGGAGTTCCTGTGTCGGGGCCGTCCCGGGCGCGGGCCCGGCGCCCCAGCACCGGGCGTGCCAGGGCAGCACCAGCAGGGCGGCCAAAGCCGCCGCGCGCAGGCGCTCATGTCTGAACAGGGCAGTGTAGGTCATAGGTTTAACGCTTCCTGAGCTTTAAGAACGGACCGCTTCGAGAACATGCGCGGCCGAACTATCGTGTTAAGGATAATTTACCTTACTTTCAGGCGGTTACCATGAGGCAGGGGAACCAGAACGGGACTTTTTTTTGGCCCAGGAGCGGCGGCTGAATTAAAACAACTATCTTTAAACCTTAAGTTTAAAACCGGGGGTCTTTCAGATCGTTCCGGCAAGCCTGAGGCCGGTAAAGATATGGTAAAAGAGTGCCCGGCTGAAGGTGGGCATAATAATTAAAAAACAGGAACTAAAAGCACTTAGCTTTGGCGCAGGCTGGAGGTAAACTATAAGCAGGAAGCAGTATCCAGATTCGGGTGTCAACGGAGAGGCTATGAAAAAGATGATCCTGGCGGCGGCAGCGGTAATAGCGGTTTCCGGCCTCGGATATGCGGGGGAAAGCGCGTTCAACGAGCTCAGCGGCGGGGCGGCCGCGGCCGGCGTGACTATTGCGCAGCCGCCGGCTCCTTCGGGCGCGGCCGGGGCGGAGCAGGCGGGGAAAGATCCCCTGCGCCGCGGGCTCACCGCCGGCGAAAAGAAACTGCTGGAAAAAATATTCGCGGACGGTATCGATTATTCCAGGGTGACGCTGCATCACCATAAATGGCTGCCTTTCCAGTCGGACAAAGTTGCGATGTCCCCGAACGGCAGCATCTACCTGCCTGGAGAGCTGTATTTCGAAGATTTCAGCGTCCTGGCCGCGACGGATCCCCACTTCATCCTGTTCCTGCATGAAATGGGCCACGTTTATCAGTACAAGCAGGGTGTGGCCGTGACTGCCAGAAGGTTTTTCGAAGGCGGGAGGTACCGCTACACGATAACGCCGGACAAAGACCTTAACGATTATACGCTGGAAGCGCAGGCCGAGATAATCGGCGACTACGCGTTCTGCATTTTTATAGGGCGGGCCTGGGGCTTTTCGGAAGAGTTCAACGCGCTGCTGAAGGTTAAGTGTGTCAAAAGGTTCTCGCCCGCGCTGGATAATTTCCTGAAAGACCCGAAGTACCTCCGGGCGGACGAAGAGCGCAGGGCCGCTATCCAGCACGAGCGGGCCGCGCAACGGCTGCGGCACAAGGGCAACCCCGGCGCATAACTCGTCTTCCGGCCCTATACCTGGCATCATGAGCATGGTCTGGCAGGCGGAGGTTTCCCATGGTATAATATAAAGACGCCATCCAGGGCAAAGTCAGTGCCCGGGCGGCCCGACAGACGGGGGCGAATAGGTTCGACGTTGACTTGTTCTGTCAGATCAGCAGGCCATGGTTGACCAGGCCATGTAAAACAGGGTCAAAAACATAAAAGCCAACTCCAACGAGATGGCCTGGGCGCACGCTTAAGTGTGCCTCGCTTGTAGCCTACCCGCCTGAGCGGGCTATAAAGCGTTAAATTCAGGCTGCTGTCGTCAGGGGCGCGCTTCGTCCCGTGCCGGCTTAAGACAATACGGAGCTTGGCCGGGAATTGTCGTCCTGAACTAATCCCGGCCGAGACACACTCAGGGCTAAGCCTGTAGCGGTTCTGACAAGCTGTTAGCGGACCCGGGTGCGAATCCCGGCGCCTCCACCAGATATAAAGCGCAGGGTGCTAAAACACCCTGCGCTTTTATTTTTTCCGCTTGACCATAACGGAGCGGAGAGTTATAATAATTCCAGTTCTTTTTGGTCCGGAAACTTAAACTCTGTGTAACCCGGGGGATCGGCCCCGGGGTGAAACGCGATCCCGCCATAACGGGATGAACCCACGGGAAAGATGGTACGGCTCGGCCGTCCCTGTCTTTCCCGTTTTTGTTTGCCCGGCAGCATGGCAAGGAGGGAACAAATGGGTATCAGAACGTTAGCGGTTTGCAGCGCGGTTATCGCCTTCGCATCAATGGCAGAGGGCGCGGAAATACGGTTCGACAGGGGAGTGGACCTTGAACAGTTCGTCACGGCCGCCGGGCAGGGGGAGGTTCCGTCTCCCGCGCCGGCCCGGTCGCACAACGGGAATATAGGCCTCACGCGCTCCTGCGCGCGGCTGGCGCTGGGCGCGGGGGAAGGCCCGGTCGTATCGAAAAAAGCGGAACTTGCCAGCCAGCGGTATATAGAAGAGTGCAAGCCGGTGCCCGCCGGCGATACCGGTCTGATAATAGAGCATTGCTATCAGCGCCCGCTGCAGGAGTGGACGCGCACGGTAAAGCTTCTTGCCGCGCCGCGCCAGCTTCCGCCGGGCGCTGAAGAGATCTTCGAGGTCTGCCTTGAGGGGGAGAAGCTGGAACTGACTCCGGTAGTGGTTTTCTACCCCTACGCCTTAGCCCGGGAGGGGGAGGGTGAAGTTCTGTTCACCCTGACTCCGCCGCCCGCCGCGCCCGGAAAGAAGAAAGCCCCCTGAGCGGGGGCTTCCTTCGCTGTTCACGGGCGGCCGGCCGCCTGCTTACTGCACGTACCAGAATTTGCCGTTGAGGGTTTTGCTGATCTTCACTTTTTCTCCGGCGCCCGCCGTCACTTCCTCGGTAACGGTGGATTTCTCCTCGTGCTTGATGCTGTTCTCGTAGTTGCGCCCGGTTATGGTCGCCTCGTAGGAGACGCGGTATTTGCCGCCGCCGGCGGGAGTTATTTTTATGTTCGCTATGACGTATTTGATGTCGTTGAAGACCGAGAAGCTGTTCCTCATCGACTCCTGCAGGTCCGAAAGGGTGGTGCCGTCGCCGGCTTCCCAGTCGTCGCTGATGAAGCTCATCACGCCCGATTCGTCGCGCGATTCATAGGCGTCCTTGAAGCCGGCGTACAGGTCCTTTATCTTCGCCACGGTCTCGGCGTCCGCTGTCTTCTGAGTTTTTGAGGCGGTCTCGGAGCCGGTCAGTTTTTCCAGCATCTCCTCGTACAGCTGTATCTTTTCCGGTATCTTCTCCATCGCGTCGAAGAGCGGATAATATTCCTTCGGGCCGTACCGCACGTAGCTGATCCTGTCGTGGAAGGCTTTCCTCAGCTCCTGCAACTGCGCCAGCTTGCCTTTGTTGGCTTCCCAGGCCAGTTTCATTTCTTTGAGGTAAGCGGCCCCGTCCGATTCCGCGGGGTCCAGGTCCAGCTCCGCTTTTTTGTTCTTAAGCTTGAACCTGTTCGTCAGCAGCGTGGTCTCTTTGCCGGGTTTGGGGTCCATCATGTACTGGCCCAGCGCGGTCACCACATCGGGCGCGAGGGATTTTATCTTAAGCGCGAGCGTTTCCCCTTCTATGAAGGAAGCGTAGCGCGAATTATACTCGTTCTGCAGCGCGTCCAGGCCTTTCTTTATGTCTATCTTGGGGAACTGTGCCGGCGCCGGTTCGATCTCAAGCCCCCAGCCGTCTATGGCGCAGCCGTTCCAATTGAACCCGTTGATCCCCCACTCGCCGTTGTAAAGAGCGTCGGGAAGCGCGTTCGTGAGCTTGGTTTTCAGGACCGCGAGGTCTTTTTCGTACGCGTCCAGGACCTTCTGCAGTTTTTCGGGCGCGTCTTTTACCGTTTCCGCGTCTTTCTGGAGATTGACCGCGATCTCGTCCATAAGCGACGCTTTGACCAGGAATTTCCCCGGCTCGGAAATGGCGATGTCGCCGCGTTCCGAGCCGAGTTTTACTCCGATGGCCGCAACGGCGTTCGGATCATACCACACTTCCGGGAAGCTGAGCTTGGCGGCATATTCGTCGCGCAGGGCGTCCTTCGCTTCGTGGGCTTTTTGCGCCAGCAGTTTGGCTTCAGCGTTCAACTGCTCATAGGTCGTCCTCAATTCGGTGTTGCGTTTCAGGGCCCGGCTGCTGGCCTGCTCTAATATAGCTTCCAGTTCCGAGCCCAGCACGTTGTGTTCCTTATATCTGTTTCTGCTGATCTTTTCCCTTGCGTCGTCGCATTCCCTCATTCTCTGCTCAAGCTGCTTCAGCCGCTGCCTGTCGCTCTCGGTCTGATTCAATTTTTTCAAGATCTCACTGTATTCGTCGTCCGCTCTCTTATGTTCGTTTTCAATGTTCTTGTAAACCGGGGTCAGATCATTATCTATCCCCTGGTAGACAGTATTATAGCTGGCGTTCGCCGCTTCTATCGTCTTCATGTCGTAACCCGCGGTCCCGTCCTCTTTGATGTTGTCCGTGATGGCCTGATACGCTGCCAGCGCGGGCTGGCGGTTCAGCGAAGGGTACGAAAACCCCCCGGAAGGTTTCGGTTCTTTGGCGACTACAGCGATCTTTTCGTTGGTTTCAGCCCTGTTGATCTCGCCTATGCCGCTGAGGCCGCGCTGATAGGCCGCCTTAAGCCTGGCATATACCGCGGTTTTTTCAGCCCCCATTTTGCCGCCGTTGGGGATCCAGCGCACTACGTCGCGTACGGTAGCGGTTATGTGGGACAGTTCGGCGCGTACCGTGTCCCCGCTCTGCGCTTTAATGGCCTTTTCAATGATAGGCCCCGCCTGCGAAGAATAGGTCTTTACTTCGGGCCAGGCCTTGAAAGCGCTGCCGCTTTTCGCCAGGTAGTCGTTCATGCTCATGCCCAGCGAATCCACGAATTTCTGCAGCTTCTGGAACCGCTGAATGGTAAGCACGCGCTGTTCGTCCGCTTTGGCGATGGCGTTCAGGCTGGTCATCAGCTGTACGAGGCAGCCTTTAATATAGACCTCTTCCTCCTTCAGCTTTGCCGCCTGCTGTTTGTTAATTTCCGCGGTGCCCAGTGTAAGGGAGTCCCAGAAACTCGGCTCCGGCCAGGTGAGCCCGCAGGCGTCGCTGGCATACTTCTTGTATATTTCCCTGCCGGTGCCGTTCTTTATAAGTTTCCACATCTTCTCCGAGCTTTCCGCGTTCACCGGCATGGGGTCGCCCTCGCCCAGTTTGCGGCTGCGGTTGCGCATAGTGGATTCTATCGTGGCATACAGCGTCTCAAGTTCCCTTTCATAAGTGGCTTTTGAAAGCTGCGCGTAAGATTCCCTGGTTACTTTGAAGGTCACCATTACGGCGCTCAGCGGCCAGGTGCCGGTCATCCCCAGTTTTAGAAGGTAGGCTTTTCCGGTTTCGGTGCCGGCCAGCTCGGCCAGGACCTGTGCTCCCGCCGAAAGAGCCGCTTCTCCGACTTCACCTTTGTAGAGATTGCCCGACACATCAAGGGCGGTCATGTACCAGCCCAGCCCTTTCGCCAGTATGCTCAGGTCTTTGGCCAGCTCTTTCTGAGCGTCCGGCCCGGCGTCCGCGTAATGGTCCAGCATTACGCCGTAGATCTCGGGGATGCCTTCCATGGCCAGTTTGTCCAGGAACCCTATGTCCTCTTCGGCGCTGGTGCCGCGCGGGACACAAACCAGTAATGTCAATATAATAAGGAGCCGGGAACAGTTCTTAATGGTTTTCATGGTTTTATTGGTCATAGCGCAGCCTTAAAAAAACCTCCGGCAGGCCGCTGCCCTGTACCGGAGGTTTTTGTGCTTCTCAACCGACCCGTCAGGCTTAGAAATTCCGGCCGTTCGGGGAATACTTATAGCGCAGGGTCGTTTTCGGTATCTCCAGGCTCTTTATTTCAATAGCGCCGTACGCCCCGCCCGCAAGCTTGAAAGCATAGACATGGTTTTCAGCCATGAGAATGGAGGTGTTGTACAGGCAGGTATACCCGGCCGCCGGCGCCGCGGCCAGGTCGTCCAGGCTCATCGTGCCCATATCCTGGTACGAGACGTCAGCCCTGGTGGTCAGGTGATGGCTGTCGCCGTAGATGGCGAACTCTCCGGAGATATTGGGGTTGATGGTCGGGGGACTGGCCCAGGGCTCCTTCGTTACCAGCTCGTCCGGGAAACTGAAGCTTTCGAAGTACTTGGCCGAACTGGAATAGTCGTAGGTCATCACGATATTGGCCTGCGCCGAGCCCGTGGCCACGCCCGAGGGGTCGGAGATCCCGAAGATCAGCGGGGTTTTCATGCTGTAGATCAGCGGGCCTTTGTCGCCCAGGACGAAGACGAACTCGGTGGTGCCGGTGTCCTTGTTGGTCTTGCCGGTGCTTATCGAGGTCATCATCCTGCTGTAGTTCAGCGACACGGCTATCATCCCTTTCTCGTTGACGGAAACGTTGTTGAAGTTGAACCTGAGCTCCAGGTTGTCGTAGGCCTGGAAGTCGGTCCGCACCGCGCGGTCGAGCACGGTCTTGTCGCCGGTGAAATCCTCGCTGACGAAGGCCATGAAGCGGGAAATGCTTTCTTCCTTGTAGGTTTCCACCATGCTGTCCAGCGCTTCTTTTACTCCGTCCTTCACCGTGGTTTCGGCTATCGTCACTTCTTTATAGGTGGCGTCCACGTCGCTGGGTTTGCCGGTGGTATCTATTGCCTTCACGTAGATCTTGTACGTCGTCCCGGTCTGGGGCTTGAAGCCGTACTCGAAAGCGCCATTGTCGGAAAGCTTCGCTTTTTCCCATTTCTCTTTGCCGTCCACGCTTACCTGCACGGCGCCTATCTTGGATTTATCCGCTACGGCCTTGCCCTTTATGTTTATCATCCCGTCGGGCAGCGTTTCTTTGTACACCGTCAGTTTGGTGCCGGTCTCGTCGAAGGCCAGGCGGTTGAGGAACAGGTGTTCCACCCGCACGGCGTCCTGCGACTTGCCGAAGATCCACCATTTCGCCGAAGCGCTGGCGGCCGACAGCGCGATTATTGAAATGAACAGTAAGGCTGTTATTTTTTTCATAATAGTATCCCTATTTCTTTAGAATTCGACGTTTACGCCGGTGGACAGGCTGGTTTCAGTAAAACTCTTGGCGGCCGTAGTGTAGCTGAGGTCGTTGACCCTGGCCTTGAAATACAGCACGCCCTGGTTCAGGTTGGCGAACAGTTTGTTCAGGAACGGGGCCTTGTAGAAGATATTGCAGTTCAGGAAGGTGCGGGTGAGGTCGTCGGCGCCGGCTTTCAGCAGCCGCTTCTGCCCCGCCTTGAAGGTGGAGGTGATCTTCTGCGAAGGGATCTCGGGGTCCAGCGCCACCGAGTACTCATAGATCTTGTCCCTGGAGTTCGACAGCTCGTTCTTGTCGGTCCAGACGCCGAGGTACAGCGCCGGCTTGAACACGAATTTGCCCATCGTCCGCCTGTCGCGCAGCGAGGTGTTCACCAGCAGTTCCTGCTCGTCCCGCACCTTGGCGTTGGTCTTGTAGATAGAGTAGCCGGCGTTGGTGTCGCTGTCCAGCCCGAAGAAGCGGTCGCGGTAATTCGCGTTTATCAGGTGGTTCACCGTGCTCGCGCCGCCGCCGTAGACGCGGTCGTATTTATAGTCAAGGTCGGCGGTGCCGTACTGGCGGTTGAACAGTTTCGCCAGCGTAACCCCTATTTCGGGCTTGTAGCTGCTGGACTGGTAGGCTTTCTGCCGGTTAAGGTCGTCCCGGAACCAGAGCATGGCGAAGTTGAAGGAAATATCCCTGTCGTATTTATACTTCCATTTCCCTTTCAGTTTTTCCCTGTCGGTGGAAGCCGAGCCGAGCAGCGTCAGGAAATAAGGCGAGACGCGCTCGTATTCCAGGTTCACCCTGTTCTTGCCCTGCTCCATTATGAGCTCGGTCTGCTGGGCGGAGCCGTCGGCCTTGGCCGCCGCGGCGCCCTTCTGCGGCGTCAGCGAGGCGAAGCCGGCGGCCGTTTCGTTGCGCACGGTAAGCCCGGCCGCGGGCCGGTACTCGAAATCCATGGAATA
The DNA here is from genome assembly GCA_903879915.1 of uncultured Elusimicrobia bacterium. Lineage (GTDB taxonomy): Bacteria > Elusimicrobiota > Elusimicrobia > Elusimicrobiales > UBA9959 > UBA9959. Next base: position 110,901 of record CAIRNJ010000091.1, read on the forward strand.
GACCGAGTTCTCGTAAACGGGGTCGGTGTCGAAGATCCGGGAATGCGCGTCGTCGGTCACGTTCAGCGCGCTCATCCCCAGCCAGAAATCCGGCGAAAGGGTCTGTTTTAGCCGGGCTCCGGCAGCGGTCCGTTTCAGGGCCTTCACTTCGCTGTCGCCGTAGAAATTATCCCAGCGCGGGTAGGCCAGGCCGTAGACCAGGGTAAGCTCCGGGGAATCTTTTTGGGAGTCGTAATACTTATAGGAGGCGCCTTTGAGCGCGCTGTTCAGGGAATACTGCGAGAAGGATTCGAAAGTATCGCCCACGTTCAGCGTGTTGTTCCCGTCCGAGATCCTGCCCTGCAGGTTCGTGAGCAGGACCTTTTTAACGTCCAGCTGCTGGTCGTTGGTGTACCTGACGCCCAGGTTCATGCGGTATTCGTAGCCTTTGAAAGCGCCGTTGCCGCTGAGATTGAGCGCGTCGGAATACACCCAGCCCTTCTGCAGCGAGGACTGGCTCGCGCCCTGGCCGCCTATCATGTTATAGGTAAGGTCCAGCTCGTTGTTGGCGTGCAGCTCGAGCTTCTTGTCCGCTATCGCCGTAGTGTCCGCCGCCGCTGCCGCTTCGGGCGCCGCGGCCGCTTCCGTTTTCCCGGGCAGGGCGAAAGCCCCTCCGGTCGTGGTCAGAAAAAAAAGAAAGCTCAGCAGAGCCTTGTTCATCCGTGCCGCCCGCGCATAGTGCATCTTGCCTTTGGTCATAGTATTCCTTAGCATGCGGTTTTTAAAAGACTTAACGACGTAATTGAACCCCAATCGATTCTATTGCTTTTCAAGTTCAGGTGTCAACACGGGAAAGAACGGGGACAACGGCTACCTGAGCCGGCCGGAATACAGGGTGCTGTAGCGGGGGGCCGAGCCGGTAAGCCGGCTTTCTATCACCTCAACGGAGCCGATAACGCTTTGCGCTTCCAGGCCGGCGGCTTTGCGGCCCAATTCCCCGGTCAGGGCCGGCGCCAGCCGCGTTTTAACCCGCCCGATGGTGAGATGCGGCTCGAACTTGAACTCGAACATGAACCCCTCGGCCGCCAGTGCTTCCGAAAGCTTAAGGGCCAGTTCTTTCAGCGTCCCGGGCCGCTCCTCCGCCAGGCCGAGCCACAATACGCGCGGCTTGTCCAGCGCGGGGAAAGCTCCCAGGCCGTTAAGGCGCACGGGCAGGCGCTGGAAAAGGCCGGCCGCGCGTTCTACGCCGCGGGCCGCCGCCGGCGCCATGGCTTCGGGCACTTCCCCCAGGAAAACGTAGGTAAGATGGAGGTTCTCGGGCTCCACCCACTTTACCGCCTTGCCGAAGCGCGGCGCCGCGAAAGCCTGCAGCTCCTTTACGCGCTCCGTGAGCTGCTGCGAAAAGCCGGACGCTATGAATAAACGCATATTCGGCGCGGTCCCCTATTCCTTTTTCAGGCTGGCCTTTTTATACACCTTGCGCAGTATCAGGTAAGTGCAGCCGCCTATCACGACCATGGCCAGGATGAAAGCGGGGTAGGCTACCCGCCAGTTCGCGGGGCCGGTCATCATGCTCCATTCGGACATGCCTCCGATCCCTGCCAGCAGCGTGAGCGGCATGAAGATGGTGGTAATGAGCGTCAGGCGCCTGACGGTGATGTTGGTGCGGTTGGCTATCAGGCTCATATGGTTGTTGACCATCGAAAGGTACATTTCGGTGAGGCTCAGGATAACTTCCCTGTAGATCTCCGCCTCCTCGTAATACTTGGTAAGGTGGTCGTAGATGTCCCTGAAATTATAGATCGCCTTTTCGCTGACGAATGGGGAATCCCGCCGGCAGAGCTTTACCAGCACCTCCCGCTCGTAAAAAAGGCTTTTGCGCATCACCAGCACGTTCCTTCTCAGGTCTACGAGCCGGGACATCCGGAACCCCGGCAGGTCCTTTAAGATGCTCTCTTCCGTGTCGTCCACTTCCGACTCTATCATGTCTATGGCCCTGTGTTTGGCGTCTATCACGTGGTCCAGCAGCGCGTGCAGCAGGAAATCCGGTCCATGGCCCAGGTTCGGCGCCTCCCGCCGGAGCACCGGCGCGAGTTCCGCGTCTTCCCAGTGCGCGGCCCGGTCTCTGCCGCCTACGGTCACAAGGAAGCCGGCGCCGATAATGAAGTCTATCTCGCCGGTGGCGAAAACGCCGTCCCGGTACGAGTAGGAATTCATCAGCAGGAAAGAGGTCTTGTCGAAGTTGTCGATCTTCGGGATCTGGGCCTCGTCCAGGCAGTCCTCCACTGACAAGGGATGTATCCCCAGCAGCTGTACCAGCGGCTTAAGGTCTTCGGGCGCAGGGTCCCTGAAGTCCAGCCAGGCGTAGCCGCCGCCGGGCGCGGGCCGCGCCGCGTCTTCCGCCGACCCCATAGGGCGCAGTTCGCCCTGCGGGCTTACCTGGTAAAATTTATGGTCTGCCATATCCCTCCCCGTGCCGTCATCCGCCGCCGGTCCCCAGATTTTATCAATTATAGCCGCCGGATACTTGCGCGGCCCGAGCGCCGCCCGTTATCTCCACCCGGGCCGGCGTAGGCCTTTTGGCTCTTGTGGCCTTTTCGCCCGCTATATATAGTATTAGTGCCGTGCTGCAAGGCGGCTATTTTACGGAGGTAAAATGTTTTACAGGCAACCCCGGTACTTCACAGCTATGCTCCGCAGATCCCTCAGCGCTTTAATACTGGCTTCCGGCCTGTTCTCCGCGGCATATGCCGAAGAAGGCTTCTATTATCTTTCGCCTCAGGCCGTAAGCTTTAACATCCCCGCGGCCCCCGCGCCTGTCGCGGCGGCGCGGCCTGCTGCCTACCTCACCCAGGCCCAGCTGCAGATAAACGATTTTCCCGCGCCGCCGGCCGCGGGTTCGGCCGAAGATAAGGCCGACCTGGCGGCGGTGCTGCAGTGGCAGAAAGTCCGCACGCAGGACCAGTGCGACGCGGCCCTGGCGCAGTCGGACGAAAGTTTTATCTCGTTCTTCAGCTCGGTCACCCCGTTCCAGAAGCCGCTGCCGGCCGCGGTGGCGACTTTCTTCAAACGCGTAGGGGCTAACGCTACCGACGCCAACCAATACATAAAAAAAATATACAAGCGCGACCGCCCTTTCCTGCGCTCGGCGGCGCTGAACCCCTGCCTGGGCCGCGCGCAGGGTTTCTCCTACCCCAGCGGGCACGCCGGCATGTCCCATCTGTTCGGGCTTGTACTTTCGGACCTGCTGCCGCGGCAGGGCGCTATTTTTATGCGCGAGGCCGACCAGGCCGCGCTCAACCGCGTGATAGGCGGCGTGCACCACCCCTCGGACGTGGAAGCCGGCAAGAAACTGGGCGACAGGCTGTATAAAGAGCTGCTTAAGAACCCGGTTTTTGTTTCCGACATGCAGGGGCTGTCCGCTTATTTCCGCTGATAGCCTGACCTGAACTATAAATAGAACAGGCGCCCCGCTTTTGGCGGGGCGCCTGGTTTTTTCGCTGTCTTAAGTCCTGCGGAACAGGTCAGAGGAAGCCGTCTATCTGGCCGGCCGCGTGGTCCGCCGCGTCCGGCGAGTAATGCGTGATGCGCGTGCTGCGGGCGATGTCCGTGTCGAACAGGCGCTGCTCTATGTCCTGCGCCAGGCCGGCGTCGGTCACCACCAGGTTAAGTTCGTCGTTGTTGTAGAAACTGCGGGCGTCCAGGTTGGACGAGCCGAACGTGGCCCAGCGGCCGTCCATGACCGCCACTTTCTCGTGCGCCATGCGGCTCGGGTATTCATAGATCTCCACCCCGGCTTTTAGCAGTTTCGGGTAGCTGTACCGCGAAGCGTGCTGCACTATCGGCTCATCGTTCTCCCGGGGAAGCACCACCTGTACTTTTACCCCGCGCCGCGCGGCGGCGTTCAGCGCGTCCACCACGTCCTCGTCGGTGAAGTAAGGGTTGGCTATCCGTATGGACCGCTGCGCGGTGCCTATGGCCCGCAGGTACACGGCTTTTATGTTCTGGTCGCGCTTGCCGGTATGCGGCACCACCCGGGTTTCGGCGCCCCCCGGGACTTCAGCGCTGAACTGATAAAGTCCGGGTCCGGACAGCAATTCGTCGGTGGCCAGGTACCAGCGCTCAACGAAAGCCTTCTGGAGTTCGGCCACGGCCGGCCCCATGATAAGCGTCTGCTGGTCGTGCCAGTCCACCTGGTAAAGCCTGCCTACGTTCATCCCGCCCGTAAAGCCTATTTGCCCGTCTATCACCACCACTTTGCGGTGGTCAAGGTGGTCCTGCAGCAGCGGCGGCTTCTGGGCGTATACCCACACCCCGCTGCTGCGCAGGTTCTCTATCAGCTTTTTTAATTCATTGTCGTCTTCCAGGTCCGAGCCTTTCGCGTCTATCAGCAGCCGCACCTTTACTCCCTCTTTGGCTTTCTCGGAGAGCACCCTGGCCAGCCCCTGGCCGATATTGTCGGCCTGCAGCTGGAACAGTTCTATGTGTATGGAACTTTTGGCCGCCCTGAGGGCTTTGCCGCCCTCTATCTCCACGGCGGGCCCGTCAATAAGGAACTTGATATTATTGCGCTTGGCCTGCTGCGCGCCGGCCGCCACGCCGATATACCTGTCCAGGCCGTCCCAGTCGCCGGGCACCACCGAGAAACGCGCGGCTGTCTGCATGTCAAGTATGCGCTTGTAGTCGCCTACGGCCTGGCGCAGGTGGCCGGGGTTGGCCCGGTAGAACATATAGTCGAAGGCCGCGGCGTCCGGCGCCGAGGCCAGTATGCGCGCGATAGCGCGTTCGCGGTAATCCTGCATGCCGAGGCCGTCGGAACTGGTTGCGGACGGCACGGCGTTCCTTATCAGGGTAAGCAGCATCTCCACTTTCTGTTCCGGCGCGGCGGCTTTCAGCGACGCGGCGCAGACGGTAACGATCTCCTCCTCTTTGCCGGGGTTAGCCGTGAACTGCGCGGTGCAGGGGAGGGACTTAAGCTCCGGCATCCCCGCGGGCACCGGCCCCGAGACCGGGAACCCGATGCCTGTTTTGCCGTCGGCCAGCCCGGCCTCGACGGCCCTTGCGGCTTTTTCGAAATCCCCCGCGCTCAGAAGGCCCTGCGCGGAGAAGGAGAGCGCCGCGGCTATAAGCAAGTTGGTGTGTTTGTTCATTTATGGTTTCCTTTACGTTGTCCGTGGCTAAGCTTAGTCCGTCAGCGTCGCGGGGTCCGCGAAGCGCGCCTGCATCTGGTTCACTTCGGCTATGTTGGCGTCGAAGCTGTTCTCCCGGTTGTTGAAGAACTGGTAGTTCTGCGTCACGTCGGTCTCGCCCTTAACCTTTTTATCGGTATGGACGTAGACTTCCGCGGACACGTTCAGGGGGTCCACCAGCTGCACCAGCACCTTCAGGATCTCCTCGTAGGCCAGGTCGCTCCTGGTGCTGCCCGCCACCACTTTGGCCAGCTGCTCGGACTGCGCTTTCCAGCCGCCGGCGTGGCGCACCGTGAAGATATCGTGTATCACGTCGCTGGCGTCGTGCGCCAGCCCTCTCACCGTGGCCATCGGGTCGTAGCCTTCCGTCACGGCCATCCCGCTCATGCGTTTCTCGGCGGTCTTCCAGTCGTAGTCCACCTGGCCTTTGTTGTTTATCGTGAACAGATCGCCTACCCTGTCTACGATCTCGGGGACCACTTCGCGCATCACGTTCATGAACGCTTTCAGGATCTCCTGCGGGGGCGCCAGGATGATCTGCTGCACGCCGCCCTCGCTGATCAGCAGCTTTAAGTTCATCACGCCGGTCTTATAGAGCTTCATGCTGTGCGTCTCGGGGAAGATGGTGTCGGTGGGCAGCACGTTGGTGTTGTCCGTGCCGTTGCCTTTCATCCCCACGTAGCGCAGCACGCCGTTGGCGTTCTCCAGCATTTCGCGGGCCTGGCCGTCGCCGTGCTCCACAAAGCCCTCGTTGTGCTGGTACATCAGGGCGGGCAGGGTGGCTTTCCCGTCGGCGGTTTCTTTGTTCACCACGTAGATGGTCTTCTGCGTGTTGTGCTTCCTTTTGGTGCCGAGAATGGGCACGTTCAGGGTTTTGCCGTCCGAGGTCTTGGTGCGCTGCTGCACGTGCAGCGTGGTGCCGTTATTGTCCAGGGCCTGGTAGCGGTTGTAGGAGGTGGTCCAGCTGACGTCCTGCGAATGCGCTATGGGTATCTGCGCGTGCAGGTTGTGGCTGTGGCCGTGGTAGATGTCGCTGGCGGCGAAGTCGGGCTTCGCGCCTACTTCCTGGCTGGCGTGCGCGGCCGTGTCGGTCAGGTTGCCCAGGCCGCTGGCCGTTTCGTCGTTCTCGGCGAAGTCGTTGAAGTGCAGGCCCAGCTCCACGAAGCGCTTAAGGATGCTGAAGTCGCCCTGCAGGAATTTCTCCAGCGTCTCCATCTGTACGGGGTCCTTGGGGTTCAGGATGAACTCCACCAGCAGCTTCTTGCCGAAGGTGCGGGAATAGCCTAAAGAAAGCTGGGCGGCTATCCACTTGTTCACCTGGCTGGCCCAGGTTTTGTTGATGAAGTTGGCCAGGATGTTATCCGCGGTCCACAGGCCGAGGTCGGACATGGGGATCTGCACGCTGGAGACGCCGGCGCTCACGCTCTTTACGGTAACGCGGTCCAGGCGGACGCGCAGCCGCAGGCGGTTCTCGTCCATGCGGTAAAGGGTTACCGAGGGCCTGCGCTCCTTGGTCTCGCCGGCCGAAATGGAAACGTTCACCATCTCGTTAAAGGTGGCGCCCATGCTGGCGCCGAAGCTGAGGCGCATGGAAAGGGGCAGCTTCCAGATCTCGCCTACTTCCATGGCGGACAGGCGCCTGGAGGTGGCGGGGATGACCGTTTTCATCTCATAAAGCTTCACCAGCGTGCCCAGCTCCTTACAGTACTTGTCGCTTTCCAGCGGGCGCACCACCTGCGATCTGCCCTCCAGCTGGCCGCCTATGCTTACGCCCAGCCCCTGCACGTTCGGTACCTGCAGGATCTCGTTGCCGAGGCCGACGGAAAGCTTTACGTTCACTTCGTCCACCAGGGCCAGTTTTTCATCAGGGAACCTTTTCAGGTAGCGGGCGAAGCCGCCGCCTATGCCCAGTACGTCCACCAGTTTAAGGTTCTGGTTAAGCTTCAGTTGGGCGGCTTTGCAGACGCTGTCCACGGTGCCGTCCTTGAGCTTTTCCCAGAACTGGTCGAAGTCGCTGGAGACCGGCGCGCCGGTAGAGACGGTCGGGATCCTCGCGTCCTTATACTCTTCCAGCACCGAAGGAGGAACAGAACCTCTTAATGAATCCAGCGCGCTGGTTCCCGCGTAGGATACGTTCGCTCCGAACAGCACCGCAGCCGCAGCGTATAGCGATCTTTTCATAGTTTTCTTTCTCTCCTTGATTTCCGTACTGTGTGCGTTACTCGTTCCGTCTTTGAAATCTCTTGTTATAGTTTACCGCGTTCTGCGCCGGGCCGCCTGAGGCGGGGGAACCAGCGCGGCCCGCTTATTCGACCCAGGAGCGCCGGCTTATGGAAAACGCCTTTCGTTAAGCCGCCGGCTTAACCCGCCCGCCGGTCCTAATCCGTCAGCACGGCCGGGTCAGCGAAGCGCGCGTGCATCTGGTTGACCTCCGCTATGCCGGCGTCGAAGCTGTTGTCCCGGCCGTTGAAGAACTGGTAGTTCCGCGTCACGTCCTCCTCTCCCTCCACCTGCTTGTCGGTATGCACGTAGACCTCGGCCGAGACGTTCAGCGGGTCTACCACCTGCACCACCACCTGAAGGAAATCCTCGTAGCTGAGGCCGCTGTCCGAGCTGCCGGCGGCTATTTCGGCGAGCTTCTCCGCCTGCGCCTTCCAGCCGGCGGCGCCGCGCGCCCCGGCCAGGCCGCGCAGGAATTCTTCCGCGCCGAGGGCGAGCTTTTTTACCACGTCCACCGGCTTTACGGGGTTCGCATAGTCGGCCGAAGTGCCGCCCACGCGCCGGGCGGCCTCCCGGGAGTCGTAGCGCACCCTGCCTTCCTCGCCGATATAGAACAGGCCCATCACCTTATCCACTATGCCGGGCACGAACCGGCGCATCATGTTCAGGTACGCTTTCATCACGGCCTGCGCCGGGGCCAGCAGGATCTCCTGCAGGCCGCGCTCGTTTATAAGCAGCTTGAAATTCATCACGGCGGTGTCATAATGTTTGAAGAAGCCGCCCGTATCGGGGAATATTTCGGCCGAGGGCAGCGTGTTCCCTTCGTTAGCCGCGCCGCCGTTCACGCCTACATAGCGCAGTACGCCGTTGGCCGTTTCCAGCATGTCGCGGGCCGTGCCGTCGCCCTGCCTCAGGAAGCCTTCGTTCTGCTGGTACATAAGCGCCGGCATGCTGGTTTTCCCGTCCAGCCCTTCCTTATTCACTACGTAGACGGTCTTCTGCGAATTGTATTTTACCTGCGAGCCCAGGAACGGCAGGTTCACCGACCGGCCGTCGGAATTGCGGGTGCGCTGCTGCACGTGCAGCGTTTCGCCCTGCCGGTCGGTGGACTGGTAGCGGTTATAGGAGGCGCTCCAACTGACGTCCTGGGCGTGCACGAAAGGCAGCCGCATATGCAGGTTATTCGAATGGCCGTGATAAATGTCGCTGCCCGCGAAGGACGGCTTCTCTCCTACGCCCCGGGCGGCCTGGCCGGCCGCGTCCGTTATCTCGCCCAGGCCGCCGGCCGTTTCGTCGTTTTCGGCGAAGTGGTTGAAATGCAGCCCCAGCTCTATGAAGCGCTTAAGGATGCTGAAGTCGCTCCGCATAAATTTCTCCAGCGCGGCCATCTGCCGCGCATCTTTGGGGTCCAGGATGAACTCCACCAGCAGCTTCTTGCCGAAATTCCTCGAATACCCGAAGGAGAGCTGCGCGGCCAGGAACTTGTTCACCTCGCCGGCCCAGGTCCTGTTGACGAAGCCGGCCAGCACGTTGTCCGCGTTCCACAGGCCCAGGTCGGACAGGGGGAACTGCACGCCGGAGACGGAGGCGCCGGCGCTCTGCACCGTAACGCGGTCCAGGCGCACGCGCAGGCGGAGGCGGTTCTCGTCCATGCGGTAAAGCGTTACGGAGGGCCTGCGCTCCTTGCTTTCGCCGGCCGAGACGGAGACGCTTACCAGCTCGTTGAACGTGGTGCCCAGAGTGGCGCCGAAGCTGAAGCGCAGGCTCAGCGGCAGCTTCCAGATCTCGCCTATCTCCATAGCGGAGATGCGCCCGGCCGTGGCCGGGATGGCGGTCTTCAGGTCATAAAGCTTTACGAGCGTGCCGAGTTCCCTGCAGTATTTGTCGCTGTCCAGCGGTCTGACCACCTGCGACCTGCCCTCCAGCCGGCCGCTGAGGCTGACGCCCAGGCCCTGTACGGCGGGGAGCTGCAGGATATCGTTGCCCAGCGTCGCCGAAAGATTTACATCCACCTCGTCCACCAGGGCCAGCTTCTGGCTGGGGGCCCTGAGCAGGTAGCGGCCCACCCCGCCGCCCACGCCCGGCACGCTGCCCAGCCTGACGTTCTCATTAAGCTTGAGCTGGGCCGCTTTGCAGACGTCGTCGATGGTGCCGTCCTTGAGCTTTTCCCAGAAATTGGCGAAGTCGCTGGTGACCGGGGCGCCCGGGGTAACCGTGGGCACGCCGAGGTTGGAGGACTCAACGCTGGCGCCGTCTACGCCGGCCGAGACCGAGCCGCTGAAAGTGGCGGGGCCGGCCGCCTTTAATGAAGCCAGCGCGCCGGTTCCCGCGCAGGCCAGGTTCGCCCCGAAGAACAACGCCGCCGCCGCGTAGAGAGTTCTTTTCATTTTTTTCGCCTTGCTTATCTGTTCCGTCCCGGGCGTGTGTTCCTAATCCGCTTTCTGCTTATAAGTAAAGTTTACTTCGCCCGCGGCCGGCTTCCCTGAGGCCGAAGGACCAGCGCTCGCCGCTTCTTCGACCCAGGAGCGGCGGCTTATAAAAAATGCTTTTAATTAAGCAGACGGCTTAACAGGCGCGGGTGTTGCCGGGCGCCTGTCCGGGAGGGGGGATCATCCTATCGCCGGCCTGGGCGTGGTCAGCGGGGTATGGAGGTTTGTTCAGCGGCAGAAAAAATAAGCCGGGCGGGGCCCTGAGGCTCCGCCCGGTTCGTTAAGGCTTTGTTCCGGCTGGTTGCTTTGCTGTTATCTGGGCGGCGCGCCCTGCACGCAGATAACGGCATTCCCTTTCCCGCTGGCGCGCACCAGCGAGTAAACAGTGTCCGCGTCCGCCCGCGACAGGCGCACGCAGCCGTGGGAAGCCGGCTGGCCCAGCAGCGCTTCGTTGGCGGCGCTGGTTGCGTGCACCGCTATGTTCCCGTTGAAGAACATGCTGTGGGGCATGGGCGCGTTGTTATAAAGGCTGGAATAATGCATTTCCTCCATGGAGTCGGGGGAGTAGCATTTGCCGCTGCCTGGCGTGCGGTGGCCCGGGATGCCGGAGGAGATCTTGAATTCCTGGTTAAGGGTGGGCGATTTCACTATCAGGCGCTGGCGGTTGAGGTCCACGGTCAGGCGCACCGCGGCGTTCTGTATCCTGAGCGGGTCCGTCACCAGGAAGCGCGTATAGTCGAACCCGAAAGCCGCGGCAACTTCGTCCGGGGTATGCTCGTCGATGAATTTAGCCGGGTCGGCCAGCGCCTCCGCGCGCAGGCTCCGGACCTCCGCGCTGTTGCCGTAAACCTGCGGCCCGGCCGCGGCGGGCGAGGCCGCGGGGGCCGGCGCGGCTTCTGAAGCCGTAAGGGCGGTCAGCTCCCTGCGTATGCTCTCGATGTCAGTTGAAAAACAGGGGGCGGCGTTCAGGGCCAGCAGTACCAGCGGCAGTAATATTTTCATGTTCATAGTCTCCTTGTATCTCATGGTCTCAGTTCAATTTGCGGCCGCGAATTCTCCGAGTTTTTGGCTCAGTTCGGAGAAATGCGGGTTGGTTTCGGGCCTGGTAACGGCGGCGTGGGCTATGCCCTCCGCCTGCGGGTAGCGCACGTACACGCTGCCGGACGCGGCCGGCAGCTCCGCCATGAACTCTGTAACGGCGGCGGGGCTGACCGTGGTATCCGCCTCGGATTCCACCGCGAAGACCGCGGTTCCGGCGGAGCTCAGCCTTTTCAGGATCTCGGCGCGCCCGTCATTGTTGTCGCCGATCAGCTCGCTGAGCTGGCAGACGCCGTTGATGGCCATCTTTGTATAGTTGTACGGGCTTACCTCGGCGGTTTCGGCAGGCTCCTTATAGTCGCCTTTGATCTTGGTAGTGAGCCACAGGGACTGGCAGCCCAGGAACACCGAGGTCTGCTCGCTTTCGTTGATAGCCAGGGCTGGGGAGAACAGGAAAAGCTTGTCCGCCTTAAGTCCCGGATGCCTGTGCAGGGCGTCCAAAGACAGGGCGCCGCCGGTAGAGAACCCGGCCAGGGAAACCCGCTCGCCCAGCCCGGCCGCTATCTCCAGGCCGCGGTCTACTTCCGCCTGCCACTCCGCCTTGGTGGCGGTGGTAAGGTCCTCCGGTTTCGTGCCGTGGCCCGGCAGCAGGACGGAAACCACATTGTAGCCCCGCTGGTACAGTGTTTCGCCGAGCTGGCGCATGAACCAGGGGGAGTCGGTCAGCCCGTGTATCATCAGCACGGTCTTGGGCGCCTTCGCGCCGTGCTCGAGCATAAAGGGCAGATTATCTTCGTTCTTGATGCCATTCAGCTTTGACTGCCTGTAATTTTTAAATTCGCCTATCGCGTTCGCGTAGCCGGCTACGTCCGCCGGCGCCGCCGCTGCGGCCGGCACGCCGAGCTGTATTTCCTGCATAGAAGCGCCCGCGCCGTTCTCGAGCTGCTCCAGCGGGGTGGCCGCGAAAGAAGGGGCCGCCGCGAACATAACCGCCAGGTAAATAGTTTTTTTGATCATATTGTTCCTTAATATAGGGCCGGGCGCGTTTTGTGCGCGCCCGGCCCCGGTTAAGTTTATTTCACCAGCCGGAAGCCTACGTAGAAGCTGCCCTGCTTCATGTAAATATAGCTGCGGAAGTCGGTGCGCAGGTATTCGTTGTCGCTGCTGTAGAAGGAATTACCGCGGATGACATTGTCGCCGTTGGCGGCGCCTTTAACCGCGCTGCCGTCGGCGGGAGCGCCGGCGTACGATTCCTTATATATGTCCTGCGTTATCTGCCAGACGTTGCCGGCCATGTCGCACAGGCCCTGCTTGGTGTTGCCCGCGGGCTTGGAACAGACGGGCCCGGTGCCGTTGTTGCCGCCGCCTACGCCGTTCTCTACGCCGTCGTATACCGCCCTGGCGTGGGTAACGGGCTCGTTGCCCCAGGGATATTTATTGCTCTTGCCTTCGCTCCGGGCGGCGTATTCCCATTCGGCCTCGGTGGGGAGCCTCGCGCCGGCGAACTTCGCGTAGTCGTTCATTTGCTTCCCGTTCAGGCAGTTCATCGGGTATTTCTGGTCGTTGGGAGTATGCCAGTTGCAGTTGAAGCTGTAGTAAGTGACCGGGGGCGTCGTGCACTTCCCTGCGTTAACGCACTGCGCGTATTGCTCCACGGTTACCACTGTTTTGGCCATTTTAAAGGTATTAATACTTACCTCGTGTACCGGCCTTGTGTTATTAGACCCCGGGGCGCTTTTCTCTGCCCCCATCTGGTACTTGCCCCCGTGAATGGTCACCCATTTTATCTGCGCCGCGCCGGCGGCGTAAGCCGCCACATCCGGGTTAAATATATCTCCGTCCGCGTAGGTGGACGCCTCGATGTTCCAGGCTTTCACCGCCAGGTCCCCGAATTCAGCGGCAACTGCGTTGCCGGCCAAACCTAACATCGCTATCAGCATCATCGCTTTTTTCATTTGTGGTTTCTCCTTGGCTATTCTGACCTCTGGGTTTTATTGCCGCCTTCAAAACCTCACACTATAAGTTTACCGAGTTTTCCGTCGTGTTTCCTGAGGCAGAAGAACCAAGGCCGCGCGCTTATTTGACCCAGGAGAGCCGGCTTACAAATACTGCTTTTAATTAAGCCGCCGGCTTAACCGAAATAGAGTGACACACAACTTAATTGCTGTCAATTAAGTTGTGTGTCACCCTATTTGCAGGCAGGCTTTAATATACGGCCGGGGGAACCGTATTTTGATCCCTGTCGTTCCCTCAGGCAGTATGCTGCACGCCATCCAGGCCGGTCCAGCTTAAACCGCCGTTCGCGTTCAGCGTGAAGTCTTTTGCGTAGCGGCTGATCAGCAGGCCGTTGAGGAAGAGGTCGTGATAGCTGTCGAGCGCGGCCGCATCTCCAGTCCTGGCGGCCACGCTGAACTTGAGCACGTTCGAACCTACCCGGCTGGTGGCGCCGCCGGTGTTCCTGTAGAGGGTGTTGAACGTGTCCAGCCAGGCGGTTGTTCCGGTGAACGCCGACACTTGATATTCCTTCACACCGGAACCGATCCGGTCCGTTTTTAGGCCCTCATTCCTGTAGAGGTAGCCGTAAGTGTCCTTCCAGACCACCTGCCCGGTGAAGGCGTTTACATCCCGGCTCTCTGCGCAAGAGCCTATCCGCGAAGAGTTCCTGTAAAGGTATTTGTAATGGTCCGTCCAGACCACGTCCCCGGTGAAGGCAGCTATGCCGTATTCCTTTACCTCGCGGCCCAGCCTGTCCGCGTTCCTGTAAAGGTTGCCGGCCCTGTCGGTCCAGGCGGCGTCGTTGGTGCAGCCGGTCTTGAAGGCCACCGCTCCGCGGCCGAGCAGGGTATGCCCGTTATAGATGTCGCCTTTGTTGTCTATGAATACCGGCGGCTTATAGCAGGCGGACTGTGGCGGAGCCGGCTGCGGTACGTCCTGCTGGTGCGGCGTCTGGAAGGAATGCCCGATATCGGCGGCGCCGCACTTTAAGAGCCCCGCGAAGCTCGCCGAGGGGCCATCAAACGCCGCCCCCGGAGCCGCGGCGTAAGCGCCCGTAGCTGCCGCGAGCGCGGCAATGATAATCAATATTTTTTTCATTTTGTACCCCTTATCCGGAAAGCATACGGCGAACTTTGCCGCTTGATCAAAGTTTACAGTATCTCCGGAGTGTTCCGATTGAGGCGAAGGGTAAGCGCGGCGAGGTTATTCGGACTATAACGGGTGAGACGCCACGGAGGGCGTTTTAGGAACAATTATTGTTGCCAAGGCGCGGGCGCCCGTCAGAAAGACTTAACTTTGCGCATGCGCAGCTTTATCAGGTAGAAGCCGGTATTCTGGCCGGCCGAATGCGTGGCGTAGGCGTTGGCGCCGTCCATGGCCTGCGCCAGCTGCAGCCGGAAGTTGCTCATGGCGCCCTCTTCGGCGCGCACCAGCTCCAGCCGCTCGAAGAATTCCGGCCCGCCGGCTTTTTCCAGGTAGCCGTTGATGGTTTCCAGCTGGGCGCCCATGCCCTCGAGCCGGCCGGGGTAGGTGAAAAATTTGCCCTGGTGGCGGCACTTGTATTTGCCAGCCGGGGTTTTAAGGAGCAGGCCGGCTTTCTTCAGCGACTCAAGCGCCTTCGCGACGGCTTTGGGCTCCAGCTCGAGTTTCCCGGCCAGTTCCTCCGGGGACCAGGTGCCCCCGTCGCTGCACAGCGCTTCGGCGCACCAGTAGACGGCCTCGCTGGCGGCCATAGCGGTGAATTCCTCCGGGCTTAAATGCACCGAGGAATGGGCCTTCATCCAGGTCATGGCGCCGGGCCCGGCGCCGGCCGCGGACTGGCCGGAAAAAAGCGGGGCTAGTATGTAATCCGCGCACCTGCCGCCGCCCAGCGAGTCGCGCAGGTAGCTCATAAGCAGCTCCCTGGCCTCGGCCTGCGTCGGCAGCAGCCGCAGGGCCAGCATGATCCGCTCCAGCCACTCGGGCTTGGGGACGGACGCTCCCTTCTCGATGCGCATGTAGTGGACGAAGGTGAAAGCGAAGTGCTTTCTGCCGCCGTTGCGGTGGTAGAACTTGTAGGCGGTGTCGAAGCCCGCGGCCGACCTGGCCTTTATAAGGTTTTCGTGGAAACTCAGCATTTGCTCTCCTTGACCATAGGCTAGTTATTATAGCGGTAGGGCGCGGTTTTAGCAACTTTCAGGCGGGAAATAAGGTGGGGAAATAAAGTGACACAGAACTTAATTGTTGCCAATTAAGTTCTGTGTCACTTTAATTATAACAGCTCCATCGCTTTCTTCAGGTCAAGACGGCCGGTGCCGAAGACTTCATCCCGGCCGGGGTTGCCCAGGTCCACAGTGGATGCCAGCAGCAGGTCGATGAGTTCCTGCGCGGTCAGGTCAGGTTTTACCGACAGCATCAGCGCCGCCGCGCCGGAAACTATGGCGGCTGACAGCGAAGTGCCGTTGCTGGTTATGTAGCCGCCGCCTTTGTCGGTGGTATACAGCGCGGAAGACGGCGCGGAAAGGTCCACATACGCCCCGGTGTTGTACGCCGGCGGATGCCAGTCCAGTTCGTTGGTAGCCCCCGCCACCAGCATATGCGGGTCGTCGGGGAGGTTGAGATACTCTCCCTTATTGCCGGCCGATACTACCAGCACCCCGCCCTTGTTATAAAGATATTCCGCCGCTTCCTGCACTGCCAGGTTGCCGGCGGCGTTGCTCATGCTCAGGTTAACCACCTTTATGCCCCGGTCGGCGCCCCACTTAATGCATTTCGCGCTGTTGGCGTGGTCGGTGGCGCCGTCGGCCTGGTTGCTCACCTTGCCGGGGATCATCGTGACCGCCCAGTTAACCCCTGAGGCGCCGGTGCCGGTATGGCCGCCCTGCGCGCCTATCAGCCCGGCTATGCGCGTGCCGTGGCCGTTGCCGGTGGGCTCAGTATTAGCGCTGCCGTCCACGAAGTTCATGCCCGGGCCCACGTTGCCGCGCAGGTCCGGGTGCCCGGACTCTATGCCGGTGTCGCAGACCAGCACCCGCACGCTGCGGCTGCCTTTGCTTTTCGCCCAGAAAAGCGGGGCCTGTATCTTAGAAAGGAACCAGGTCTTATCCGGAGCGTCCGCTTCTACAGCGGCTTTGGGCGGATAAGCGAGTTCCTGCGGCTGTACCGCGCTCACACTATTGAGCGCCTCCAGTCTGGCGGCAAGGTCCTTTCCGCCCCTTGAGGTTTTTCCTTTCGCCAGGTAAACGTCGCCAACCACGGGGTCTACCGTAATGCCGGGCAGGTCCCGTTCCAGCGCCGCAGTGAACGCTTCTATGCCGCTGCCTTTCTGGAGCTTGAACAGTACCGAAGCTTCTCCTTCTTCCGCCGCCGCGCCCGTTGAAAGCGCCAGCAGCGCCGCCGCCGCAAGTTTTAGTTGTGTTTTCATGCTTTAGTTCGCCCCGAGCGCGGGCTCGCTCTTAAGGTTCCAGATGCCGGACGCCACGGACAGGTTGCATTTATCGCCGGGCTGGCATACTTTCAGCTGCCGGCAATTGCTGGCTCCGTCGTGGAAATGGTCCGCGTGGCCGCTGGACGTTATCCCCAGCACCTCGCCGGTGGCGGAGTCGAACACCGGGGAGCCGGAGTCGCCGCCGAAAGTGTCCATTTCGGAATCGAAAGCCTGCCCGCTGGGTTTTATATGCAGGATAGGCGCGGAGTCTTTGAATTTCAGCGGCAGCCCGTTGGAATTCCCGATGTTCACCAGCCCGGTCCCCACGGCCGGCTGTGAGTTCAGGGCCAGCTTTAAAGGCTTGCGCCCCTCTACCGGGCGGTCCAGCTGCAGGATGGCGTAGTCTATGTCCCCGAAATTCTGGTAGTTCCGGGCTACTATCTTTTTGCACTGGTAGACCCTGTCCGCACCGACCTTCGTGTAATTCTTGTCGCTCTGGCTCGCCAGCGCGTATTCGAAGACCCATTTGAAATTATCGCAGTCTTCCTGGGCCTTTATACAATGCGCCGCGGTCACCAGCAGGTCGGGCTTTACCAGGAACCCCGTGCAGCTGGGAACGGTGATCTGGTCCGCGAAACGATTGCCGGGGCATTCCTTCGCGCTCAGTGGATCGCCATGCAGCTCCCAGGAAGAGCCGCGGTCTGTGATGTGATCTACGGAAACCTTGCCGGCCAGGGAACGGCCGATCTCCCGCCAGCGGTCCGGAACGGAGAAAAGCTCCTGCCGGTCGTCCTTCCCGAAAATAGCCCGGGAAGGCAGCACGGCGGCGGAGCTGACAGTTTTCGGCCGCATCTCTTCCCTGAGGAGGGTCATGATAGAAGACAGGTCCACGCCCTGGGCTTCCGGAGCCTGAACGGCCGCTGCGGCCGGGAAGCCCGCGCTGCCCGCCCGCGGTTGTTCCAAGCCGTAGGCTAGGTCAAATTTCGCCCAAGCAAACATTAACACGATGGTTAGCGCTATGAGTATTTTCATTTTTTGTGCCCTTATAGTAGTGGTATAAAGGACCCGGGCGCGCCCTGCGGCGGCCGGGCCCTTTATTTTACGTCCCTGTCTACTGAATGTCCAACATCTCTACGCTGCTGGTCTCCGGGCCTACCGAGCCCTGGCTGCGGCGCGCGAACTTAACGGTAAGTACGTACTTGCCGGGGTTCGGGTTGTCGGCGAGCCTTATGCTGTACAGCGAGGCCACGTCGTAAGTGCCGTGCACGGTTATCTGCTGCAGCCCGTTGGGGGACACGTTCCCGCCGGCGGGAAGGACCATAGCCTCTACCGTGAGGTCTATCTGCGAGCCCTTGTAGTAGGCAGCTTTAGCGTCGGAGAAGGTCAGATAGAACGACCTGCCGATATAGCCGGAGGAGTCCAGCGCGATCTCTTTATACACCGGAGCAGGCTGAGGCGGTACGGGGTTGTAGGGCTCGGGGGTAGGCGGATAATACGGCTCGGGCTGGGGCGGCATAGGAGGCTGCGGATGCCACGGCGCAGGCTGCGGATGCCATGGGCCGGGGCCGTCATGATAACCAGGGCCGTCGTGGTTGCCGGGACCGGGCTGCGGATGCCACGGCTCAGGCTGCGGGCCGGGATGGTTGTCGTGACCGGGGCCGTCGTGGTTGCCGGGGCCGGGCTGAGGTCCGGGCTGGGGATGCCACGGCTCAGGCTGCGGGCCGGGATGATTATCATGGCCGGGGCCGTCGTGATTGCCGGGGCCGGGCTGGGGCTGCGGATGCCAAGGTCCAGGCTGGGGACCGGGCTGAGGGCCGGGGCCGTTGTGATGACCGGGGCCGTCGTGGTTGCCGGGGCCGTCGTGGTTGCCGGGGCCGGGTTCCGGGTGCCAGGGCTGGGGTTCCGGCACAGGCGGAGGGTTAAAGCCGCCGTGATCGCCGCCGGGCTGCGGGTTAAAACCGCCGTGGTCGCCGCCGGGCTGCTGGCCGCCGCCGTGGTCTCCGCCGCCGTGGTTGCCGCCAGGCTGCTGGCCGCCGCCGTGGTCGCCGAAGCCGGGGCCGGGCTGGTTGCCGCCGCCGTGGCCGCCGCCGTGGTCACCCGGTCCTTTCAAAGTATCAACGGTTTTCAGCACTTCTCCTACGCTCTTATCGAAGTCTGCTTCCGCCGCGAACGCCCTCCCGGAAAGCGAGAGCAGCATTGCTGCCGCAACTAAAGATTTCGTTTTCATAATCCTCCCAGTAATTTTGGCGCATAATGCCTTACGCCATTAAAACTATTTTATGGAATCCTGCGAGTCCCCAATAGAGGCGTTGGGCCCAGCGCCTTTTTGTTTATTGACCCAGGAGGAACGGCTTATTAAAAGCGGCTTTAGTTAAGCATCCGGCTTAACAGAATAGCGGCTGAAAAAATGAACAACCCCGCCGGAGAGCGGGGTTGTTGAAGGATAATCTCAGGTTCCGACTTTTTGGGGGGGTTACTTGTTCCGGCACAGATCGTTCACGTTCGCTTTAACTTGTTCGTAAATCCCGCTTATAGCCGAAGCGTCCGGGGTTTGGGCCAGAATTTTCTGGTTGAGTTTCGGCCAGGCTTTGAAGGTCGCGCACTCCATAAATTCAGGGACCACCTGTTTTGCCAGTTCTCTGTTGCCGCTGTCATACTCTATTTCTCCGAGGATCCTCGTCAGGGCGGCTTCGTCCAGCCAGCCGTGGTTGGCGAACTGTACCGCCAGGTCCGCGGAGGTTAAAAACGGAACGTGCCCGGCCGGGATCTCAAGCCCGTTCGCGCCCGGTTTGTAGACGTGGTGTATGAAAGAATATACCCGGGCGGCGCCGTTCTGGCCTTCAACATGTTTCATAAGCTCGCCGTAAGCGTAGATATCCTGCTCGCCGTTATCACCGACAAGTATCATCAGCTCGGGTTTTTCCCGTTCATAGATCCTTATAAGTTCGCGGGCTTTGAACTCTCCGGGGCCTTCCGTCATCGGGTCCCTTCCGCTCACTATGGAATCCTTTATGTCTCCCCGCTGCGGCGGAAAACCGGACATCCTTAAAAAATCTATCCCTATCTCGTCAAGTTCTCCCGGCGCCGCTGTCAGGTATTCCGTCTTGCCGGCGGCCGCGAAAACGGCCGCGCAGCCGTTATAAAGTATGCTCATGCCGGCAAATTCATTGTCGGTGCCGAACGCGTGCCCGGCCGTGTTCATGCTGTTTATGCCGGATATTTTAATGGTGTCGTCGATGTCCGAGATCAGCAGGTTCCGGGCCGCGAACAGGTCCGTCCCCGGCACGGAGAGCATTGCTGTAAAACTTAAACAGCCGGCCAATTTTTTTATATGGTTCATCGTTCGTCCTTTTTAATTCGCCGGCAGGGTGGAGCAGTCAAAATAGCCCTGCCCTGTGCTCCTGCCGGTTACCAGGAATTCTTCCATTACCGCGGCCAGCGGGCGGGACCTGAGGCCGGAATACTCGTCCAGCGCCAGCTCGCCGAAGCTGGTAAGGTAAGCCTGCGCGGCCATGGCCGCCAGCTCTGGCGCCCTGCCTACGCCCGGGAACCTGTCGTCGCCCTTAAAATATATGCTGTCCCGGGGGTCGGCGTTGAAGCCGAAGAGATGGACACAGGCTTTGGCCTCGGCCGGCGGCAGAAGTTCGTTGTCGTAGTAATAGCACAGGTCTTCTATAACGCGCGGGTCGGCGGCCGACCGCTGCGTGTGCGCGGGGGAAAACGAATCCTCTATGGTGTGCGCCGCCACGCCCAGCGAGAAATACATCAGCTCGTAAGCGCGCAAAGCCTCGCTTTTGTCGGGGGTATTATTGCCTCTCAGCCATTCCTTCCAGGCGCTGTCCGTGAACCTTCCGATCAGACTTACGGCTTTTTCGCAGGAGCGGCGGGCGGAGTCAAGTTTTACCGGAGGCTTCCCGCCGGTTTCAATGAACGCTCTTAAAAAATGAACCGGCATCCCCATGCCGTTCGGGTTGAAGTTCTCGTACGTGGACTCGGCCAGCTCTACGCCCAGCTGCTCGTTCCAGATCCGGGTGTAAAGCCTGAACAGCGCGGATTTGGAGGTTCCATGTATGTTAAGGCGCTGCGGATAATCGGCCGCCGTGTTGCCCGACTGCAGCCTGTTCGAAGTAAGAAGGGTAGAATGTTTGATGTCGTCGACCTGAAAAAAACCGCCTTTCAGGGTTTCCGGGTTCAGCTCGAAATCTTCCGGGAGTATCCCGGGCGCGGCCGGTTTCTGGCCAAGCCCCTTAAGCCAGGCCCCGATGGCCGCGCTTTGAGTGCCGCGCAGCGCGCCGTTCGCGCCTTCTATGGCGGATCTTGTCAGTACGCTGTGCGAATCGAAGATATACTTTCCGAACTGGTCCCAGCTGCGGGCTACGGACGGAGCGGTGAGGAGGCAGGCTAAGGTTAGAATTCCCGCTGCTATCTTCTGTTTGGTCATTTTCAGTGTTCTCCCGGCCTTTAAATGCTGCCGCGCCCGGTGTAATAACCGGGCGCGGTCCGTTCTTCTGTTTAGTCGGTGTTTACGGCGGGGTCGTCGAAGTGCTCGACCGTCGCGTCGTACTCGCCGGCGCTCTGGAAGGCGGGGTTGTTGCCGTTGAATTCCCTGGCCGCCGCCAGATAAGTCTTGGCGCCGTCCAGCTCGTAGTACGCTATCTGGGCCTGCACGTTGCCGAGGTCGGTCAGCTGCACCAGCACCTTAAGCACCTCGTCGAACTTCAGGTCGCTTTTGCTGTCGCCGCTGATCATCTTCGACAGCCGCTCCGACTGCTGCTTCCAGTTGTTGGAGTAGCCGCCCGGCCCTATGCGCACCTGCTGCAGGTCGCCCAGGATGCGCAGCGCCTTGTTGAGGTGATGCTTCACCTCGTCCTTGTTGGCGGAGTCCACCGGGGTGTAGTTTATGGTGCCGTCCGGCTTGATCTGGGCCCGCATCATTTTCTGCTCTTCGGGGCTCAGCGTGTTGATGTAGGACTTTACCACCAGGCTGTCGTCCGTGTTTATTATGTCCTGCACGCCCTTCTCGTTCACTACCATGGCGAAGGTCATGTAGGCCGACTTATTCCTGTGGTCGGCGTTGGCGGGCGTGTCCTTCTGCAGGTCGCCCACCGGGATGGTGGCCGCCGGGTTAAGGGCGCCGCCTTTCGCGCCGGCGTAGCGCATCACGGAGTTCGCGTTCTCCAGCATTTTGCGCGCCGACTCCCGGGTGTGGCGCATTTCGGCTTCGAAATGCTCGTACTTCAGCACCGGCTGGCTCACCCGGCCGGACACCTCTTTGTTGAACACGGCCGTAGCCCTGGCGCGGTTATGCTTGTAGGTAGAGCCCTGGAAGGGGACGTCCAGGTAGCTGCCGGTGCGCTCCAGCGAGTTCTCGTGTATATGCAGCGTCTCTTTCGAGCCGGGAGCGTGTATGTTCTGGTAGGTCCTGCCGGTAGTGCGCTGGTAGTCCGCGAGCAGGGGCACATGCAGGTGGATGTTGGTATTAACTTCCCTTATGCTGTCCACGCCGTTGAAGGAAGATGTAACGCCCAGCCTGGCTTCCCAGCGGCTGGTGGCCTGCATCAGGGCCGCGTCGGTGAAGTTGCCGTCATGCTCGGGCAGGAAGGTCCGCTTCACGGCCAGCTTGGCCAGCTCCGCTATGGTGCCCAGCTGCCCGCGGCTGAGCAGCTCGGCGAGCTTATCCATCTGCGCGGGATCCTTCGGGTCGAGGATGAACTCGAGCAGCGCTTTTTTGCCTTTCACGTGCTCCCGTGAAATGCCCAGGCTGGCCGAGGTGTATTTTTCGAGCGACGGCATGAGCAGGTCGAGCGTCGTCTGGCCCGCCAGTGAGCCCAGCAGTTTTATTATCGCGTCGCCGGCCGTGATGAACGCGTCTTCCAGCGGTACTACGGCGGCCGAGACCTCGGCGCCGTAGCTTATGATCCTGGCCTGGTCCAGGCGCAGGCGGACGCGCAGCTCGCTGTCGCTCATGCGGTACAGGGAGACGCTGGGCGTTATCTCTTTTTCCGCGCCGAGGGAGATCCCCACGCTGACATTGGCGTAGCCGGCGCTTACGGTGGGGGTTATCCCCATCCAGAAGGAAACGGGCAGTTTCCAGACCTCGCCCACCTTCATCTCGGGGAAGCGGTGCGCGCTGAACGGCAGCGCGGTCTTGAAGTGCGGGATATTTATAAGTTGTTTAAGCTGTTCGCAGGATTTCTTCCCGTCCAGGGGGCGTACCACCACCGAATTACCCTTAAGGCTTACTCCGCCGAGCACTGAAAAACCTGAGACCGCTACGCCCGACAGGCTGCTCCCGCCCGGGAAACCGCTGGTCTTTGACCCGTAGTCGAAGCCCAGGGAAAGGCCTACCTGGTCCACCAGCGCCAGCTGGCCGTTAGGATAGCTGGTAAAGCTGCGGTTCACCGAGCCGCCTATGGTCCCCAGCACCGAGGTGTAGTCGTAACCTACCGGCAGGGCTATCCCGCGGCACATGTCGGGGAGGTTCGCGCCCTCTTCGAAGGATTCCCAGAAGCCCTGCTCGGCCGAATATACAGTGCCCATGTCGCCGTTCACCCAGGCGGGGGAACCCGCGGCGGGCTGGTCGTAGTTCGCCGTTGCGGGGGCGGCCGGGGCGGCTCCGAATATGGCGGGGGCCGCCGGGGAGGCCTGCGCCAGGTCGCCGAGCTCGGCCAAAGCCGAGCGCCCGGCGAACGCCAGTCCGGGGGCGGAGATAAGCAGTGAAGAAAGGATCATCGCGGTTTTCCGCGCGTAACTGCTCCCTTTCGGAGCCGGGCTGGAACTGTCGGTAGAACTTAGGTTCAAGAGCACTATTTTTTTCATTTATTATTACTCTCCTTAATTTTTGTTCGTACTGCGACTTCCTGTACGGCTCCGAAACTTCACACTTAAAGTTTACCGCCTTTTACGGCGGGATACCTGAGGCCGGGGAACCAGCGCGCCGCGCTTATCCGGCCCAGGAGCCGCGGCTTATTGAAAACTTGTTTCGTTAAGCCGCCGGCTTAGCCGGCGCCGCGTCAGAGCTTATATTTTCCGAGCGCGGCATTGTAATATCTCCAAAGAGCGGCCAGGGAACGCTTGGGCTGGCCGTACCTGCTGCCGGGCAGCGAGGCCCAGATCCCGTTGAGCTTATGAACGGCCTTCTTAAAATTTTTATTGGAGGCGGAGCCGGCAACGGCCTTATATGCCCCGGCCCGCCTGATCAGTTCCATAACGGCCTTGTCCTGGCTGGGCGGGGTGAAATCCGTCAAGCCCAGGTCGGCGGCCAGCGCTTCCCAGGTATCGGAAAGGAACTGGTACCGGCCGGCCGCGGTGGAGCAGAGCCGGCCGTCGCATCTTTTCGCGCGGGGATGGGCGCCATAGTTCCTGAAAGTGTCGAAAGTGAATATGTAATTGTAGTGGCTGGTCGTTCCCTCGCATAGGCAATAGTGTCCAGGAAGGCGCGGACGGCGGGGGGGAGTTCGCTTTCGCCGCCCAGCGAGGTGGCTTCGGTTTCCTCCATATAAACGTAGCCCTGTTTGAATTTGCAGCCGGATAAAGGCTCTTTGAGCGTCACTTTCAGGTTTTCGCCTTCAAAAACAGGGGCTCCGGACAGCAGGTACCTGGTATTGCGGGTCAGGGCGCATTTTTCGGTCCCGTCGGAAAGGGTTTCCGGCCGCGCGCCGGTTACTCTCAGCGAAGCGTTAAGATCCGCTGTGCGAAAGTAGTGTTCATTGCCGCCCGAAGCTTTCTCCCGCGCCCAGTCAAAGCCGGGTTCGGAGTTTTTCTCCGGCAGCTGCTGCCAGGCATCCTGGGGGATAGCCGTCTCCGGTCCGGCTTTGGGTACGGGGGGCAGTTCAGCCGCGGCCCCGGACAGCCCGGTCAGGTCTTCGAAAGCGCCGGCCCTGGCGTTGCGCGCCGGCAGCAGGCCGGCGCCCGCCAGAAGAAAGGTCAGAAGGATCGTGTTCGGGATATTCATAGTTCTTTCCTTTTCCGCGTAAGTCTCCGTCCTATTGCCCGGCCCCGAATTTAATCAGCAGCGCGTCGTTGTTGAACGTGAAGCCGGTCATGTGTATCTCGCCCACCACGCTGTCGTCCAGGAAGCGCTTCAGCACGGCGGGCGAAACCTTCGCGTGCAGCGTCCAGGCGGCTTTGTCGTATTCAGAACTTATCATGTCTTCAGCGGTAAGCGCGCTGCCGCCCGCCTGCAGCTTTTCGTTTATGGCGTCATGTATGCCTTTGGTTATTATCCCCATCACGTCGGACATGGTGTTCTCAAGGTTGAATTCGCTGCCGGAAGGCGGCGTGGGAATGCTCAGCGGCGCGCCCTGGGCGCCGGGGGTGGGAGACGCCGAGGCGTGCAGCCGCACGTGCATAACTTTTACGGCCAGCTGGTCCGTGCCTTCCAGGTAAGGCTTGAGGGCGACCAGCGGTTCGAGGATGATGCCGTTTATGTTCAGGCGTATGTTGAGCACGTTGAGTATATCGCCCGACCGCAGCAGCACCGGCGCGGCGGGGTCGATTATGGAGAGCTCGTCCACCGTAAGCATCAGCCGGCTGATCAGTTTTATCGGCACGCTGACGGTGAGCTCGCCGCCTATCAGCTCGTCTGCGGGGGTGGGGGCGCCGGCTTTCGGGATGGCGGCTCCCTGGAGCGCCGCCGCGCGCAGGCCGGCGGCCGTGAGCGAAGGCAGGCTGAAGTCCGAGGCCGCCGCCGGCGAGCAGAGGACCGAGGCCGCCAGGAGGTTCGTGGTTATTACCCTTTTAAAAAGTTCTTTCATGGTCTGTCTCCTTATATCCCGGGCTTAAAATTCGAATCCAAGGTACATGCTGCCCTGCGTTACTTTCAGCCTGTCGATGGCCGCTCCTTTGGCGAAGGTGGAGAGCAGCGCGCTGTTCCTGAATTTAAGCTCCACGGTCCGCGCGTCCGTTTTGCGGGCCGACATGGTTTTGGCCAGTTCTTTGTTGCTCGCTATGCCGTCCACTATCAGCGCCAGCACCTTGCTCTGTATCAGGCCGTTGACGGCGTCCGGGATAGTGATGCCGTAAGCCCGGTCCACCGTTACTTTTTCAAAGCGCAGCGCAAGGGTGTTCGGCGCGGTAAGGGCAGGGGTGAATTCCAGCGAGGCGTAGACGTCGGGCTTCAGCGGCAGGTCAGCCATGGTGGTCTTCACCGCCACCGAGATGCGGCCGTCTGCCCCGAACCTGAGCCCGCCGTTGTAATTGCGCGGGTTCAGCTCGTAGGCGGAGCCCTGCGCGAACTTGCGCAGAAAACCCGCTATCAGGCCGTCCGACAAAGCCAGGTTGTAGCCGCTCATGCGGTCCATAGCGGCCTTGGCGCAGGGGTTGACGCCCAGCGTAAAGCCCGCGTCGTCGAAGTTGAAGGCTGTCAGCGTGATATCGCTGGTAAGTCCCGGCAGCATGGGTGCCACGAAATTCGGGTTGATCTCGGCGTACAGCGTCCAGGAGGCCTGGTCGTAGGAGAAGGCGATCAGGTCGGCGGCTTTGAGCCCTACCTTGTTCTTAAGGAACGCTTCGTCCATCGACTTCGTTATGCTGCCTATCAGGCCGTCGGCTATGGCCGCCAGCAGGCCGTCCTTGTTAAGGCCGTCCATGCTTTTGGGGCCGAAATCCGCTATCGCGTCCATATTAACTATATGTACGGCCAGGCGGTTATTGCTTTCGAACACGGGGTTGAGCAGCACCGTAGGCTCGGCCTCCACGCCGTGGTAATCTATGGTCACGTTCGTAAAAACGATATTGTTCTCCCTGCGGGAGAACACCGGTTTTGACGGCTCCAGCACTTTCATCATGGCGGTAAGGCCGGCCATGCGCTTGTTGATCTCGGAGAAAGGGATCTTTATCGTCATCTCCGCCGCAAGTCCCGGGGGCGTAGTTTTTTGCGGGACGGCGAAAGGGGCCGCCGGCAATGGTATAGCGGCCCCGGCCGCTCCGCTGCCGTCCTTCAGGTTCGCAAGTGAAACTGCGTTCAGGCTGAACCCGCCGGCGTAGCCTCCCGCCGCCAGGTACATGAAGGTCAACGCTGATAGAAGAATTCTTTTCATGTTCTTTTCGCTCTCCTTAAGTCGGTCCCGCTCCTGCTCCGATTCAAAACCTCACAATATAAGTTTACCCCTTACGTCGGGAAATTCCCTGAGGCCGAAGAACCAAGAGGGCCTGATTATCCGGCCCAGGAGCGGCGGCTTATGGAAATTAACTTTCATTAAGCCAACGGCTTAATCTTTATGATATACTGGTGGCATGAAAACTTAAAGGCGTTCGGCGGCGTCCTGGTAAGGGGCAGGAAGCGGTCGGTCATAGATTTCGCGGACGCCGGCGTTTACAAGTATCCGCCGAAAGATTAACTCCGGTGAGCGCGGGCGGTTCAGCGGGACGGATCTTATTAAAATCTTCGGGTTAAGGCAGGCTACAAATATGAATAACGCGAAATTCTTCGGCAGTGTTCTGGCCAAGATAAGGAAAGACCAGGGGTTCCCCAGCGCGCACCAGTTCTTCAAAGGCGTCGGGGGGAGCAAAAGCCTGGGCATGGCTTTCATGAGCTACTGGGACCTTGAGCGCGGCAAAAAACTGCCCAAGAGCTGGCGCCTCAAGGCTATCATGGCCTCGCTCGGCATCGGGATGCACTCAGCGGAGGCCCAGACCCTGGTGCGCGCCTATTTCCAGGCGCTGGCCGGCTCCGACGAATTGCTCGGCGTGCTGTCCGTTCCTATCGCCTCCGGGGCCGACCTGCCCAGCAGGGAACTGGCCGAGGCCGCTACCCAGAAAGCGCTGGCGCAGCTGGGGGTCAATCTTACCATGGACCAGTGGGCGCTGCGCGTGCGGGATATGGTTACGCACGTCTGCCAGAGCTACCTGGCGAATACCTCAGGCTGGGTCACGGTCAAAGAATTATCCGAAGCGACAAAATTCTCTCCGGCGGCTGTAAAGAAAGCGCTCAAGGCGCTGAAAGACGGCGGGCTGGTCGATTTTTCCAAAGATAAAGCCCGCACCCTTTTCGAAGGGAAAGTTATACAGCTGCTGCCCCTGACGCCGGCCACGGCGCCGATCAGGATGGCGCTGCGCAAAAACTGGGACGGCTGGCTGGAGAATTCCAAACGGATAGGCTCTAAAAGGCGCACTATCCGCCTGAACAAAGAAAACCTGGGGCAGTACCGCCAGCACCTGGATAACGCCATAAACCTGGCCGAGATCTATGCCAATCCTGCCGAGGACCGGAAGGAATCCGCAGTCTACCTGGTGGATACCAGCATCTTCCAGGTTTTCCCCAAGGAGTAAAGGTTAATATCTATGAACAACTCAAAAGCATTCGGTACCGCTCTATCCAAGATCAGGAAAGAGCAGGGGTTCTCCAGCGCGCACCAGTTCTTTAAAAGCGTGGGCGGCAGCAAAAGCCTGGGGCTGGCTTTCATGAGCTACTGGGATATGGAGCGGGGCAAAAAACTGCCCAAGAGCTGGCGCCTTAAAGCCATCATGGCCGCGCTGAACATCGCCCCATATACCCCCAAGGCGCAGGAGCTGCTGCGGGCCTATTTCAGGGCGCTGTCCGGCTCCGACGAGCTGATACAGTTCCTGGCGGCGCCGGCCGCGCCCGCCCGGGACCTGCCCAGCAGGGACCTGGCAGAGGCGGCCACCCATAAAGCCCTGGAGCAGCTTACCGTGAACCTTACGCTGGACCAGTGGAAGGCGCGCACCAAGGACCTGGTCACGTACATTTGCCAGGCCTACATGGCCAATACCTCAGGCTGGGTTACCGTAAAGGAATTGGCGGACGTTACCAAGTTCAAGCCGGACGCCGTAAAGAAAGCGCTTAAAACGCTGGCGGACGGAGGGTTGGTGGAGTTTACCAAAGACAAAGCGCGCGGCCTGTTCGCCGGGAAGATGATACAGCTGCTGCCCGTTACGCCGGCCACCGCCATGGTCCGCCACGCCATCAGGAAGAACTGGGACGAGTGGCTGGGGAGCTCCAGCCGGGTGGCCATGAAACGGCTGACCGTCCGGATGACGAAAGCCAGCCTGAACGCCTACCGTCAGCACTTGGCGAAAGCGGTGAACCTGGCGGCCCTGTACGACAGCGCCGAGGAGCACCGGCAGGGCTCGGCCATCTACCTGATAGACGCCAGTATTTTCCAGGTCCTGCCACGGGAAGTAGCGAAGGAAGAGGAAGTGTAAATAATAAAGGCCATAAGTAATAAGACCGCCCTCCGGCAGCCCGGAGGGCGGTTCATTTTTTGCCGCGCCGTCCAGCCGCCGCGGCCTGCCTTAATTCGCCGGCATCGTCTGTTCTATCCACTGCAGTCTGTGCATTGTGCTCACTGCGTCTAAAGCCTCTCGGAGGTCCCGGTTGTAGGGGAACTCGGCATTATACGCGTCCTCCACCAGCCGGGTCAGCATCTGTACGCCTTCCCCCTGGCTTCCGGCGGTGAAAAGGGTGCCGTTGGGATAATACCAGGCCCCGCTGTTCCCGGACTGGACAAGAAAAGCGTATTTCCCGTTGGGATATTTCCAGGACCCCTTGTCGCTGTAGTTGTCCGCTATCAGCGCGTATTTTCCGCTGGGATACTTCCAGGCGCCTTTGTCGCTGTAGCCGTCGCCTACCAGCGCGTAGCTCCCGTTCGGGTATTTCCAGGAACCCTTGTCGCTGTAGTTGTTCCCTACCAGCGCGTATTTTCCGCTGGGATACTTCCAGGCGCCTTTGTCGCTCCAACCCTCACCCACCAGCGCGTAGTTCCCGCCGGGATACTTCCAGGAACCTTTATCGCTCCAGCCCTCTCCCACGAAAGCGTATTGTCCGCCGGGATATTTCCAGGAGCCTTTGTCGCTGTATTCCGGTCCCGCGTAAGCTATCGTCCCGTCCGGATATCGTACCGTGGCTGTCGGCTCGTTAGAAAAATGGCAGACCAGGCGCGCCAGCGCGGCCGGCTCATTCCCTGAGCCCGCGTTCTCAAGCTCCGCTAAAAATTCCATCGTGCGGGCCTGCGCGCAGCGGTCAATGGTGCCCTCAATATCTCTTAAGGAGGCTTCTGAGCGCGGCCGTTTCTCCGCGCCGTAGTTCACGGGAGAGCCCGGCAGGACCGCTTCATTAAGTACAGAAGGTGAAACGGAGGTTTTTAATGACCCGATCGCTCCTTCTCCCGCGAAAGCCGCATTAACACCTAACAGCACCGCCGCAGCCGCATAGATAGAACTTTTCATTTCCGATTCTCCTTAACCTGTCCAGACCGTGGAGGAATAGTCGCCTGCCGCCTGTCAGTATTTGGACATTCTATCCCAGAGCTTCTGGTTCACCGCTACGTAGCGGACCGAGGTGTAATCGGTCATATTCATCGCCATCATCCCGGCGAATTCATAGTCCATCTGTACGCGGGCGTAATAGCCGTTGCCGTCGTTCTTAAGTTCCGTATATTTCAACCCGGACAGTTTGATCACGTTCTGAACCGCGGCCAGGTCGGCGCTTTTCCAGAACTGGACCACGAACGGCCCCTGCCAGGCGTCCGCGGCCGGTATAACGTAAAGCTTGCGCACATCGAAGGGATCTGTCTGGTCCTTGGGCGTGGTTACCGCCGCCTCGAGGGACTTTTTTATTCCGCCGGGCCGGGGCGTCTTAACGGCGGCCGGCGCATGAGCGGGCGGAATGGCGGTATCCCGCGCCGCGGCCTGCGCGTTTATGGCGGAGGCGTGCACCGCCAGGTCGGCGAACTGGGGGGAATTCTGGCCGTGGGGCATCTCTCCTCCCAGCGGCCCGTTCGGGAAACACGACACGGAGCCCGCGCACATCTCGGCTGCATATACGCCGCCGGTCAAGCCTAACATCGCAGCCACCATTAGTATTTTTTTCATTTACTGTTTCCTCCTCTGTCTGAAACCTCTTACTACAAGTTTACCCCGTTTCTCCGCTGCTTTCCTGAGGCCTAAGAACCAGAACGGCCGATTTCTTTGACCCAGGAGCGGCGGCTTAGCTGAATAGTATTTCGTTAAGCCGCGGGCTTAATACCCCGCGGGCGTAAATACCGCCGGGGCGTTCTTCCGCGCTTCGCCGTAAGACTCCTGCCTGCTCCGGCACGTCTGCAGCGCCGCGTCAAGGCTTGCCGGGGCGCCGAAGACGGGGCTTACGGCCCTGTCCAGGCACACCAGCGGGGCGAGAGGTTCTGAAGTGCCGCCGCAAAGCTGAAGGCCGTATTCGAGGGTAAGCGAGTAACCGCCGATGGTCTGGGATACGGTCCGATCAAGGCAGGTGACCGGGGCTTCCGCAACGGAGGTGCCGCCGCACAGCTGAATGCCCTGCTTAAGGTTAAGTCTATACTGGTACGCTATTGAATGCCCCAGCGCTTTTTCAAGGCAGGCCAGCGGCGCTTCCGGTTTTGCGCTGCCCGCGCACAGGTTGAAGCTGTCGTCGCGGGTAAGGTCCCGGCCCCCGACGGGCCTGGTCTTCGCCGTATCTACGCAGTTCTGCATGGTGAACGTCTGTTCCGCCGGCGCCGCTGCATCGGCATAGGATTTGGCTTCGGCCGGCCGAACCAGCCCAGCGATAGCCGAAACCGGGGTATTAGCTTTCAATGAACCGCGCGCGCTTTCACCCGCGTAAGAGATATTTATCCCGAATATTACCGCCGCCGCCGTATATAGTGATCTTTTCATAGTAGCCAGCTCTCCTTACAGACAATATGCGATGGTCCCTGCGCCCATGTCGGAGCCGTTCTGATCGAACGGTCCCCAGAAGAACAGGTCCTCGCCGTCCGTCCCTTCCACTTCAGCTGCAGTGGGCGCGCTGGCGGGAACTATTAGTCCGGTGGGGGCCGCTTTCTGCGCCGGCTTTGAAACCATCCTGGAAGTTATATTTAACAGTCCGGAACTTTTCATGCGCCCTCCTTGCCTGTCCGCCTTGGAAACCTCTCATTACTAGTTTACCCCGCGGGACGCCTGGCTTCCTGAGGACGAAGCCCCAATGCGGCGCGCTTATCCGGCCCAGGAGCGGCGGCTTATGAAAAGCGTATTCTGTTAAGCCGCCGGCTTAACCGCCGCTTTATTACTCTCCTTTAAAAGCCTGCGCCAGCCTTTCGGGGGAAACTACTTTGTAGCCGTTCTCGGCCAGCCAACCTGCCAGCCGCTTGGCGGCCGTGCGGCTCTGCGGATGGATGTCGTGCATCAGCACTATGCCCTTGCCGCGCTTCGCTATCATGGAGATGGTGTTCTTGTAAAGCGTATCGGGGTCTTTCGTGGACCAGTCCAGCGTGTCTATGGTCCAGCCCACCGGCACCAGGTCCAGGTCGGAGGCTATGGCCCTGGCGGCCTCGGGCGAGACCACGCCGTAGGGCGGCCTGAAGAAAGAGGACTTTTTCCCGGTGACCGCGGTTATGGAGGAGCTTACGCCGCCCAGCTGCCTGAGGGTTTCCTCCAGCGACAGCGCGGTGAAAGGCTTGCCTGACGGGGTGGCGTGGTTGTAGCCGTGCACGCCGATAAGGTGCCCGTCGGCCGCTTCGGCCTTCAGGCGGGTTTTGCCGTTCTCGCCGAGGTTGGCGCCCAGCACGAAGAACAGGCTCTGCGCGCCGGCCTCTTTCATGGAGGAGGAGACCTCCTCTGTCAGCGGCCCGGGGCCGTCGTCGAAGGTCAGGATCACTTCGCCGTTGTTCAGGAACCCGTCGAACTGCACCAGGTAAGGCGTATTGGCCTTTACGTAGTTTATCTGGCAGTAGCCGGCTTTTATGGGCACGCCGCGCGTTTCTTCGCCGCGTAAGCCGCCGAAGTTAAAAACGCCGTCCAGTTCCGCTTTCACCCTGTCAGAAATCCAGCCGTTGTCCCGGGGCGGTTCGGGCCGGTAGGGGGCGCCTGAGGCGGCGGTTATGCCGGCCGAAAGGTTTTCCAGCACGCCGCGCAGGTATTTGCCGGCGGCCGAGTGCTCGAGGAATTCGGGCGTGTCCTGCCGCTCCGAGAAAGCTCTCTCGGAATATGCCCGGAGGGCGGAATAATATTCATCGTAGCCGGCTTTCAGCGAATTTATGTCCGCGGCGGGCGGCTGCGCGGCCGGTACTTCTACGGCGGCGGGGACCTGCGGCAGCTGAGGGGGCTGCGCGAAAGCCGGAACGAACGGCGCTATTGAAAACAATGAAACCAGCAGGCAGAGCTTTTTGTTCATTATATTATCTCCTTGGAATTATACTCCAGTCAATAATGCGTAACCGGTTCCCCCGGGCAGGCCGGCGGCTTTAAGTATCAGCCTCCCGCCGTTCTGCCTTATCTCCGCGCTGACGGCGGCGCCGGCGGCGGGCTTGAGCGCCATAACGGCCGTCCCGTCGCTGTAGCCGGTGCCTTGGTAGCCCTTCCCCGCCAGCGCGAGCTCGGCGGAAAAGTAAACCACCGGCCCGACAAAATCATAATGGCCGGTTATCTTTATATGCCCGGCGCCCCGGTCGAGTCTGGCGTTAATATCCGCGGTCAGCAGTTCCAGGTCGTAGCCGTCCGGATAGTCCGGCGAGACCAGTTCGGACAGCGGCACAGCCTGCCCGCTTTCGAAAAGGCCGGCCAGCGCGGCGTAGGTCCGTTTGCCATTTTCGCCCGCGGTAAGCGTAACCCGCGCCGGCGCGCCGGCTGCGGGCCCTGCGGCGGCCGCAGGCGCTTGCGCTGCAAGCGTCTTGAGCGCTTCTGCGGCGTACGCGCCGCCTGTTATCCCCGACACCAGAACCAGTATCATCAGCTTCTTCATTATTGTTCCCTCCGGATCTTTTATTTTTTTTGCTGCGGGCTTCGCAAATACTGGCTGTTAAATGCCCCAGCCTTTCCAGAATATCAGGCAGGAGTAGACCCTGCCTTCAGGAGTTTCATTGCTGTAGATCTGCAGGCCCATTACTTTCGAGCGGTGTTCCGCAGCGGAGAGCAGGATTTCCACGGCTTTTTCCGCGCTCTTATACTTGCCTTCATAGTCGGCCTTGCAGGTTTTAGTGTTCGCAAGGTGAGAGGCCGCGCCGGAGATATACGCGCCCACCTGGTGCGTGCCCTCGAAGATAACGCCTATTCCCGCCTCCATCCCGTACAGGTCCAGCGCTTTCTCCGTGTTAGCGGCGGCAGGCCTGTTGATGCTGTAATAGACCGTGAACGAGAACTTGTCGCCCTGCATAACTACGAGTTTCGCCAGCACTTTCCCGCCGGCGCGCTCTACCATCAGAGCGGCTGCCGCGGCGTCCGTGGCGGCCGCCGCCGCGGTCTGGTAAACGCGTCCGGCGGCGAAGCCGTCGAAGCTTTCAATGGCCGGCGAGCCGCTGTAAAGGATCTCCAGGGTGTAGCCTTGCGCAACGGCCGGGGCGTCCAGGCTGTGCAGCTTCAGCCCCGCGTTCTGCAGCAGTTTGGTCCAGAAGTTTATGGCTTTAGAAAGGTTTTCCTTGTCCGGTAGCGCGGCATGGGACCGGAGCACGGGATAGCCGCTGTTAATGCCCGCCTCCTGCGGCGTATACGCGGGGAGGGGGGCCATTAAAAAATACGGCATTGTAACGCCGTTCTGCTCTATCCCGCTGTCGGCCGAAGATGGCGAGAGGAAACTTAAGATGGATTTAGGGCCGGCCGCCCTGGCGACCGCCGCGCTTTCCGTGCCGGCCAGCGTCAGGAGCCCGCCCAGGGCGGGGGCCGCGCACTGCCCCAGCTGCGCCGAACACATCGTAACCGCGAATATCGTCAGCATTCTTTTCATCTGGTTCTCCTTATCTTCTGTACGGGCCGGGGCTTGTTCCAGGCCTCAAAACCTCACAATATAAGTTTACCGCGGTTTTTGCCGGATTACCTGAGGCCGAAGAACTAACGCGCGCGGCTTATCCGGCCCAGGAGCGGCGGCTTATCAGCGCCGCCTTTCGTTAAGCCTTTGGCTTAACGCTGTCGGGCGCCGGACAATAACCTGTAATTGTAGCGGGGTACAGCTCCGCCCGTGACAAATACTTAACACAACCATAGTGGTGCTATTGGGATTTGTTTTATTAATGGCAGACAAGCAAACTTGACAATGTATAACTTAAGGTATACAATAAAAAAGGGGAATACATTCTCATAGTGATGTTTTAGTGGGGTAATCGAGAAAGGTATCTGGGGGGGAATGAGATCACACTGTAAGGCTGAAGCGTACTAAGGGGCCGGCGGGCTGACGCCGTACCTGGCGATCGTCCGCTGAGATCTTTGTAGGGAGAGCTTTATGCTGAAAGTAATGGTGGTTGATGACGAAAAAGACACTGTCTGCCTTGTGAAATACCTGATGGAGCGTGAAAAGCTGGAAGTTGTTGAAGCCAGCAACGGGCTTGAAGCTTACGCGCGTCTTACCTCCGGCACCGCGGCCCTGAGGCCGCCCGACGCTATAATTCTCGACGTTATGATGCCTGAAATGGACGGCTACACTTTTCATACCAAGCTGCAGGAAACGGAGGGGTTGCAGGATATCCCTATCGTTATCCTGAGCGCCAAAGATAAGCTGCGGGAGATGTTCTCGTCCTCTTCCAATATCTTCGCTTTCGTGGAAAAACCGTTCGAGGCCAAAACGCTGGTGGACACGGTGAAAGCCGCCATGGACAGCAGAAAAAGCAGAGGTTTTGATACCCTGAACAACCCCGCCAACAGCGGCAGAATGATAAAGCCGCCGCTGAATTAAATGGAGCCCGGAGCCGCGGCGTGTAGAACGCAGAGTAATAAAGGAAGAACCATGAAAATAACAGTGTTGACCATCATGCTCGCGGCAGCGGCGCTTTCAGCCGCTTACGCCGGCGAAAGCGCGGCAGGCCTGCTCAGGTCCGCCGTTCCGGGGCCGGCCCCGGAGGCCGTTCTTCCCGCTGCGCCAACTGCTGCGCCGGCCGGTACGCAGCTTGATGCTAAAACCCGGTACCAGGCCGACGCGCCCATAGCGTGCTATCTCAAGGCCGTAACCTCATTATTCCCGGCCGCTTATCCCTTCGCGGCTGAAAGGGCCGTAAAGTTCTGCAGCGGCGCACAGTCCGCGGACGCGCCTTTAGCCTGTTATAGCACGGCCCTGGCCTTAACCTACCCGGGCGGCGCTCATTTTACTGTGGACAGCGCCATCAACCTCTGCAGCGGTGCGCAATCCGCTGAGGCGCCCATAGCCTGTTATGGCAAAGCCCTGGCCTTAACTTATCCAAGCGGCTATCCCTTCACGCCTGATAACGCTGTCAGGCTCTGCGCCGGCGCGCTATCCGCTGATGCGCCCATAGCCTGCTATAGCAAAGCTATGGCCTTAATTTATCCGAGCGGTGCTCCTTTCTCGGCGGACAGCGCCATCAAGCTGTGCGGGGATGCGCTGTAATGGCGTACGCTTGTCTGTCTCCTGACAGGCGTAGTTCTGGTCGTCTTAAAAGTCAAGTGATGCGGCTGTTCACGTAGCGAAGTTCTGTGCCGGGCGGTAAAGCTGGTTTTCCCGCATTCATAAAAGAACGGGACCGGCGCAAGAGCCGGTCCCGTTCTTCTGTGCCCGCTTCCGCGGTCAGTCCTTGGGGAGCAGCTGGAAGATGCCGGCGTCGACCATATAGATGGCTGACGCCTGCCTGTTCTCTCCGGAGTCGGCGTAGATGGCGGCCAGCTCCACGAATTTATCCATGTGCTGGCGGTAGATATCCAGGTTGGCCCTCGACATACGGATGGTTATCCGTCTCGTATCCACCCGGCCGGCTTTCTTCATCCACTTCTCCAGGTGTCCCAGCAACGCGGCCTTCACCGGGGCGGTAGCCGGCGTCGCGGGCAGCAGCTCCACTACTTTCGCCGCGTATTCGGAGCGCGTTTTATCATTGGTAAACTCAGCTATGCCCTGGGCCGCGAACGTTCTGAGGGTTTTCCTTATCAGGTCGGGTTTGAAGCCCGTGGCGTTGGATAATTCGCGCACCGTTACCCAGCCCGTGGTGTTGAACAGATAATACTGGCAGAGGAACGACACCATGTCGCGGGCGCATACTTTCCATTGTTCCAGCGTAAGATTGGCGGTGCGCTGCGCGAGCGCTTTTTGTGTCGCGGCTTCCGCCAGCTCCCTGCTGGGGAGGTCCTCGTCCGCGGCGCCGGCTGCCGCCGGGGCGGACAGGGAATCGAGCAGTTCGTCCGAGCCCGACAGCGCTTTGAAATAGGCCCGGATCAGCTCCTGGCCCCGGGGGGAATCCTGTTCCACGCCCAGCGCGGCTATTATCGCTTTCAGGCGCCAGCTCCTGGGCAATTTCTTCCCGTGCTCCGTGTTCCAGTAGGTCATCAGGCTGAAGCCCAGGCTTTTTTTCCCGCCTACGCTGTTATAGAACTGGTGCGCGCTGGAGAAGCCCAGCTCTTTCCTTATCCTGGCCAGTACGCTGCCGAAAGCTTTTGAATTATTCATTCGGCAATTATAACAAATAGTTAAACCACGGGTTTAGGAAAATGCGTTATCCCTAAGCCGCCGCTCCTGGGCCGTAATACGGGGCGGCGCTGGTTCCGCGGCCTCATGTGGCCGGTCCGCCAACGGAGTAAACTATAGTAAGAAGTTTTGAAAGCCGCGCGGCCGGACAGCCGGAGCGGAACATAAATAAGGAGAGCAACTAACATGAAAAGAACAGTATGCGCTGCGGTGGCGGTGTTGTTGGGGGGAAATGTTTGTTACGCGGGAGAAGCTGCTCTTAACTCTTTAAGAGCCGCCGTTACGCCTTCGGCTCTGGCCGAGGCGGCTTCGCCGGAAAGCCCCAGGGGCTATGTGGTAGAGAACGATGCCCTGGCCGGTGCGCCATCCACTCCGGTGGAATGGGTTTCGGTGGGCGGCGGCCGGTTCATAATGGGCACCGACAGCGCGGACGAGCAGTTCGCGGCGTCCAAACCGGCCCACGCTGTCAATGTAAGGTCTTTCGAGCTGTCCAGAACGCCCGTTACGGTGGAGCAATACGCGGAATGCGTGGTGAAAGGCAAATGCACGGAGCCGGGCACCGAGAAAGTGCCGGGTTCTAAACCGCCGCATTACGGCTACTGGATCGATCCTTCCGGGCCCGTGAATTTCACCGGCTACTGCAACTGGAAGGTGCCGGGCAAAGAACTTCACCCGGTCAACTGCGTAAGCTTCAAGCAGGCCGCGGATTACGCTAAGTTCAAGGGCGCGCGGCTGCCCACCGAGGCCGAATGGGAATACGCGGCCACCGGCGGCGGCAATAACCTGAAATATCCCTGGGGCAACAATAATCCCACGCCGGAAACGGTGGTGATGGATTTCTGCGGCGGCTACGCCGGCTGCCCCGGCCTCTACGGCCCCAAGCCGGTCTGCTCCAAGCCCGCGGGCAACGCGAAGGTGTCGGGCGGCGAGCTGTGCGACATGGCCGGCAACGTGTGGCAGTGGTTGCAGGACGGCTACAGGGATTCTTATAAAGGCGCGCCGGTCAACGGCTCCGCCGTCAGGGGCAGCGCGACCGGCGAACGGGTGGTGCGCGGCGGCTCTTTCGGAGACTACGGCGGGCCCGGCGACGGCCCCACCGATTCCTTCGCCTCGCGCTCGGATTACCGCGGCCACCGCAGCCCCGCCGGCCAGTACGACTTCCTCGGGTTCAGGCTGGCCAGGTAAAAGTTACGGTTCCGGACCCCCCGGGCGCCACGCGCGCCCGGGAGCGGACGGTAGAAAGAAAGGGTACGAACAATATGAAAATAACTCTATACGCCGCGGCAGCAGCGCTGGCAATGGCCGGAGCCGCCTATGCGGGCACGGCGGCAGAACAGCTGGGGCTTAATACGGAAAAAGCCGCGCGGGCGGCCGCGGCGCTGCCGGCGCCGGCCGCGGTCCGGATGCTGGCCGAAACAAAAACTGCTGTTTCCCGACGGCCGGAGAAAGCCGGTCCGGAAAAGCTTAAATTCGACTTCGTTTCAAAATACGAGCGGCTGGACTATATAGCGAAGGCGTCACTGTGGGTGCCGGAAGCGGAGCTGAATACCGCGGCGCTGGATCTCAGTCAGACTCCTTTCAAGCGCCCCTGGTACCGGCCCGACGAGACTGTGGACTGTAAATACATCCCTATGGCGGCCGCCTACGCGGAAGGCAAGCCCAACGGCGCCACGCCCAAGTTCAAATGCGAGGACGCGAAAGGCAGGAAGCTCAAGGTGAAATACGGCCTGGAGGACGGCGAGGTCTATACGGAAGTGGCCGCTACCTGGATCATGACCGCGATCGGCGCCTATGCCGATAAAATGTATCCTGTCAGGCTGAATTGCCCGGACTGCCCGTCCGATCCTTTCGAAAGCGAAGAGGACAGGGGCGGGTGGGCGAACGGCGCCAAAGTAGCCGTCGAGGACAAGCTCGCGGAGCGCATCGAGAACCATGAGAATTCCGGGATAGGCTTCGACGAATATTTCCGCATCGAGAACAGGATGGAGGCGGAAGCGCTGATCGGGCTGGCACATTTCCTGAAGAACGGGGACAATAAAGCCGCCAATCAGGCGCTGGGCTGCCTGTCAAAGGACATGGCAAGGGACCCCGCCGACGGAAAGGTAAAATGCCTGAAACCTATAGTTTATCTGCAGGACACCGGCATGGCTTTCGGCGCGCCCGGCGTGTTCTCGTTCGGCAAGGGTAAAATGGATTTTGACGCCTGGGCGCATGCGCGGGTATGGGACGACGCGGCTAAATGCAGGCTTTCCATGAAAACGCACATCACCTGTTCGTCCTTCGAGCGGGTAGATTTCAGCGGCCGGGACCAGCATCAGATAGGCGAAAAAGCCCGGCAGCTGCTGGTGCGCAGGCTGTCGCTGCTTTCGCGCGCGCAGCTGATAGACATTTTTACCGCTGCCCGCGCCCCCGAGCGGGAGCCCAGGCACACGGCGCAGGAGTGGGCGGACCTGTTCCTCAATAAGGTGGAGGAACTGCGCAACCCCGCCGGCGCGGGGAACCCCGGGAAGTTCTCCTGCCCTTACGACATAGTGCCGCGGAATTCCGCGGACCTGTCCCTTTATGAGTTTACCGGAGACTATACCTGTTATCCCGACGGTACGCAGTATAACCCGTATGGACACTGAATACAGGGAACATCTAGTATGCTTAAGAGAACTTCCTTAAGCGCCTGCTGCCCGGGAACAGTGTGCGCTGACCGTTAACGGAAGACCCCACGGTACTTGACAGACGTAATTGCGCGCTATACAATTGAATAACCGAACTGGACAAGATTTTACAGGTCAGGCTTTCAGGAGAAAATATGAAACGGATAAATATAGCGGTCTTTGCTGTTCTGGCGGCTGCGGGCGCCTGGATAGTTCCCGGCATAAGTACAGCTTCGGAGTATGTTCCTCCGGCCGGCCTGCGTGACGCCGTTGCCGATAACGGCGGGCAGGCGATGCAAAGTCTGCCTAAGGCAGCGCTGGAAGGTCCCGCCGCCCCCAGAGTTACCCCACCCTCTCCCAAAAAAGGAGCTATTGAGGTTCCGGAACATAAGGTGCTGAAAATATATTCGAATAAACCTCTCCCGGAGGCAAAGATAGAAGAGGATAAAAAGAACGTGACGGTCTGGGTCAACCCCGACTGCAGCAACAAGAACTGCGAGGTGAAAGCGGTCAGGTTCGCCTCCTGGGATTACAGGATCACCGCCCAGGGAGAGCTGTCTTTCGCCAGCGGCTTTTCGGCGCATTACAGGACCGATACGGTCCCGACCCTGGAGAAGTACGGTTTCGTGCAGTGGATCAAAGGCTGCGTTTTTGACTCCGAGGTGGAGAACGGGAAGCTTAAATACACCCACGCTTACTCGCGCCCCTACTGGCAGCATGGGACGGAGGAACAGGACCACTACGCCAGTTTCCATCATCCGGTGCTGGCGCTGGACAGCGTGGACGCCGATCCCGTGTACGCCAGTTCGCCCGGCGTGCCGCACCCGGGCGGCTACAAATGGAACCGCGTCAGGGGGTCATTAGCGAATGACTCGATGGTGCGTTATTTTAACGAAAAGCCCGTGGTGCCGGAGCTGTACGTTACCGACTATCCCTCCACTTCGTTCACTCACACTCTCGGCGGAGTGAAGCTGGCCAAGAACACCTCGCTGACTTTCCGCACCTGCTTGTACAGGATAGCCGATATCCCGCAGGTGACCGCCCCGGAAACGGACGTTTTCCCGGGCGCGCTGGTCTGCTACGACTGGAGCTCGTCGCATATCTATAACCATACCGCCAAAGTTTTCGAGAAGTGGGACAGGCTGCATCCGGAATGCGCGCGAAGCCTGGCCGAGATAGAAGCGGAAAAGAACGCGCCCGCTCTTCAGGGGAAATCCATTATTCGGGACATGGAAAAATAAATATTCCCGCCGCCTGCCAGCCCAGGGCCGCTACGCCGGCCATATAGTATTTAGTATTTCTCCTTAAAGTCCGGACAAGTCCGCGGCGGGGCGTCCCGCCATCCCGCACGCTACGTATAAATAAAAACGCTCCTCAGCGGCGCCGCCGCTGGTTGCGTATAGTGCCCTTTCAGGGTACTAAAACTCTCTTATTCATACGAAGGCCGGCGTAAGCCAAAAAACTTTCCTGCCGGGTCCGGCGCCTCTTATCGCGCGCCGGGGAACAAGGTAGACTTATATTAAGAAGTTAGGAGATTCCCGGAAAGCCGTAATAAAGGAGAGCAATATGCCAAAGGTCTTGATAACTCATGATTTCGCGGTGAAGGCAGAGGCGCCTGGGCGGATACCGCGGCCGAAAGGTCCGGGGCCGCGGCTGGCAGTAAAATAGCGGGTGCTGCGGCTACGGACGGCTATTGCGTTCCGCGGCTGCCTCCCGGCAACGCCATTGCGTCGCAATAATAAACACGGGGAATAATAGGAGCGATATGACAAAGATATTGATAACGCTGGTTCTTGCGGCGCTGGCCCGGGGCGCCTGGGCGGGTACCGCCGCCAACCAGCTCCGGGCCGCGGCCGGCGGGGAAATAGTGTACGCGACTGAGCCGCCGGTTTCAGCGCCGGCTAAGGCCGGGCAGGAAGAGGGGCCCTATCTCCCCAGGCTTAAACCCGTATCCTATAGCGATATTACCGCCGGGCTTAAGAAAGCCCGGGGCCTGGTCTTTGAATGGAAAGAGAATACCGCGGCGCCCAGGTTCGCCGTTCCCTGGACCTATCTTAACGGTAACCATTGCGCCGACCGCGCCCTGGCTACCTATCTGGCGCTGGCTGCGCCTGACGGCCAGCCTGTGCTGAAGATCCCGCTGTCGCAGGCGGCCGCGAACGCTTACACCGCCTCTCCGGCCATAGAAGCCACGCAGATAGACCTGATGGCGCCGATCAACGGAAAGCAAACCCTGTATTTCCCGGACGGCACCTCCAAGGAATATCCCATCAGCTGGTCCCACCACAGGGCTTTAGGCGTTAATGTGGACGGCCAGCTTATGGCCATAGACCTGGCCGCTTCCGACGAACCTCTCCCCATAAAGGATTGGGTCGGCCTGTATTTCCGTGAGTATGAGAAAGTGAAGTGCTCGAATCTGAACGAGGCGGATTATGTGGAGCTGATGATCTATGAGACCTGCTTGCATAACGGCTGGATCCCCGGCCCGCACGGGGAAGTGCCGGTGTGCAAGGAACCGAAGCTGACCTGCGGGTATAAGTTCCTGGAGGATGTCGGCTTTGATCCTAAGGTGAAAGGGGATGCCTGGGGAGGGCTTATCTCCGCGACCGCCGGGGTCGCGTACGCGTTCGCCTCGGACCTGCAGAATTTGCAGGCAGATACGGGATTAAAACTGGACCCGGTCAAGGAAGTCCCTGATCTGCGTTCGAAGCTGATCCTCGATTATCCCAGTACCTGGACGCATAAGTATTAGCAGCTGCTGAGCCCGCGTTGCGGGGTATCCGATAAGTAACCAGGTTCTTTTGTAAGAAGCCTTAATAAATATAAAGCCGGGGACATAATATCGTGAGGTCTAAACGGTATTATGTCCCTGACTTTTTATGGCGCGTTGTTTTGAATACACAAAGACAAGTTAACGCTACATAATGGAAAACATATTTACAAAAGAATATGTCTGTGATATACTTTCAGGAGGTTTTTAGCCTGTAGCGCAGCGAAGGAGTAAATAATGAGGAAAACGAACTTTGTCCAGGGTTATTCTGCGGCCGCATTGATGGCGGCGGGCCTGACGCTGGCAGCAGGGATAGGTTCTGCGGGCGCCGCGCCGGTCTCGGCCTCTGATGTCCCGTGCCGCGGAGAGGGCTGGCAGAACTGCGTGAACCCGGAGATCCCTGACAGGTCCGTTCCGGGTCCCGTGCTGTCGTTATCGGCGGCGTCGGCCTATGAAACTATAGTTATCGACCCCGCGCCTGAAAAACCGGCTTTTATCCTGTCCAACGATATAAACGGCGACGGCTTCCCGGAGCTGATAGTGAGCAAGTTCGCGGGCTCGGGGCCCACCGGCAGCGGGGCGCTGGACATTTATTCCATGGATACTCCCGGCGATCCGCGCAAATGGAAGAAGCAGCGCGTGGCCGACAAAATTAAATTCCCGAACATGGTAACGGTGGACGACGTGAACGGCGATTCGAAACCCGACATCCTGCTGCCGTACGGCTTCCTGGCCTGCACGCCTGGAAAATGCGGCGGCATCGAGTGGCTGGAGAACACCGGCGGCGGCTGGACGCGGCATACGGTGATCACCAACTACGGGCGCTTCTTCCACCGGGCGAAGCTGGTGGACATGGACGGCGACGGCATAAAGGATATCCTGGCCGTGGGCGAAGAAAAGGGCCTTACGGGCGCCGGCTCGGCGGAGGTCTACATGTTCAAAGGCGCCGGCGGCGGCTCGTTCAGCTCCAAGCCGGCGTTCGTGGACGCGGGCATGGGCGCCCTTTTTGACGCGGGGGACGTGGACGGCGACGGCGACACCGACATGGTCTCGCCGGAATTTTTCGGCAGGAAAACTTCTTTCGCCTGGCTGGAAAACTCCGCGCCCGGCGTGTGGAAGCGGCACGCCATAGATAACACCAGCGGCGGCGGCATGCAGATAACGCTGGTGCCGAACCTTTACGGCGACGGCCGGCTGCGGGCCGTGGCCGACAACCACACCAATACAAGCGACGACCAGGCCGCTCCCGAGTCGGCGGTGTTCGTGTTCGACATCCCCGCCGGCCCAGCCGGCGGCGCCTGGTCCAAGACGAAGATCTCGGAAGGCATCAAATGCCGCAAATCCCCGCTGATGGGGCCGCAGGGCGCGCCCGGCCCGCTGGACTGGGGCGACGCCGACGGCGACGGGGACATAGACGTGCTGGTGCACGGCGACGGCGACCCGAGGGCTTTCCTGCTGGAGCAGGTAACGCCGGGCAAGTTCCGCACCGTGGTGATAGCCGAGGACGTG
Source organism: uncultured Elusimicrobia bacterium (assembly GCA_903879915.1). Taxonomy (GTDB): domain Bacteria; phylum Elusimicrobiota; class Elusimicrobia; order Elusimicrobiales; family UBA9959; genus UBA9959. Next base: position 154,428 of record CAIRNJ010000091.1, read on the forward strand.
CCGCAGGGCGCGGCTTCTTTCTCCGATACCGATAAGGACGGCATTCCGGAAGTGGTGGTTTCGAGCTACGAAAAGGACAAGCTGCTGCTTCTGAAAAAAAGACCGGGCAAATGACCAGCAAAAGAATATCGGCAGGCTATGCGGCGCTCCTGTTCTTTTTGTCAATTCCCGCGGCAAGAGTCTTCGGTCTTGAGGCCGGCGGCGGCAGGCAGCGCCTGGACGCGCTGCGCAGCGGGATAAAAGAAAAAGGCGCGCGCTGGACCGCCGGCGAGACCAGCCTCTCCGGGCTTTCGTTCGAAGAGCTGCGGCTCAAGGCCGGCCTTTTCGAACAGCTCAACGCCGCGCCGCTGCTGGAAAAGCCTATGGCGGACCTGCCGGCCGCGGCGGACTGGCGCAGCTTCAACGGCAATTACGTGGGCACCGTAAAAGAGCAGGGAAAATGTAATTCCTGCTGGGCTTTCGCGCTGACCGGCGGGCTGGAATCCCATCTGATGATAACCAGGGGCAAGCCCGGCGAGAACCTCGACCTGGCGGAGCAGATACTGGTCTCCTGCAGCGGCTTCGGCTCCTGCCGCGGCGGCAGCCTTTACGCCAATTACCTGCGGCGCACCGGTCTGCCTCCCGAGCGTTTTTATCCGTATACGGCCGCGGACGGCCCCTGCGAGGCCGCGCAGCCCGGCTGGCAGCAGGACGCCTACCGGGCGGAGGAGTGGGATTCGGTCCCCAACAAGCTTTACGACCTGAAGTCGGCGCTGGTGCGCTACGGGCCCCTGCCAGCCGCCATGATAATGTACGAGGACCTGGCGCATTACAAGGCCGGCGTTTATTCTTACGTGTCAGGCAAAAAAGTGGGCGACCACGCCGTGCTCATTATAGGCTACGACGACCCCGGCGGCTATTTTATCGCCAGGAACAGCTGGGGCACGAACTGGGGGGAGAACGGATTTTTCAGGATAGCCTATTCGGAAATGGGCAGCGTGGTGTCGTTCGCCTACGACTCGGTGGTTTTCAGGTCCGGCGCGGCCGCCGGGCCGCGGTAGAACTTTTATGTACGGAGGGAACATGAACAGTATATTTTTTGCCGCGCTGCTTGCGGTTTTAACGGCCCCGGCTTTCGCCGTAGAGGCGGATTTCGACGGGCGCTCGCCGGTATTGTCCGCGGCTTCTGCCGCCGCTGAAGGCTTTGTTCCCGCGGCGCCGCCCGCGGCCCGCGCCGGCGATCCCGCGGTAAGGGAATGGACCGTGATGGTGTTCGTCAACGCCAAGAACAACCTGGAGCGCTTCGGGCTCAGGGACGTGAACGAAATGGAACTGGCGGGCTCCACGGACAAAGTGGCGGTGGTGGCCGAACTGGGCCGCACCGCGCAGTACACCGCGGCGGAAGGCGGCTGGAAAGGCGCCCGGCGCTACCTGATAACCAAGGACACCGACACCGCGGCCATAAATTCCCCGGTGCTCCGGGACGCCGACTATCTGGACATGGGCGATTACCGCAGCGTGATAGATTTCGCGAAGTGGGCCAAGGCCGCGTATCCGGCGAAGAAATACATGCTGGTGATCTGGAACCACGGCAGCGGCTGGGAAAGAAGCGGGGCCGCCGGCGGCCGGTGGATCTCCACCGACGAGCAGACCGGCCACAGGATCAGCACGCCGCAGCTGGCCGCGATCCTTAAGGAAATAGGCGGCGTGGATATCTATGCCTCCGACGCCTGCCTGATGCAGATGGCCGAAGTGGTCTACGAACTGAAGGACCACGCCTCCTATATAGTCGGCTCCGAGGAGACCGAGCCCGCGGACGGCCAGCCTTACGACAGGCTGCTGGGCGCGCTGGGCGCCAGGCCGGAAATGACTCCGGAGGAACTTTCACGGGCGATGGTGGATGTTTACGCCGACTATTACGAGCAGTGGAAGCAGCCCACCACCGACAGCTATATCCGGACGGCCGCCCTGCCGGGCCTGCTGAAGGCGGCGAACGCTTTCACGGCCGCCCTTACGCGTTCGCGCGATAAAGCGGCTGCGAAAGCGGCCGCGGCCGGGGCGCAGAACTTTAACGCGCCGGATAACAAAGACCTTTACGATCTCGCCGAACTTGTGACGGCCAAAACCAGGAACGCCGACGTTAAGACCGCTGGCAAAACCCTGCTGGAATATTTAACCGGTACCCTGATAGGGCATAGCCGGGTTACGCACGGCTGCCCCAAAGCGCATGGCCTGGCGGTGTATCTGCCGCCCTATGAGGCTTCGGGCCAGTACCAGGAGCTGCAGTGGGCGAAAGACTCCGGCTGGGACGAATTCATAAAATGGCAGGCGCAATAAATTTTCTGTCTGTCGTTGCGGCGGGTTTATTTATATAATGTAGGCACGCTTTATGGAAGAAAAAATAAAAGCTGTCGGGAAAGTAATGCAGGTCTTTATGACCGTGTTCCTTTTTGGCTGGAGTCTCCTGGTTAACGGGGTTTTTTCACTGCCGACCCTGCTTTTGCTGGCCCTTGCCGTATTTGTCGTCTATAACAGATCGCGCGGCCTGGCCGACGAGCGGGACTGGCAGATCTTCCTTGTGTCCACCTATGTGACCTTCGGCCTGGCGCTTTGTTTTTTCATGGTATGCATGGTTTACCAGCATTTCAACCCGTTCTGGCTGTTTATCGGGCCGGGCCATCTTTTCGCCGGTCTGCTGGCCGCCCATATAGTTACCCATGTGGTTTTCAGAAAAGTTCTGAAGTGAACTTAAGATGGACAAACTCAAGAACAGGCTGCGGGTTTTAAGGGCCGAGAGGGACATCTCCCAGGAAGTGCTGGCCAAGGCCGTGGGCGTGTCGCGGCAGACCATCGTGGCCATCGAGGGGGAGGACTATTCCCCGTCCATCGTGCTGGCTTTGAAGGTAGCCCGTTACTTCGGTAAAAAAATGGAAGAGGTTTTCTGGCTTGAACCCGTTGCCGGCGAACCTCCGGGCGCAAAGCCGTAATCCCTTTTCTCCAACTGCCACGGACCAAGAACGCAGAAGCAGCCCCCGGGCTGCTTTTTTTTTGCTGAAGCCTGTTCCTTTACTGCCGTTTGTTCGCGGCGGGGTAGCCGCCCGGCCAGTCGGTGCCGGGCAGGTAGCTCGCGGCGTCCAGCTGCGGCATGGGGGCTTCCAGGTAGCCGAGCTTGGTAAGATATTCCGGCACGGCGTTGGGCAGCGTGGTTTTCAGATCGTAGCCTTTATTGGTCCACAGGGAGATCTTATTCTCGCGCGGCAGCACGCGGTTGAGCAGGATGACCAGATTATTGGTGCAGTTGTTCGTTACGAGGTGATATTTCTCGCCGGCCCTGTTCACCGCGGCCTGCCGCAGGGATTCCACCAGCAGCTGTCTCATCGCTTCCGGCTTCAGCTTCATGCGGTAAGGGATCATCCGTTCTTTGTTCTTCACCACCCTGCCCAGGTAGTCTTCCCAGGTGGCCAGCAGCCAGACGATATCCAGCTGGCTTTTTACTCCCGCCTCCAGGCTGTACTCCTGTCCCTCGCGCAGATAGCCTTCTATAGAAAGCAGCAGGTTGGAGATCTCCCGGCCGGAAGTATCGGTCACCCCGCCTTTGGCGAACTTGAAAAGATACATCGAATGCGCGGCTATCCATTCCGGTTCGAAAGGTTTTTTAATGAAATACATCTCCTTGAGCAGTTCCGGCCGTATTTTGGCCGCGGCCCAGTCGAACTCCGTGCCGGCCGTACGCAGGTCACGGTGCCAGCGCACGTTCTTCATCGCTATGCCGTCCGTGCCGGCGGAAACCAGCTGCACGGGGCGGCTTACGGGCTGGTACGGCGGCAGCGCCGGAGAGTGCACGGCGGGGTCGTAAACTTCCGCCGACAGCACGCGGAGGAAGTCCAGCCGGTCCGCCTGCGTGGCCGCGGCCTCTATGTGCACCTGGCGGCCGAACAACCCTTCGGCGGATAATTTGCCGAACATAAGCTTAAAAACTCTGCCGTCGTCCACTTTGAAAGAAGCGGCCTTGGCGTCGCCGGTAAGCTGCCCGTTAAGCGAATAATGCACGCCGTAGCCGGGAAACTGGCCTTTGATAGCCTTGTTCACGAAAGCCAGGTTTTCAGGGGTTAGCTGAAGATTGGCAAGGTCCTGCGGGGTTAAGTTAAGCGGCAGGGTGCCGGCCCCGGCGCCCTTATCGATCTTTACCTCGGGGATGGCTATGGGCAGGGCGTTCGGCGCGGTCTTGCGGTCCTGCAGCGCGTCATACGCTCCGCCCGACGCCAGAGCGTCCCGCAGGTCCGCGGGCGGCGCGTTGTGCTGCTTCGGCCAGATCAAAATAGCCGCCGTTACTGCCAGGACCGACAGGAAAATGTCGTGCTTTTTCATGGTGCCGCCTCCACTTTTCTGTTTAAACCGGATTAAGCCGGTTTATTTTGCGCGGCAGTATTAATATGCCGGCCTGCGGATGTAAACCCCGCTTGTCTATTATAAAGTAGCCAGACATACTTGTCAATACCCGGCCCGCCGCAGGTACTCGTGCCCCAACGGGGCACTAAAAACGCGCTTTAGGCGCGAGGGCCGGCGTAAGACAAAAGACTTTCCCGCCGGGTACTCGGCCTCTTACTGCGCGCGCGGATGTCACGTAGAATATATTACGACCCGGCGGCACAAGATCTGTCAGAACTGAGCGTTATGCCGCCGGTCAAACCGGGTCCAGGGAGAGAATTATGAAAACTACAGGCAAGGCGGGTATGGCGGAGGAAAAGAGCGGGCAGGCGGAGGCGTTTAAGGCCTACGCCCTGTTCTCGGACTGGTTCGCGAACGGCAGGAAAATTCCTGTCGAGGAAATAGCCGCCCTGCAGAACTCCCGGCCTTTTCTGCCGGTAGAGAGCGTTACGGAGCAAGCCGGCTGCCGGCAGCGGCGGCTGGACCTTGCGGCGCATAAATTCAGCTTCAACCTCGGCCCGGCCGGGTACAGGTTCTCTTATCTCACGTCCAAGCGCAAGCCCGCGTTCACCAACGAAAGGGTGTTCCTGAGCACGGGGGAAGTATACCTTTCCCGCCCGGAGGAAGGGGGGAAGTCCGTGATGCGGCTGGAACTGCGCAGGAACGGGGACAAGGTTATAGGTAAAATACGCGTCCGGCGGGCAGCCGGGGCCTTGGCGCCGGACCGTAAGGCAGGCCGCCCTGTTCAGCCGTACGTTAAAGAGGAAGGCTATTTTGCCGTAAGCGGGTGATCCGCGGGAGACCGGCCGCCGCCGGAACGGTAAAGGCTTCGGGCAGGTACGTACTGCCCGGAGCCTTTTTTATAAGTTAAAATTAGACAGGTCAGACCAGCGCGGAGGGCATTGTTGATGGAAACTATCTTTTCAAGTACGCTGACCAGGCTCCGGAAAGAAGTGGAGTTCCCTGCCGCGTGGTGAAGGTGCGGGATTTTTAGCTTTCTTGAAATTTCCTTTCCCGGTTACTATAATTTGTCTTGCCGCCTGAAAAGGCGCCTGTTAGGGCGCGGGCCGGAACAGGGCAGCGGGGAGACTTTAACCATGAAGAAAACGGTCTTATTGATATCGGTGCTGGCGCTGTCCGCGGCCGGCTGTTCCAAACGCGGCGGCAGCACCGCTACGTTCTCTCAAAAGGCGTATATAATGAACTCGTCGGCCCAGCTCAGGGCCTACGGGCCGGACACGCCGGGAGCGAAAGAGCTGGCCGACGAGATCTTCGCCGAGTGGGACCGTATTTCCGGCGAGTTCAGCTACACCGACGCCTACAGCCTGACCACGCTGGTGAACAAGAAGGCCGCCAACGAATGGGTGCCCGTCACCGACGAGTTCCTGCGCCTGCTGCAGATAGGGCTGGACTATTACAAGCTTACCGACGGGGCTTTTGATATAACTTTCGCGCCGCTGTGGCCGCTGTGGAAAGAGGCCGCCGGCAGCAAGAAGCTTCCGGCCAAAGAGGATATCGAAAAAGCCCTGCAGAACATCGGCTCTAAATATATACAGGTGGACCCCGTAAAAAAAATGGTGCGGTTCTCCCAGCCGGTGGAGATAAATCTGGGCGGCCTGCTGCGCGGCTACTGCTTCGAGCGCGCCTATCAGATCCTTAAAGAGCGGGCGCCGGCCTACCCTGTGCAGCTGCGCCTGGGCGGCAACATGCTGGTTTACGGAAAAAGGCAGTGGAAGTACCGCATGCCCGATCCTTTGAGCAGGGTAAAGATACTTGGGATGTTCGCTTTCGAGGAAGGGATGGTGATGGCTTCTTCCGGGCGGGACGTTTTCGTGGAGATAGAGGGGAAGCTCTATTCGCATATCCTGGACCTGCGGACCGGCTACCCTATTAAGGATTTTTCCGCCCTGACCATCTATTACCCGGGCATAGAGGACCAGAATTTTATGGCTTCCGCCGCGCTGGCCGTGATGGGCAAAGAAAAAGCTTTCAAGCTGCTCAGCGGCATGAAAGGTACGGCGGCGGTCTGGGTGGACGCCGAAGGGCGGAAGTCTTTCCTGTTCAACGAAGCCAGCAAAGCTAAATGGGAAGATGATAAGAACCTCATGGACAGGCTGCTGGACAGATAGGCCTTAGCCGAAGCGCGAACAGGACCCGCCGCCGTTAAGAATAACGGCGGCGGGTTCTGCTTAGTGCCCTTTCGGGGCACTGAAACACTGTTTCGCGCGCGAAACTTAACGTAAGCCGAAAGACTTTTCCGCCGGGTCCGCCGCCTCTTACGGCGCGCAGGGGTTTCTTTTAGAATATAGTACGGGTTAACCGTCCCGGCCGGAAAAGCGGAATGCCGGCCGCGGGACGCACAGGATAGAAGGAGAACAGAATAATATGAAAAAAACTGATCAGGTTCGCGGGTATGCTTCGGCGGCGGTAACGGCGGCGGCGCTGCTGCTGTCTTCGGGGCAGTTCGCTTCGGCGGAGGTTAATTTCGGCAAAGTGGACGTGGGGAGCTTTATAAAGGAAGCTGCCGCTTCCAAAGTTAGCGCGCCGGCCGCTGCGGCCAAAGGGATCACCGATATCACGCGCGATTGCAAGAAAGTAACTTTCGGCCCGGAGGACCCGCTGGCCTCGGCGGTGGTGCCGCTGCGCAGCCGGGAAACCGGGTACGAGACTATAAACTGGGGCAATCCGGTCGGGCCTACCACCATCCCTACTTTTAAGGATCACCGGGCCCAAGCGCAGATAGTGGTTACCGCGCCGCGCGAACTGAAGCCGGGCCAGAAGGAAGTGTTCGAAGTCTGCCTGTGGGGCGACTTCCTGGATATGCGGCCGGTCTCGACCGTCTATAAATACTCGGTGAACCGGGTGCTGGACGTGTTCCAGATAACGCCAAAGGGCCAGGTTCAGGCGGAGACCGCCAAGAGCGCCGAAGAGCAGTGTCTGCTGGCCATGGACAC
>CAIRNJ010000092.1 GCA_903879915.1 uncultured Elusimicrobia bacterium
GGCCTACATTTTCGATCCCAGGACTGGCGCCGAAGCGGTACTTATAAAGTTACCTCGGGATGTTGCGCAAAGTAGTCTCGAACGATGTCTAAATGACGGCGCCAAAATTGCATTAAGAAAACCCGCAAGGGTTTTTTTAGTTTACGGCGGCGCCCCCCCGGGCAAAAGCAAGGCTTCAACTTATGGCAGACACGAACGAGCTCCACCCGAGACTGAACATCCTCGACCTCTGCGGGCCGAACTACCTGAGCATCGCCGACGGGAAGAAGGTCCACAAGCTCATCCTGAACCAGTGGGGTATGTCGGCCTCAGTAGAAGTGAACCTCACCGGCGCCGCCGTCTCCCGCGCTTTCCTCTACGAAGCCGTCGGGCAGCTCGTCATGCAGTTCGAGAAAGCGGACATCGCGGCAAAATTGAAAGTGACCGGGCTGTCCCCGCAGGATAAACTGGTCCTGAACAGCGTGGTAGTCAGCCGTTATCACGCCCGCGGCAAAGCACGCCGGGACCTGAAACGCCCTGGTTAAAGCGCCTTGCCGGCAGCCGCTGGAGCGAATATTCGCACCCCTTTTTCATGCCACCGGCGCTCTCCGCTTTAAACGGGTCAGAAAGAAAGGCGGCAAACAAGCAGAGGCGTTCTGCCGGCGGTTTCAAGGCTCATCGCTGACCCGCCGAGGAAGGCTTCGTCAATAAAAACGCTCAGGAACGACGCCAGGCCCATGGCGGCCAGCGTGTCCGACGGGTAATGAGCTTTCGCCTCTACCCGTGCCCAGGCCATGGCGACAGGGATGGAGTCAAGCGCGCCCCTCGCGAGCGCGCCCCCGGCCGGGCCCGGCTCCAAGCTCAGGAAATTCTCGTAAGCGGACATGGTCTGCGAAGCTGCGTAGGCGGTGTGCAGCGACGGGAAACTGTTTTTCCCGCCTCCGTTGGGACGCTCTCTTTTCGTGATCTTCTGAAGCGTAAGAGTAAGTTGGAAAGCCGCGGTGTTGGCGGCGATGCCGGCCGCGGCCGTTTTTGCTTTCGCACAAGCCCACTCGTTTACCCGGTCTCCTCCCGGCGCTGCCAGGACGCTGCCCCAGTAAACTGCGTTAGAAACCGTTATCAGAGTGTTGCTGGCTTTGGAAGCCCGCGACCGCGAGCCATAAACCGGGGTCCTGCGCGAGGCCCAGGACGATATTTTTTTATCCGCGCCGCCCACCCGCAAGGCCAGCGCCCCCGCGGCGGGCACCCACACCTCGGGCATAGATACCGCGCGTGTTACGGCCCGTCCCACGCGCGCCCAGCCAGGAGAGAGCGTGGCGCCGTCGCCCCGGCGCCGGCCGCCGGGCATAGTACCGCAGCCGGCGAAAAAAAGGCCCAGCGTTAAACAAGCTGTCGACTTAATTATAGTTCGTCCGGAGAAGGGCATGAGCTTCCCGTCAATATCTAGGTTTTTTTACGGGCATGCAGGGAAAGATAGAACACCGGTATGGCCACCAGAGAGAAGAACATGGCGCCCACCAGGCCGCTGATCATGGCCACGGAGAAAGGCCGCAACACCTCGCCGCCCTTGCCGATGTTCAGCGCCATGGGCAGGAAGCCGGCTATCGCCGCCAGGTTGGTTATCAGCACCGGCCTGAAACGCAGCGTGCAGGCCTCCATTACCGCGTCCAGGGGCGCCAGGCCGGCCTTGGCGGCCCTTTCAGCGAAGGCTATGACCAGAATGCCGTTGTTCACCACTATGCCCATCACGGTTATCATCCCGGTGAAAGAGGAAACGTCGAACTCGATGCCGGCCAGCTTCAGGCCGAAGACTACGAAGGTAGTTGAAGCGAGCGTCCCGACGAAGACCGCCAGCGAGGTGAGGTAGGACTCGAAAATAAAAAGCAGGAACAGCAGGATCAGCAGCACCGAGAACAGCAGCACGAGCAGCAGTTCCCGGAAAGAGTTCTGCTGCTCTTTGTAGTTCCCCTCCAGCTCGACGCTGCAGTCCCCGGCGGGGATGCCGTCCAACGCGGTCTTGATGTCGGTGATCACTTCTCCGAGGGACCTGTCGCCGATTTCGGCGTTCACGCTGACCACGATGGAGCCGTTCTTGTGATGGACCTCGGGGACCTGGTCCGCGGAACTGAACGCCATCAGTTTGTCCAGAGGCAATACCCCGCCGTTGGGAGTATAGACGGGGATGCGCCCGATGGCTGAAGCGTCGGAGCGGAAAGAACCGGCGTACATGGCGCGCACCGGCACCAGCTGCACGCCGCGCGCCACCGAGGTCATGGTCTCGCCGTAAAGGGCCAGCCCGGAATAACGGAAAGCGTCGGCGCTGCTCAGGCCCAGCAGGGAAAGGTGTTTCTGGTCGGGCACCACGCGTATCTCTTTCTGGGCCGCCGGCAGGTTCACCAGCACGCCGTTAAGCCCGTCTATCTTCTCCAGCTTTTCTTTTACCTGCCGCGCTACCGCCCACGCGCGGTCCAGGTCGTTGCCGACCACGCTTACCACGATCGGCTTCGCGCTGCCGGTCAGGTCGCCCAGGCGGTCCGGCAGTATCTGGTGAAAATCCGTGTCCAGGTCAGGGAACTCTTTCTCCACCTTGCCGCGCAGGTCGTCCATTATCTCGAAGGTGGAACGCTGGCGGTCCGCCTTCAGCAGTATGACTATCTCGCCCACGGTGGGCGGGGCGAACGGGGTCCCCAGGTGCGTGCCGGTCTTGCGGATAAAAAGCTTAAGCTCGGGCACTTTGGCTACTATCGCCTCCACTTTGGCCATTACCCCGTCCACGGCCTCCAGAGACATCCCGGACCCGGCCTGATAGTCGAAGACTATGTCCCCCTCGTCCCACTCGGGCAGAAAGCCGGTGGGCAGCTTCAGGAACACCAGGACTCCAGCTAACAGCAGCGCGGCGATAACGGCGGCCACCGTCTTGCGGCGTACCAAAGCCAGGGCGATGAACCTGAGGTATCCGCTCTTCAGCACGCTGAAAAGGCGGCGTTCTTTTTCCTCCGCGGCCGCGCCGCCGTGCATTTCTATGAAGTAATAGATCAGCACCGGCAAAAGGCAGAGCGCCATCACCAGCGAAATTATTATGGTGCTCGCCAGCGTCATGGCCAGCGGCTTGAAGAACAGCCCCGGCACGCCGCTGAGCAGCGTAAGCGGCACGAAAACAACGATACTGACCAGCGTGGCCCAGATAGTGATAGGCGCGATGTAGCGCATGGAAGCGGCCAGTGGGTCCGGCTTCCCCTCCGCCCTGAACCGGACATAGCTCTCGGTGATGACTATGGCGTTGTCCGCTATTATGCCGATGGCCGCCGCCAGCCCGCCGAGGGTCATGATGTTCACCGTCAGCCCCATGGCTTTCAGCGCCAGGAATTCCACCACCAGCACGACGGGCACTATCAGCATTATCGGCAGGGAATACCGGAAGCGGACCATGACATAATAGACGATGGCCAGTATTATAAGGACGCCCAGGATTATGTCTATCAAGATGCCCTGTATGGAGCCACGCACGAAATCGGAAAGGTCCCATTTCGTAAAATGCAGCTTGCCGCCGTATTCCTTTTCCAGCCCCGCGAACTTGGCGTCCAGGGCGCTGCCCAGGCTCAGGCCGTCGGCTTCCCCCTGCTTGAGCACGTCGATGAACAGGCCCTTGTGGCCGTTTATGCTTACCAGCCTGCGCACCTCTGCGCGGCCCTCCGTGATCTCGGCCACATCGCTGAGATGCACGGGCTTGCCCATGCGGCTGGCTATCACCACGCCGCCGATATCGGCCGCGCTGGCCAGGCGGCTGCCGCCCACCGCGAACATGGTCTTGCCGGCGCCGTTCACGGTGCCTATGAAGGAGAGGTTGTTGATATCCGCCGCCGCCGCGGCTATCTCCTGATAATCCAGGTTATAGCCCGCCAGCTTTTCAGGGCTGAGCTTAACCCAGAGCTCCGGCTCCTCGGCTCCCACCACGTCGAGCCTGGCCACGCCGTCCACGCCTATCAGCCGGGGGATGGCGGAATAGCGCACGGTGGTGTACAGTTCCTTCAGCGTCAGCGTATCGGACCAGACGCCGTATTCGGACATCGGGTAGGCGCTGGTGGTCATCTTGGTGGTCTGCAGGGCGGCCCCGGCCGGCATCAGGGCCCTGGCCTGGTCTATCCGCGCCTGTATGAACTGCAACGCCTGGTTCAGGTCGGTGCCCCATTTCAGGTAGATGTCTATCGTCGAGGTTCCGCGCTCGGTGACGGAGCGGACTTCCATTACGCCCGGAACTGTCTGCAGCGCTTCTTCGAGCGGCCGCGTGACGTTCAGCTCAGTGGTTTCCAGCGAGGCGAAGCCTATATCCGCCACAACCTGAAAGCGCGGGAACTCGCTGTTCGGGAAAACATCCTTGGGCAGCAGCAGGTACATATAGACGCCGGCCGCGCACAGCAGCGCCGCCGCGAACACTATCGCCACGCGGTTGGAATCCAGCCAGTCCACGAATTTCTTCATTTTTCCGTCCCGGCCCGAAGATACGTCAGCTCGGCTTTTTTGTCAAAGTACCGGCCGAGGGCGTCTCTGGACTGCTGCTTGGCGTCCAGGTATTCCGCGAAAATGCTGAGCAGGTCGGTTTCCTTTATTTTTCCCTTGGTGTAATAGAGTTTGGCCGTTTCCAGGTTCCCGGCCGCCGCCTCACAGTTCTTCTTCAGCCCGGCGTAGGAGGCGGCGGCGCCGCCTATCTCCGCCGCCAGATTATCCAGCGAAAGCCGCAGCTGCTTCTGGTTCTCCAGTCCGGTCTCTTTGCGGGCCTCGTATTCGTGCAGGAAGGACCTTCTTTCCTCCGCGCGGGCGCCGAAATCGAAAACGTCCAGGCTTACCGCCGCGTATGTTCGATAACGCTCGGTGGCCGGGTCTATGATGTTCAGATTGCGAGTTAATCCCAGTTGCAGGGTGGGGGCGTAGTAGAACTTGCTCTGCTCGTAGGCCTGATACGCCGAATCAGTTTCCAGCCGGTCGAGCCTGGCCGAGAACGCCCCGGCGCCGTCCGCGCAACAGGTGGACACGGCCGTTATGCCGGCTTCGCCCGGCAGACGGCCGGGCGCCCCGGGGCCGCCTTCGAAAACGATATCTTCCGCGCGCAACTCCGCGCCGGCGGCGGACGACAGCGACTTCAGCGCGCCGGAGATGTCCGTCTCCAACTCCCGCGCCGTCAGCGCCAGGGACTTAAGCTGTATCTCCGCCCTTACCCGGTCAAGCTTAAGGTCCAGCCCGGCGGCCTCCAGCTTCTCGATATCTTCGATATGGGAGGAAAAATATTCCCGGGCCTCGGCATAATCGGCCCGCTTACCGAGTAGTATGTAGAGCCTGTAATAATCCTGCGTTACGCGCCTGACAATATCCTTTTCGGCCAGGTCCCGCTGCAGGCGGCTTTTTTCCAGCTCGAGGCGGCTGAGTTCCGGATAGTTGGAAAGATTTTTTTTAAGGTCCAGCGAGAACTGCGCCCCCACCAGGCCGGTCAGCCCGTCGCGCAGGCCCGAGCCCGCCTGGTAGCGGTTATAACCGTCCTCGCCGGTAACGGAAAGAACTGGCAGCAGCGCCTTTCTGTCCCGGGCGTAGCCGCTCGCTGAGGAATTTATCCTGAGCTCGGCCGACTTAAGGGCGTGGCTGTTCGCCAATGCCGCTTTCACGCAACCGTCCAAGTCCAGCGCGAAAAGCCGGGCCGGGAGAGAAAGGATCAACGCGGCAAATATAAACTTCTTCTCAAGTTTCATAGTATCCGTTCCCGCTTTGTTCTCTCGCGCTGATCTTTTGGAGATATCTGCGTATATCGTAATATATTTGGAGCCCTTTACGCTTTACGCCGCGCCAGAATATTTTTCGGTTATTTCAGAAAACTCCGGCACAAAACCTGGGAGTTCAGAGAATAAAAAAAGGCCCTTCTTGACGAAGGGCCTTTTCACAGATTAAACTCTCGGTTAAGGTCTGAGGCTCACTTGGCGTTCAGCCACTGGGCGAACTCGTCCCACTTGCCGTCCTTGGACCAGGCGAGGTTGCCGTAGGCGGCCTCGTAGCCATAGGTGGGAAGGTATATCCCTATGCCGTAGGCTTTAGCGAACCTGTCGCCGGTGGCGCCGTTGTCTATCAGCACGTGGTCATAGATGTAGTTCATGGCGTTCACGGTCTTGGCCTTGAGCTCGCCGGAGGATGTTTTCGCGTAGACCAGTTCCATGAAATGTATCAGGTCGCGGGAGTCCGCGCCGCTGAAGCTGGTGGCGGCGGTGAGCGCCCCCTTGATCATGGTCTTATCCTCTTTCATGGCCAGCGCGGCCCACTGGTCCATCATGGTCATGAAGCCGTTCATGCCCGAAGTTCTCAGCGCCGACTGCGTGGCGTTGGTCTTTTTCTCGCCGTAGAAGGCCTTGTAGCCCTGCACGGCCGCGGCGGCCATCACGTCGGGCGTAAGGTTGGTCTTGTTGGAGTGCACGCGGGCCAGGAAATAATCGTAGGCCCAGCCGTCGCCCGGCTCGGTCTCTTCCGAGCCCACGGTGATCCTGGCCGCGTCCTTCAGCTCGTAGGCCACTTCGGCCATCTGCATCAGGCAGGCGTCGGAGGCGTAGATGTCCACGCCGCCCATCTCGCGCACGGCCTGGCCCAGCTCTACGGTGGTGATGCCGTTGCCGGTCTCGTCGTCGTAGGAGATGCCCTTGAGCACGGTATCGCCGCGCAGGTCCTTGGTTTTCCAGCCGTCCCCGTGGTTCCACACTATCAGCATGTACTTTTTGGCGGGATAGTTCTGTTTGGCCCATTTGCCGAACTCGACGAGCTGCTTATAGTCGCCCATGTCCACGGTGCCCATATCGGAAAGCATCGTGGAGCTCAGCGCGGCGTTGTCGCCGTCGGCCGTGATCAGGTAGCGGCGCACGCCCACCCAGTCGGCGGAGGCGTCGCGGGTGACGGCAGGGGAGGCATCCCGCATCATCATCGGGGGCATCGAAGGCCAGCCCGGATTGGGCCAGCCGGGATGCGGCACTACGGGGCCGCCGCCCCAGGGGTAATCGTCGTAACCGCCGCCGCCCGGGGGATAGTAGGGATCGGCTTCTTTCATGCGGGCCGACTGCGTAACGATATTGATGTTCTCGGTGGGCCCGTACTTTTCCATCTCGTTCATGTCCTTGGGGACATATTCGGAAAGGCTGTTCTTCCCGTTCATGAACACCATTATGGTCCAATCTTTCATGGCCCGGACGTCCTGCGGCAGCGCGGGCAGCGGCGCCGGAACTTCGGCGGCGGCGGCCTGGCTGACTATTTCCTTGACGGAAGGCAGGCTGTCGAAATCCTGCGCGGCGGCGGGCGCGGCCAGGAAGGCCGAGGCCAGCAGCAGCTTGTTCAGTTCCAGTTTTTTCATCAATAACGCTCCTTGAATATGCGGCGGTACGGCAACGCTAAATAATATTCAATATCGGAGCCGCCTGTTATGGGCTATTCGGCCCGTAATTTTCTGGGTATTCGGCCCAGGCGCGGGGGGTCTTTCGTCCTACGACGAAAGTCAATACGCGGCGCGCGGCCCGGCGGAGCGCCGGATGCGCGGGTTACTCCTCCGGCAGGTCTTCGTCTTCGCCTTCATCCGTCCCTTCCGCCGGGCTTGCGGAGGCCGCGCACTCTTCGTTATCCGCCGCGGCCGCGAACGACGAAAACCAGCCGCCCCTCGAGAGCAGCTCTTCAGGCGAGCCCTGCTCCAGCACTTCACCGGCCGAAAGCACTATCGCATGGTCCGCGTCGCGCACCATGGAGTAGCGGTGTGCTATGACGATAACGGTGTTTTTTTTACGGATCTCGTTCACGGTCTTTTTTATCTCGGCTTCCGTGGCATAGTCCAGGTTCGCCGTAGCCTCGTCCAATACCAGGATGCGCGGCTGCGAAACCAGGATGCGGGCTATCTGTATGCGCTGTCTTTCGCCTACGGAAAGCCCTATGCCGCCTTCCCCTACCACGGTCTTTAAACCGTCCGGCAGGCGCAGCAGCGTGTTCTCCATCCCCGCGGCTGCCGCAGCCTTAAGAACCTCGTCGTCCGTAGCGGACGGACGTTTATACCGTATATTGTCCGCCAGCGTTCCGCGGAACACGGTGCCGTCGGCGGTGACCATCCCGATCTGGCTGCGCACGGAGGCGGCGTCCCGCTCCGACAGGTCCTGCCCGTCGATAAGTATCCCCCCGCCGCCGGGCTCGTACAATTTCAGCAGCAGGTCCACGACGGTGGTTTTCCCCGCGCCCGACGGGCCCACTATAGCCGTCAGCCTGCCCGGCTCTATCCTAAACGAGATCCCTTTCAGCACTTCCCGGCCGGCCACGTAGCTGAAGCGCACATCTTTGAACTCCACTTTCCCCTTTTCTATCTTCAGCCCGGCGCCCGCGCTTTCCTCCATGCCGCCCTCCAGCAATCTGAACGCCCGCGCTACGGAAGCCGCGTTCTGCTGAAGGTTCACCCACAGGCTCGCCAGCGAATCTATGGGCGAGTAAAGCCGGTCGAGATAGGAAACGAACATCACGACGTCGCCGGGGGTTAGCTTGTGCTGCAGTGTTAAATAACCGCCATACCCCAGCACCAGTGCCGAAGAGACCTGGGTAAGCGTGTTCTGCCAGAACACGTACTTATTGCTCAGCTTCGCGCGGCCGATGTAATCCTCGTAAGCGGCCCCGGCGGCTTTTCTGAGGTTACCGGCCTCCCGGTCCTCCGCGCCTGAAAGCTTTACGGTCTTGATGCCTCCGATCGCGTCCTGCATCCGGGAAGAGACGTCCTCCCAGCGCTCGTAATAGGACGCCAGGCTCGCCTCGAGTTTATTGGCCGACCGCCAGGCGATCCACAGGTAGACGGGGATCACAGCCACGGCCATCAGGGTAAGCGTGACGTTCTGCCAGAACATTATTATCAGGATGCCGGCCAGGCTGATAACTTCAGGGAGGATCTGCTGGGAAAAGCCGCTCACGATGCCGGACACTTCGTCCGCCTGGTTTATCTGCTTCGAGATAGCCGCGCTGGAGCGTTTGCTGAAAAAGCCCAGCGGGAGCTTCAGCACATGGGTGAACGTTCCCTGGATGAACCGCTGCTCGATAAGACAGGACAGGCGGACGTTCAGGTTCTCGCCGACGAGGGTAAGAATATAGCCGGCCAGGTTGACAAGGAAGATAAGCCCTACCGCCCAGAGCAGCGTCTCCAGCGCCTGCACAGGGGAACGCTCGGCCACGTGCCCTTTGCTGTGGGGTTCCTTGATCTTTTTTGCGGAAGGCTGTGCCTTCCGGACGGCCGCCGCCGGCGGGGCCTCGGCCGCGTCCGCTAGTTCCGCCGCTGCGCCCCTGCCCTGCCCGACGAACAGGCCCGCGACGTCGTTGATCGCCTCGCGGTAGATGAGCGGTTCGACAAGATTAGCGCCGGTACCCAGCAGGCCGATAATTACCACGCCGATGAACCGCTTTTTATGCGGTACTATCAGTTGAAAGATACGGCTCCACACTGTTTTCTTAAAGTCGCTCTTTGTGGTCATTTTATTCCCGGCAAAGGCCGGCCGTGCAGGAAAGGCTGGGGCTTGCCGCCGCTAGCGCTTTACCGCTATGCAGTCGTACATCGCCCGGTCCGGCTTATACAGCGTGCGGGACCGCACGAAGATCTTATAGTTCCCCGCCTCGAGGTCCTGTTTCTCGGCCAGCTGGCCCAGGTCGGCTGCCTCCACGGCGCGCACCAGGTCCGCGTCCTGCGCCAGCGCGAAGCTCCTGGCGCCGCCGCCGGTTATCACGTACAAAGGCACAAGCCGCTCCAGTCCCTGCGCGGTGAAGCAAACGGCTTCCGCGGCCTGGGCATGCTTGGCCTCCAGCTTTATCATGCGGGCCTTGGCCTGCGGCACGGTATTGTCGATGGAGGCCGAAACCCAGTTGAGCAGTTCGTTGCGCACGTCGTTGAGCGACGCCGCTTTCTCGATATTCTCTATGCCCTGCCCTTTCTGTATGGCCTTGGCCAGGCCGGAAAGCTCCTTCAGGTAGACCATGCGCTGGTTGCCGGGGATGTAATACATCACCAGCAGCCGCACTTTTTCCTTGTCCGGCGCGCCGTAGTCTATGCCGGCCGGGCTCCAGCCGATCACGGAAAAAAGTTCCCCGTCGCCGTCCACGCGTATGTGCGGGCAGGCCCAGCCCTTGCCTATGCCGGTGTTGGCCGTGCGCTCGCGCTCTAGCACGCCCTCGGCGATGTCCACGTTCGAGCTTACCTCCGGGATGGCCTCCAGGATGCTGGCCATGTAGCGCAGCGCCTTGTCCTTGTCGGTCTCCGGCAGCTCTATAAGTCTTCCGTCCTGCAGCGCGGTTAAAATGCTTTTCATCGGTAGCCTCGTTAGTCGTCGCCGAATTTGCGGTAGAACCAGACCTTCACGTTGTGGGTGAGCACCGCGTAAAGCAGCAGGAAGCCCGTCAGCCACAGCCAGTAGACGCCGGGCAGCGGCACGAAGCCCAGCTTGTCGGCGAAATGGGTGTGCGGCAGGAACACGCCCACGGTTATCGTCATCACCGTGGCGAACACCAGCGGCAGGCTGGGCACGCTCTGCAGGAAGGGGATCTTCTTCGTGCGGATTATATGCACTATCAGCGTCTGCGTCAGCAGCGATTCTACGAACCAGCCGGTATGGAACAGCTTCTCCAGGTGCATTTTATCCGCCAGCGGCGTCAGCGGGTCCGAGAAAGCTATACAGCCGAAGAAATACAGCATCAGGAAATATGTGGCGTAGTCGAAGATCGAGCTGATGGGCCCGATAAAAAGCATGAATTTCTTTATATTGCCTATATTCCACTTCTTCGGTTTGCGCAGGTACTCCTCGTCCACGTTGTCGGTGGGGATGCCCGTCTGCGAGATGTCGTAGAGCAGGTTGTTCATCAGTATCTGTATCGGGGTCATCGGCAGGAAAGGCAGGAAGTAGCTGCCCCCCACCACGCTGAACATGTTGCCGAAGTTGGAACTGGCGCCCATCTTGATGTACTTGGTGATATTGCCGAAAACCCTGCGCCCTTCTATTATCCCCTCTTCCAGGACCATCAGGTTCTTTTCCAGCAGGATGATGTCGGCCGACTCCTTGGCCACGTCCACCGCCGTATCCACGGAAATGCCCACGTCCGCCAGGTTCAGCGCCGGCGCGTCGTTTATGCCGTCGCCCATGTAACCCACCACGTGCCCCGCCTTCTGCAGGGCGGCTATGATCTGCTCTTTCTGCGACGGGGAAAGCCTGGCGAACACCGTGTTCTTCCCTGCCGCCTCCGCCACGCCCGCCTCGTCCAGCTCCGCCAGCCGGGCGCCGGTTATCACGTTATCGGAGTTCAGCCCGACGTCGCCGCAGATCTTGCGCGTCACCAGCTCGTTGTCGCCGGTGAGGATCTTTATGGCCACACCCATGCGCTCCAGGCCCGCCAGCGCCTTGGCCGCGGAATCCTTGGGCGGGTCGAAGAACGCGAGGTAGCCGAGCAGCACCAGGTCCCCCTCGTCCTGCACGCCAAAAACGGTCTTGTCTTTCGGGAATTCCTTGTAAGCCACCGCCAGCACCCGGTAGCCTTCCTTCGAAAGGCGCTCGTACTCCTCCATCAGGTCGCGCTTCATCACGTCTATCAGCGGCAGCACCTCGTCGTCCAGCTGGCACGAGCCGCAGGCGCTGTAGACGTCCTCCACCGAACCTTTCGTTATCATCACGTGCGAGTCTTCGTACTCGATGATGACCGACATGCGCTTGCGCTGGAAGTCGAACGGGATCTCGTCCACTTTCCTGCAGGTCTTCTCCACGTCCAGTTCCGTGTGCGAAAGAATGGAGCGGTCCAGCAGGTTCCTGAGCCCCGTCTGGTAATAGCTGTTCATGTAGGCGTAGCGCAGCACGTCCTCGCTGGGCTGGTTGGCCACGTCCACGAACTTCTCCAGCACTATCCGGTCCTGCGTTATCGTGCCGGTCTTGTCGGTGCAGAGAATATCTATCGCGC
The DNA here is from genome assembly GCA_903879915.1 of uncultured Elusimicrobia bacterium. Lineage (GTDB taxonomy): Bacteria > Elusimicrobiota > Elusimicrobia > Elusimicrobiales > UBA9959 > UBA9959. Next base: position 11,947 of record CAIRNJ010000092.1, read on the forward strand.
CGAAATTCTGTATGGAGTTCAGGCGCTTTACTATCACCTTCTTCTTCGACATCACCAGCGCGCCCTTGGAAAGGTTCACGGTAAGTATCATCGGCAGCATTTCCGGAGTAAGGCCGACGGCCACCGACATGGCGAACAGCAGCGCGCTCAGCCAGTCGCCTTTCGTGAAGCCGACTATCAGGAACACGCAGCTTACCATCACCACCATGAAGCGTATCATCAGCCAGGTGAAGTCCTGTATGCCCCGGTCGAAGCTGGTCTGGGCCTTCTCTCCGGCCAGCTTGGCTGAAATGGAGCCCAGGTAGGTGTTCTCCCCCGTGTTCACCACCAGGCCGCGCGCGCTTCCGCTTACCACGTAGCTGCCCTGGAAGCAGGCGTTGGGCAGCTCGATGATGTTGCGCGGCGCCGGGCCGGGCAGCTCCGCGGCCTTTTCTATCGGCATGGATTCGCCGGTCAGCGCCGACTGGCTGAGGAAGAAGTCCTTGGCCGAGACCAGGCGCAGGTCGGCCGGGATGATGGCCCCGGCGTGCAGCACCACGATGTCGCCCGGGACCAGCTCCACCGTAGGGATCTCCAGCTCCTTTCCCCCGCGGATCACCAGCGTGTTGGCCTGCACCATTTTCTGCAGCTGTTCCACGGCTTTGCCGGAGCGGGTTTCCTGCACGTAGGAAAGTATCACGCTCAGGAAAACCATCGCGCCTACCACTACGGCGGAGCGGACGTCCCCCATCCACAGCGAGATGCCGCCGATTATCAGCAGCTGTACCGCCAGCGGGTTCTTGAACCGCTCCAGGATCTCGAAAACGAAGAATTTCTTTTCTTTGCGGGAAAGGGCGTTAAAGCCGTGGCGCTCCCTGGCGGGTTCCACATCGGCTTCGCTCAGGCCGTCCCTTGAGGTTTCCAGTCCCGCCAGGGCCTTCTCCGGGGAAAGCGCGCAGATATCCAGCAGGCGCCGGTCGCTGGCCGACAGCATGGCCGCCTGGGACCTTACCCCCTGTCTGACCAGGGACGGGAGCAGTTTCGCGAAAGGGAATCTCATCGGTTAATTATAGTCCTTAAGAACCGCGGGATACGCGCGGCGCGGTACAGCGAAAAAACAGTTTAAAGGGCGGCCTGGAAGCGCACCCTCCTTTTTCCGGACTTAACGCTGAACAGGAAGGCTGAAACCGATCCTGGTGCCTGCCCCTTCTTTGCTTTCTATCTTCAGCGAACTGCCGTGCGCCTGTATTATCTCCCTGCACAGGTTAAGCCCTATCCCGAAGCCTTTGGCTTTTTTTTTGCCGGCTTCGGTGCGGTAGTACGGGGTCTGTATCTGCTTCAGTTCCTCTTCGTTCATCCCTATGCCGGTATCCTCCACTTCGAACAGCGCCTCCGCCGGGCCGGGGACGAAACGCAAGGAAATGCTGCCGTTCTTAGGGGTATATTTAACGGCGTTGCCCACCAGGTTCGTTATCACCAGGAGCAGCGCGTCCGGATCGGCCAGCACGAATACCGGGGTATCCGGCCCGGTTACGGCCAGGCGCAGCTGTTTTTCCGCAACCAGAGGGCGCATCAGTTCGGCGGTATCGGATATTATTTTCCGGGGATCGGTCGTCCTTTTCTCCATAACGAGCCGCCCCTCCTGCATGCGGGCCTGGTTCAGGAAGTTCAGGGACGTCTGCCTTATAACGGAATAGACGCTGGCAAGTATCTCGTACAGCTCTTTTCTCCGCTCCGGGGAGGACGCCCGGTTCTCCTCCTGAAGCAGCGCCAGCGCGATGTTCATGCTTGCCAGGGAATTATTGATCTCGTGGCTTACGAAGGAGATCATCCTGGTCTTCAGCTCCGACACCGCTTTCTCCCTTTTCAGGGTTTTATTGAGCTTCCAGACCAGGACTGAGACCGTCACGAAAAAAACGCAGCCGACCAGCGAGTTCCAATAGGAGACCTGCGAATACCCGTATTTCTGGTGGTCTATAAGGAAATCTATCCCCACCCAGACCGCGGCGTTCGCGAGCGAGACCGCGACGCCGGTCTTCAGGCCCATGCTCCAGGCGGCGAAAGAAATAGGCAGCAGATAAAAGATAGAAAAATCGTATTCCTCACCGGTCACATAATCCATGAATCCCACGCAGAACATGGCGGCGAACACGAAAACCATGGCTCTGCGGCGGTCTTCTTCCAGAAAAGCATAGAATTTCTTCAAAGCGCGGATAGTCTTAACAGCGGGGGTTTCTTGCTCCATAAAAATAGTTTTTAAACCGCATGCCCAGGGAACAGCCTACCGGGTAATTGAAACATATTTTACGGCGCGGAAGCTAAAAAAGACCGCGGGCGGCCGTTCTGAACGGTTCCATCGCGCCGTTTGATATAATACGGCTATGAAAACCACATACTGGGCCGCTTACCGCGCGCTGTTCCCCGCTCTTAAAAAATATACTTTTCTCAACGCCTCCGGCGGCGCCCCGCTGGCGCGGCCGGTAGCCGCCGCCGGGGCGCGCTATTACAGCGAAGCGCTGGAACACGGGGACGCGTACTGGGACCGCTGGCTTATACGCCTGGAGGAGACCCGCTCGCGCCTTGCGGCCTTCATAAACGCCGCCCCCGCGGAAGTGGCCTTTACGCTGAACACTTCCCACGGTATGAGCCTGGTGGCCGGCGCGCTCAAAGGCCGCGGCGCGGTGCTTACCATGGAGGACGAATTCCCCTCCTCGACGCTGCCCTGGCTGAATGCGGGCTTCAAGGTGAAATTCGTAAAACCTGAGAACAATATTTACACCATCGGGAATATAGAGCGTTGCCTGACCAAAGACGTAAAGGTGCTGGTGAGCAGCTATGTACAATACCGCACCGGCTTCAGGCAGGACCTGGAGGCCGTAGGCCGGCTGTGCCGCAGGCGCGGGGTGCTCTTCGTGGTCAACGCCACGCAGGCGCTGGGCGCCATGCCCGTGGACGTAAAAAAGGCCGGCATAGATTTCATGGTCTTCTCCTGCTTCAAATGGACCATGGCCGGCTACGGCGCGGCCGGGCTTTACGCGGCGCAGCGGCGGCTGGCGGCCATAACCTTCCCGGAAGCCGGCTGGCGGAGCGTGGCCGCCCCCGAACGGATGGACAACAAAGCGCGCGTGATGAAAAGAGCGGCCTCCGCCGTCGAGGCCGGCTGCCTGCACTTTCCCTCCATCTTCGCGCTGGGCGCCGCGCTGGAGCTGCTGGGCGGCATCGGCGTAAAGAACATACAGCGCCGCATCTTCGAACTTAACGACTACCTGGTAGAAAAGCTGAAAGCCGCCGGGGCGCAGATCGCTACCCCGCTGGACCCGCGCTGGCGCTCGGGCATAACCGTGATCAAAGCCGGGAAGCCCGCCGAAGCGGTAGAGAAGCTGGCCGCCATGAAGATCCTGACCGCGGCCCGCGGCGCCGGGATAAGGGTATCCCTGCATCTGTACAACGACCGCCGGGATATCGACCGGCTGCTGGCGGGCCTGAAAAAGCTGGGAGCGTATTAAATGTCAAGATTCACGGCCATAGATTTCGAGACCGCGGATTACGGGCGCGATTCCGCCTGCGCGGTGGGGCTGGCGCGCGTCGAGGACGGCCGCGTAACGGCCACCGCCTACCGCCTTATAAAACCGCCGCGCCCGTGCGTGCTGTTCACGGACATTCACGGCATAACCTGGGAGGACGTGGAGAACGAATCCCCGTTCGGGGAAGTCTGGCCGGCGCTGGCCGGTTTTTTCGAAGGGATAGAATTCATTACCGCGCACAACGCGCCGTTCGACCGCAGCGTGCTCAACGCCTGCTGCGCCGCCGCAGGGCTGGCGGTACCGCCGCATCCGTTCGTCTGCACGGTGAAGCTTTCAAAGGCGGAACTGGGACTGAAACCCGCCACGCTTTCGCATGTCTGCCACCATCTCAGCATACCGCTGAAGCACCACAACGCCCTGTCGGACGCCGAGGCCTGCGCGAAGATAATGATAACCGTGGAACAGGTAAGGGCGGAAAAGAACGCGCGGCGGTAATAGCTCTCAGGAACTCTTCACCGCAGGCTCCCAGTTGGCGAAATCTTTTATGACCGCTTCCGGAATGCGCGCGGGGCGGCCGGTCTTATAGTTTATCCACACCCAGACGGTGCGGCCGCTGCTCACCATTTTCCCGTCGGAAGCCCGGAACAGCTCATACTGCCGTTCGGACGAGGCCCGCTCGGCTGTCTCCACCCAGGTGCGCATGGTGGCCGTCTCGCCCGGCTTGAGCGGCATTAGGTAATCTATCTCGTGGCGGCGCACCACCCAGCCTTCGCCCAGGGCTATCATGCGCCCTATATCCCAGCCGGCGGCCGCGGAATGCCTGGTGGCCGCGTCCATGAACCAGTCCAGGTAAACCTGGTTATTGACGTGCCCCAGCCCGTCTATCTCGTCGGGGCTGACCGCCCGCGTATATTCGAATATTTTGGAAACGGCCATAGTCGTAAGCTCCTATTAAGGTGACACAGAACTTAATTCTGCGAATTAAGTTCTGTGTCACCTTATTTATTATATTTCTTTTTTGCCGCCGGCGCGGTAGATGGAGGCCTGGCCGAATTTTTCGCGGATGGCGTCTATGGCCTGGTGCGCTTTCTCGCGGCGGGCGTCGCCTTCGTCCTCGAACAGGCTTTCTTTCTCCCCCGCCGGCATCAGCCCGGACACTCTCACGCCCAGAAGCCTTACCCTTTTGCCGCCTTTCTGGAAATCGGCGTACAGCGCCAGTATTTCGCGCCCTATCACGTCGGCGTAATTGGTGGAAACGGTCAGCGTTCTGGCCCGGGTATAGGTTTCGAACCCTTGCAGCCTTATCTTCAGCGTTACGGTGCGGCCTTTCAGGCCGTCCTCCCGCAGGCGCGAAGACACTTTGTCGGCCAGCGCAAGCAGGGACGCCTTTATTTCCCCGGCATCGGCGGTGTCGGTTTCGAAAGTTATTTCGTTGGAGACCGATTTCACCCCGGCCTCTTCTGCCACGGCACGGTCATCCACGCCTGTGGCGAGCAGTTTAAGGTAGGCGGCGTTCTGGCCAAGGAAGGCCAGCCGGACTATATCGCAGGCAGCCAGCTCGCCGATGGTATTTATTCCCTTCTCGCGCAGTACAGCGGCGGTCTTGGGGCCCAGGCCGCCTATCCGGGATATATCCAACGGGGCGAGGAACGCCACCAGCTGTTCAGGTTCCACCACTACCAGCCCGTCGGGCTTTTTAAGGTCCGAGGCTATTTTTGCCGCCAGCTTGGTAGGGGCAAGGCCCAGCGAACAAGTAAGGCGCGTAAGCTCTTTCACGCGGGCTTTTATCCTGCGGCAGGTTTCCAGCGGCCCGCCGAACAGGTGGGCGCTGCGGGTGATGTCGAGGTAGGCTTCGTCTATGCTCACCTGTTCGATGTCCGGCGTGAACTCGTAGAAGGCCGCCCGGATGGCCTTCGAAGCGGCGTCGTAGCGCTCGAAATCCGGCGGCAGGTAGACGCCCTGCGGGCAGCGCCGCCAGGCCTCGGAGATGGGCATAGCCGAGCGCACGCCGAACCGGCGCGCCTCGTAGGAGCAGGTGGACACCACCCCCCGCCCGCGCCCCCCCTTGGGGTCGGCGCCCACTATTACCGGGCGGCCCCTCAGCGCGGGGTTGTCCCGCTGCTCTATGGCCGCGAAGAACGCGTCCATGTCCACGTGCACTATCCGCCTGTCTGCCATACCGGCCTTTATTTAACGTTCAGCTCCATGCCGGCCGAATGCGCGGCGAACTCGGGCGCGTACATGGACTGCAGTACGGCCGAGCCGATGCGGTAAGTGCCGGGCGTGGTAGGCCGCACCCGGTACTTCAGCGCGTACTCGCCGTGGGGCACCCAGTTCATGAAGAAGTTGGTCAGCGAATCGCGCGGCTCCTCGTAGCGGGACAGCTGGTCCCACTTCCAGCCGCTGGTCAGTTCCTCGCCTTCGAAGCCGGCCCCGCGGGGGTCTTTCAGGTGCACGTACTCGAACTGGCTGCGGGTCTTCACCGTCAGGTGCACTTCCAGCTGGTCGCCCACCGCCACGGTATCCCCGCTGGCCAGCGGCTTCAGCACGTAGTCAGAGCCTTCTTTGACCCTATTGAAGTACTGGCGCGAAACGTTCATCATCCCGTCGGGCGATTCCTCCGCCGTCCGGCCGGTGGTGTAGATGCCGGTCAGCGAAGCGAAGGCTATGCCCGGGCCGTCCTTGGTTATTTTCGCGGTTATGGGGGCTTTTTCCGCGTCGGGCCCGTATTTGGACCAGCGCAGCGGGCTCGCCACCCAGTCGAAAGGCTTCAGCTCGCGGGAATCCGCAACGTCGCCCCACTTCACGGCGAACGTTTCGTTCTTGTCCAGCGCGCCTTTTTTCTTCATCACGTCGAGCAGGGAGTAGATGGCCGCGGCGCTGGCCTTGGTGGATTTCCATTCGCCGGCCTTGCGGCTGAACAGCAGCCATTTCACCATGCCGGGAATGCGGGCATCGGCGGGCCGCACGGCCAGCAGCGTGCGCAGTATGAAGGCGTGCTTTTCCACCGTGTCGTTGTACCACAGCCAGGAGATCTTCTCCGGCGTCCAGTAAACGCCGGCTATCTCGTCCTCGCGCGCGCCGTCCATGGCCCTGGCCAGATAGTTCTCAGACAGCTTTTTATCGCCCAGGCGCAGCCACACGTAGGAGGCGTAGGCCTTGCCGAAGGCCGTCATGGCGTTGGCGTGCTTGTCGGCGTACTCCGCCCATTTCCGGGCGTAGGCCAGCGCGGTCTTATTCTCCGGCCAGTCGGCCGGGAAAGAGGTAACCACGTAGGCGGCGTACAGCAGGAACGAGGTTTCGCTCTCCTCCGGCTTCATATGCCCGGGGATCTCCGCCAGCGCGTAGCGCAGGGCTTTCTGCGCCGTCTCGCGCGGGATGTCCACGCCGTAGCGCGCGGCCTCGGCCAGCGAATCCAGCGCGTAGAGCGTCATGTAAAGGTCGCCGCGCCCGCCGGGGAACCAGGGGAAGGAGCCGTCGGAGTTCTGGTAGGCCGTAAGCTTCTTTACGGCGTCGTCCTTTTCCGCGGCCACCACTTTAGGGTCCAGCATGTCCACGGACGGCAGGGACGTGGTTTGTCCTTTGGAAGCTTCCTCCCACGGCGTTTCCATCAGCGTCATCATGCGCACCGGGTTGTCGCGCTCCCAGGCCGGGGTCAGCGTTTCGCGCCGGGGCAGTTTTTTCACGGCCTCGCGCAGGGCCGGGTATTTCTTATAGAAGCTGTTGGTAACGGCCAGCGGCACATAGCGGTTGAGCAGCTGCTCGGTGCATTCGTAGGGATAATGCACCAGGAAAGGCAGGCTGTTGAGCACCGTTAGTATCAGCTGCGGCTGTATCTCCAGGTGCAGGGCCTCCACCACCCGCGTGTCGTCCTTTTTCTCCAGCTCGGCGAGCTTCAGCTCTTTCGACACTTTACCGTCCAGCGCGGTAACCAGCGTGGCTATAAGCCGCTCTCTCGACGGCAGCACCGGCAGGTCGTTCTCCTGCGCGTCGGAATACGCCCCGGCGCGCGCTATGATGCGCGCCTTGAAAGCGGCCGCGCCGCGCGGCGCGGTAACAGGCCAGCGCAGCGCCACGGTGCCGCCCGGCTTCAGCGCGAAAGGTTTGGAAAGTTCCGTCAGCGCGAACTTGTCCGCCGCGGGCGCGCCGTCGAGGGTCACTTCCAGCATGGCGTCGCCGGCCAGGTCGTTATCGGCCTGGCTGCTCAGCACCGCCGTTATCTCGGAGCGGTCCCCTTCGCGGAAGAACCGGGGGATGTCCAGCCTGGCCATCAGCTCCTTGCGGGTGACGGTCTCGGCCGCGACGGCGCCGGTCCTGACGTCGGGGGTTATCACCGCCGCGTCCACCTTCCAGGCGGTGAGCCTTTCCGGGATGCGGAACGTGAACGGCCCTTTGCCCTGGCTGACCCTGAGCTGCGGGTTGAAGTAGGCGGTCTCGGAAAAGTCTTTCCTTACCGCGGGCGCGGCCGCCTGCTGCGGCTCGGCGCTGCCGTCTTGCTTCGAGCTTACCTCCTCCTTCATCGAGATGCCCTTGGCGCGGCCGGGCATGGCGGAAGGGGCGGCGGCGAGCATCGCTCCGCCGGCAGACTTTTGCATCGAGTCGGACATGGACATTTCATTGCTGGCAAAGCCCAGGCTCTGCGAGAAGCGGCCGCCGAAGCCGCGGGCATACATCCGGGACGAGTTTATCCGCAGCCCGGGCAGCCTCTCCTCGGCGGCGGCCTTGTTGAACAGCGCGAACATGCGGCTGATCAGCCCGGTCTTGATGGGGAATTCCATGAAACTGGCCTCGAACAGCGAGCCTGTACCGCCGGAATGACTGGTCCGCGCCGGGTAAAGCAGCGCCTGCCAGCCGCCTTCGGCCCTGGCGTAATACTCCAGGGAGCGGTCGAAGATGCGCACGGTGCCTTCGCCCTGCACCGGCCTGCCGGCAGCGTCGGCGGCTTTAAGCGTCCAGCGCGCCTCCTGCCCGGGCTTGAGGAACTTGTCGTGCGCCAGCGTAACGTCCAGCCTGCGGTCAGCGCGCGGCACCGAGGCCCCGCCCACGGCGGAATAAACGCCGAAATCTCCGGCGCCGAACCAGCGCGCGGCGAAGCCGCCGCGGTGGGCGGCCTCCACCTTGAATGAAAGCAGCGAAACGCCGCCTTCCTTGAAGGTCTGCTTTGAAAGGATGAAATCCCCAGCCAGTATTTCCACGTATTTGGCTCCGGTCAGGGCCGCGGCGCCGGTCAGCGCCCGGGCGGTCTCGCCGGGCTGGTAGGAAGCCCGTTCGAACAGCGTAACGGGCGGCAGCTTCAACGCCGACCGTTTGGCGGCGGGGTCCACGGACACTATTATGATGGCTGACTCCGATTCGCCGCCCCAGGGCTCGCGCGCTTTAAGGCGCAGCCGGTACACGCCCTCCGGCAGGGCTTTCAGCTTCACCGCCGAAGGCTTCTCCGCGGTAAAATCTATCCCGCCGCGCTGCACAGAAGCGCCGTCGGGGACCGCGCTGAAGACCTGCTCCAGCGAAGGATTCTGCCCGAACTGGCCGCCCCAGGCGGCCGGCCTGGGGAAGTCCGGGATTTTCTCCAGGCGCAGGACTTCGTACGTGCCGGAGCCGGCCGACTGCACGTCGTTAAGGTTCATCAGCCGCGCCTGGAAGCCGGCTTTTTTATCCGCCGTAAAGAACCCGGCGTCGGGCGTGATGTCGAAGTTATAGGCCTTCGCGCCGGCGTTATAGGAGCGCGAATCGGTTATGGTGCGGCCGCCGGCGTCGCGCGCCTCGGCCTCCACATGGAAAGAGGACGGGTACTGGGCGTAAGCGCCTTCCTCGGCGGCGGGCGTAAAGTCCACGGTGAATTTCCCGTCGGCGCCCGTGCGCGCCGTGCCGGCCGCGAACTCGGAGCTGCCCGAAGGGGCGTAGAACCAGTTCCACCACCAGGCGTACCAGGGCACGTACCGTGACCGCGTCACGCGGTATTTAACCTCGGCGTCGGGCACGGGCGAGCCGAAATAATATTTTACCGTACCCGTTACGGTCACTTTCTGCCCGTAGCGGAAGGCTTCGGCGGCTTCGTTGAGCTTCACTTCGAATTCGGGCCGTTTGTATTCCTCCACCTGGAACGCCTGGTCGCCGCCGAAACCGGTGCCGTATTCCTGCAGGCTGCCGTTGAGCTGGTAGCGGCCCAGCATCCGCCCGGCGGGGATGTCGAAGGAGCCGGCGGCGCTGCCCATCTGGTTGAGCGTCAGTTCCTTGTTGAAGAATTCCTGCCAGTTGCCGTCGCGCGCCGTCACCTTGAGCTTGCGGGGGCCGGCATAGACCCTGTAGCCGCCGGCCACGCGCGAAAGGACGGTGGCCTTGAAATTCACTTTCTGGCCGGGCCTGTAGATGGGCCGGTCGGTCTCCAGCCGTATCTCTATAGGCGACGGGGCGCAGAACCCGGCCCCCTGCGGGTAAGCCCACAGCGCATAGGCCCCGCCGAAGGAAAGCAGGGGATCGGCCTGGAAATACTGCCCGGAAGTGTACGTTACCTGTACGGTCTCCGCTATCGCGGCCCGGCCTTCGCTGTCGGCGCGCAGCGCCGCGCGCTCCATCTCGGAGTTATAATTGCGGCCGTGGAAAACGTCCAGGGCGGCGTCGCCCAGCGGCTGGCCGCTGAGAGCGTTCACGGCGTAGAAATGGAACAGTTCCGGCCGCTCCGAGCGCAGCGGCCCGGCGCCGGGGTCGGAGAAGATGAACGCTTCGGGGTCGCCCTTCAGCCCGCTGGTGCCCAGCAGGAAAATATCCGTCACGTTCACTACGGCCGCCCGGAGCATGGAGGCGCCCGGCGCGAACTCGGCGTCGCCGCTGGCGGCCAGCACGTAAAGGCCTTTCTTCAGCGGCGGCGGGGTTATCTCCTGGGTTTTCCCCTGGTACGGCGCGGGGTAATCCATGGCCGTCTTCCAGCTTTCGTCCGGCTTTTTGGCCAGGAACGTCTGCGCGGCCTCCTGGGACAGCGCGCGCAGGCCGTTGAAGTTCTTATACTCCCTCGGCTGCAGGGCCTGCAGCTCGTCGGGGGTGGTGCGGTAAAGCCGGAAATACAGCGCGGGCAGGTTGCGGGCGGTAGCGGTCAGCAGCCCTTTGCCAGGGGGCGGCACGGGCTTGGCCTCCACCTGCAGTTCGGGCATTTCTATCTGGGCTTTGATCTTTTCGCATTCCACGCCGGGGCGCGAACCGGGCGCGAGCTTGACGGCCTCCGAGCACAGCTCCACGGCCTGCTTAAAGGCGGAAGCCTCGTTGTGAATGGAGGCGGCTTCGTAGGCCGCCTGCGCCCTGGCGAGCTGCGAGGGCAGGGTGCCTGTCCATTTTTTCAGCACCGCCAGCGCGGCCGCGGTATATTTCCCGTGGCCGTAGCCGGTGAAATTCCCGGAATTGCCCCGCGGCAGCAGCAGCCTTTTTATGCGCCACAGGCCAGCGGCGGTCTCCCTGCCGGCGGCGGGCATCCGGGCAGCGTCTTCCAGTATCGCGGCGGCTTTGGCGCCCGGGCCCAGGTCGGTTGAATAATCGGCGTTATATTTCTCCGCCGCCAGCGCCTGCGCGTCCACCGTTTTGCCGGCTTCGGTCACTTCCTCGGAAAGATACGACGCCCAGCGCTCCACGGCGAAGTCCCACAGCGTGGGAGTATAGTCCAGCACGGCCTTTTTGATATCGATGGCGAACGCTTCATCCCTCAGCGGCCGCTTCAGCAGTTCATGGCGCAGGTCCCACAGCGCGTCGTAATCGGCGGCGATGCGCGCGTGCCACTGGGCCGCGGTCAGCTTGGTCAGGTCGGAGGTGCCCTGCTGCACGTCCGTCGGCAGGGAATAGCCGTACTGCCGCAGGTACTCGCGGCCGGCCTCGGCGCGCAGCAGCAGCAGGCGCGCGCGCCAGAAAGGCTCTCTGGGCAGCTTGAAAGCGTTCAGGCGCTGGGCGGCTTCGGCGTAGCGGAACAGCAGCGCTTCGCACTCGGCGGCGCGGTAGAGGGCCCGCACCCCTTCTTCTCCGGGCAGTTCGGCGGCCTTGGCGTAGTAGGCCAGCGCCTCCTGGTACTGGCTTTTTTCGAACATTGCGGAGGCGGCCTTTTCCGTGGCCGGCGCGGCGCACAGCGTACCGGCAAAAGCGAGCAGAATAGCTAGGACTTTCATTTTTCCCCCAGACTTGCCTATTATTTTTTGAGCAGGTACAGAACTACGGCGGCCAGAACGAGCAGCAGCGCCGCGGCGGCGCGGGCCAGCGCGGCGAAGCCCCGGTTTTCCCGGCCGGCCAGTCCGGCAAGCTCTTCTTTGGTGATCCTAAATTTCAAGACCGCGCCTCACTTGGGGGTAATGCCTATGCCGGCTTTTACCCTGTCCAGCGAATAAACCCCGTCTTTCGAAAGGAAAGAGGCTCCTTTCATGCCGCTGCCTCTTATGAAGAAAGGGATGTCAAGGTCGATGAAATCGAAACCGCCCAGGCCGCCGGCGAACTGGGCCGCGGCGGCGGAAGCCAGCTCGCTCTCCACCATCTCGCCCATCATCAGCTTCACGCCGCGGGCCCGCGCCAGCGCCCACACTTCGCGGGCGCGCAGGAAGCCCAGCTTGGTGAGCTTTATGTTCACGGCCGTCACGGCTTTGCGCCGCAGCAGGCGGAACACGTCGTCCAGTGAATAAGCCGATTCGTCGGCGCAGACCGGCATGGAAAGCTTTTTTGACAGGTAGGCCATGCCGTCGATATCGTCCTTGGCCACGGGCTGCTCCAGCACCGCCGGCACTATGCCCATGCCCGCCAGGTTCTTTATGAACTTTTCCGCCCCTTTGGCGGTGCAGGCGCAGTTGGCGTCCAGGTAGATAGGCGAGCCCGGGGCGGCTTTTTTAACGGCCTCGAGCCTGCGGTAATCCTCGTCCATGTCCGCGCCGGTCTTCACTTTGAAAATTTTAAAACCCTGGCGCCGCATCTTAAGCGTGAACCCGTAGGCCGCGTCGGCTTTGCCTATCACCACGGTAACGTCGGTCTTGAGCGCCGGCGTTCTGCCGCCGAAGAATTTCCACAGCGACACGCCCTGCAGCCGGCTGACCAGGTCGAGCACGGCCATCTGCGCCGCCGCCAGCGCGGCCCTGTTGCCGTCCAGCTCCCCCTCCAGCACGCAGAGCAGCTTAAGGTAGTTGTCGGCGTCGGCGCCTTCCAGCAACTTGCCGGCGCGTTCCAGGCTTTTTACGGTCTGCTCGCGCGTTTCGCCGGTGATATGCGTGGCTATGGCCGCCTCGCCGTAGCCGCGCGTGCCGCCCGCGCACTCCAGCGTGAACAGCGCGTTGGCCAGGCTGCTGTGGCTGCCGCTTGAAATAGTGAACGGGGTAAACAGCTCCGCATCCAGCTTCTTAACAGAAAATTTAGTTATCACTGTTGTTTTCATAAGTGTTATCCTTTGGCGGCAGGAAGCAACGGCTTCAATGCCCGGCGCCCGGAAGCATTAAATCTATTTAATTATAAATGCGTGGCCCAAAGCAACCGCGCAACTTACGCCTGTGAGATTTCCGCACAGGCTAATTTTTTCAGCTCGGCATCCTCGCCTGCACCAGAGCCTCAATATTCCGGCGCCGCGCCGCGGCGCTCGTCATAACGGCGCCAGCAGTCTATGTCCCTTATCAGCTTACGGGCAAGCTGCCTGGAAACAGCAGGGGCGGTACTGTCGTGACGCAGGGCGTCCAATTGTCCCAGCAGCTCAGAAACCAGCGCCGGGCAGTCTATGCGGGAAACAAGTATCAGGTCAGACGCGAAGCGGTAGGTCTTATAGCGCACTACCCCGTCAGGGTCCAGCAGCGCGCGCAGTGTAACCCGCAGGCAATCGGCGCGGAATATTTTAGTGATGAGGCTGAACCGCAATTCAGGCAGGGCGCACATGGCGGCGCGGCGGCGGAGCGGATCCGGGCTCTGCAGCTCCAGCTTGAAGCAGTGCCAGAATCCGCAAAGCGTGCGTGAAACCGGAAAACCGTCCACGATCCTGTTGCCGTGTTCCTCTTCCCAGCTTAAGTGCACAATGCGCTTAAGTTCCCCCCTGGCCGCCTTGCGGACCTGCGCCGAGGGAGAAAGCACACCGTCGAGAAAACGCGCGAAGAGCCTGGCGCCGGCGCTATCTTTTTCAATGCCTGCCGGCAAGCGCTCCCGTTTCAAGGCCCGGAGCGTAAGCCCGTCGAAACGCGGCAGCGGCGTAGTATACGCGAGGTCCCTTAAAATACCATAGTAGTCGTAGTAATGCGGCGGCCCGGTAAAGACCCCGCCTTTGGGAAGGGCTATGGTGATAACCGCCCCGGGGTCGTGCGCGCGGCGCAGCAGCCGCTGCAGGAAAACGCGCTCCAGCGGCAGGTCCGCCACGCGGGCCAGAGCGCTGTCATACTTCTTCCATACTTCGGCGCTTTCCGCGTCCGGCGCAGTAAGCTCGGCTTCGGCGGGGCAGGCGCGCGCCATAGAAAGGCGCAGATCGTGCACAAGGGCGTCCAGGCGCAAGGCCAGGCGGCCGGCGCGCTTAACGGCCTGCGCTTTTTGCTCCGCTGGCAGGGAGGTCTTCGGCTTGAGCTCAGCGGCCAGAGCGGACAGTTCAGCCAGACCGGCCCGGTACAGGTCCTCTATTTCGTGCCAGCCGTCGCCGGGTTCGCGGCCAAAACGCCGCACCGCCTCGCCGAATTCTTCTGCGGTTTTCAGAAATTCAAAAGTGAACTTGCGCAGGCCATGAAAGGAAATGTTAGACGCAACATAAGACATTCTATTCTCCTGTCGCCGATAATATCATTTCTTATGGATAATGCTATAAAGGTCTTCATGGTATATTTTCATATTTTATCTAGCCTGTCCCCTTTTTCCACTATGTCGGGCTGATAATAATTCGGCAGGTCTATGTTGTGCCAGATAAGGCAGTCGTCCGGCAGCGCGGTCCTGAGCTTGTTAAGGAGATACTTCTTCCCGGCATTAATGCCGTAAGCCCTGTCCCCCAATGCCGAATCCGGAATTACGATGGCCATGGTTTTTCGGTAAATATCACGGCTGGCGTTTTTTACTCCTTACTTTTGGAATAAGGCTTTCCAGTCTTTTTTATATGGAAAGGTGCGAGTGCAGGAACCGCCAATCCCCCCCATGTTCAATTCTACAACGTCTGATTTGGCACAAGGCGCGAATTCAGCTCTAGAACCTATCGATATCGAAAGTTTTACTACCCCCTGGCTACTATTCATTGGAAGGAAAGCGTACCCGGCATCCCCCTTAAATTCCATACCGCCGACACGCAAATCAGAATAAATATTGGTGTCCTTCCGTTTTCCAGGTAAAATAGAGTCAAAAACGTAATTAACGCTGAAAACAAGTTTGTCCTGGGCCTCTTCAAGGACGGTAAAGTTATAAATCTTATTACCGCCACAAGCCAGTTCTTCATTTTTTCTTACTCGTTCCAACTCTCTTTCCGAGTAAATTTTCAATGCACTCCGTGCCTCGGGTGTATCAATATACCCCAAGATATTTAAAGCCGCTGCATGATGAGTATCGTCCGCGGAATCGAGTATCTTGATCAGGACCGGCAAGCTGGGTTTAAAAATTTTAGAAGCCTTAGCCGGGTCCGCATCACACGCAGCGGTATATCTTGCAACCAGCCTCGCAAGAAAATGCCGTTCGCTGCTATAGGGACTTGGATTTTTTAGTAAATAGTTTAAAAGCACGGTTATCAAATGCGGCGCATCCGCATTAATCTTATCAGGTTGGTATCGGTCCAGGTTGTCCAAAGCCCCCATATTAACGGTATCTAAATCCTCCTTAATTTTAGCATCCGTTTTGTATCCCCACTGAGCCATAATACTTGACGCAGCACTGCTTACATCCGTATTTTCATCTTTTAGCGCCTCCTGCATGGCTGGAATAGAAGAAGCCGCTAGCGGTTGACCTATATAGCCCAACATATACACGGCATGAAGCCGCTTATTCCAGTTTTTATCCTTGAGCGCAGCGGCAAGTTTAGTTACATATGTTGCCTGTTCAGTTGCCGGCAATTTTTTCAAATCCCAAAGTGCGTCACCGCCGCTGAGGTCACCAACAAGAAGCCGCTCCAATAAGGGCTTTTTGGTTGAAAACCCCGCAAAGGCGCACAGAAAAACCAAAGCGCCGAAACCTGCAAATCTTTTCACATAACCACTACTATAACCCGCAATTCCGCTTGAGCTTTTGGAGGTTGTATTCCTAAACCCCGCTATCAGCCCCCAGATAGTGAGCACAAGCAACACCGGTGCAATAACAAGTAGATCTATACGAATCGGACCTACCAGATCCGATATCCACCAGTTCAGGAAAGCATTCAGGAACCAGGCAACAGAGGCTGACATGCACCCCCATTTCAGCCGCCTCTCAATATCAGGTCCGGAACGAAAGCCGGGCAGCAGGAAAAGTATGAAAAAAAAGAGCGAGACTCCCAGCGACGGCAACGCTAAAACAATCGGCAAAAACAAATATGAGAATATTTCCATAAATTATTGTTGTAACACCCGCGCTAACCCGTTTTGAAATTTTACCTCTTTAGGGCCTTTTCCGCTATAAAAAAGCCATTGACGGGATATTGGCGCTCTGATATACTATTTATGAAGAGCGGTAAGCCCGTTGCAGGTCGTTCCAGGCGTTCCCTTCCATCGTGTGGGCCATAACCTGGACATTTTAGCCTGCGCGGCACGCTCTTCTTCCTTTTTTAAGGCAAATACAGACGATCCACCTTCACGTGCGCTTTAAAGACGTCGTACCAAGCGCAATCACCGTTCTCGTATTTACGTGAGATTCCCCAGGCGAACATATCCACCGCCTGCAGTCCAGGGCGCTCTTGCGAAAGAGCGTGGTAAATATCCAACGGGATAGCCGGATCGATAAAAGCCTTTATTTGGTTGATTATATATTCGTTAAAACCAAGTATTTCACGCCTGGTTTTACTTTTATCCACTGTAATTATCACTCTTATGGCTGCGTCCCTAAACTCAACGTGCTCAAGCGTTAATCTGGAAATATAGTTATAAATACGCTCTTTATCCCTTGAGAGGGATTCATAAACTTTCCTTTTGTTCAAAGTGACAGCGTATAGTTTAAAGCCGATCCGGCATATTTTACTGTAAAAGAATTTTTTTATTGCAAGCGTTGTGTCGCTACCTTTAAGTTCGGCACAGGTTTTCTTGGCTTGCCGCCTGAGTTTTCTGCCAATAACCGCCCGTACGGCATTAGTAAGGGCCCGGTCGTCATCCCGGCCCTTTAACGCCAGTACGCATATTGTGAAGAACGCGCTTGGCTTTTTGTTCACGAAATCAAAACCGAGGTCGCCGCTTTCGTCCAGGTATAGATAGAGCATATGCACCCCCTTGCGCATCTATAGCATAGCAGGCGAACCCGTCATAGGAGTGTCGGGGTAAATTTGGGGCAAATGTCGCGTTCGGAGGGTGATTTCTTTGAGCTAGGGTACGGCGGTGGATATCTTACTGTAGTTTCTTGCGCAGGCTGTCGGCGCGGAAGGCGTCGCGCTCCGCCGGCGCCAGCGCGCGGCCGGCCGCGGCCTGGATGTGCGCGGGCTGCATCAGCAGCGTAAGCTGGTTGAAGGTGCTCAGGTCCAGCCCCATGTCCCAGCCCATGGCAACGCCCATGCGCGCCAGGGACATGCTCTGCATGAATTCGCTGTAGGAAAGGGTGCGGGCGCAGCGCAGCAGCCCCGCCGCCCGGTAAACGGCGTCCTCGGTCTTCAGTTTGGCGGGCCCCTTCAGCAGCAGTTCGCGGGCGTCTATTTCCTGGCGGATAAGGTTGCGTACCACGGTATCCATGTTCCGGCAGAATTCCTCTTCGGAGCGCCCCAGGCAGGCGGCGTTGGCTATCTGGTAGAAATCCCCCAGCACGTAGGTGCCCTCGCCGTAGATGCCGCGGGCGATCACCCCCAGGCGGGAAAGGCTTTCCAGCGCGGCCGGCATGCGGCCGAGCCTTGCCATGGCCGGCAGATGCGCCAGGCACGAGATGCGGATGCCGGTGCCGGCGTTGGTGGGGCAGGCGGTAAGGAACCCGAACTCTTCGCCGAAAGAGTACGGCAGCTTCGCCCCCAGCGCCTCGTCCAGCTTCAGGGCCGCTTTAAAAGCGTCCTCTATGGCGAAGCCGGCGCTCAGGCACTGCAGGCGCAGGTGGTCCTCTTCGTTGACCATCACCGACAGGTCCTCGTCGTTGGCCACCACGGCGCCGGCCGGGCAGGCCGTTGCCGCCAGCACCGGCGAGATATGGTGGCGCTCCGCCAGGAAATTCTTCTCCAGCGCGCCCAGGGCTTCCATCTTCAGATAATGTCCGCGCGGGAACAGCCCGCTTTCTTTGGCGGCGGCGAAAGCAAGGCGCCGTATCTCGGCGAGCCGGTCGGGGGCGGCCCGGTTGGTGAACGCGAAACCGTCGAGGTTCCGGGCGAAGCGGACCCGGGTGGAAAAGATCATCTCGGGCCAGGCGCCGCGCGCGTTGGCCCAGGTCACGTAAGGGCGGAACCCTTTGAATATCTCAGCCACGGCGGCTCTCCAGCTCGCGCAGCGCGTCGCGCAGGCGCGCGGCGGCCTCGAAATCCTCTTTCCCCACGGCGGCTTTGATGGCGGCCTTGAGCGTTTCAGCGCGGCGCGCCGCCTCCGCTTTCGACAGCTTGAGCGCGCCGCAGCCGGTGTAGATCCGGCCGGTGTGCCGCGTGGAACCGTGGATGCGCGCCATCAGCTCGGTAAGCTGCGGCCCGAAACTTTTATAGCAGTCCGGGCAGCCCAGCCTTCCCGTTTCCTTGAACTGCGAATATTTCAGGCCGCAGGCCGGGCAGGCCAGCATCTTGCGCTCGGGCGGGAGGAAATCGTTGAAATAGCCGCTGATATTGCCGACTATGTCGGAGATATTGAAGATGCCGGTCTCGGAGGATAAAGCCACGCCCTTTTTCGCGGCGCAGGCCTGGCAGAGGTGCATGCCCGTAACTTTATTGTTGACCGCCAGCTTAAGGAAAACCACGGCGGGCGCCTTGCGGCAGTCTTCGCAGAGCTTCACTTTACGGCCTCCAGCCTGCCGCCGGCCATGCGCAGCATGCGGTCGGCGCGGCGGGCGGCCTCCTCGTTATGCGTGACCATCAGCACCCCGGCGCCCAGTTCGGCGGCGCGCCGCAGGTCGTCGAGGATCACGCCGGAGGTATGCCGGTCGAGGTTCCCGGTGGGCTCGTCGGCAATCAGCAGGGCGGGCCGGTTGCGCAGGGCCCTGAGCATGGCCGCGCGCTGTTTTTCGCCGCCCGAGATCTCCATCGGGAACTTATGGGCTATGATCTCCAGGTCGAAACGTTTGAGCAGCTCCAGGCCGCGGCCGGGTCCGTCCGAACCCAGCAGGCGGGCGGGCATCTCGATGTTCTCGAGCACGGTGAATTCCGGCAGCAGCGAATCGAACTGAAAAACGAAGCCTATGTTCTTAAGCCGCAGCACGGCTTTCTCGTACTCGTCCATGTCCTCCAGCCTGCGGCCGAACAGCTTTATCTCCCCGCTGTAGGTGTCGTCCAGCAGGCCGATGATGTTGAGGAAGGTGGACTTGCCGGAGCCCGACGGCCCCACGATGGAGACGAACTCGCCCTTCGAGATGGCGAAGGACAGCTCCTCGAGCACGAGGATCTGCTCGTGGCCCTGGGTATAGGCCTTGCTCAGGCCGGAGATCTCTACGATCTTATCCATAGCGTATCGCGTCCACGGGGCTTACCTTCGAGGCCCGCAGCGCGGGGTACACGGCGCTGAGCATGCACAGCGCGTAGCTTACGGCGGCGGTGGCCAGGATGTTCCAGAACTTCAGCTCCACCGGCACCTTAGTGACGTAATAAATATCGGAAGGCAGCTCCACCACCGGGTAGACCGAGATGAAGATAGAAATGCCCACGCCCAGCAGCACGCCCAGCGTTATGCCGGTGACGGCTATCAGGTTCCCCTCCCAGAAGAACACGCGCCGGATGAAGGCCGGGCCGGCGCCCATCGCGCGCAGGATGCCGATGTCGCGCAGCTTCTCCACGCTCATCATCAGCAGGTTCGAGGCGATGTTGAAAGTGGCCACCAGGATTATCAGGGCCAGCACCAGAGACATCACGAACTTCTCCAGCTTCAGCGCCGCGAAAAGGGTCTGGTTCATGTCCGCGTAGGTCTTCACCGTATAGGCGAACCCCAGGTCACGGCGCAGGGCCGCCGCGGCAGCGGGCGCGTCCGCGATGTCCTTGAGCCGCACCCCCACGCCGTTGGCCCCGCCGCCCGCGCCGAAGAAATCCCCGGCGGCGTCCAGCGCGCAGTAGGCCATGGTATTGTCGAATTCGTAATAGCCGGTATGCAGCAGGCCGCTGACCCGGTATTTCCTCATTTTAGGCAGGATGCCCATGCCGGTGGAGGCGCCCTGCGGGGAGACCAGCACGGCTTCGTCGCCCACCCAGAGCCCCAGGTTCTTGGCCAGCTCCTCGCCCAGCACCAGCTCGGGCATAGCGCCTTTAGCGGGCGTCTCCTTCCACCAGGCCCCGCGCGTGAGCGAGTTCTTAAGATTATTGACGGAGAATTCCGCGGCGGTGCCGAAGCCCTTCACCACCACGCCGGAGGAGCGGTTGTTGAAAGTAAGGATGGCCTGGCCCAGCACGAAGGGCGACTCCGCGGCCAGGCGCCCGTCGCGCTCCAGCGCGGCGCGCACCACCTCGAGGTCGCGCGGCTGCATGCGGCCGTAGATGGTCACGTGCGCCTGCGCGTCTATGATCTTTTTTTTGATGTCGGACTGGAAGCCGTCCATGATGGCCAGCGTCACTATCAGCGCGGCCACGCCCAGCGCCACCCCGGCCACGCCTATGAACGTGGTCACCATGGCGAAGAGTCCCTTCCTCTTTGCCAGCAGATAACGTCGGGCTATGAAGAACTCTGTGGACATGTTTAAACTACGGCCCGCGCGGCCACTAACTTCCTGCCCGCCCGGCGGCGGCGCTATTTCGCCGGTTCGCCGTCCGTGGGCCGCAGCAGCGGAAAAAGGACCACTTCCCGGATCGAGGGCTTGCCGGTGATCAGCATGGCCAGGCGGTCGATGCCGATGCCGATGCCGCCCATCGGGGGCATGCCGTATTCCATGGCTTCAATGAAATCCTTATCGAGGATATCGGCCTCGCCGTTGTTCTCCTCCTGCTGCTGGCGGAGCTGCTCCACCAGGCGGCTCTTCTGGTCCTCGGGGTCGTTCAGCTCGGAGTAAGCGTTGGCTATCTCCTCGGTGCCCGCGAAGAATTCGAAGCGCTCCACCAGGCACTCGTCGCCCACCTTGCACTTGGCCAGCGGCGTTATCGCCGTGGGATGGTCGAAAACGAAGGTCGGCTGGTGCAGCGACGCGAGGATCTTCTCGTCCATGATGCGGTCGAAGATCTTGGCGGAGGTAGTATCCGGACCGTACTCTATGTGCAGTTTAGTGGCCAGCTTCTTAAGGTTCTCCCGGTTGAAGCCCTTGCCTTTAAGGATCTCGTGGATATCCTCGCCGGTCTTCGCCTTCCACTCGTCGGGCAGGGACAGGCGCTTGAACGGCGGCTTAAGATTTATCTTCTCGCCGTTGTATTCGATGGTCTCGGAGCCTATCAGCGTGATGCAGCGCTCGAACACGCGCTCCACAAGCTCGGCCATGCCGTGGTAATCGGAATAAGCCTTGTAGGCCTCCAGCATGGTGAATTCGGGGTTATGGCGGGTATCCACGCCCTCGTTGCGGAAAACGCGGCCTATCTCGTAAGCGCCGTCGAAGCCGCCGATGATGAGCTTTTTGAGCGGCAGCTCCAGGGCGATGCGCATGTACAGCTCGTTCTTGTAGGCGTTGTGGAAAGTTATGAAAGGGCGGGCCGAGGCGCCGCCGGCCTGCGAGCAGAGCACGGGGGTCTCCACTTCCAGGTACCCGTCGGAGTTCAGGATGTCGCGCAGCGCCGCCACCAGCTGGGCGCGCCGCACGAAGATGGCCTTGGAGTCCTCGTTGGAGATAAGGTCCAGGTAGCGCTCGCGGTAGCGGGCCTCGGCGTCGGTCAGGCCGTGGAACTTCTCCGGCAGCGGCCTCACGGATTTGGACAGCACGGTAAGCTTTTCCGCGTTGACGGTGAGCTCCCCGGTGTGCGTGACGAAAAGTTTCCCTTCCACGCCCAGGAAATCCCCCACGTGCATCTGTTTCCTGAAGATCTCGTAGGCTTCCTCGCCTACGATGTCCTTCTTGACGTAGATCTGCAGCTTGCCGGTGCCGTCCTTGAGGTGGGCGAAGGTGGCCTTGCCCATAACGCGCATCAGCACCATGCGGCCGGCTATGGTCACCGGCGTTTCAGCGGGCAGCGCCGCCGCCTGCGCGATCTTATGGGTAAGTTTGAAGCGGTGCGGGAAGGGATCTATGCCCTTTTCCCTGATCGCCCTGATCTTGGCGTAATTGTTCGAAACTATCTCGTTGATGCCTGAATTGGGGGTTATATTGGTCATTTTTTGGAGGCCATCGCTTCTTTGACTATTTTCACCAGGTTCTTGGGCTCGAACGGTTTCTCGACGAAAGCGAAGATGTTGGAGGAGAGCTCGAAAAGGTCCTTCATCTGGCCCTTCGCGGTAAGGATCACTATCGGGATGTCCTGCAGCACGTCCATTTCCTGCAGCTTGGACTGGAAAGTATAGCCGTCCATTTCCGGCATCATGATGTCCAGGACGATGGCGTCCGGAAAAACCTTCTTGTCGTCCTTGGCGGTGAGCATGTTGTACGCCTCAAGCCCGTTGAAAGCCTCTATCACCTCGAACTTTTCGCGCTCCATCAGCACCTTTATCAGGTACACTACGTCTTTTTCGTCGTCAACAACCATTACCTTTGACATAATTCTCCCGTCCGGTCAGGACTAAAGCCAAGTTCCGCGGCAAAAGCCGGCGCCGCTGCGCGAACGGCGCGGCGGTGCAGGCTTTTATTTTACAAGAAAGGCCGCGCCTATGACAAGGCTAATAATATAACGCCGCGCGTCCGGCGGGCGCGGCCGGCGCCGCCCGGCCGCCGTCGGCTATTTGACCAGCGCAAAAATATGTAGAATGGGATATATTCCACGGAGGACATATGGCCATTGAAAGAACGCTGGTACTTATAAAACCCGACGGCATGCAGCGGCACCTGGCCGGGCTGGCCATAGACCGCCTGGACAATACCCACCTGGAAATGGTGGCGGCGAAAGTGGTCTCCGTGGACGAGAAGCTCGCCCGCACGCATTACGCGCTGCTCGAAGGGCAGGGCGTCTTCGCCGACAAGGCCATGTACGACAAGCTTATCAATTTCATCAAGGGCGACTATCACGGCGTCTCGAAGCGCCGCGTTCTCGCGCTGGTCTACCAGGGCGAGAACGCCGTGAAAGGCATACGGGCGGCGGTGGGCGCCACCAATCCGGAAGACGCTTCGCCCGACACCATACGCGGCGCTTTCGGCCGCGTCTGCCGCAAGCACGGCTACTACGAGAACGTGGTGCACGCCTCGGGCAACGTCGAAGAAGCGGAACGGGAAATAAATATCTGGTTCAAGCCCGAAGAAATAGTGAAGTAAAGGCCTGCGACGGCGCGGGCATAACACCCCGGGAGCGGGGCTGCCGATGAAGATCAGAGCTTTTATCCTTTTTTTCTCAGCCGCGCTGTTCGCGTCGGCGGCCGCGGCCCCCTGCGCCGAGCGGCTGGAGAAGCGCGTAACGCTGACCACCGACGACGGCTGGAACCTCGCCGCCCGCTACTTTGAAGCCGCGGCCGGCGCGCCCACCGTGGTTTTCATCCACACGCAGAAAAGCGACCTCACGGAATGGGAGAAATGGTTCAAGCCGATGCAGCGCTACGGCTTCGGCTACCTGGCCATGGACCTGCGCGGCCACGGCAACAGCTTCGTGACGCCGGACGGCTCCACCACCAGCTGGAAGTCGTTCAGCCTGAGCGGCTCCGACAACGAATACAACAAGATGCTGCGCGACGTGGAAGCGGCGCTGGCGTATCTTTCCACCAGCTCCGTCACCGGGCAGATAGTGCTGGCGGGCTCCGTGCTGGGCGCGAACCTGGCTATAAAAGCGGCCGCCATACACCCCGAGGTCGCCATGGTGCTGGCCCTGTCCCCGGTCTTTAACGTCAACGACGTGCTTTCGGTGAACCCGCTGCGCGCCTACGGCAAAAGGCCTATTCTGCTCGTCGCGGGAGCGGACAGCGCCCGCCAGTACACCGAGTTCCAGATACTCAACGGCACGGCCCAGATAGCCTGCGGCAAGGCGAACGTCACCGTGATAGTGGAGGCCAAAGGCGTAGGCCCCGCCCTCGTCACGAAATACAACGTCCGCCGGCTGCTGGACTGGATAAAGAACCCCCGCCTGCCGGAGCTGGTGCAGTTCTCCACCGCCGCGGCGGCGGCGGCAAGCCCGGCCGAGCCGGCCGGGGACGCGCCGCAGGACGAAGCCGGGATGCCGGATTTCCCGCAGGATTAAAGGGCCGACGCTCATGAAAAAAACCGACACTTTCGCCAGGTATTCCAAACTGCCCACGGAGCAGCTCAATCCCCGCACGCGTGACCTTGACCGCGTGCCGCTGCGGCGCGTGCTCGAGCTACTCAACCACGAGGATATGCTCATACCGCTGGCGCTGGCCAAAGCCATACCGCAGATCGAGAAGGCCGCCCGCGCCGTCTCCCGGACCTACCTGGCCGGGGGCAGGATCTTCTTTATAGGCGCCGGCACCAGCGGCCGGCTGGGCGTACTGGAAGCGGCCGAGATCCCCCCCACCTACGGCGTGGGCCCGGAAGTTTTCACGGCGCTGATGGCCGGCGGTCCCGGCGCGGTGTTCCATTCCAAGGAAGGCGCGGAAGACGTTTTCGGCGACGGAAAAAAAGAGATAGCCAGCCTGGCCCGCCGCGGCGACACCGTTATAGGCATAGCCGCCAGCGGCATAACCCCTTACGTCGGCGGCGGCCTGGCCGCCGGCCGCGCCAAAGGGGCGGTAACCGTGCTGGTCACCTGCAATCCGCGCGAGAGGGCGAAGGGAGCTTCCATACGGGTGGCGCTCGACGTCGGCCCCGAGCCGGTCTCCGGCTCCACGCGCATGAAGTCGGGCACCGCCACCAAGCTCGCCCTCAACATGATCTCCACCGCCTCGATGATAATTTCCGGCAAGGTCTACCACAACTGGATGGTGGACGTGAAGACCACGTCCAGGAAACTGGAGCTGCGCGCCGAGCGGATAGCCGCCACGGTAGGCGGCGTACCCCGGGAAGAGGCCCGCCGGCTGCTGGACGTCACCGGCAACGACGTTAAGACCGCCATCGTCATGGCGCGCCTGAAAATAGACAAGGACCAAGCCGCAGCCCGCATAAAGAAAGCCCGCGGCTTCCTGAAGAACATCCTCGGCTGATGCTGAACTTCCTGTCCTCGCTCAAACTGTTCTTCGCGCTGTGCCTGGCGCTGGCCTCCGTTTTCGTCTGGCAGACGATGGTCAGCCGCGGCCAGCCGCCTTACGGCTCCTGGTGGTTCGCGGCGCTGGGCGCGCTGCTGGCCGCCAACATAACCGCCTGCGCGCTCCGGCACCGCACAACGGCGTCCCCCGCTTTCCTGCTGATACATGCCGGCATAGTAATAGTGATCCTCAGCTCCTTCGCCAGCCGCTATCTCCGCTTCGAAGGCAGCATGCCGCTGCGCACCGGCGCGGAATCGGCTTTCGTCTACTCCGGCGACTCCGTCTACAAGCTGCCTTTCAAAGTGCGCCTGGAGGAGTTCCGCCTTGAATACTACCGCGAGCCGCGCGGCAGGCTGACCGTGACGGACAGGGACGGGAGGCGGGAATTCGCCGCCGCCCCCGGCGCGGAAATACAGGCCGGCGGCGCGCGCATAAAGGTGCTGCGCCTGCTGCGCGATTTCGGGCTTCCCGCGAAGGGCGAGGCCCTGGACAAATCGCCCTACTGGCACAACCCGGCGGCGCAGCTCGAGATCACCGCCGGGGGAAAGACCAGCCGGCTGTGGTTCTTCGCCAATTTCCCCGGCATGCACAGGAGCGAGCTGCCTTTCAATATTTCCTACGGCCTGGCCGGCGCGGAGATAAAGAACTTCACCAGCTCGGTGCTGATAACCCCGGACGACGGGCACGGGTATAAGGGCGAGGTCTCCGTCAACCGGCCGCTGCAGGTAAAAGGCTATACGCTTTACCAGACCAGCTACGACCCCGCCGACGCGGGGTACTCCCTGCTCACGGCGGCCAGGGACCAGGGTTTGTGGGGCGTGTATGTCGGCTTCGCCGTACTGCTCGCGGGGATACTGCTATGGCTGAGGGAATGATCCTTAACGCGGCTTTCTTTTTTTCGCTGGCGGCCGCCGCTGCCGGGGCCGCCGCCTATGTTTTCAGGCGCCCTCAATTCGCGAAGGCCGCGCCGCCGGCCATGGCGCTGTCGTGGCTGGCCCTGAGCGCCGGGCTGCTGCTGCTCTGGCTGCGGCTGGGCAGGCCGCCCCTCTCTAACCAGTACGAATCGCTGCTCACCATGCTGTGGCTGCTGTTCCCGCTGGCGTTCTACTTCTACCGCCGGTCCGGAAGGCCCGAGGCCTTGCCGGCCGCGGCGCTGGCCGCCTGCGTTCTTTTCGGCGCGGCCGCCCTGCTGGACAAGACGGCCAGGCCGCTGATGCCGGCCCTGCGCTCGGACTGGCTGATACTGCACGTGCTCTCGTCGATGGCCGCCTACGCGGCCTTCGCGCGGGCGGCGGCCGCCGCGGCGCGGGCCCTGCTGAAGAAGCAGGCCGAGCTGTTCGAGGACCTGCTCGTCCGCCTGGCGAAAGCGGGGTTCGCTTTCCTTACGCTCGGGATCATAACCGGCTCCGTCTGGGCCAACACGGCCTGGGGCGCCTGGTGGAGCTGGGACCCCAAGGAAACCTGGTCGCTGCTGACCTGGCTGAGCTACGCCGCCGCGCTGCACCTGCGCAGGAAAGGCTGGCGCGGGCACCGGTTCGCCCTGCTGCTGCTGGCCTGCTTCGCGCTGGTAGCGTTCACTTACTTCGGAGTTAATTTCCTGCTGCGCGGCATGCACAGTTACGCCTAGCGGCCCGGCCGGGGCAAGTATGGTAGAATTGACATATGCGCAACGCTTCCGCCGCCCTGCTCCTGCTGCTCCTCCCCGCGGCGCTTTGCGCGCAGACGGCCGTTCTTACCTTTGAAGCCGCGGAAAAAGCCATGCTCGCGGCCAACCCCCGGACCGCCGCTGCGGCCCTAGAGCTGGAAACGGCCCGGCTGCGCGCGGCCGCGGCGCGCGCCGGCTTTTATCCGAGCTTTTCTGCGGACGCCTCCTACGGACGCTCCGGCGGCCAGGGCCGGGCGGACGGAAATTCCTATTCCTACGGCATAGGCGGCACCCAGCCGCTGTTCGCCCCCTCCGTGCCGGCGGCGGTGCGCGCGGCCGACGCCGCGGTAAAGAGCGGACAGGCCGCGTATAACAGCATAACCTCCGACCTGCGCTACCAGTTGAAGACCGCCTTCGCCAGTATTTTGAACTCGCGCGAGACCATAAAACTGTCGGAGGAAACGCTGAAGCGCCGCGCGGAGAACCTGGAACTGATACGCCTGAAGTACCAGGCCGGCCGCGAGAACAAGGCCGCGCTGCTGGAAACCGAGGCGGCCCTCAAGACCGCTCAATGGCAGCATGAAAAATACAAGAACGCCCAGCATATGCTGGAACGCGGGCTGAACCGCCTGCTCGGGCGCGCGGCCCAGGCCCCGGCCCCGGAACTGGAACTGCCACTGCCGCCGGCCCCGCCGGAAGAGTTCTCCGTCTTTTCGCAACGGCTGGAAGCCCACTATTCGCTGATGTCCGCCCGCGCCGCGCTGGCAGCGGCGCAAGCCGCGCTGAACGGCGCGAAGAACGCTTTACTGCCCAGCGCCTCCGCCTCCGGCGGCTACAGCTGGAGCGGCACCGACTGGCCGGGGACTTCCAACGGCTGGAGGCTGGGAGCCAGCGTCAGCGTGCCGCTGTTCTCGTCCGGGCGCCTGTCTTCCGACCTGGCCGCCGAAAAAACTTCGTGGCGCGCCGCGGAGTTCGGGCTGAAGAACGTTTCCGACGAGGTCTATCTTAACGCCGAGGAAGCTTTCTTCGCCTGGCGCGAGGCCGGCGCCTACATGAACGTGGCGAAAAGTTCATTGGACGCGGCCGAGGCCCGGGCCTGGCTGGTGCGCAAGCAGTACCTGGCGGGCCAGGCCTCCTATTTTGAGTGGCGCAACGTGGAAGACCAGTTCATAATAGAACAGAACCAGTACCTGGCCGCCGGCCGCGGCCTGATACTCAGCCACGCCGCCTTTGCGCGGGCCATCGGAGAATAACAAATGAAAAGACCTTTTTATAAAATGAAGCGCTTCATCATCCCCGCGGCGCTGCTGCTCCTCATCGGCGGCGGCACGGTGCTGGCAAAGCGCGCCGGGGCGAAAAAAGAAGCCAAACGCATTGCGGAACTTTCCCCCGTCAGGCCGCTGCGGGGCGTGCTGGTGACCAAAACGCAGGCCACCGGCAACGTGGAGCCCGAGAACCGCGTGCTGGTAACGCCCTCCGTGAGCGGCCGCGCCGAGCAGGTGCTGTTCAAGGAAGGCCAGATGGTGGCCAAAGGCCAGGTGCTGGCCTGGGTCAGCTCCAGCGAGCGCACCGCCCTGCTCGATTCTCTCAAGATGCAGGGCGCATCCACCCCGGCCGAGAAAAAAATGGTGGAGGAGGCCTATAATCTTACGCCCGTGGTGGCCCCGATAGCGGGCATGGTGGTGAAGCGCGCAGTAGAGCCGGGCCAGTCGGTCAGCCCGGCCAAGGAACTGGCCGTGATCTCCGACCGCCTGATAGTAAAGACCTGCGTGGACGAAACGGACATCGGCGAGGTCAGGGAAGGCCAGCAGGCCGATTTCTACCTGGACGCTTTCCCGAAGGACAAGCACGAGGGCAAAGTGCTGGCCATCTCGCATGAATCCACCCTTAAGGACGGGATCATAGTTTACGAGGTAAAGGTGCTGCCCGGCGGGCGTATCCCCGAACTGCGCTCCGGCATGACCGCCGACGTGCTGGTGATAACGGGCAGCAAGCCCGGCGTGATGACCATCCCCAGGAAAGCGGTGAAGTACAAGGACGGCGACGCCCTGGTGTCGGTGAAGGCCGCGGCCGGCGGCAAGCTGACCGAGAAAAAAATAATCGTCGGCTCCACCAACGAAAGCACCATAGAGGTGGTCTCCGGCCTGGCCGACACCGACACGGTCTATTACTCCACCGGCATCGCCAAAGAACGCAGCGGCTTTAACGTCTCGTCCGATTAAGATGGCCCCGCTCATAGACATCAGGAACGTCTCCAAGACCTACGTCACCGGCACGTTCCGCGTGGAGGCGCTCAAAGAGGTCTCCATCCGGATCAACGCCGGGGAACTGGTGGCGCTGGTGGGCCCGTCCGGCTCGGGCAAATCCACGCTGCTGCACATCATGGGCTTCCTGGACCGGCCCGACGCCGGGGAATATTTCTTCGCCGGCCACCCCACGGCCAGTCTCGGCGAGGGGCGCCTGGCCGCCATCCGCAGCCGCATGGTGGGCTTCATCTTCCAGTCGTTCCACCTTTTAAAGCGCACCAGCGCCAAAGACAACGTGATGCTGCCGATGGTCTACACCGGACTGGGCACGAATTCGCAGAAGGCCCTGGACTGCCTTAAGCTGGTGGGCCTGGCCGACCGCGTGAAGCACAGATCCAACGAACTGTCCGGCGGCCAGTGCCAGCGCGTGGCCATAGCCCGGGCGCTGGTCAACGACCCCCTGGTGGTGATGGCCGACGAGCCCACCGGCAACCTGGACGCCGTGAGCCGCCAGGAAGTGATGCAGGTGATCCGTGACCTGAACGCCCGCGGGCTGACCGTGGTGATAGTCACGCACGACGACGAAATTTCCGCCATGACGCACCGGGTGGTGCGCCTCAAGGACGGCGCCATAGTTTCCGACGAAACCCGCGTGCCCGAAACCGCCGTAGCGGCGGCGGCGGCGAACCTGCCCCCGGCGCGCATGAGCTTCTCCCCCTCTGAATTCCTGGAGCAGCTCAAGGTGGCGTTCAAGGCCATCTGGAGCCATAAGATGCGCAGCTGCCTCACGATACTGGGCATCTTCATCGGCGTGGGCGCCATAATCTCTTTGATGACCATCAGCGAAGGGTTCATGAAAAGCCTGCTGAGCGGCTCCAGCGAGGACGACGCTAAGAAGGTCTGGGTGACGCCCGCCTGGGAGCACGGCAGGACCCCGCGCAGGTTCGTGATGGGCGACGTGGAAGCCATAAAGGCCCAGGCGCCGCTGGCCGAGAAAGTAACGCCCATCCTGGCCCGCGACCTCAAGATCTCCGCCGGCGACAAGCACATCAGCTCGGGCGTGCAGAGCCGCGAGGGCTTCGACCTCGCCGAGCAGAAGCCCCGCGACAAGTTCTTCGAGAACCGCAAAATGACCGGCCGTTTCTTTACGAAGGAAGAGAACCTGGCCAAGGCCCGCGTGGCGGTGCTGAACCGGACGCTGGCGAAAAAACTTTTCGAGTCCGGCGGCGCGCTCAACGAGGAGATCAGGATAAACGGGATAAGCTTTACCGTGGTGGGCGTAGCGGAGGACCAGAAGGCGGAACAGATCTTCGGGGGCCGGCCTACCGCCTACATACCGCTGAACACGGCGGCCAAGCGCGTGTTCGGCGCCAACCGGCTGGATTATATAGAAGTGACCGCCCCGACGCCCGCGGACGCCCCGGAGGCGCGCCGCCAGATAATAATGGCCCTGCGCGCGCAGCGCGGTACCAGGGAGGGCGCCGAGGACGACTTCGACGTGAAGACCTTCGAGGCCCAGATAGAGATGTTCAAAAGCACGATGGGCAAGCTTTCGCTGGTGGTATACAGCATAGCCGGCATCTCGCTGCTGGTGGGCGGGATAGGCATCATGAACATCATGCTGGTGAGCGTTACAGAGCGCACGCGCGAGATAGGCCTGCGCAAGGCGCTGGGGGCGCGGAACATGGACATCCTGAGCCAGTTCCTGATCGAGGCCGTGGTGCTGTGCGTTATAGGCGGGGCGCTGGGCGTGGGGCTGGGCTTCGGCCTGGGCTGGGCGGCCTATTTCTTCATAAAGGTCCCGCCCACGCTGAGCACGGGCACGATCTCTTTCGCTTTCGGCTTCTCCACCCTGATCGGCGTCGGGTTCGGCTTCTGGCCCGCGCTGCGCGCCGCCATGCTCGACCCCATCGAAGCGTTAAGGTACGAATAACCGGCCGCGGTCCCCGTTCAGGCCGGGTTCCTGAACAGCAGCTTCAGGCAGCCGGCCGTTTCCCTGGCCACCGACATCTTGGACGCGCCCCCGCGGCGGCCGCGCATCGTCACCGGGACCTCGCGCACCTTCCAGCCTTTCTTAAGGAACTTTATCAGCAGTTCGGCGTCCAGCGCGAAGCCCTCCGTCTCGAAACGGAGGGTTTTAAGCTTGTCGGCGCGGTAGAGCTTGAAGATCTGGGTGTAGGAGGTCAGGCGCGGCCCGAAGCGCAGGCGCAGCAGCGTGTTGGCCGCCGCGGTGAGCAGGCGGCGGTGCAGCGGCAGGCCCAGGAAGCCGCCGAGGAAAGGCGAGCCGCAGACGCAGTCGGCCCCCGACTTTTTCATCTCGGCCAGCAGCGCGGCGGCGTCGGCGGGGTCGAACGACAGGTCGGCTTCCATGAAAAGGATATAGGTGCCGCGGGCTTCGGCCACCGCCCTTTCGAGCGAAGCCCGGAAGGTATTGCGGCCGCCGGCCAGGGCGGTGACGCCCGGGTAGCTGCCCGAGAGCCCCCACAGCAGGTCCAAGGTGCCGTCCGAGCTGCCGCCGTCGGAGAAGATCACTTCGAAAGAAGGCAGGGCGGCGGAGAGCGGCGCCAGCAGCGTTTCGGCGTAGCCGGCCGCGCAGCGGGCCTCGTCGAGGCAGGGGATTATAACCGACACTTCAGGATTGTTTTTCACACCGATATTGTAGTATATCCCGCGACTTAATAATTATCGGCCAGCTCCATGAGCAGGGCTTCGTGCACCCTGTCCAACTCGGCGGGCTCCACGGAATAATTGTTGATGATGAAAGTGAAGGCCAGGGTGCGCCCTTTTTTCGTCCTGAGGTAGCCCGTGTAGGACCGCACGCCGGGCAGCGAGCCGGATTTTATGCGCAGCCCCTCGGCCAGGTAGGTATCCCTGCCCATGCGCCGCACGTGGCCGCTGGCCTCGGGGTCGGACGGGAAGACCAGCGTGTCCCTGAAGGCCTCGTAATATTTCTTTTTCGAGACCGCGCAGAGCAGGTCGGTGAAATTCTCGGCCTGGACCATGTCGTTCTTCGAAAGGCCGGCCGCGTCCTCGAGCTTCATTTCCGCGACGGGCACTCCCAGCGAGACCAGGAATTCCTTCAGGACCTTCAGGCCGTTCTCTTCCGTACCTTTAAGGTCCCGCGCGGCGGCCAGCTGCCGCAGCAGCAGTTCGGCGTAAAGGTTGAAGCTGCGCTTGTTCGTCACCCGCACGATGTTCTCTAGCGGCGCCCCCTCCATTTCGGCCACCAGCCTGCGCCCCGAAGGCGCCGCGCCCTTGAACGGCGCTTTGGACGTGCTGACCCCGGCGCTGGCCAGGTAGACGCTGAAGCTCTGCGCCGCGAACAGGGCGGGGTCGGGCAGGGCGCCTTTTACGGCGAATTCGTCCGGGCCGGCCGGCACGGAGCCGCGCAGCACGGCCGTATTCTGCCCCGGGAAAGCGTAGATATAGCTGTTGTCGCCGGAATCTTTCGGGCCGGTGACCACGTAATTCTCGAACTTAAGCCCGGGCAGCAACGGCTCGGTGCGCAGCACTTCCGTCGCCCCCCCGGCGGCCGCGGCCGGCCTGAAGTAAAGCTTGTAAAGGTTGTCGTTGATGGTCAGCGCGGAGGCCGCGGCGGCGTAATAGTTGCCGATGTCCTCCCAGGACCAGGACCCCGGCTGCGCGGCGTCGAACAGGGTCTCGTCGGCGGCCACCGCCCCTTTTATGGCCTTTATGCCTTTGGCCTTGACCGCTTCGGCCCACAGCCTGAAAGTCTCTTCCGTGGACCTGGCGTCCTTTACCAGCTGTGACCCCAGCGACGGGTCGCCGCCGCCTACGATATAAAGATTCCCGTTGAGCACGCCGTCGGCGATCCTGCCGTCGTAGTAGACCCCGGTCTTGACCCTGTAGCCGGGGCCGAGCCGGTCGAAGGCCGCGGCGGTGACGAAGATCTTAAGTATGCTGGCCGGGACCAGGTTCTTCCCGGGGTTATAAGCCGCCACCTCCGCGCCGGTAGCGGCGTCCTTCACGCTTACGCCCCACTGGGCGCTCTCCAGGCCCGGCCGGGCGGCCATCGTCCGGATAACGGCGTTGATCTCCGCGCCGGAGCGCCCGGCGCACGAGAAAAGAACGAAAAGAAGAACGGCTGTTCTCATAGGCGGGGCCGCCTCAGGACTCCGCTCCGAATTTCAGCGTCAGCGACAGCCTGTGCGCCTGGCCCAGCGAGCCCAGCGCCGAGTACGAGTAGTCCAGCAGGTACGCGCCCGAGCCCATGCCCAGCCCCAGCGAGGCGCCCGACGACTTGTCCCCGGCGTTGGTCCGGTACCCGCCCCTGAAGGAGAAAAGGCTGCCGTCGCGGTAGGCGGACAGGAACTCTATGCCGGCGCTGCCCGAGACGCCCGAGTCCTTCAGCTGGTTGACGTCGGCGTAAAAAGAGATCTTTTTCGGCAGGTCCGCTTCCGAGTCTATGCTGAGGACATACTCGGCGCCCAGCTTCAGGTTCAGCGGCAGGGAGCTGCTCTCTTCGGAGAATTTCAGCTTCGTCCCCAGGTTCTGCAGCGCGGCCCCCACATTAAGAACGCCCCGCACCACGGCGTATTTCAGCCCCGCGTCAAAAGCCATGGCGGAGGCCGTCTTGTCGTCGAGGCTGCTGGAAACGTACCTGGCGTTCAGGCCGCAGCCCAGCCGCTGCGTCAGCTTCGCGCCGTAGCCGATGCCCGCGGCCATATCCGCCGCCGAGAAGGCGGCGTCGAGCTTGTTGCCCAGCTTGTCGTACTTTTCAAGCCTGGGCATGGACAGGTAATTCACCGACAGCCCGAAGACCCCGGCGCCGAAACTTTTCGCCGCGGCCAGGTTGGAATAATTCACGTCCATTACCCACTTCACCTGCGAAAGGGCCAGCTCGGTCCCCGCCAGGTCGCTGAGACCGGCCGGGTTGTAGAACAGGCTCTGCGCCCCGGAGACCGTCGCGCCGGTATCGCCCAGGGCGGCTTCCCTGGCCCCCACGCCTATGCGCAGGAACTGGGCGCCCGAGACGCCTTCGGAGCCGGCGGCGCTGCCTGGCGCGGCGGCCGCCAGCAGCAGCGCGCAAAGAATGAATTTGAACATACTAAGGTCCCTCCAACGGGCGCGGCGCGCGTTCTTCATCTTATGATCGCTACTTTTCCGGTTTTCTTGGCTGAACTCCCGGAGCCGGTCACGATATACAGATAGACTCCGGAGGCGGCCTTAGCGCCGTCCTGGTTCCTGGTGTTCCACAGGCAGCGCCCGTCGCCGTCATCATCGCTGAGCTCGGCCACCTGGGCGCCGGAAAGGCTGTATATCCTTATCTTGGCCCCGGCGGGCAGCGCCTCGAAGACTATCCCGTCCCCGAAAGCGGACTGGCCGA
The DNA here is from genome assembly GCA_903879915.1 of uncultured Elusimicrobia bacterium. Lineage (GTDB taxonomy): Bacteria > Elusimicrobiota > Elusimicrobia > Elusimicrobiales > UBA9959 > UBA9959. The sequence goes on from CAIRNJ010000092.1 coordinate 46,110, forward strand.
ATTCCCCGCTGGTGCCCGGCCTGTAGGGATTGGGGTAAGCGAACATCTCCGTTAAAGTCCCCACGGTGGAAGTTATGCTGCCCAGCGCGTAAAAGGAGAAGTGGAAGATATTGGAAGAGACCGATCTGGCGGTCTTGTCCAGCAGCGAATTCCTGTCCTGGTTCCAGACCAGGCCGGAGGTGTCCAGATTGAACAGCTTCAGCGTATTCGCGGACATCTGCGGGGTTATGCCGTCCACGATGTCGTCGCCGTTAACGTCCGGGTAAGTGATGGTTATTTTCACCGGCCCGGAGAAGGCGGAGGTAATGGTGGAGCCGTAGAAATCGAAATAATACAGTTCCACCATCGAGCCGCCCAGAAGCCTGTTGGGAGCAAGCTTCCCCGCGGCAGTGTTAAGATTGCCCGCGGTCACCCCGACGGGGTTGGTAGCGGCGTCGGTGCTTATGGAAATATAGCCGTCCACCGGAGCCGCTCCGGGCGGGAACTCCAGCGTTATCCAGCCTACGCCGGGAAGCAGCGCAGTCTTGCTCTGCGTCACGGCGGCGGTGGAGAACACCGGCGTGAACCGGGCCGGGAGGTCCAGCGTCATTCCCGGCATGGCCAGCGTGGTGGTGCTGGAAAGCGAGACTATCCCGCCATGGTTATACCCGAGGACCGCGTAATAATAGGTAGTGGCGTAATGCAGGCCGGTGTCCGTGAAGGACGTGGAGACGAAAACATCGCTCCAGTTCTTGACCGCGGCCCAGTTCAACCCGTCGGTGGAGCGGTCTATCCTGTAGGCGGAACTTTCGTTCTGCGCCCAGCCCAGGGCCAGGTAATGCGCTCCGGCGGCGGAAGTGGACAGCCCCGTCGGGGCGTTAGTCCAGGTGTAGGTGGAAGCCTCGGCCACGTCCCCCAGCCCGTCGGACGCTATGGAGCGTATCCTCCGGATATAGTTGGCGTTCACTCCGGGCAGGCCCGTCTCGGCCCAGGAGGCGGTCGTGGCGGGGAAGGTCCGCAGCAGCCCGTCGGTGGAGGTGTAAAGGTTGTAGGACTGCACGCCCGAAACGCCGCCCGTGTCGGACCACGACCAGGTGATGGAGGTGGTGCCTACGGGCACACCGGAGAACAGGGGCGCGGTATGCCTGGTGATGGTGCTGCTCACGAAGCTGTAATCCCTGCGCATCCCGCCGGTGTTCTCCGAGAGGCCGATGGTCGGCTGGCCCAGCAGATTGATGGCGCCTATCCGGTACGAATAGGTGGTGCTGGGAGTAAGGCCGGCCGGCAAGGTACCGACGTCGTTGTAATGCGAGCCGGTCACGCTGGAAACGAAGACCCACGGCCCGTCTTCACCGATGTTCGTGGAACGAGCCACGGAGTACCGGGTAGCCGGAACCACGGGCTCTTTCCACCACATGCCTACCGCGTGCGCGCCCACCGTGTCGAAAACCACGTCGTTGGGCGGCGTGGCGAAGGTGGCGCCGTCGGTATCCTGCCGGTAGCTTCCCCAGTTGTTGTAATAATACTCCCGCTCGTTGTGGTCGTAGTGGTAGTTGCCAGCCACCCAGTCGGGGTCCGTCTGCTCCACCCAGATGGAGATGGTATGGGTGCTGTTCGTCAGCATGTAATCCAGGCTGTATTCGTGGCTGTCGGCGCCGTCGACGGTCTCCCATGGGTCCCAGTACAGCGTATCCACCCCGTCCACCATGCGGTGATGCAGCTCGCCCACGAAATAGCCGTCTATATAGCCCGGGTTCACGTACGCGGCGGTAGACCAGGTACAGTGCAGCGCGGTATCCGTGAACGCGGCGCACGAATAGGCGGAGGGCGGCCGGGGGCTGGTGATAAGCTTGTACGCCTGGCTGTAAGCGAAAGGGTTCAGCCCGTTGGCGGGCGTCTGTTCGTTGTCGCCGTTGATAGCTCCTATCCTGAAGTCGTACTTGGTGTTTTCGGTCAGCCCGGTTACGGTGTCGGGGTTTCCCGCGGTCAGCTCCGAGCTTACCGCCACAGCGAACCCGGCGACGGTGGAGTACTCCACCAGGTATTTGCTGGCCTCGGAGACGGCCAGCCGGGGGACCCAGATAAGCTTTACCTGGTCGTCCCAGACATGCGCCACCCACCAAGGGGCGGGGTCAGGATAGACCACGGTGGTGGTGGCGGGAGCGATGGCATAGGTGTATTTTTGAAAGACAGTTTTTTTCTGGCTTTCAAGATAGAGATTCCCGTTGAAAGGATCGTGGATATTGCCGACCGCCTTGATCCAGCGGGTATGCCGGGAGTTCGCGGCTACCGCCGTGGTGCTTCCATCCACAAAGGTCTCTGTCCAGAAGGTGGTGCCGGGGGCAAGTATCGTCTGCACTATCTCTCCGGCGTAGTCATCCGCCGGAAGCACGTCGTCACTGCTGGTGGTCGAATGATACAGCCGGTAGCCGGAGATATCGGTGCCGGTGAACGTGCCGGTGGACCATTGCCACTGTATAGTGAAGGAGGAAAGCGCCACGGCGGAGAGCGCGGGCACCGTGAGCGGCGGCGTGATGGTGGTTTTGATCACGCTGTAAGTGCCCGGGGTCAGCTCGTCGTCGCCGTTCACGGCCCCCATCCTGATGAGGTAGTTCTTATTGCTCAGCAGCGGTATGGTCTGCCAGGGGACGAAAGCCTCCCGGTTACGCACGTAATCCGCCCCCCCGTTGGTGGAGCATTCGATGGCGTAAGCCGTGGCCGAGCTGAAATGCCAGGTGACATAAACGCTCTCTGCGGTTACGGTGCTTAAAGTGATGGTATCGGGCGGCAGGGCGAAAGTGTGTTTTTCGATATGCTGGGAATCGCTGCCCTCGTCGGCCCCCTGGTAAGCCGTTATCCAGCGCGTGTACACTTTGTTCACGCCCAGCCCGGAGTCCACGTAGAAACTCGTGCCGGCGGTGAGGGACGCCGAGGAGATGAGAACGCCCGGCCGGGTGCTTAAATAAATATGGAACCCGTCTATCCCGGTGAAAGTGCCGGTGGACCAGTTCCATTGTATGCTGGTGGTGGACAGCGCGGCCGCCCGGAGGTCGGAGACCACGGCGGTCACGGCGCTGCTCGGGCGTATGATCCTTTTCGAGGTTTTCGAAACGGCCGCTTCGGAAACCGGGGTCAGGGCCTGCGCGAACACGCAGGCAAGCAGGAGGACCGCAAAGCTTCTGGATTGTTTTATCGTCATTATGTTTTCCCAGGCACAGGCCGCCCCGCGGCTTTAAAGAACGATTGTACTATTTATAAAACGCGTTTATCACCGGCCCGCCGGCTTCGAACCCGCACGCGGCGCCAGCGCCGCGCGGCGGCTGGCCTCCGCCTGCGCGAGCCCCGGGGCCAGCGCCAGCGCCCGGTCGTAATCCTTTACGGCCAGGGCCCGGTCCCCCCCCAGCAGATACGCGTTGCCCCTGTTGAGGAACAGCTGCGCCGAAGAGGGGCTGAGCGCTATGGCCGCGCTGTAATCGGCCAATGCCGGGCCGGGCCGCTTAAGCTCAGCGTAAATACGGCCGCGGTTGGACAGCGCTTTCCAGTTGCCGGGGTCTATTTCCAGGCACCGGGTGAAGTCGGCCAGGGCCGCGGCGTAACAGCCGGCCGCCCGGTAAGCGTTGCCCCTGCCGTAATACGCCATCGGCTCGAGCGCGTTCCGCTCCATTACGCCGGTCCACAGGGTAAGGCTGTCCTTCCACAGCGGGGCCCTGTAAAAAGAAGCCCCGGCCAGCGCGAAGCAATGCGCGGCGACGAGCAGCGCGAGCGCCGGCGCGAGCAGCCGCGCCCGGCGGGAGGCCAGGCTGAAAAGATGGACGACGAGTTCGCCGTAAAGGAAGAAAAGGCCCGCCGCCGGCACGTAGGCGTAGCGGTCGGCCGGGGGCGAGACTATAAGCCCGGGCAGGGCCGTGATAAAGAAAAAAAGGACCGCGAACGCGGTTTTTTTCCGCCAGCCCGGCCCGGGCGCGCCGGCGCGGCCGGCGGGCCGCAGCAGCAGGCCCAGCGCCGCGCAGCCCGCGAGGAACAGCAGCAGGTACCAGCCGGCGCCGAACGGCAGCGTCAGCGCCGGGTACAGCGCGGAAAGGGAAACAGGCACGGCCAGCTTTCCCAGGTAAAAGAGGGCGCTGCGCGCGGCCGAAGCCGCCGCGCCGGCGAAAGAGAAAGCCCCGGCGCCGCCGCCCAGCAGGAAGCCCTCCGGCGAGCCGGACAGCGCCAGCAGCGGCAGCGCCAGCAGCAGGTACGGCGCTTTTTCGGCCAGCAGCCCGGGGCTGAAACGGCGGCCCCGGTAATAGTCCAGCAGCGGCAGCGCCAGCGGCAGCACCAGCGCGGCCGGCTTGGCCAGGGCCGCCAGCAGGAAGAAAAAAAGCGACCAGCGCAGGAACCGCCCGCAGCGGCCGTCGAGGAACCTGAGGTAGCAGGTGAGCGACCAGAACGCGAACAGTCCCCACAGCAGTTCCTTGCGGCCGGAGATCCAGGCCGCCGGCTCGGCGTGCACCGGGTGCACGGCGAACAGCAGCGCCGCCAGGAAAGCGGACGGCGGCCGGGCGCCCAGCGCGGAGAGGAAGCGATAGACCGCCACGCAGCAGGCGGCGTGCAGCAGCAGGTTGGTGAGATGGTAAGGCAGCGGCTGCAGGCCGAACAGAGAGAACTCCAGCTTATAGGTGAGCACGGTGAGCGGGTGGTAATAGCCGGGGAAAAAAGTAAGGACGTCCAGCCAGGAGCCGCGCAGCGCCCGGTTAGAGACCACGTACTGCACGTCGTCCCAGTCCACGAAGCCGTTATTGAGGGCCGGGAAAAGAACGGCCAGGACTATCAGGACGAGCAGGACAGGGAAGGCGTTCTTTTTTAAAAGGTCCGTTATTTTCTCTGTAAAGGTCATGTGGTTCCGGTCCGGCCTCTATCTGCCGCAGTCGCGCGCGCAGCTGCCCGGGTGTCTTCTTTCAACCATGTCGCAGATGCCGTCGCCGCAATAGCGGCGCTGCGCGGGGCGCGGCGCCTGGCGCAGCGGGCGGAACCGCCCGAAAAAGAGCCGTTCTACGCGGCTGTACGGGCTGTGTACCGGCTTAAGCCGAGGGATCTCCGGGTCTCCCGGTTCGCGGTCAGCTTCGGCCTCGTCGGCTCCGTCGGCATCCGGGATGTCCGCCGTATCCGCGGCCTCGGGGATGTCCGGGATCACTATGGTCCGCGCGGGGAGTTCCGGCTTTGCCGTTCTTTCGGCCCTGGCCGCCTTTTCCTCACGGACGACCTTTTCCGCGAGGAGCTTCTCCTCCACCACCGCCGAGACGGTGCGGCTGCGGCCGCCCTGCGGGTCGCGGCCTTTCAGGAACTGCAGCCAGGCGTAGAAAGCCCCGAATTCGGAAGGCGAGCTTTTGAAAGCGGCGCCGTAAACCCCGCCCTTCATGCCGGAGAACACTTTTTCAGCCGCCTGTACGCCGGCCCGGCCGGACGGGGACGCGGACGAAAGACGCCGGCGGCCGCCGGAGGAGAAGATCCACCTGTTAGCTCCCTCGGCCGCGGTCCCTCCGGGGCAGACCTCGTTTTCCGGCGCGGCGGCCAGGAACTCTTTATCCGCCCGGCCGGCCACGCAGCCGGACCTGATTTTCGGGGCAAGCCCGCCGAGCATGAAAAAATAATCCGCGTGGCCGGGAACCGCCGCCTCCGGCGCCCCGCCCCCCCGCGCGCGGGCCAGGGCCTCGCCCCGCAGATCGGAGAACCCGTCCCAGTCCCTGGTGTCCGGCCCCTGGTGATAAGCTCCTATCTCGTGCCCGGCATTTTCCCAGCTTTCGAGCTGCGCCGCCCGCGCCGGGTCGGTGGAAATATACGCCGCGTATTGGGCGCTGAACAGCAGCGTCAGCCGCACATGCTGCGAATCGGCCAGCTGCACCATTTTTTCGAGCGCCTTGTAAGATCCTTCGTAACCGGACACTGACACGCCGTTGCGTACCGTGACGAAATAATACGGTTCCGCGGCCCGGGCGCCGGCCGCCGCGCACAGCAGCGTTAAAACAAGGAGCGCGCGCGTCACGGGTATTCCCCCCCGCCGGCCTGGGCCAGGCCCTGGCGGGCCCGCGCGTAGCCGGGGTTTATTTTCAGCGCGGCCCGGAAATGCCCGACGGCCCCGGCGCGGTCGCCCGTGATCATCAGGGCTACGGCCAGGTTGCTGTGCGCTTCGGCATAGTCCGGCTTCAGCCGCAGCGCCGCCCGGTAATAGCCTATGGCCGCGCCGGGCAGGTTTTTGCGTATAAAAGAATTGCCCAGGTTGAAATACGCGTTGGCGTAATCCGGCATCAGTTGCAGCGTCCGCCGGTAATGCTCTATCGCTTCGTCCAGCCGGCCCTGGAAGCAAAGGGCGTTGCCGTAATTGTAATGACTGAAAGCGTAGTCGGGCCGTATCCGCAAAGCCAGCCGGAAATGCCCGGCCGCCTCCTCAACTTTCCCCTGCTGGTCCAGCAGTATGGAGCCGAGGTTGCTGTGCGCTATGGTGGAGGAAGGATTGCCCGCCAGCGTATGGCGCCACAAAGTTTCCGGGCTGAACCAGACGCCCGTCTGGCGCCTGGTCAGCAGCCCCAGCCCGGCGGCGGCGCACAGGGCCGCGGCCAGCAGTACCTTCGCGCCGGAGGCGCCGGCCGCGCGCAGGCCGGCGCTCAGCGCCCAGCCGGCGCCCAGCGCCCAGCCCAGGCAGGCGAGGTAGCTGTACCTGTCGGCCACGATGTACGGCCCGAACGGCACCACCTGCAGCACCGGCAGCAGCGTGGCTATGTAGCAGACCCACACCGCGAGCAGCGCGGGCAGCCGCCGCCGCAGCAGGAAGAAAACTACCGAGGCGGCGGCCACGGCCGCCGCGGTAATTATTATGGGCCAGTAAAGCGCGTCGGAATGATAGGCCCGCTCGTACAGCGGCAGCAGGTTAACGGGCGCCACGGTCTTCCACACGTAAAAGCCTGCGCCGTAAAGCGCCTGCAGAACACGGACGGGCAGGGAAGGCTGCTCCCCTATGTTCAGGAACAGGGTGGCGCCGGTGGTGATCTGCGCGGCCAGCCCCACCACGCCGGCGGCCAGGGAAAGGACCGCGAAAGGTATTTTCTCCAGCCAGACAGCCCGGTACTGCGGGGCCGGCCATTGCCCTGCCCCGGCCGGCAGCCGGCGCAGCGGGTAGACGTCCAGCACTATCAGCACGGCGGGCAGGCTGACGCCGATGCCCTTGGAAAGCAGCGACACCAGGAACAGCGCCGCCGCCAGCGCCAGTCTTTTCGGCCTCGCGGCGGCGTCTTCGCCGGGAGAGCAGGCCTTCAGGTAATAGAGCACCGTCAGCAGGTAAAAAAAGCCGGACAGCACGTCGCGCCGCTCGGTAGCCCAGGCCACCGCTTCCACCCGCAGGGGATGAACGGCGAAGACCAGGGCGGAGAAAACCGCCCCGCAGAGCAGCAGACCTCTTTTCTCTTCCGGCCGGCCGGGAGCGGCAAGCCCGAGCAGGCGCAGGGAGACGAAATAAAAAACCGCCGCGTTGGCGCAATGCAGCAGCAGGCTGGTAAGGTGGTAGCCCTTCGGCGCCATGCCCCAGAGCTTATAGTCCAGGCCCAGCGTCAGCCAGCTCAGCGGCTGGTAATGCCCCATGTGAAAAGTGGTGAACATCCACTTCAGCTGCGCCCAGCCCAGGCCGCGGTAATCGTTATTGAGCAGCAGGTTGAAATCGTCGTCCCAGTTCACGAAGCCGTTGCGCAGCACGCCGGAGAAGACGGCGAAGGTCACGGCGGCTACGGCCGCCGCCGGCAGCCAGGCGGGCAGGGAGCTGCCGCCGGCCGGCGGCGTGTTTTTAGCAGAATATGTTCCCGGCGCGCGTCTCATTATTAACCAAATTATATAATAGTCTTAAGTCTTGTTTTACGCTATAATTCCGTTAGAAATGGACCAACTGCCCATACTGCAAAGCGCCGGGGAAATATTGCGCGCCGCGGCGCGCGGCCGCCGCCTTATAATCTCCTCCCCCCCCGGCTCGGGCAAATCCACCAAAGTGCCGCAGCTGCTGCTCGACAGCGGCCTGAAAGGCCGCATAGCTGTGCTGGAGCCGCGCCGCCTGGCGGCCAGGATGCTGGCCGTCCGCGTGGCCGGAGAACGGGGCGGCCTGCCCGGCGCGGAAGTGGGCTACCGCGTGCGCTTCGAGGACAAGACCGGCCCCAGAACCCGGATCATCTTCGAGACCGAAGGCATACTGCTGCGCGAGCTGGTGTCTGACCCCCGGCTGAAAAAATATTCGGCTATCATCCTGGACGAATTCCACGAGCGGCATATTTACGGCGACCTTACGCTGGCGGCCTGCCTGGCGCTGCAGCGGGGGCCGCGCCCGGACCTGCTGGTGGTAGTGATGTCGGCCACGCTCGACGAAAAAGCTTTGGCGGCTTACCTGGCGCCGTGCGAGACGGTGAAAGCCGAGGGCCGGGCCTGGCCGGTGCGCGTGACCTACTGCGGGCCCGACACGGCCAAGCTCCCGCCCTGGGAAGCCGCGGCACGCACCTGCGCCGCCCTGCTGCCGGCCGCTGCCGGCGGCGCGCACAGCGGCGCGAACACGGGCCACGCGCTGGTCTTCATGCCCGGCGCCTACGAGATACAGCGCACCTGCTCGGAGCTGGCGAAGAACCCCGCGTTCTCGGCTTTCGACCTGCGGCCGCTGCACGGCGACCTCCCCCCGCGCGAGCAGGACGCGGCGCTGGCGCCGGCGGCCCGCAGGAAGATCATAGTCGCCACCAACATAGCCGAGACCTCGCTGACCATAGACGGCGTGACCGCCGTGATAGACAGCGGCCTGGCGCGCATCGCGCGCTTCGACGGGGCGCGCGGCATCAACACCCTTTTCACCGAGCAGATAGCCCGCCCTTCCGCCGAGCAGCGCGCGGGCCGCGCCGGCCGCACCCTGCCCGGCGTCTGCGCGCGCCTGTGGACGGAGCGGGAGAACCAGGGGCGCCCGGCGGCGCTGGAGCCCGAGATCCTGCGGCTGGACGTGAGCGAAGCGCTGCTGACGCTGAAGGCCTGCGGCTACGCCGGCTTCGGCGCGCTGCGCTGGCTGGACCCGCCGGCCCCTGAAGAGGACGCCCGCGCCGAGAACCTGCTGCGGGAGCTCGGGGCGACGGACGCCGCCGGGGAACTTACGCCCGAAGGCCGCGCCATGGCGCGCCTGCCGCTGCACCCGCGCTATTCGCGGATGCTGGTGGAAGCCGCCGGCCTCGATTGCGTTTATGAATGCGCGCTGGCGGCCGCCGCCGCGCAGGGCCGCGGCCTGTGGGACGAAAGCGCCGGCGCCGGGGGGCGCTACGGCGCCGACCTGCGCTCGGACCTGGCGGCGGTGGTAAAAGCCCTTGAATTCTGCGCCGCCGACGATTTCAGCCCCGGCGCCTGCGCGCGCGCCGGCGTAAGGCCGGCCGCCGCCAGGGAAGCCTGGCGCACCGCGCGGCGGCTGGCGGGCTCCGCCGCCCCGGGCGGAGACGGCGCGCTGCGGCGGGCGGCGCGCTGCTTCCTGCGCGCCTTCCCGGACCGGGTGGCAGCCCTCGTGTCGGCGCAGAGCGGCCGCTACCAGCTGCCGGGCGCGCGGCGGGCCAGGTTGAAAGCCGGCAGCGCCGCCGCCGGCGCCGCCCTGATCTGCGCCGGCGAGGCGCTGGAAAGCCGCCAGCGCGGCGGAGCGGATATAACCCTTTCTTTCGCCGCCGAGCTCAAAGAGGAATGGCTGAAAGAATCCTTCCCCGGCGACATTACTACCGTAACCCGGCCCGGGCTCGACAAGGATATGCTGACCCCGGTGACGGAAACGCTGACGCTTTACCGGGACGTGGTAATACGCACAGAGACAGCGGCGGCCGCGCGCACTAAAGTTTCCTCCGACCTGATAGCCGAGGAGTTCACCAGCGGCCGGCACAAGCTCCAGCACTGGGACGAAGAAGTGGAGGCGTGGCTGGCGCGCGTGGCTTTCCTGGCCGCGGCCTGCCCCGACCTGGGCATTGAGGCCCTGGGCCCCGAAGACCTGAACCTGGTGATAGCGGAGATCTGCTCCGGCGCGCGCAGCGTGGCCGAGGCCCGGCAGCGTCCCGTGCTGCCGGCGCTGCAGAACTGGTTCGGCTGGGACAAGAACCGCCTGATAGAGCAGTACGCGCCTTCGAAACTGGAAATGCCGGGCGGGCGGCGGGCGAAGATCCGCTACCCGCGCGGCGGCGAGCCCTACCTGGAAGCCAAGATACAGGACCTGTTCCCGCTGACGGAGACGCCGCGCGTGGCCGCCGGGCGCGTGCCGCTGGTAATACACATACTGGCCCCGTCCATGCGGCCGGTGCAGGTTACGAAAGACCTTAAAAGTTTCTGGAAAGAAAGCTACCCCAAATTAAAGCCGGCGCTGGCCCGCCGCTACCCGCGGCATAAGTGGCTGTAACGGAACGGAAAGTCAGCGCAGGATAAGCCGCGCGAACAGGCACAGCTGCGCCAGGCCCGCCAGCACGCAGGCGGCGCCGAACAGGCGGCGCTTGCGCGTTGCCACGCGCGCCCCTATAACTATCTGCGCCACTATATCCTCGTAGTACGGCGTGGCCGTCACGCCCCCGCCCAGGTACCGGTCCAGGAAGTTCACCAGCTCCGCCTGTGAATACCGGGCGATATCGTAGTCGTTGACCAGCGAGCCGCCGGAATACTGCTTGTTCTCGCGCGGCTCGAGCAGCGGGATGCGCCGTAAAGTTTCTATGAAAGGCGAGGCGCCCAGCAGGCCCGCCGGCACGGCCGCGCACAGCGCGAGCAGCGCTATATACGTCAGCAGCCCCTCCGGCGCGGTTATCTTGATAACGGCCATCTGCCCCGCCGCGAAAAAAGTCGCCGCGCCCAGCTGCCAGTCCAGCCGCCTGAGAGAATTCTGTATGTTCCCGTGTATCAGCCGGAGCCGCCGCTCGGGATCGGGGGTAAGATGTGAAGATACGCTCATTGCAGCCTCCGGCTTATTTCTTACTGCCGCATTCCGCCACTTCCACGGCGTAAAGCAGCCCGCCTTTTATGTCCTTATAGGTAGTGGAGACATTGGTCCACTTGAACTCTTCGCTGTCCGCCACGGTCATAGTGGCGTGCATGCCCAGAACTTTTGTCTTGTAGGTCCTGACGCGGCAGAGGCAGCTCCCCCCGCCGACCGGCAGGGCCAGCTTTTCTTCCTTCACCAGGCGCGGCATGTGCTGCGCGATGAGGTAAGTGCCTTCGTAAAGCCTGAAAAGGTCGAGGTTGTCGCGGTTGGGCAGTTCGGTCTCCCTGCCGTTCTCCAGCAGCACCAGGCGGTCGACGATATTGTTGGCGCGGTTGTAGGCGGTATCGGTCACGAACTGCTTCCAGACGCGGGCTTCTTTTCCGCTTTGCCATTCCACCAGCAGCTCCAGCTTGTTGCCGCCGGTCTTGGCCAGCACGCGCTCGGTAAGCGTTATCGGCACGGGACGGTAGATGCCGTAGTATTTATACACCACGTAGTCGCCGGCTTCATATTTTGAAATTTCAGGCGCGGCTTTGCAGCCCCACAGCAGCAGCAGGCAGACCGCGGCGAGCCCCGGTTTTTTCATAAGCATTATTTTATAATTTTAGCGCCGGCAAGGGAGCCGGCGTTACTTGCGGTAACCGGGCAAACCCGCCGCCGCGGAAGAATGCGCTATTTTCACGGCCTTTTTAACGCAGCCGCCGAAATCGCTTTCAAGTATCTTGCGGGTGAACTTATCCCGGAAAAAATCCGCCCATTTAAATTCGGCGAAAGGCTTATCCGTCTTGGCATAGCCGCCGGCCTTGCGCACGGCGCCCGCCAGACTCCGGTACGGGTCGTCCTTCAGGGCGCCCACCGAGGCCGGGAGCTCGGAATACGGCAGGGGGCCGAGGCCGTTCTCGTCATAGGTGTAAACCCATTTGTTGTCTTCCATCTTAACCCAGAAATCCGCAGCCTCCAGGCCGGAATAATCAGCGGCTTCCGTACAGTAGGTCATTGCTGCGCCTGCCGTCAGCAGCGCCAGGGCCAGGTGGTGATGGTCGATGATATAAAGCGTTCCACCGGGTCCTTTAACTGTCGGCTCCGGATTCTTTTTTTCATACTTCTCAAGCTCTTTGCCGGTCAGTTTCCGCAGCTCTTCCGTTTTTTTCCGGACCTCATCCATCCCCACCGCCAGCTGGGTGGGATGAAGCCCGGCTGGCGAGCATTTGAAGATCTGGTCCTGGCCGCCCGCGGCAGGGGAGCAGAACAGGACCGGAAAAACAAGGATGAGGGAATAGCCGCCGAATTTAACTTTTGGCATTATTGACCTCCGCGAAAATGGCGCTTATCTATCTCAGCGCCAATATTCTCCCATATTCAAAGGCCGGAAGTCCTGGTGCGCCGCGGTATTGGCGGCTGCAAAGGCAACTATCTCAGTATTTCAGCGCCAGGCCCAGCAGCCAGCCTGTGCGGCTGTTCCTGACCTTCTCCAGCTTTATGCCGGACTGCGTGCCGTCGGAGAAGAAAGTGCGGTCGACGCCGTCGTTGGCGGCATAGAACGTACCCCTGTACCCGGCGTTAAGCAGCAGGGAGGCCGTCAGTTTCCATTCCAGGGAAGCTGAAAATTCCATGATCGTGCCTTTCGCCGTATGGCGGAAGCTCGGGTTGAAAAATTCGGAACGCAGGTTCCAGTAGCCCTCTCCGATATATTCCATGTTCGGGCTGTAGGCGAGCTTACCTTCCATGGTCAGCGCGTCGGTGAACTTCGTCTGTTCGCGGAAGCCGAAACGCACCCCCTGCCAATGCAGCTTATAAGTGGAATGCAGGCCCGAAAACGGGCCCAGCGGCTGCGTGCCGCCGCCGAAGACATCCACCGACTGGAGCTGGTTGCCTTCCGAGATCCTGATACTGTCCCCGTACCAGCTGTAGCCCGCGTAAAGATCTATGTTGTGCTCGTAGTCAGAATCCCGCATGAACCGCTGGCGGCTGCTGTTGTAGACGCGCAGATAGGCGTTGAAGGAATAAAGCTCGGTGCTGCCGGCCAGCCTGGAACGCGACAGGGAAAAATCCCTGTGAATAGGATCGACCCAGACCGGCCCGGTGTAGAAATAGAGGATATGCCAGGGCGCGTGCAGCCAGTCATGGTCATAGGCGGTCCCCCCGGAGAAACTGCTGCTGCCGTATTCGGCCTCTACGGAGAAGCCCCTGAACAGCCGCGCTTCCGCCGAAAGCACCTCGATGGCGCTGTCCAGTCCCTGGAAATCCAGCGTAGACCCCGCCTGCACATCGGGGTCGGGCGGAACCCACGATTCGGGCGGCAGATAAAAGGAGGTCCGGAAATAATCGGAGCCGGTGGTCTGCCAGTGCGTTACCTTGAACTTAAAGATGCTGAAAGGCTGCGGCAGCGGCGGCGGCTCGTAATAATACGCCCGGGCGGGCGCGCACAAGGCCGCGCACAGCGCCGCGCACGCCGCGAGACGCGGCAATAAAGCGGCAAAATATCTTCCCGGCGGAAAGCTCATAGCGTTCAAGCCCGCGGACCGCGGCCCGGCCTCGCCCGGGACCTATGAGATTGTATGTTTTTTTAAGTGACAAAAAGATGTCGTACTTATGCCGGCCGCGCCGGCGGCGGCCGGGCCGCTTAATTAAGGCGGGCGGTCATTTAACGCCCAGCACGTCAGCCACGGCCTTTTCCAGGACGTCGGCGGGCAGGGCGCCGCGCACTACCTGCGGCTGGCCCGCCGCCGGGATCAGAAGCAGCGTGGGAATGCTCTGGATGCCGAACATGGCGGCCAGCTGCTGCTCCGCTTCGGTGTCCACCTTGTACACGTCCAGCCGCCCGGCGTATTTCTCCGACAGCCCTGCCAGCACGGGCGCCAGCATCTTGCACGGCCCGCACCAGTCGGCGTAAAAATCCACTATGCAGGGCTTCGTCCCGGCGAACTTCCAGTCCTTGCCGGCCTCGAAATCGAAGACCTTGGTTTTAAAGGACTCCAGTGTAAGATTTTCCATGACGTCTCCTTGTCTTATCCCGTGCGGCGCGGCCGCCCGCTCATCCGCCTTTGATATTTAGATGCGGCAGCGGCCAAAAGGATTCATCTTATCCGGCGCCGCCCGGCATGCTATTGACACTTCCGGTGATTTTTGGAAAGATATCCGCACTAGATCAGGCGGTCCCCCGCACGGGGGACGCGGCCGGGCCCAGCGCAGCGGTTCTCAGACCGCGGGACTATATTCTCCCGCGGTTTTTATTTGGGAACGAGAATAAGGAAACTATCGATGCCCGACCTTAACGATCTGCTCGCCACTGTCCAGGGCCTTTCCGGCCAGGAAGCCGCCGCGCGCCTTCAGGCCGAAGGCTACAACGAACTCCCCTCCCAGAAAAAGCAGACCATCCTGGACATCGCCCTCGCCGTGCTCAAGGAGCCGATGCTCCTGCTGCTGCTCGCCTGCGGCACCATCTACCTGGTGCTGGGCGACGTGAAGGACGCGCTGATGCTCATGAGCTTCGTGGTGGTGGTCATCGGCATAACTTTTTACCAGGAGCGGAAGACCGAGAACGCGCTGGCCGCGCTGCGGACGCTGGCCAGCCCCAGGGCGCTGGTGATACGCGGCGGCAGGCAGGTAAGGATCCCCGGCCGGGAAGTGGCGCGGGAGGACGTTATCTGCCTGCAGGAAGGCGACCGCGTTCCCGCCGACGGCGTGGTGCTGGCCTGCGTGAATTTCTCCGCGGACGAATCCCTGCTGACCGGCGAGTCCTTGGCTGTGCGCAAAGCGGCCTGGGACGGCCGCACTGAAACTGCCCGCCCCGGCGGCGACGACCTGCCCTTCGTCTATTCCGGCACGCTGGTGGTGCAGGGCCGGGCGCTGGTCAGGGCCACGGCCACCGGCCTGCGCTCGGAGATGGGCAGGATAGGCAAGGCCCTGGAGGCCATAACGCAGGAAGAAACGCCGCTCAACAAGGAAACCGGCCGGATAGTGAAATATTTCGCCCTGACCGGCGCCGTTATGTGCGTGGTAGTGGTCGTGATGTTCGGCCTCACGCGCGGCAGCTGGCTGGGCGGCTTCCTGGCGGGCCTGACGCTGAGCATGGCCATGCTGCCCGAGGAATTCCCGGTGGTGCTGATAATATTCCTCACCATTGGCGCCTGGCGCATCTCCAGAAAGAACGTGCTCACCCGCAAGATGCAGGCCATAGAGACCATGGGCTCCACCACCGTGCTCTGCACCGACAAGACGGGCACGCTGACGCTCAACACCATGCGCCTGTGCGAGCTCTGGGCCGGCGGCCGGTTCCACAAGCTTGCGGAGAAGGAAACGGCCATACCCGAGGAATTCCACGACCTGACCGAGTACGCCGTTCTGGCCAGCCAGAAGAACCCCTTCGACCCGATCGAAAAGGAGCTTAAGCGCGTGGCCACCGGCTGCCTGGCCGGCACGGAACACCTGCACGGCAGCTGGAAGGTGGTGCGGGAGTACCCGCTGTCGAAGGAACTGCTCTCCCTTTCGCACGTCTGGGCCTCGCCGGACCGCCTGCGCTACACTATAGCGGCCAAGGGCGCGCCGGAGGCCGTCATAGACCTCTGCCACCTCGCCCCGGACAAAGCCGGGGAAGTTATGAAGGCCGTGCTCGAGCTTTCCGACCGCGGCCTGCGCGTGCTGGGCGTGGCCAGGGCCGTTTTCGGAGAGGACGCCCTGCCGGAGAAACAGCACGATTTCAAGTTCGAGTTCGCCGGGCTGACGGGCTTCATGGACCCCGTCAGGCCGCAGGTGCCGGATTCGGTGCGCGAGGCGCACAACGCCGGCATACGGGTGGTGATGATAACCGGGGATTATCCCGGCACGGCTTCCTTTATCGCCCGGCAGATAGGGCTGCGCAACCCGGACAGGCCCGTTACCGGCCCTGAGCTGGCCGCGATGACGCCGGAAGCGCTGCGCGCGTGCATGAAGGACACCTGCGTTTTCGCGCGCGTGGTGCCGGAGCAGAAGCTGGCCATCGTGAACGCCCTCAAGGCCAACGGCGAGATAGTGGCCATGACCGGCGACGGCGTGAACGACGCGCCGGCGCTGAAGGCGGCGCATATCGGCATAGCCATGGGCGAGCGGGGCACCGACGTGGCGCGCGAGGCCTCGGCCATAGTGCTGATGAACGACGATTTCTCCAGCATCGTGCAGGCCATCCGCCAGGGGCGCCGGATCTTCGACAACCTGAAAAAAGCCATCGCCTATATCCTTTCGGTGCACGTGCCCATAGCCGGCATGTCGCTGCTGCCGGTGCTGTTCGGCCTGCCGCTAGTGCTGATGCCGGCGCATATCGCCTTCCTGGAGCTTATCATAGACCCCGCCTGCTCGGTGGTGTTCGAGGCCGACCGCGAGGATAAGGATATAATGGACCGCCCGCCGCGCCGCATGGGCGAGCCGCTGTTCTCCGCCAGGATGGCCGCTCTGAGCCTGCTGCAGGGGGCCAGCGTGCTGGCGGTGGTGTTCGGGATCTTCCTGTTCGCGCTGTATCTCGGCAAGGGCGAGGCCGAGGCGCGGGCGCTTTCTTTCGTCACGCTGGTATTCGCCAACGTCCTGCTGATACTCACGAACCTTTCATGGAAGGATAACTTCGTAAGGATAATGCGGGAGGCGCACCGGACCTTCTGGTGGGTGGGCGCCGGCGCGCTGGCGGTGATGGCGCTGACGCTTTACGTCCCTTTCTTCAGGGAAGTCTTCCACTTCGGGGTCCTGCACCTCAAGGACCTCGTCTTCAGCTTCGCGGCCGGTGCCATAAGCCTGGCCTGGTTCGAAGTGCTTAAGTTCACCCGCAGGGCCCGCTGATGACTTTATGATTATTTATCAACACGCAGTAGGAGTTTGTTAATAATAAGTCATTTCGTCATCAGCGTCCCCGATAGGTATAGGTACTTTTAAGCACCGCCGCGGCGCCGAACCGGCTTTTCAGGAACTCCTCGTGCCAGGAGGACTTCCCCCCGTTGGAGGAATAGCGCGGCCAGTTGTGGCCTAGGTCGCGCATTTCGGCTATGGCCCGTTCCACCGGCCATTTGCTTATTGTGATCCGCAGATAGGCCGCCACCAGCCCCGTGCGGTCGTGCCCGGCCGCGCAATGGAACAGCACGCCGCCTTTTTTAACGGAAGCGTTTATGTCTTTTTCCACGCCCTTCAGCCAGGCCAGGATGGCTTCGGGGGACATATCCCTGAAGTCCGCATTGTTCATCGGGTGGGACAGCAGAGTTATCCCCGCCGGGCGCGCGGCGGCCTTTTCCAGCGCGAAGGAGAACGACTTCTTGCCGTTCTTCTCGGTATCCGCCGGGTCTTCCAGCGAAATTATCGTATTGATGCCCAGCGCCTTAACATGAGCCATTATCTGCCCGGCAGCTTCCATTATTTGGGGATCTTCCAGCGGGGCGGCGGAGCTTTTAGCCAGCTCCCGCACCGGAGAGGCGCCGCGGAAAAGCTTCCCGCCGTAAAGGCCGATGCCGACCTGATGGAAATTCTTAAGCGTGCTGTCTTCGGATGGTATCTTTTCCCCCGGCTTTTCCCCGGCCTGCGCGGCCGGCGCCGAGGCCGCCGCCCCCGGGAGTTCCCCGGCGAAAAGCGGCGGCGCGCAAAGCAGGAACACGACGAGCGGGAACAATGCTTTTTTCATTTCCGTTCCTTTGGCCGGCTGGCCGGGCAGCGGCGGTGAAGCGCTGAATGCCGCAAAAGAATAATACAAAATAGGCGCGCGTTAGCGCTTCCTGCGCGGCCCCGCAATAGTTCCCGGTACCCATTCTGGCAGCTTAGGCCCACCCCGGGTATAGGTCTTTGTACCCATGACACAAGGCTCTATTAAGGTAACAATATATCTGATATCGAGCGCGGTAATTTTTATTACAGGCATAAGGAAAAAATAATGCATCAAACAACTCGAAAAGCCAAATCAGCGCTGTTCCTGGCCGCCGCCTTCATCTTAAGCGGCCTTTCTTTCGCTTTTGCCGAGCCCGCGCTCCAGACCAAGGACAGCGGCGCCATACAGTCGCTCGACACCCTGGCCGGCGTTACCGCGGTGCAGGCCGGCGCCGAACTGCCCGTACCGGTAGTCACGGAGATAGCCCAGGACGAACAGGAGTTGTTCGCGGAAAAGGCCGGCGCCGCAACCCCCGCCTGCACCCCTAATCCCCTGATACAGCCTGGAAAAGATTTCTCCCCCAAGGTAAACGACGAGGTCAGGACAACCGCCATCATAGGGCTGCTTAACAAGATAGCTAACTGCAAGCCGCTCCAGTTCAAGCAGGACGGCGTGGTCAACAATAACAACGAAGGCGGCATGCCCCAGGCCCCGAAAGGCTATTACCACGAATACACGCTGATGGTCCCCGGCCGCCAGACCGGCGACGGCGCCGTGCCTGTTAATATCGGCGGCACCACCTATATGACCGGCACCATGCAGAGCGCGCGCGGTCCCGAGCGGATAATAATCGGCGGCGGCGAGTTTATTTATTACACGATGGACCATTACAAGACCTTCGTGAAACTGACCATAGTGAAATAAGCCCCCGCTTTTGGTATGATAAAAATCACGGCCCCGTGCCGTGATTTTTATTTATGAACACAGATTTCCTTAATACCCCGCTGCCGCCCGACCTGGCCGACCTGTCCGCCGCGGAGGCCGCCGCCCTGGCCGCCGCCGCGCGCGCGGCCGGCTTCGCGGTATTCGAGCTGGACGGCGCGCGGATGAAGAGCAAGCCGGAGCTTATGGAATACGCCGGGCTGGCGCTGGGCTTCCCCGGCGACTTCGGCAGGAACTGGGACGCCATGGTGGATTATCTCGGCGACATGGCGAACATACACAAGAACGGGAAAATACTTGTGTTCGTAAAGAACGCCGCTGTAATGGCCGGCGCCGATCCAAAGCTGCATGCCGTCCTGAGGGATATCTGCGGCCAGGCCTGCGACAACGCGCGGGAATGGAGCGGCGGCACGGTTCTCCTTAAATTCGCCTTTATCCCCTGAACACCCGACAACGATATAATAGCCATGATCATGAAATTCACCGGGCGCGGCCAGCTTCAGCAAAGCGGGAAAAGACTGTATATCCGGCCCTGGAAAGCCCCCGACTTCAAAGCATGGAAGGACGCGGAGGATTCAATGCTCCCGCCCAGGAACGTATTCGATTTTCCCTCCGCCCGCAAGAAAGCAGCCCGCACAAGAAAAGAGTTCGGCAAGGTTATCCGGTGGAACAATAAAAGTATCCGCGCCGGGGAAGGCTGTTTTTGCGGGATCTTTCTGAAAAAGAACGGTCAGCAGGTAGGCACGGTCGGGCTGATAGGGATAACAAGGGGCTCCTTCCAGACCGCAGAAATAGCGTACAGGGTATTCAGCCAGTTCTGGGGAAAGGGTTACGGGAAAGAAGCCGTGCTCGCCTGCCTGAAACTCGGTTTTGGTAAATTCAAACTGCACCGCATAGAAGCTGCCATCGAGCCCATAAACGCCGCTTCTATAAAACTGGCCGGCTCGGCGGGCATGAAATATGAAGGCCTGGCAAGAAAAAAAATATTCGCCCGCAAAGCCTGGCGGGACATGCTGATCTACTCCGCGCTGTGCACCGATCTGGGCTACAAGCCGGAACCTCCGTATATCAAACGCTGACAACCGGCCGGCCGGTAAAATACGCCCCGCTTACAGCAAAGCGGCTTTTCTTTTTTGTATTATAAATACAATTGGCGAATCAGGAAGTTATTTTAATAATAACGCGCCGCGGAATTTTATTATTACAATTCCGAATTATCGTGTAAGGTGATAACATGAAAGAATTGAACTGGCGGTTGCTGTTGCTGGGCGGGTTGCTGTGCGCGGTGGCCGCGGCCGCTACTCCGTACGTAACGCTGAAGCTAGGGCAGAGCGTGGACCTGACCATAGGCGGAATGTTCCTGGCCGCCTACGTGCTGGGCAAGCGCATGCAGGGCCAGGAGCTCGCCATCGAGCTGAACATCATCCAGACCATGATAGGCCTGGTGTCCAGCATCGCCTTCATGGTGGTGATACTCGCGGCCTTCTTCTACATCCAGAACGTCTTCGGCCGCAACATCGGGTTCAACCTTACCACCTGGCAGATGTTCCTGTGGCTGCTGGTCTCCGCCAACCTCGGCGTCTTCATGGGTATCCTCCCCAGAAGCTCCATCCTGAGGGACCACTCCATACCGTGGCCCACCAGCAAGGCAACCCTTAGCGTGGCGCAGACGCTGACCGACCCCAAGGCCAACGCCACCACCAAGACCAAGCGCGACGTGCTGCTGGTCAGCACCGGCGTGGCCGGCTTCCTCACCTTCCTGCGCGACGGCCTCGGCGTCCTCAGCCCGATAGTGGGCAACTCGGCCCTCAACATCGCCCTCGGGCCCGAGTTCGCGGCCTTCGGCATAGGCATGCTGGTGCCGCTCTCCGTAGGCCTCTCCGGCCTGATGGGCACCTGGATAGTCAGCGCCTTCGGCGAAACGGTGGCGAAATTCTCCGCCCTCTCCGGCGTGACAGGGGACAACTTCGGCAACTGCCTGAATACCCTTAACTCCGTGGGCGGCCTGGACGGAGCGCCGAAAGCGGCCGCGATGGATTTCCTGAACGCCACCTGCGGCCATGCCGGCGAGTTCCTCGGCGCGACCTCGCACTTCAAGTACGTAGTGCAGTGGATGATGTGGCCGGCCACGGCCCTGATGATCTCCGCCGCGCTGACCAGCATCGTCATCCCGATAGTCCTTCATTTCCTGCATAAGGATAAAGTAAAGTTCGAGAAGAAAGAGTTCAAGTCCATGGCGGACGAGACCATCCCGCTCTGGTGGACCGTTACCGGCATCACCGTAACCGTTACGCTGCTGGTGTGGATGACCAGCACCTGGTTCGACATGCCCTGGCAGGAAGTGCTTCTGGCGATCGCCATCCAGCCCATCCTTATCATCGCCGGCCTCCGCGTGCTGGGCATCACCGGGTCGGGCCCGGTTTCGCTGATGGCCAACGCCACACAGTTCATGTTCGGCATACTCTGGCCCGCTCAGATCCGGTCCAACCTCACCGCCGCCTACGTCAGCGCCAACCCGCAGGCCTCGTCGGAGAACGTGGTGCCCTCGTTCTGGGTGGCTCAGCGCCTGGGCGGCAAGTTCAAGACCCTGATCCTGGCCCAGCTGATAGTTATCCCGATAGGCGCCATACTTACGCCGTTCATGTTCAACATGCTGGAGCACACCTACGGCATAGGCCTCAACCCCGGCCAGCTGGCCGCCCCTACGGGCCTCAAGATAGCCACGCTGGCCATCGTGATGGAGAAAGGCCTGTCCTACCTGCCGCATGGCGCGCTGCAGGCGTCCGTTATAGCCATCTTCATCGGCGTCTTCTTCGAGATGATGCTAGCGTTCAAGAAGACCAACGAGAAAGGCCACGAGGTGAGCCGCTTCTGGTTCGTGCCGATCCCGGCGGCGCTGGGCTTCGCGCTGATCCTGCCGGCCTCGCTGAACATCGGCATGGCCATCGGCAGCGTGATCTCGGCCGTCTGGTACCGGTTCTCCCAGGACGAAGCCGGCTCGTTCGCTCATTACGCGACGCCCCTGGCCTCGGGCCTGGTGGCCGGCGAGGCGATGGTAGGCTCCATCCTGCTCCCCGCGCTGGCGGCGGTGATGGAGTTCATCAAGAAATAAACGCCCGACCGGAACGTCCTAAAACAAAATCCCCGATGAAAGATCGGGGATTTTTGTTTAGCCACGGGGACGTATTTGACTATTTGTAAAAGCCGTGGCGGCTCTTGATATTCAGATCGTCGTTATCCGCGGAGGAAGGCTGGAGCTGCACGGGAGGCGGCACATACTGTGCCGGCGGCGCCGCCCGCAGCGGGGCACGCGCGGCGGTGGTTTTAACGTTCGCGGCGGGCCGCTTCAGGCGGGAGAAGAGAACGGCTATAAATATCCCGGCGAGCACCCCTAAGCCCTGCGGGGCATATTTACCGAAACCGCCGGAAGGTCCCGGCTCAGCCTGGCCGGGAGCGAACCCGGGCTTCATTACCACAACCTCGTCGCCGCGCCCGGGAGCGAGGCCAAGCAGCCCGCTTATCGCATCGCGCGCCTTTTGCGCGTCCGCGTCCGTTACGGAGTCGCTTAACGCGATGACAACGGTAAGGCGCCCGGCCGGCGCGGCGCGTACCATTACCCCGGCCTTGCCCGGGCCGAACAGGCTCACCAGCGCCCCTTGCGCTTTCTGCTCCAGCGTTTTTTCGTAACCGGCATTATCCTCCTGAGCGGCGCCGGCGGCTGCGCCGGAGAGCGCGAACAGAAGACAGCACGGCAAAGCCGCGCGCCTTAACGGAAAGAACAGGCGTATTAATTGCCGCATAAATAAAGACCCTTCGGGCTCCGGCCCGTCAGAACTGCGACCAGGTCAAGCCGTTGAGGTCCGGATGCGTGCAGTTGATGAAGACGCTGCCCCAGCGGGGATGCGCGCGGTCGGACACGTACACCCAGCCGGCGGTGTCGGAAAGCGGCTGGGAGTCCACGGAAAGAAGCTCCACTTTAGAAGAGGTTGGGTGGTGGTAGATATTATAGATAGTGGTTACGGGAATATTGTTCATGTACTTGCCGCGGGAGGTAAGCGAAGCCAGATCGTCCTCGGGATAAACGCCCTCGTTGTCGGCGTAAAATACCTGTATCGCGGCACGGATGTTGGACAGGTTGGTCTTGGTTGCGCCCTCCTTTGACCTGTGCATTGTGGCCACAAGCTTGGGGACGGCTATGCCCAATAAAATGGAGATGAGGGCTACGACTATCATCAGCTCTATAAGAGTGTAACCGGCTTTCTTGTTTTTCATGTTCGCGCAGCCCGGCTATATTCTCTCAAACTCCCGGTCCCAGGTCAACCCCGCGCATTGCTTTTCACAGGAGCCGGGCAAAAGCGTTAAAGCCCTGCTTTTACCGCTATCCCGCAGGAGAAAATAGCAAAACCCGCCAAGGCGTGGGCATATCGTTCCATACGCTCCACGGGCAGCAGGCGCACCCCGCGCAGGAGCAGGAACACGGTAACCATCATCGTAGAGATGGTGACCGCCGAAAAAACCGCAGCCGCGGCCATGGCCTGCCCGAGCCCGTTTTTCAGGGCCGGATACATCAGCACGGGGATGAGCGGCTCGCAAGGGCCGAACACGAAAATAATAAAAAGCGCCCAAGGGGTTACGGACGCAGCATTACCGTGGACATGCGCGTGTTCAGTTTCGTGGGGATGCTCATGAGAATGCAAGGACACTCCGTCATGTGTGTGGGAATGTGAATGTTTTTCGCCTTTTACCGCTTTTTTAATACCCCAGAGCATGTAGGCTAAACCGAAGGAAAGCAACAGCCAGCCCGCCGCATCCCCCCTGAGTCCCTCCAGCCACTCCAACCGGGAAACGGACGTTCCAAGGCCTATGCCGGCCAATCCTATAAGAACAGAACTCCCCACATGCCCCACGCCGCAAAGAAAGGTAACAGCGGCTGTTCTTGCCCGTGTCCAGTTCCGGGCCTTTGACAGCGCGACGAACGGAACATAATGGTCCGGGCCGAGCACGGTATGAATGAACCCGAGAGATGCCGCCGTTAGCAGTATAGCGTTGTTTTCCATAAATGGCCCATCCGTTAAAACCGGGCAAGCGCAGAGAGCTGTAAGGCTATTTTACACTTTAAGTTTCTGCGGTGTACAATTGCGGACCAGGATGTTCTGGCACACGGCGGGAACAGCGGCGGAACCGCAACTAGCTTATCGCCGCCCCAGGTTAGCACCCAATTCGGATTAATTTATGAAAGGGAGCAGACGCACCGGTTACTCCCGCTTACGGGCCCTCATTGCGTCTACTATATTCCAGGCCCAGACCGGGGCGGTGAAACACAAAACCTTGCCGTAGAAGGGGAGGACCTTGGCCGCGGCACCGGGATGCTCGTAATCACCCAGCCCGACCATAGCAAAGAACGTGGCCGCGTAGAACAGCAGGTTTACGGGGAGAACAAGGAAACCTTTCAGCAGTTCGCCTTTAAAGAACTGCCCAGCCCCGCACCAGAAGACTGACAGCAGCGCGGCTTTCCAGCAGCGGCCGCCCCCGGGGCCGGCGCAGACCGCCGGCGCGGCCGGTTCCGCGGCGGGTTGCCTGGCCCGGGCTTCACAAGCCGGGCATTTGTCACTGTTATCCGCACAGATAGCGCCGCAGTTCAGACAGTTCTTCATGGTCGCCCTCCCCCCCCCCCGTATTTTACTACAAAGGGGACGAGGGGACGTATTTGACTATTTGATTATTTCCCTTCGCCATACGGCACCGGCGGCCAGAGTTTATCTTGCCTTTAGCGGAGGGCTAGTTGCCGTTAAGCTGGTAAAGTGCAGAGAAAAAAGACCAGCAGCGAAAGCAGGACTACGATCAGCACAGCGGAGGTTACGAACAGCGGGCTTGAGGACGCCGATAAGAACAACAGGGGCAGCAGTTTGAACAGCAAAGCGAATATAGCCAGA
Organism: uncultured Elusimicrobia bacterium; assembly: GCA_903879915.1. Lineage (GTDB taxonomy): Bacteria > Elusimicrobiota > Elusimicrobia > Elusimicrobiales > UBA9959 > UBA9959. Next base: position 70,537 of record CAIRNJ010000092.1, read on the forward strand.
ACCAGCACGGCGAACAAATAATTTTTCCAGACCCGCGGTTTGCCGGCTGTCGCGGCAGGGGGTGTTCTTCCGGCCGAAGGCCGCAAAGCGCCGGCTCCTGGTTTTTCATTCCCGCCGCTTGCGGGTTTTCCGGACTGATGTCTTATGACCCGAAGCGCGTTCGCGCGGCGTATCCCGGCGTTCACTTCCGCCAATTCGTTCCGGGCGTCCGCCAGGTTCGGGAATATCCTAAGCAATTCCTCGTACGTTCTTGCCGCCGGGTCAAGCTCGCCCTGCCGCCTATAGTCGCGCGCCTTCGCCAACAATCCGTCCTTCCGGGCGAAAACCTCTTTCGCTTTATTAATAAGAAAATCCGCCTCCTGGTTGTGCTTGTCCAGTTTGAAGACTTCTTTCCATTTGGCGACCGCGGCGCCGTATTCCCGGAGGCTGAATATTTTTTCTCCGGCTTCGATCAGCGTACTGATAGCGTTCAACTCGCCGTTAAGTTTCTCCAGCTCAAGACTGACATCCGAAAGGCCCGGATCGAGTTTCAATAATTCCGTGTACAACATCGCGGCCCGCAGGCGCTCGCCCTTGTGCCTGAACTCCGCGGCCCTCTCCCGCAGGTTTGCTATACAGGCTATGATGTTTTCCGCCCTGGCTATCAGGCCGGCGGCGCCGGGCGCGTTGCTATCAAGCGCGGCGGCCTTCCTGCCTTCGCCAATAGCTTCAGCATAACGGCCTCCGCTGAAGAACTTTTCTCCCGCGGCTAATAATTCGGAGACCCGCTGCTGCTTCGCAAGATCCTTCTTTTTCATATGCCTTCCGTTCGGAGCGCGGCCACAGCCTGAAAGGACTACACCGCGCATCCGCCCCGGTCCTGCAACTATAGTCTAACGCACGCGGCTCCCGCGCACACAGGGCCTTTTGGCCTATAGGTGTTACCGCCGGTCTAGAATTCCCCAGTTTTCGCCGGTCTGATTACCCCACTTTGCGCCGGTTAGCAATACCCATCCCACCCTGTTTGCAAGGCTAAAACA